>NZ_JBMAIQ010000018.1:0-81568 GCF_048573875.1 Rhodococcus sp. SB1D
GGGGTCTAGGTCGCGTTGTGCGCGGGCTGGAAAGCTCCGGCTTCGGCAGCTTCCTCGGCGCGGATCACGTGGACCACGGCGTTGATCAGCGCCAGGTGTGTGAACGCCTGCGGGAAATTACCCAGATGGCGACCGGTGTGCGCGTCGATCTCCTCCGCGTACAGCTTGAGCGGGCTCGCGAACCCGAGCAGGCGCTCACAGAGATGCTTTGCGCGATCCAGTTCGCCGATCTCGACGAGGGCGGACACCAACCAGAAGGAACAGATGGTGAACGTGCCCTCCTCCCCGCTCAATCCGTCGTCGGTGGTGTCGACGCGATAGCGCAGGACCAACCCCTCTTCGGTGAGCTCGTCGGCGATCGCCAGCACCGTCGCCCGGATGCGCGGATCGTCGGCCGGCAGGAAGCGCAGCAGCGGTGCCAACAAGAGCGACGCGTCGAGTGAATCGTGGCCGTACCGCTGTGTCAGAACTCCGCGCGAGTCGACACCGTGCGCGAGGATGTCGGCCTTGATCTCGTCCGCGATGGCCGTCCATTGCTGCGCAAAGCTCTTCTCGCCCTGCATCTCTGCCAGCTTGGCGCCGCGATCGAGTGCGACCCAGCACATGATCTTCGACGACGTGAAATGCTGCGGTTCACCGCGCACCTCCCAGATCCCGCGGTCGGGTTGACGCCAGTGCTTGATCGCTTCCTCGACCTGCTTCTTGAGCAGCGGCCACAGCGCTTCGGGGACACGCTCGCGGGTACGGATGTGGAGGTACACCGAGTCGAGCATGGTGCCCCAGATGTCGTGCTGCTGTTGATCGAACGCCCCGTTGCCGATACGCACCGGACGGGCGCCGTCGTAGCCGGACAGATGGTTGAGTTCGGATTCCTCGAGTGTGCGCTCGCCGCCGATGCCGTACATCACCTGCAAGGGATGCGGCTGACCGTTGTCCGAACTCGACACGTCGTAGATGAAGTTGAAGAAGTCGTTGGCCTCACGGTCCAACCCGAGCGTGTAAAGGCCCCACAGTGCGAAGGTGGAATCGCGAACCCACGCGTAGCGGTAGTCCCAGTTGCGTTCTCCGCCTGGTGTTTCCGGTAGCGAGGTCGTCGAAGCCGCAAGCAGGGCTCCGGTCGGTGCGTAGGTGAGCCCCTTGAGTGTGAGCGCACTGCGCTGTAGGTATCCGCGCCACGGGTGATCGGGGAACTTGCCGATCGTCACCCACTCACGCCAGGACTTGGACGTCTGCCACATCTTGTCGGCGGCCTCGTCGAACGTCTGCGGCGCGGGAAGATCCGACCACGAGAGCGCGACGTACACGTTGTCGCCTTCGACCAGTCGCGTCCGGGCCCGTGCCTCACGACCTTCCAGACCCAGTCGGAGATCGGTGGTCAAGCGCAGAGTGGGATGGTCGCCGGGCTTGGCGGAGCGACACGTTGCCGTTGCTTCCTCGTAGACCTTTCCGGTGTACTCCCAATTCGCCGTGCCACGGTGATAGTCGAACGCGGGCTCACAGCTCATCTCGAGTTCGACGGTGCCGCTGACGCATTTGACCGTACGGAGAAGGGTGTGTTCGGCATCCCAGTCGGTCGGTGTGCGCTTGTGCGTGTTCGATCGCTTGTCGACGTTGTGCCAGGGGCCGAGAACCAGGGCGTCGCGGACGACGAGCCAGCCGGTCTCGGTCTGCCAGGTCGTTTCGAGAATGAGTCCACCCGGCAGATAGCGCCGAGCGGCCGGCACGTTCTGGCCGTAGGGGCCGATACGGAAATGGCCCGCACTGCGGTCGAGGATGGCACCGAACACGCTGGGGGAGTCCGGGCGGGGAACGCACATCCACTCGACAGATCCGTTACGGGCAATCAGGCACGAGGTTTCGCAATCGGAAAGAAACGCATAGTCGTCGATCGGGGGAAAGTTGCTTCGATGGTGACCCGTGGAGGCGGGAGGAATCGTCTGCACCACTTCGTCGTCAGCACTCATTCGGCCATCATCCGGCCAGAATCGGCACACGTCCAATCCACACGCTGTCGGGACCGTATCGTCCGAAGGATAGGGTGTTGGCGTGGATCGGATAGCGGATTGGTGGGACAGCTTCGAGCTGTGGATGGCGGGGCTCCCGTTCATCCCGCAGGTCGCGTTGGTCCTGATCGTCGTCGTTCCGCTGTGCCGCCTGGTGGCCATCGGTCTGGATCGCGCGTTGGCCGCCGTTCTCGCTCTGCCGCTCTTCGGCTGGTTGCGTAGGAATTCTCGAGAAGTAGAGGAAAGCTGATGCCCCGCTCACGGGTCACTCTCGCCCTGATAGCCCTGATTCTCCTCGTGATCGTCGCGTGGCTTCTCACCCGTTAGTTCTCCCGATTAGAGCGGGCGCCGGTGCTCTGCTAAAGTCCACCGCGTGTCCGAAGCAACAGCTCCCGTAATCCGCCACCAGTTGGCGTTGATTGCTGTCGGCATGCTCGACGTCGCTGACGTCGCCTGTTGTTGATTTCCTGAGTTCGACCTCTCCGGTGGTGCTGCGCACCCCACTCGAACTTCTCTGCGCGTAACTCGCGCCCCCGATTCAGGGCTCATCGCCCGTCGGCTCTCCATGTCTGAACATCCCGATGGAATCAGCCCCAGAGGTCTCGGACTTGTCGTTTGACCAACCCTCGTTTGTCAGTCCTTTCAGGAAGGTATCTGCAATGAAACGCCGTTCCCGCACACTTCTCACTGCTATCGCGACCATGGGGGCCGTGGTACTCACAGCGTGCAGTGGTGGCTCGAGCGACACCGTGGGTGGTGACAGCGCCGCCAGCGACGGTAGCGCCGGCACGATCAACCTGTTCGCCTACGCCGTGCCGAAGCCTGGCTTCGACAAGCTCACCGCAGCCTTCCAGGCGACCGACGAGGGCAAGAACGTCAACTTCAATCCTTCCTACGGCGCCTCGGGCGACCAGTCGCGCAAGGTGAAGGACGGCGCCGAGGCAGACTTCGTCAACTTCTCCGTCGAGCCCGACATCACCCGCCTGGTCGATGCCGGTCTGGTCGATCAGAACTGGAACCAGGACGCCTACAACGGAATTCCGTTCGGATCGGTAGTCACCATCGTGACGCGTCCGGGGAACCCGAAGGGCATCAAGGACTGGGACGACCTGCTTCAGCCCGGCCTCGAGGTCGTCACGCCGAACCCGTTCAGCTCCGGCTCGGCCAAGTGGAACCTCTTGGCGCCGTACGCCGCGAAGAGCGACGGTGGCAAGAACCCGCAGGCGGGGCTCGACTACGTCACCGCCTTGGTCAACGATCACGTCAAGATCCAGCCCAAGTCGGGACGCGAGGCTTCGGAAGCCTTCCTGCAGGGCAGCGGTGACGTTCTGATCAGCTACGAGAATGAAGCACTGTTCATCGAAGGCAACGGCGACCCGGTCGAGCACGTCACCCCGCCCACGACCTTCAAGATCGAGAACCCCGTTGCCGTGATCTCGAACAGCAAGGTCCTCGACAAGGCGACCGCGTTCAAGGACTACCTGTACACGACCGAGGGTCAGACGCTCTGGGCCGAAGCAGGATTCCGTCCCGTTGATCCCGCCGTCGCTGCCAAGTTCACCGACAAGTTCCCCGAGCCGACCAAGCTGTGGACCATTGCAGACCTCGGCGGCTGGAAGGCCGTGGACAGTGCTCTGTTCACCAAGGACACCGGTTCGATCGCAGTGATCTACGACAACGCGACCAAGTAAGACTGACGTGACTGACACTATTGACCCCACCCCCGTGGCTCGTCGGCGAAAACTCGCGCGGGTCACGGGGAGTGTGGGGCCGCTCGGAATCGGAGTGGCCACCCTGTGGCTCTCCGTCATCGTTCTGCTTCCGCTCGCCGCGTTGACCGCCACCGCGTTCGACGAGGGGATCTCCGGATTCTGGGACGCCGTCACCGCACCCGTCGCCTTGGCGTCGTTGCGCGTGACGTTGTTGGTCTCGGTGATCGTGGCATTGATCAACGTCGTAATGGGCACGATCATCGCGTGGGTGCTGGTCCGGGACGACTTCCCGGGCAAGCGCATCGTCAACTCGATGATCGATCTGCCGTTCGCGCTACCGACCATCGTGGCATCGATCGTGCTGCTGTCCCTCTACGGCCCGCAGTCACCGATCGACATCCATCTCAATGCAACTCAGCCCGGACTGATCGTGGCATTGGCCTTCGTGACCTTGCCGTTCGTCGTCCGTTCCGTGCAGCCGGTGCTGATGGAGGTCGACCGCGAAGTCGAGGAAGCCGCTGCGTCGTTGGGAGCTTCCAACTGGACGATCTTTCGCTCGGTTGTTCTCCCGACGTTGGCGCCTGCCGTCATCTCCGGTGCGGGCCTCGCGTTCGCCAGAGCGATCGGTGAATACGGCTCGGTCGTTCTGATCGGCGGCAACATCCCACGCGTGACACAGATGACGTCGCAGTACATTCAGCAGCAGATCGAGATCGATCGTCCGACCAACGCCGCTGCCGTCTCGGTAGCGTTGCTGGCCATCGCATTCGTGACGCTGTTCGTCCTGCGAATCTTCGCATCGCGGGGACAGCGACGTGAGGAGAGTTCCCGATGAACGTGTCCAGAGGATCGAAGATCGGTCTGCGGACCATCGCTCTCGTCTACCTGTTCGTGTTGCTGGTCGTGCCGATCGGTGTGATCCTGACGCGAACGTTCGAGAACGGAATCGGCCCGTTTCTCGAATCGATCACGACACCGGCAGCGATCTCCGCGTTGAATCTTTCGCTGATCATCGTGGCGATCGTGGTCCCGATCAACGTCGTGTTCGGTGTGGTCACCGCTCTGGCACTCGTGCGTGGTCGGTTCCCGGGCCGCGGAGTTCTGCAGTCGGTGGTCGACCTGCCCTTCGCAGTCTCGCCCGTCGTCGTCGGTGTGTCGTTGATTCTCCTGTGGGGTGCCAACGGTTGGTTCGGCGGCATCGAATCGTTGGGGTTCAAAGTCATCTTCGGGTTGCCAGGCATGGTGATCGCGACGATTTTCGTGACGCTGCCCTTCGTCGTCCGGGAAGTCGAACCCGTACTTCACGAGATCGGCGACGAGCAAGAACAAGCGGCCGCGACGCTCGGTGCCTCTGGTTGGCAGACGTTCTGGCGGATCACCTTGCCCGCGATCCGTTGGGGCTTGACATACGGAATCGTGTTGACGGTGGCGCGTTCGCTCGGTGAATTCGGCGCAGTCATCATGGTCTCTTCCGGCTTCCCGGGGGTATCCCAGACACTGACGTTGCTGGTGCACTCGCGATACATCGACGACCACAACACCTTTGGTGCGTATTCGGCGGCAACGCTGCTGATGGGCATCGCCATCATTGTCCTGTTGCTGATGACGCTGCTGGACCGTAAGAGGAGCACCACATGATCACAGTGACCGGGGCCCGCAAGAACTACGGTGATTTCGCGGCGCTCGACGACGTGACGGTCAACATTCCCTCGGGTTCGTTGACGGCATTGCTCGGGCCCAGTGGCTCGGGAAAGTCGACGTTGCTGCGTTCGATCGCAGGGCTCGAAGAACTCGATTCGGGAACCATCACCATCGCAGGCAAGGACGTCACCGGCGTGTCGCCGCAGAAGCGTGACATCGGTTTCGTGTTCCAGCACTACGCAGCGTTCAAGCACATGACGGTGCGAGACAACGTGGCGTTCGGGCTCAAGATCCGCAAGCGCCCGAAGCCGGAGATCGAGAAGAAGGTCAACGAACTACTGGGGATCGTCGGCCTCGACGGCTTTCAGCATCGGTACCCCGCGCAGCTGTCCGGTGGTCAACGCCAGCGCATGGCGTTGGCGCGCGCTCTGGCGGTGGATCCGCAGGTGCTCCTGCTCGACGAGCCCTTCGGCGCCCTCGACGCGAAGGTCCGTGCCGACCTGCGCACGTGGTTGCGTCGCCTGCATGACGAGGTGCACGTCACCACCGTCCTGGTCACACACGACCAGGAAGAGGCTCTCGACGTCGCCGACCGCATCGCGGTGCTGAACAAGGGGCGGATCGAGCAGATCGGTGAACCTGCCGACCTGTACGACCGCCCGTCCAACGACTTCGTGATGTCCTTCCTCGGATCCGTCGCGAAGCTCAACGGGCAGTTGGTCCGTCCGCACGACATCCGCCTCGGCCGCGATCCGAGCATGGCTCTCGCGCAGGAATCCGGAACGGCCGAGTCGCTCGGCGTCACACGCGCAACAGTCGAGCGCGTCGTGTACCTCGGCTTCGAGGTTCGAGTGGACCTGCGCAACGAGGCAACCGGCGAGCTCTTCTCGGCTCAGGTCACGCGCGGTGACAGTGCAGCGCTGCACCTCGAGGCGGGGGAGACGGTGTACGCGCGTGCTACCCGGGTGCCGGATCTGCCGGAGACCCCGGTGTCGACGCCGGTGCAGGAGCCGGTCACGGTGAGCGTGGTCGGCCAGGTGTGACCCGCTCGCCCTGTTTGACCTGTTGTACCCCCACTCCTGTTTGAGCGAACGGCACTTTCGGACTCCTGATGGCGCCGAAAGTGCCGTTCGCTCAGAGTTGGGGGTCGGGCAACAGCGAGACGAGTTCAGCCCTCTCGGCAGACGAGGACCGGGCATTGGGCGTGGTGGATGAGGCTCTGACTGGTCGATCCGACTATCGACGCCATGAACGGGCTGCGGCCGTGGCTACCGACGACTACGAGTTGCGCTTCCGCCGAGTGCTCGAGCAGTGCCTTCATCGGTCCGCTGCGCTGGACACTGCGGGTGACTTCGACATCGGGGTACTTCTCCGTCCAGCCGGCGAGGCACTCGGACAGCAGTGCATGCTCATGCTGTTCGTACGGTCCCCAGTCGACGAAGCGCCTGGCTTCGGAATACCCGCCCAGCGAGGCGTGCTCGTTCCACGTGTGGACCGCAACCAAAGGTGCGCCGAGGAACGCGGCAAATTCGAAGGCATGCGCGACGGCGAGTTCGCTGAGCTTGCTCCCGTCGACGCCGACGACGATGGGCCTGGTGTCGGCCATCGCGTGATCACCCGTACCGCGGAATACGGCCACGGGACAGTGCGCGCGGTTGACCACCCGAATGGTGTCGGATCCGAGAAACACGGACTGCATTTCGCTGGTGCCGGCCTGACCCAGTGCAACGATGCGAGCCGACTTCGAGAGTTCGACGAGTGTGGTTGCGGGAGTACCGGTCACGAGGCCACGTTCGACGGTGACGTCGGTGTGATCATCGCGGATGGCGTCCTCGGCCTCGTCGAGCAGTTTTGCACCCTCGACGCGAAGGTGGTGGTCGAACATCTCTTCGTCGGTGACGTTGGTACCGCCACCGGACTCGGGTTGTCCTGGCAGCACGTGGGTCAGGCGAAGTGGTTCGTCGAATCTCTTTGCAGCCGAAGCTGCCCACCTCGCGGCGTTGACCGCGCTTGCCGAGCCGTCGATACCGGCCACGATTCCGTGTCGAACAGATGCACTGGTCATGGAAGTCTCCTCGCGTCGCCTCCCTACCAGTGTGTCCCTGGTCACCCCGGGTTCGCTACAAACTCGTCAGCTTCCGCGGTGCGAGAACGTCGGTAGGCACAGCCGCGCGAGATCGACGCGGGCGCAACGACAACAGAGCGGTGATGAATCCGTTACCGGACAGTGTCAGTTCCACGTTCTTCAACACGGTTCGGCGCATCAACGCAAGCAGGGCTGCGACGCCGGTGACGGCCATCCACATAGGCAGCGGGTACAGCGTCAGGCGTTCACCAAGGCCGAAAGTGAGGGTTCGTCCGAGAAGCAGTACGGCACCGACGATTCCGGTAGCCGCGCACAGCCCTGACCACACTGCGATCCATTTGCTGTGCTTCCAGAATTGAATTGCCATGAGGACGAGAACGGCATGACGTGCGACGAAGCCGGGAAGTACGGCGGTCCAATGAACGAAGGTCCCGTCGTTCGCCGGGAAGAGGCCGGTGGCCGCGGTGCTCAATGCAACGACGACGGCAAGACCGAGAATCCACTTCTTCGCACGACCGTCCGGAATGTACTTGTGCAGCAAGGCTGCACCGAGGATGGTGAGCGCACCGAGGATCATGAAGGCCGCGTTCATCACGTCGTGCATCGGCGAACACGAATCCACGCTGCATGTCGTCACGCCCAGCGAACTGATGGAGTCGCGCGCGAAGCTGTACGGCGTCTTCCATGCTCCGGCTGTGAAGATTTCGACAAGCAGGTAGAGCACCGACAGGACCCATGCGATGCCGGCTGTGCCGAGGCGAAGATTGTGAGTGATGGTGTTCCCTCTCGCGGCGCTCTGAGGGGATTGCACCCAAAGATCTGTTTCGCAGGCGAAGGAGGTACCTTCGCGAGCTGGACAGATCCAACACTACGGTAACAATCTGATAACGGCCTGTGAAACCGGATCAGGCGGAGCGGACCAGACGGTCGGGTAGTGCATCAGCGACTTGTCGGTAACGGTCGATCATCGTTTCGATCAGTAGAGAGTGCCCACCGATCGTGTCGGCGAAACGCGCGCGCGGACATGCAGTTGCTGCGGCAGCGCTGAGTCGATCGGTCAGTAGGCCGGGAGCCAAGAACCACGGTGCGACGACAACACGTTCGGCGCCGTCCTGCTCGAGTGCGGAGATCGCCTGGGCAACTGTCGGTTCCGCGGATGTCGCGAAACAGATTCGAACGCCCGACCAGTTGGTTCCGCCGAGGAGAGTGGACGCCAATTCTGCGGTCGCGGCATTGGCGCGCGCGTCGGACGAGCCGACTGCCGCAAGAGCGACACCGACCGACGGATCGTCCGGGCGGGCACCCGCTTCGAGAATTCGCTCGCGTACTGCCTCGATCAGCCGAGCATCGCGACCCAGCACGTCTGCTTGGAACACGGTCAACTGGGGGTGGCGTGTCGCGGCAGCGGCCAAGAGTCCGGGCAGATCTACCCGGGCGTGGAAGGCATTGCCCAGCAGCATCGGAACAACAACGGCGTGAGTGTGGCCGTCGTGTGCAACTCCGTCCAGGACCTGATCGATGGACGGTGCATTGAGGTCGAGGAACGCCAGCCGGACATCGAGGTCTGGCCGGACTTCACGAAGAGCTGCCACAGCAGCCGCGATCACCCGAGCAGAACGGGGGTCACGGCTGCCGTGCGCAACAGCGATGAGCGGAACCATCGACTTAGACGCGCTCGCCCAATTCGACAGCGGAAATGACGTCGCCCACCAGGCCGGCTGCGAGAGTGTTTCCACCAGCGGGATCGATCAGCAGGAAGCTGCCGGTGTGGCGGTTGACGGCGTAGTCGTCAGCCACGATCGGCTCGGCCACCCGGATGGAGATCTTGCCGATCTCGTTGAGCTCGAGAGTGTCCGGGCCCTGATCCGTGGTGAGGTCCTGCTCGTTGAAGCGTTCCACCAAGCTGCCCACGATGGCCTGCGTCGTTCGCGTGCCGTGCTTGAGCAGCAGACGTGCACCGGGGCGCAGCGACTTCTCGGCCAGCCAGCAGACAGTGGCGTCGAATTCGCCGATCGGCTCGGGTGCGTCGGACGGCGATGCGATGGTGTCGCCGCGAGAGACGTCGACGTCGTCGGCCAGGATCAGCGTGACGCTGCGTCCGGCGTGGGCGACGTCCAGTTCGCCGTCGGCCGTGTCGATACGTGTGACGGTGGTGCGCGTACCCGAGGGCAGGATCACCACTTCGTCGCCGGGCACGACGGAACCGGCAGCGACCTGACCGGCGTAGCCGCGGTAGTCGAGGAACTCTGCGGTGCGGGGGCGGATCACGTACTGCACCGGGAAACGCAGACCGACGCGATGTGGCTCGGCGTCGACCGGAATCGACTCGAGGTGCTCGATCAGTGTGGGGCCGGTGTAGTACGGGGTCTTGTCGGAGCGGATGGCGACGTTGTCACCGTGCAGTGCCGACACCGGGATCTCGACGACGTCTTCGCTTGCCCAGCCAAGTGAGCTGGTGAGTTCGTTGAACTCGGCGGAGATCGAGGTGAAGACCTCTTCGGGGTTCTCGACGAGGTCGATCTTGTTCACGGCGAGAACGAGCTTCGGGACACCGAGCAACGCGAGAACCGCTGCGTGCCTGCGAGTCTGCGCGATGACGCCCTTGCGAGCATCGACCAGCAGGATCACGAGCTGAGCCGTCGAGGCACCGGAGACCGTGTTGCGGGTGTACTGCACGTGGCCCGGTGTATCGGCGAGCACGAAGGTGCGCTTGGGGGTCGCGAAGTAGCGGTACGCCACGTCGATGGTGATGCCCTGCTCACGCTCGGCGCGCAGTCCGTCCACCAGGAGCGAGAGGTCAGGGGTGTCGAGACCGCGGTCCACCGACGCACGGGTCACGGCGTCGATCTGGTCGGCGAGAACGGATTTCGTGTCGTACAACAGACGGCCCACGAGGGTGGACTTTCCGTCGTCGACGCTGCCGGCAGTTGCCAGTCTGAGCAGATCGCTCATCAGAAGTAGCCCTCTCGCTTGCGGTCTTCCATGGCCGCTTCGGAAACTCGGTCGTCGCCACGGGTCGCGCCGCGCTCGGTCAAACGTGATGCCGCAACCTCGGCCAGGATGGCCTCGTTGTCAGCGGCATCGGAGAGGACTGCGCCGGTGGTCGAACCGTCGCCGACGGTGCGGTAACGCACCGAAAGGGTCTGCAGCTCTTCGCCGTCAGCCGGTCCACCCCAGACGCCGGGCGTCATCCACATGCCGTCGCGCTGGTACACCGGACGCTGGTGGGCGTAGTAGATGCTGGCGAGTTCGACGTTGTCGCGGGCGATGTAACGCCAGATGTCCAGCTCGGTGAAGTTGCTGAGCGGGAAGACGCGCACCTGCTCGCCGGGGGAGTGGCGACCGTTGTAGAGGTTCCACAGTTCCGGGCGCTGCTTCTTGGGGTCCCACTGACCGAAAGCGTTGCGCAGCGAGAAGATCCGCTCCTTGGCGCGGGCCCGCTCCTCGTCGCGGCGAGCGCCACCGAATACGGCGTCGAAGCGGTTCTCGGAGATCGCGTCCAGCAACGGCACGGTCTGCAGCGGGTTGCGGATACCGTCGGGGCGCTCGGTGAGGCGACCGTCCGCGATGTACTCCTCGACGCTGGCCACGTGCAGGCGCAGGTTGTACTTGGCCACCACGTGGTCGCGGAAGTCGAGGACTTCCTGCAGGTTGTGGCCGGTGTCGACATGCAGCAGGGTGAACGGCAACGGCGCAGGCCAGAAGGCCTTGATCGCCAGGTGCAGCAGCACGGTGGAGTCCTTACCGCCCGAGAAGAGAATGACCGGGCGTTCGAATTCGCCGGCCACCTCTCGGAAGATGTGGATCGCTTCGGACTCGAGGGCGTCGAGAGTATCGAACTGTGTGCCGTCGAGCTGAGGCCGTGAAGGTGTCAAGTCAACTGTCATGATGCGTGCAACCCGCATTCTGTCTTGGAGGCACCGGCCCAACGACCGCTACGCGGATCGCTGCCGGGGGCTGGCTTGCTGGTGCAGGGTGCGCAGCCGATGGACGGATATCCCTCGTCGACAAGGGGATTGACGAGGATGGAATTGGTGTCGATGTAGTTCTGCATCTCCTCGTCCGACCAGGGAGCGATCGGGTTGATCTTCACGAGTCCGAAGGCTTCGTCGAAGGAGATCAGGGGAGCGTTGGCGCGGGTGGGCGCTTCGACGCGGCGGATGCCGGTCACCCACGCGCTGTACCCGGACAGTGTCTGCTTGAGCGGCGCGACTTTGCGTAGTGCGCAGCAGCGGTTGGGATCACGGGCGAACAGATCCTTGCCCTCGGCGACATCCTGCTCGGCGACGCTTGCCAGCGCACGAGCGTTGATGACGTTGACGCCGTACACCTGCTCGACCGCGTCACGCGTGCCGATGGTTTCGGGGAAGTGGTAGCCGGTGTCGAGGAAGAGTACGTCGACGCCCGGATGCACCTGTGCGGCAAGGTGAACCAACACCCCGTCCTGCATGTTCGACGCCACGATGTACGAGTCACCGAACGTGTCCTCGGTCCACTGCAACAGTTCCTGCGCGCCGGCTCCGTCGAGTTCTACTGCACCGCGTTCGGCGATGGACCGAAGCTCGTCGGCAGTTGCTCGCGAAATGTCCACTGTCATCGCAAATCTCCTTCGTCTGCGCGCACTGCCCATTCGGCGAACCGTTCACCTTCGTTGCGGTTCTTGACGAACTGACGTACGACGCGGTCGATGTAGTCACCCATCTCGACGCTGGTGACCTTGTGCTGGCGCAGCTTGCGTCCGAAGGCGCTGTCGAATCCGAGGCTGCCTCCCAGATGAACCTGGAAACCCTCGACTTGATTCCCCTCACCGTCGTCGACGAGTTGGCCCTTGAAGCCGATGTCGGCGATCTGCGAGCGAGCGCAGGAGTTGGGGCAACCGTTGATGTTGATGGTGATCGGCACGTCGAGCTGGCTGTTGATGTCGGCAAGACGCTGTTCGAGTTCGGGCACGAGCACCTGCGAACGCTTGCGGGTCTCGGCGAACGAGAGCTTGCAGAACTCGATGCCGGAGCAGGCCATCAGGTTCTTGCGCCAGTGCGACGGACGGGCGGGAAGACCCAGCGCGTCGAGATCGGCGATGAGCGGCTCGAGCGTCTCGTCGGCGACGTCGAGGATGATCAGCTTCTGGTACGGAGTGAAGCGGATCCGGTCGCTGCCTGCCTTCTCGGCGGCGTCGGCGACCTGAGCCAGGATGTCTCCCGAAACGCGGCCGGCGATCGGAGCGAAACCGACTGCGTTGTGGCCGTTGCGGGTCTTCTGGATGCCGACGTGATCGATCGGGCGCTTGGGCTTCTCGGGCGCGGGGCCGTCGATGAGCGGGCGCTCGAGGTACTCGGTCTCGAGAACCTCGCGGAACTTCTCGATACCCCAGTCCTTGACGAGGAACTTGAGCCTGGCCTTCGCGCGCAGACGGCGGTAGCCGTAGTCACGGAAGATCGAGACGACGCCCTCCCAGACATCGGGGACCTCGTCGAGCGGAATCCAGGCGCCGACGCGCTGCGCCAGCATCGGGTTGGTGGACAGTCCGCCGCCGACCCAGAGGTCGAGGCCCGGGCCGTGCTCGGGGTGGTTCACGCCGATGAAGGCGATGTCGTTGATCTCGTGAACGACGTCCTGCTGGCCGGAGATGGCGGTCTTGAACTTGCGCGGCAGGTTGGAGTACTTGGGGTCGCCGATGTAGCGGCGCACGATCTCGTCGATCGCCGGGGTGGGATCGAGGACCTCGTCGAGCGATTCGCCGGCCAGGGGAGAACCGAGGACGACGCGGGGGCAGTCACCGCACGCTTCGGTGGTCTTGAGTCCGACGGCTTCGAGGCGCTTCCAGATCTCCGGAACGTTCTCGACCTCGATCCAGTGGAACTGGACGTTTTCGCGGTCGGACAGGTCGGCGGTGTTCCGGCCGAATTCCTTCGAGATACCGGCGATGGTGCGCAGCTGCTCGACGTTGAGAGCGCCGGCGTCGCAACGCACGCGCATCATGAAGTACTTGGCCTCGAGCAGGTCGATGTTCTCGTCGCCGGTGAAGGTGCCGTCGTAGCCTTCTTCGCGCTGGGTGTAGAGACCCCACCAGCGGAAGCGGCCGCGAAGGTCGCCCTTGTCGATGCTGTCGAAGCCCTGCTTGGAGTAGATGTTCTCGATGCGGGCCCGAACGTTGAGCGGGTTGTCGTCCTTCTTGGCCTGCTCGTTGGCGTTGAGCGGCTCGCGGTAACCGAGGGCCCACTGACCTTCGGCGCGACGCTTGGCGGGACGCGCAGCGCGTGCAGGCCGGGCTTCGGCAGCTGCCGAATCGGCGGGTGTGGCGGCGTCGGTGGTCGACGTCATCGATGAACTCCTGGATCTGGGCGGTTGATCGGCACGCGGCACGCACTATCGATGAACTGTGGCGGTGTCTGATCGGGACGCACCGGTCCGTGTCGGAAATCGAGGGGGCTGTCCTCGGTCTCGGAAAGCTCGCGGCCGGCAGGTGTGCTCACGAAAACGAACAGCTGGAGAAGCTGCGTCCCTGAAAAGGCATTTCTCTGCAGAGAGTGTTTCGGTGAAGCAGATGGAGATGAGCGGGAAAGGCTGGAAGATCAGTGAAAGATCAACAGCTACACAGGTGCAGACACGACGAGCTGCACACACGCTTGAAGTCGACATGGCGACGCGCCACAAGTCGCACTCCGAGTCCGGTCATGCGGACCATTGTGCCACGTCAACTCGATAATTCCGACTCGGGTGCGTATTTCCACGAAAAACGGGGGAAATATCGAGTTCAAGCCGTACGCCGACCTGCATCGCAGGCTGAATAGGTGTGCGTTCCGGATGCTGGGACACTGGAGGCGTGAATGCCACCAGCACGACTCCCACTCGACAGAGCGAGGCGACGCCCTTCGCCTTGCCCGCGCGATCGCTCGAGGGTGTCGGGAAACGGCCGTTCGGGATCTACATCCACGTCCCGTTCTGTGCCACCAGGTGTGGGTACTGCGATTTCAACACCTACACGGCCGGAGAGCTCGGAACTTCCGCCTCGCCGCAATCGTGGTTGGAAGGTCTGCGGCGCGAACTCGATCTCGCGGCCGAGATGACGGGCGCCCCGGCGGCGGAGACCGTGTTCGTGGGCGGTGGAACGCCGTCGCTGCTCGGTGGTGACGGATTGTCCGACGTGCTGTCGGCGGTGCGGAGCAGCTTCGGCCTGGCGTCCGGCGCCGAAGTGACCACGGAATCGAACCCCGAATCGACGTCGCCGGAGTTCTTCGGTGCTCTCCGCAGCGCTGGATTCACCCGGATTTCCCTCGGCATGCAGTCGGCCGCCCAGCACGTTCTGAAGATCCTCGACCGCACGCACACCCCCGGTCGCGCCGTCGCTGCCGCGAAAGAGGCTCGCGCAGCTGGTTTTTCGCACGTGAATCTCGATTTGATCTATGGAACCCCGGGGGAGCGCGATCAAGACCTGGACGCCTCACTCGATGCGGTCCTTTCCGCCGATGTCGATCACGTCTCGGCCTACGCGTTGATCGTCGAGGACGGCACCGCCATGGCTCGCAAGGTCAGGCGCGGCGAGCTGCCCGCCCCGGACGACGACGTGCTGGCCTCGCGGTACGAACGAATCGATTCACGCCTGTCCGAGGCAGGCTTGCGGTGGTACGAGGTCTCCAACTGGGCAAAGGCGGAAACCGCGGACTCCGGTGACACCCGGTGTCGTCACAACCTCGGCTACTGGGACGGCGGTGACTGGTGGGGTGCCGGTCCGGGCGCGCACAGCCACGTCGGCGGAGTGCGGTGGTGGAACGTCAAGCACCCGGCGCGGTACGCGGAACAGTTGGCGCTCGGCGAACTTCCCGTCGGCGGCAGCGAAGAACTGACCGCCGAGGACGAACACATGGAGCGAGTCATGCTGACCGCACGGTTGCGTACGGGACTTCCGTTGTCGGAACTGTCTGCATCCGAACGTCTTTCGGCCGAACAGGTGGTAGTCGACGGGTTGGCCGTGATCGAGAACGATCACGTGGTTCTCACCGACCGTGGTCGCCTGCTCGCCGATGCGGTGATTCGCACGATCCTGACCTGACGCGCAACCATCCTTCGCCGCGTAATGTGGCCGTGGTGGCCATCATTCATCGTGCGCAGCTGAATCCGTCCAAGAACGACCTGCTCCGAGCGTGGGTGCCCAAGCAGCCGTGGCTCGGGTCGGTCGACTGTTCGACGCTCGAACGCGTCGACGCCTATCGTTTCGACGACCCGGACGGTGAGGTCGGAATCGAGACGCACCTGATGCGCTCTGCCGACGGTCGAATTCTTCAGGTCCCGCTCACTTATCGTGGTGCTCCGCTGGACGGGGCGGAGACCGCGCTGATCGCGACCATGGATCATTCGGTACTCGGCGAACGGTGGGTGTACGACGCATGCTGTGATCCGGTCTACGTCAGCGCGGTGGCGACCGCGATTCTGACGGGTGGGGCCGGAGTCGAACTGGTCTTCGCGGACACCGCCGATCGCATCCCCGTGACGGCTCACGTAGTAGGCAGCGGTACGGCCGACGCTTCCGTACCGGCAGTGGAATCCGTGACCTGCTCGACAGTCGGCACCGACACGATCATCCGCGCGGGAAGCCTGGAACTGACTGTGGCGAGAGTGATCGACGCAGATCGAGTCTCGGACTCGGAGACGCTCACCGGAACCTGGCCGGGGCAAACGACACCTGCGTTGCTCGTGACTATCGCCTGAGCGTCAGCGGACTCCCTCGATGACACCGGGCATCGCGTCGAAGTCGAAGACACGCGCGTGCAGCACGACGCGGTTTCGCAGGGCCGAACGAACCGCTCGGTGCAGACCGTCCTCGAGGTAGAGAGTGCCGCGCCACTGCACTGCGTGCGGGAACAGATCGCCGTAGAAGGTCGAGTCCTCCGACAGCAGGCGATCGAGTTCGAGGACCTTCGTGGTGGTCACGATCTCGTCGAGTCGAACCTGACGTGGAGGGAACTTCGACCAGTCGCGTAGAGACAGTCCGTGATCGGGATACGGTTTGCCGTCCATCACGCCTTTGAAGATCATGTGCCGCCTTGTCCATGGTTGTGCGATCGACCTTTCGCCGATCTCACTCCACAGTAAGGGCAACAGCCGTCTCTGGCGCTCGGGCGATTAGACTGCCAGTGGAAACCGATGTGTAAATGTCGGCGTTCGTTCTTTTCAGGAAACGGAGGTGGCAACGATGTCGAGTACCGACGACAGGCGTTTCGAGGTCTTACGTGCAATCGTGGCCGATTACGTCTCCACCCAGGACCCGGTGGGATCCAAGGCACTGGTCGAGCGTCACAACCTCGGAGTGTCGAGCGCCACTGTGCGCAACGACATGGCATTCCTCGAGGCCGAGGGCTACATCGCCCAACCGCACACCAGTTCCGGCCGCGTCCCCACCGACAAGGGATACCGCGAATTCGTCGATCGCATCGCCGACGTCAAGCCCATGTCCGGGCCCGAGCGTCGAGCGATCCTCGAGTTCTTGGAGTCGGGTGTCGACCTCGACGACGTTCTGCGCCGCGGTGTGCGACTGCTCGCGCAACTGACCCGTCAGGTCGCGGTTGTCCAGTACCCGTCGCTGTCCGCGTCGTCGGTTCGCCACCTCGAGGTGGTCGCTTTGACGCCGGCGCGCCTGCTTCTCGTTCTCATCACCGATTCCGGCCGCGTCGATCAGCGAATCGTCGAACTCGGAGACGTCCTCGAAGACGAAGACCTTTCCCGGTTGCGCACGCTTCTCGGCGGAGCACTGGAAGGCAAGCGCCTGGCCGCCGCGTCGATTGCCGTGGCGGAACTGGCCGACGAGTCTCCGGCCGACCTTCGCGACGCCGTGATCCGCTCGGCAACGGTGCTGGTCGAGACCCTGGTCGAACATCCGGAAGATCGCCTCGTTCTGGGCGGAACCTCGAATCTCACGCGCAACGCCGCCGATTTCTCCGGTCTGGCCGGCTTCCCCGGTTCGCTGCGCGCAGTGCTCGAAGCACTGGAAGAGCAGGTAGTGGTCCTCAAACTGCTCGCTGCGACGCAGAACTCCGGCACGGTCACCGTTCAGATCGGTGAAGAGACGCAGGTCGAACAGATGCGCGGAACCTCCGTGATTTCGACTGGCTACGGCGCGGCCGGTACCGTTTTCGGTGGTGTCGGTGTGCTCGGACCCACTCGGATGGACTATCCGGGAACAATTGCATCGGTTGCCGCCGTTGCCAGATACATCGGCGAAGTTCTCTCCGAGCGATGACGGACGTCGACATTCGTCGGCACGCCTCCTCGCGAGGACTGAGGAAAACCTAGAAGTAAGAGAAGGACGAGAGACTCAACGTGGCACGGGATTACTACGGATTGCTCGGCGTCGACAAGAACGCGACAGACCAGGAGCTCAAGCGCGCTTACCGCAAGCTGGCACGCGAACTGCACCCGGACGTCAACCCTGACGAGGCGGCGCAGGCCAAGTTCAAGGAGATCTCGACGGCCTACGAGGTCCTGACCGACCCGGAGAAGCGTCGCATCGTCGATCTCGGCGGAGACCCACTCGAGTCCGGTGGTGGCGGCGGTGGTGGCTTCGGCGGCGGCTTCGGTGGCGGTGGCCTCGGCGACGTCTTCGAAGCATTCTTCGGCGGCGGTGGCGGCGCAGGTCGTGGGCCGCGCGGTCGCGTTCAGCCCGGAGCCGACTCGTTGCTTCGCACCAAGCTGACCCTCGCAGAATGTGCGACGGGAGTCAGCAAGCACGTGACCGTCGAGACGGCCATTCTGTGCGACAGCTGCACCGGAGCCGGAACCAACGGCGACTCCAAGCCTGTCCGCTGTGAGACCTGCAACGGTGCCGGCGAAGTTCAGTCCATCCAGCGCTCGTTCCTCGGTCAGGTCATGACCTCGCGTCCCTGCCCGACGTGCCGCGGTGCCGGTGAGACCATCCCGGATCCCTGCCACAAGTGTGGCGGCGACGGCCGAGTGCGGGCCAAGCGTGACATCACCGTGAAGGTTCCCGCGGGTGTCGCCGGTGGCATGCGTATCCGTTTGACCGCGCAGGGTGAAGTGGGCCCAGGCGGCGGACACCCCGGCGACCTCTACGTCGAGATCGTCGAGCAGCAGCACGACGTCTTCGTTCGAGACGGTGAAGACCTGCACTGCACGATCCGCGTTCCGATGGTCGACGCAGCGCTCGGTACGACTGTCACCGTCGACACCATCATCGACGGCCCCAAGGAAATCACCATCGAGCCAGGCACCCAGCCCGGACACGTTGCTGTTCTTCGCGGTCATGGCATGCCGAAACTGCGGTCGGGAGTGCGCGGCGACGTGCACGCTCACCTCGAGGTGGTCATCCCGAGCCGTCTCGATCACAAGCAGTCCAAGCTGCTCAAGGAATTCAAGCTGCTCCGCGATCGTGACGAGGCCGAGGTTGTCTCGACGGCCTCGCAGAACAGCGGTGGATTGTTCTCGCGTCTTCGCGAAGCATTCAGCGGCCGCTGACGGTGGCCGCAACGGTCTTCTTTCTCGACCCGGTTCCCGGCGTCGGTGAAATCGCAGTTCTGGACGGACAGGAGGGTCGCCACGCGGCCACTGTCCGCCGGATCGGCGTCGGTGAGCGATTGGTGTTGGCCGACGGCCGTGGCCGGGTGGCCGACGCCGAGGTGACGAGCGTCGGCAAGGACCGCCTGGAACTGTTGGTCAGTGACGTTCAGGTTCTCGAGCAGCCCAAGCCGTTGGTGACCCTCGTTCAGGCACTTCCCAAGGCCGAGCGTTCCGAGTTGGCCGTCGAACTGGCGACCGAGGCGGGGATCGACGCGGTGATCCCGTGGCAGTCCTTGCGGTGTGTCGCCAAGTGGGAGGGCCCCAAGCTCGCCAAGGGCGTCGCACGCTGGCGAAGTGCGGCAGTGTCTGCGGCAAAGCAGTCCAGACGCGCGTTCGTCCCGGAAATTGCGGAACTGCACAAGACGCCGGCGGTGATCG
This sequence comes from Rhodococcus sp. SB1D, assembly GCF_048573875.1. Taxonomy (NCBI): domain Bacteria; kingdom Bacillati; phylum Actinomycetota; class Actinomycetes; order Mycobacteriales; family Nocardiaceae; genus Rhodococcus; species Rhodococcus sp. SB1D. The sequence continues at coordinate 19,389 of NZ_JBMAIQ010000018.1, forward strand.
CGTTGGTTCGTGACGCCGTTGCCCGTGGCGCTGTGGTTGCGGTGCTTCACGAATCGGCGACGACGCCGTTGGCCGGTTTGCCGCTGGCGAGCGCGGACGAGGTATTTCTGGTTGTCGGTCCCGAAGGTGGGCTCGACGATTCGGAGATCAGCGCGTTGTCGGAGGCCGGGGCCACTCCGGTGCTTCTCGGCCCGACGGTTCTGCGCACGTCGACCGCCGGGGCTGTTGCTCTGGGCGCGATCGGAGTGCTGACCGATCGCTGGGGACCACGGCCACTGCACTGATCTTGTTGTGATCCCGAGCTGAATCGGATCCGGCGCTCAGCGAAGTGTCAGATTTGCGCACTATCGTAAGGACGTCGGGGGTCGCCTTCGGCGTGAGTTGGTTCGGGGATTTCAGGAGGCCAGATGTTGTCACGTGCGCATATGCGAATCGTTGGAGCGGTGTGTGCCGCGGCGGCGTTGATGCTCGTCGCGGGGTGCACGGTCTCCACCGGAGACAACACGGGTTCCTCCAGCAGCGCCGTCACCACTACTCCGACCAGCGAGGCGCTCGTCACCGTCACCCCGGCGGACGGCGGAACTCCGGTGAGTCCACTCGACCCCATCGAGGTCCAGGTCGCGAAGGGAACACTGACGACCGTCGCGCTGACCAATCCCGAGGGTAAGGAAGTCGCCGGTATCACCACGCCGGACAAGACGTCCTGGAAACCGAGCGAACCACTCGGATACGGCAAGACCTACAAGTTGGTCGTCGACGCCGTCGACGCGAATGGTGTTGCCACGACCAAGAACACGACGCTGACCACCGTCGCGCCGAGTAACCAGACCCGGGCGTACATCAACACCACCGGTGGCGCCTCGATATCGGACGGTGGCACGTACGGTGTCGGCACCGTCGTCGCCGTTCATTTCGACGAGTTGATCGGTGACAAGGCCGCGGCCGAGAAGTCTCTGCTGGTCACAACCAATCCGCCCGTACAGGGTTCGTGGTACTGGGTCGACGGTCAGAACGTTCACTGGCGACCGCAGAACTACTACGCACCAGGCACGACGGTCTCGGTGAACGCGAACATCTACGGCAAGCAACTCGGCAACGGACTGTACGGCCAGCAGGACGACACCGTGTCCTTCAAGATCGGCGACTCCCACGTCTCGGTCGCCGACGACAACACCAAGATGGTGACCGTCTACGAAAACGGTCAGGTGATCAAGGAAATGCCGACCTCGATGGGAATGGGCGGCACCGAGACGATCGGCGGCACGACGCTCTCGTTCTGGACCCAGCCCGGCACGTACACCGTGATGGACAAGGCCAACCCCGTCATCATGGATTCGTCGACCTACGGTCTGCCGATCAACTCGCGCCTCGGCTACAAGGAATCCATCAACTGGGCCACCCGCATCAGCACCGACGGTATCTATCTTCACGAGTTGGAGAGCACCGTCTGGGCGCAGGGAAACACCGACACCTCGCACGGTTGCCTCAATCTCAGTGCGGCCAATGCCAAATGGTTCTTCGATTTCTCGCAGCCGGGAGATGTCGTCGAGATCAAGAACACCGGCGGCGCTCCGCTGGAGGTGTGGCAGAACGGCGACTGGACCCTTTCCTGGGCAGACTGGGCCGCAGGCAGCGCCCTCGCCTGAGATAGATTTCCTCGGTGCCTCGATTCAAGATTCCGTACGGCCGACACGAGCAGCAGTTCGGGCATCTCTACGTTCCCGACGGAGTCGCTGACGGCCCGATCCCGGTCGTCATGCAGATCCACGGCGGCTTCTGGAGCGGGCAGTACGGATTGACTCTGGGCACCGCATTTGCCGTCGAACTCGCGCGGCACGGCGTCGCGGTGTGGAACATCGAATACCGCCGTCTCGGGGCGGGCGGTGGTTGGCCGGAGATGTCCGCCGACGTGAAAACGGCGTACGACGAAATCCCCGGACTGGTTGCCGGGAAGTCCTCGGCCGAATTGGATCTGAATCAGATTCGCTTGCTCGGGCATTCGGCCGGAGGACATCTTGCAGTGTGGCTGGCGGGGGAGAAGGACACGTTCACCCGGCCTGAACGGGTCATCGCACAGGCGGCCGCACTCGATCTGGCGTCGGCAGGCGAGCGTGGACGACGGATCAGCTTCATCGAGGATCTGTTCGGCGTTCCGTTCGACGCGGACCCGGATCTGTATCGCAGTGCGTCGCCGCAGCATCGATTGCCGATCGGCGTCCCCGTTGTGTGCGTCACGGGTGCGGACGATCTGCAGGTGCCGGCCAAGGTGAGCTCCCGGTACGCGAAAGCCGCGGAAGCGGCTGGTGATCCCGTGGCACTGCGTGTGATCGAGGGCGAAGGACACGACGCGTTTCTCTCACCCTCGACCGAGTCGTGGCGGGTCTCCCGCGAGTTGGTTCTCGCCGAAGACCCGCTGGCTCCGTGCACGTCAGACTGACGCGGGGTCTACTTCCACAGGGGCCTTCTTGCCCGGCAGGATGAACGCCACGACAACTGCCCCCACGAACAGTGCAAGACCGCCCGCCCAACTGGCCGCCGAAATCGCGTCGGCGTAGGCACTGCCTGCGGCGTCGAGCAACGGCCCTGCCTGAGCTGCAGCCAACGGGTTGCCTGCCATCTCTTCGGCGACCAACGAAGCGCCGCCGACGGATTCGCCCGACACCTCCATCGCGTACGCGGCCTGTTGCGCAAGTTCGCCCGTCAACTGCGGAACCTGCATTCCATCGATGAATCCGGCAATCGAATCCTTGTAGCTCGCAGCGAGGATCGAGCCGAGGATCGCGATACCCAGCGAGCCGCCGAGTTCGATGGCGGTGTCGTTGAGGCCACCCGCAGCACCGAGATCGTCCTCGGAGAAGTTGTCCATGATGGCGTCGGTGGCCGGCGGTTCGCTGAGACCGATGCCCAGGCCGAGCAGGATCAGTGGGACTGCGAACATCCAGTAGCCCGAATCGCCGTCGACCTGCGTGAGAATCAGAACGCCGATCGCGGCGACCACCATGCCGCCGACGATGGATGCCCGGACGCCGATCAGCGGAGTGATCCGCCCACTGACAACGGCGCCGATCGAAACGGCAATTGCCAAGGGCAGCAGACGAACACCGGTTTCGAGTGCGCCGTAGCCGAGGATGAACTGGAACTGCTGTGAGATGAAGTAGATGGCGCCGAAGGCGGCCAGGAACAGCAGAAGTACGGCGAGCGTCGCGCCGCCGACCATGCGCTGGCCGAGCTTACGGACGTCGAGCAGTGGCTGCGGGTGACGCAGTTCCCAGACGACGAACGAGACGAGGCCGATCGCAGCGAGTACGGCGGCACCGATGGGTCCGCCGGTCCACCCGAAGTGGAATCCGTTGATGATCGAGTACACGAGCGAGCCAATGGTGACCACCGAGAGTGCGCCGCCGATCCAGTCGATCCGGCCCAGGTGCTCGGCCTTGCTCGGCGGCACCAGAAATACGGCGGCGACGGCAGCGACTGCGGCGATCGGGACGTTGATCAGGAAAGTGATGCTCCAGGAATGACTGTCGAGAATCCATCCGGCCAACAGCGGACCGAGTGCAATCGCGAGACCCGATGTCGCCGCCCACGCCGCGATGGCGCGTGATCGCTCCGCTTTGGGAAAGGTAGCGACCAGAAGCGAAAGCGTCGCGGGCATGATGATCGCGGCGCCGACGCCCATGATCATTCGTGCCGCGATGACGGCGTTGGTGGTGTCCGCGATGCTGCCGAAGACGGCGCCGCCGGCGAACACGGCGAGTCCGGCGAGAAGTGCGCCGCGGCGACTGTACTTGTCACCGATCACGCCGAACAGCAGCATCAATGCGGCGTAGGGAACGGTGTAGCCGTCGATGACCCATTGAAGTTGCGTGCTGGTGAGGCCGAGGTCTCTGGTCATGTCCGGCGCCGCGACGATCAGCGCGGTATTCGCCATCACGACGATCAGCAGACTCAGGCACAACACCCCGAGCGCGGCCCACCGCCGTGAGTACGGCTGGTCCATCTCCGAGACAGGTTTGCTCATGAGTGTCGTCATGACGCGACTCCGTTCCTGATGATCGAAGACACTCCTCGATCTATTTGCACACTGATGTGTAAGTTAATAACTTGCACACCGATGTGCAACTATGATTGACCTAGATCACAGTTGGGCAGTCGAAAGAGGTGGAACGCGCGTTGACGCATTCGGGCACAGTCGTTTCGGGAACTGCCGAATCGGGCGGACGGCAGCGTCGTAGTCAGGCCGCGGCCAATCGCAATCGCATCATCGAGGCGGCGATCACGGCGTTCGCTGCTGATCCGGATGCGAGCATGGACGACGTCGCAAAGGCCGCCGGTGTGGTCAGGCGAACCGTGTACGCGCACTTCGACAGCCGAGAGGCGCTGATCAACGGCATCGTGGACGAGGCGTCGACCGATCTCGTAGCTGCGCTGAGCCAAGCCGGCGAGCCGCCCGAGCGCCCGGATCTGGCGACTGCCGTACTGGCATTGCTGTCATGGCCGGTCGGTGATCGCTTCCGGATGCTGCTCAGCTTTGCTCGCAAAGAGTTGGGGGAGCAGCGGATTCTCGATCTGATGGAGCCCGCGCGTGCCGTGAGTATCAGCGTCGTCGAGCGCGGTCAGCGTGACGGAACCTTCTCGAAATACCTGCCGGCCGAGACTCTGGTAGCGATGACCGAGGCGATCACGATCACTTTGTTCGATCAGGCCAACAGTGGGCTCATCACGGACTCGGGCGAATCCTTTGCCGCCGTGTGCCTGGTCATCGCGGGTATCAGTCCGGACAGAAGCTCCGAGATCGTCGCCGAAGCGTCGGAGTGGATCCGCGAATCGCTGCCGTCCGGTCGCCGCGAGGATTAGGCCGGGACGATTAACAAGTGGGCCGTGTCCGACTCTGGCGCTAGACTTCGAAGTATCGAGGCTCACGAGTCGAGTGGGCTGATCGGACCAGAAAGCAGGCCATATTCACCACGTGAGTGAACACAGTGAACTCGACGGGAACCGTGTAACCACCATCACCGAGCGCGCTCTGCCCGCAGAGCGCACCGTCCGTTCGAGTATGGATCTGGCGCCGGAGACCGTGCGTCAAGTCCTGGGGGCGACGGACGAGAATCTCACCGCGATCGAACGTGAGCTTCGTGCCGACATTCATGTACGTGGCGGAACCATCTCCTTGTCGGGGACGGCTGCAGACGTGGCGCTGGCAGAACGTGTGTTCAGTGAATTGGCGTCGCTGGCCGGTCGAGGGCAGCCCATTGCCCCGGACGCTGTTCGACGAACCATCGGCATGCTCACCAACGAGGTCGGCGAGTCTCCGGCCGAGGTGCTCTCCCTCGACATTCTTTCGCGTCGGGGCAAGACGATTCGGCCGAAGACCCTCAACCAGAAACGCTACGTCGACGCCATCGACGAGAACACCATCGTGTTCGGAGTCGGCCCGGCCGGTACCGGCAAGACCTACCTCGCCATGGCCAAGGCCGTTCAGGCGTTGCAGGCCAAGCAGGTCTCTCGGATCATCTTGACCAGGCCGGCAGTCGAGGCCGGGGAGCGACTGGGCTTTCTGCCCGGCACGCTGCACGAGAAGATCGATCCGTATCTCCGCCCGCTGCACGACGCATTGCACGACATGATGGATCCCGAGGCGATTCCGAAGTTGATGCAGGCCGGAGTCATCGAGGTCGCTCCGCTCGCCTACATGCGTGGCCGGACGCTCAACGACGCCTTCATCATCTTGGACGAAGCGCAGAACACCACGGCCGAGCAGATGAAGATGTTCCTGACCCGCCTCGGGTTCGGTTCCAAGATCGTGGTCACCGGAGACGTGACCCAGGTCGATCTGCCGGGCGGGGCCCGTTCGGGTCTGCGCGCGGCATCCGAAATCCTCACCGGGATCGACGATATTCATTTCGCCACTCTGGACAGCAGCGACGTCGTACGTCATCGGCTGGTCTCTCACATCGTCGACGCTTACGAGCGTCACGAATCGGATCGGTCCGGCGAGTTGGCGGTCGGAAACCGGGCGCAGCGCCGCGCTGCACATGCTCATTCACCGCGACGGTAGGCTGAGCGACGCATCAACCCCTACTTTTCCCAGGAAAGAGCGTCGCACATGAGCATCGAGGTCTCGAACGAATCGGGCATGGACATCTCCGAACCGGAGTTGATCAGCGTTGCCCGTTTCGTGATCGCTCGGATGGATGTCCATCCGGCGGCCGAGCTGTCGATGGTTCTCGTCGACTCCGCGACGATGGCGGATCTGCACGTTCGCTGGATGGACCTGCCGGGTCCGACCGACGTCATGTCGTTCCCGATGGACGAACTCGAGCCGGGTGGCCGTCCCGATTCCCCCGAGCCGGGGCCGTCGATGCTCGGCGACATCGTGCTGTGTCCGTCTTTTGCCGCGGATCAGGCTGACAAGGCCGGGCATTCACTGGCTCACGAACTTGCCCTCCTGACCGTCCACGGTGTGTTGCACCTTCTCGGCTACGACCATGCGGAGCCGGAAGAGGAGAAGGAGATGTTCGGCTTGCAGAACAGCCTCCTCGAAGAGTGGTACGAAGACCTTCGCCGTATCGACCGCGAAGCAGCACTGGCCGAACGCGATCAGAAGCTGCTCGGTAAGACCGGTTTCGTCGACGGAGTGGACCGATAACAGTTATCCGGGGGTTCTGTAGTGAGTAGCGCCATAGCGCTCTTTGTTCTGGCGATTGCTCTTGTCCCGGTCGGTGGTGTGTTCGCGGCCGTCGACTCGGCGCTCAACACCATTTCGTCGGCGCGGATCGACGAGATGGCAAAGGAAGAGCGAGCCGGCGCCGCGCGAGTGCAACGCATCCTGACCGATCGTCCGCGATACGTGAATCTGATGGTCCTGCTTCGCATTTTGTGCGAGATCACGGCCACCGTCGTACTCGTGGGCGGCCTGATCGACGTCCTCTCGCTGGGCTGGGCACTGACCGTCACCGCGGTGATCATGGTTCTCGTCTCGTACGTGGTCATCGGCGTCGGACCGAGAACGCTTGGGCGCCAACATGCGTACTCCATCGCGATGGCCGCGTCGCTGCCACTGCTGTGGATCGGGGTTCTGCTCGGGCCGATCAGTCGCGTCCTGATCCTCGTGGGTAACGCATTGACCCCGGGTAAGGGCTTCCGCAACGGCCCGTTCGCGTCGGAAATCGAGTTGCGTGAACTCGTGGACATGGCGCAGGAACGTGGCGTCGTGGCCGACGAAGAACGCCGAATGATCCAGTCCGTCTTCGAGCTCGGAGACACGTCGGCACGCGAGGTGATGGTGCCGCGCACCGACATGGTGTGGATCGAGAACGACAAGAATGCCGGGCAGGCGACGTCGTTGGCCGTCCGCAGTGGTCACTCGCGCCTGCCGGTCATCGGGGAGAACGTCGACGACGTGCTCGGTGTCGTCTACCTCAAGGATCTGGTCAAGCAGACCTACCACCTGCCCGACGGCGGCCGGAACGTCAACGTCTGCGACGTCATGCGGCCCGCCGTCTTCGTTCCCGACTCGAAGCCGCTCGACAGCTTGCTGGCCGAGATGCAGCGCGACCGCAACCACATGGCGATACTCGTCGACGAGTACGGCGGAATCGCCGGGCTCGTCACGATCGAGGACGTCATCGAAGAGATCGTCGGTGAGATCGCCGACGAATACGACGAGGACGAGACGCCGCCCATCGAGGATCTCGGTGACGGAATGTTCCGCGTATCCGCGAGACTTCCCATCGAAGACCTCGGTGAATTGTTCGATCTCGAACTCGAACTCGACGAGGTGGAGACCGTCGGCGGGCTGATCGGATACGTACTCGGCCGAGTGCCACTTCCCGGTTCCGAAGTGGAGTACGACGGTTTGATCCTGCGCGGCGAGGGAACCAATACGGGCCGAGGCCGGGTACGCATCAGCACGGTGTTCGTGCAGCGCATCCCGCCGTCCGAAGACGAAGAGACAGAAGACACCGATGACTGAGCGAGAGTTCAGCGAGGAGCAGTTATGAGAAAGAACGAATTCCGGTCAGGCTTCGTGTGTTTCGTGGGTCGACCCAATACGGGCAAGTCCACGCTGACCAACGCGTTGGTCGGCAGCAAGATCGCGATCACGTCCTCGCGCCCGCAGACGACGCGCCACACGATTCGCGGCATCGTTCACCGCGAGCATGCGCAGCTGATCCTGGTGGACACCCCTGGACTGCACAAGCCCCGCACTTTGCTCGGGCAGCGCCTCAATGACCTGGTTCGCGACACGTACTCCGAGGTCGACGTCATCTGCCTGTGCATCCCGGCTGACGAGGCCATCGGGCCCGGAGACCGCTGGATCGTGCAGCAGGTCCGTCAGATGGCGCCCAAGACCAAGCTTGTCGGCATCGTGACCAAGATCGACAAGGTCAGCCGCGACGCCGTCGGAAAGCAGTTGCTCGCGCTGTCCACCCTGCTCGGCCCCGAATCCGAGGTCGTTCCGGTGTCCGCGAAGTCGGGTGAACAGGTCGAGATCCTGGTCGACGTCCTCGCCGGTCTGATGGACGAGGGCCCGGCCTTCTACCCGGACGGCGAATTGACGGACGAGCCCGAAGAGGTGCTCATGGCCGAACTGATCCGTGAGGCTGCGCTCGAGGGGCTCGGCGAAGAATTGCCGCACTCTCTGGCTGTGGTGATCGAGGAGGTCATCCCGCGTGAGGGTCGCACCGAGAAGCAGGGCGAGATGCTCGACGTGCATGCGTTGCTCTACGTCGAGCGGCCCAGTCAGAAGGGCATCGTCATCGGTAAGGGCGGGGCGCGTCTGCGGGAAGTCGGTACCAGTGCGCGCCTGCAGATCGAGAAGCTGCTCGGTGTGCGGATCTTCCTGGAGCTGCACGTCAAGGTCGCCAAGGACTGGCAGCGCGACCCGAAGCAGCTCGGCCGGCTGGGCTTCTAGGGCCGGAGGACCCTGAGGATCGCCGCGCCGATGTCCTGCTCGTCGACGCCGGTGGCCAGGCGTCGGAGTTGGAGGCCGGTGATGACGGCGACGAGCGTCGATGCAATCGACTCCGGATCAGGTACACCGAGTGCCGTCAGAATCGTGACGGTCAAATCGTCGTAGGCGGCGAAGCATTCGACGGCGACTTCGTGGAGTTCGTGGTCGCGCCCGGCGGCGATGTACATCTCGAACGGCGCGATCCGCTCGGCCGAGAACGAAAGATCTCGCGTCACCTTTTCGGCTATTGCCGCGGCGTCCTCGACGCTCAGACCTTTGTCGCGGTACTCCTCGGCCAAGGCGCGCAGGCGCGTCGTCTCGTCTGTCACGAAACGAGACAGAGCAGCGCGGAGCATGTCCGACTGGCTGGCGAAGTGATACGTGATCGATCCGAGTGAGACGCCGGCCTGCGCGGCGATGCGCCGGTTGCTCACACCCGGGATGCCGTCGGTACCGACGACGTGCAGAACGGCGTCGAGTATTCGCGCGCGGACGTCCCGGTTACTCATCGAGTCACCACCACGGCTCGGGGCGGACCTGATCCCAACGCAGGACCGATTCCAATTGTGAAGCGAGGGAGACCAACAGAGGTTCGGTGTTCTCGTTGCCCATCAACTGCGCACCGATGGGAAGGCCGGTGTTGCTGAATCCGGCCGGTACGTTGACCGAGGGCCAGCCGAGGACGTTCCACGGCCACGCGTACGGGCAGGCGCCGGTCATGACCTTGTCTGTGTCCCAGCCACCGATGCCGTCGATCGCGGTCGCCATGATCGGTGGAGTTGCCGTCGTGGGTGCCAGGACGACGTCGTAGGTGTCGAAGATCGCTCCGATCCGCTTTCGCATCCGTGGCTCGGCCGCGCGGGCCGCGCGCAGAGGTGCGCCGCGAAGTAGCTTGCCGTTCTGGGCATTTCCGCGTGTTCTGGCATCGACCAGTGTCGGGTCGGGAACGCGTCCGAGCCAGTCGTGGACCCCGACGAGTGAGCGGGGCAGAAAGTTCAGGCCGAAGATCAGGCCGTATGCGGGATCGTCGACGACGACGTGGTGTCCGAGCTCCCGCAGCGTGTCGGCGATCGAATGCACGGCCAGGCGCACTTCCGGGTCCAGCTTCACGGGAGTGGCGGTGAACGGATTGCGAAGGGAAAGCGCGATTTTCAGTTTTCCGGGGTCGCGTCCCACCGCGTCGCTGACGGTGACCGGTGTCGGCTTGTGGAGGTCGCCGTCATGGTTGCCGGCAGCGACGTCGAGCAGCAGTGCCGCGTCGGCGACGGTGCGAGCGAGCGGGCCGTTGACCGTCAGGCCGTAGAACGCTTCGGCGTCGGGCCAGGTGGAGATGCGCCCGCGCTGCGGTTTGATTCCGACGAGGTTGGTCCAGGCCGCAGGGATTCGGATGGAACCGGCACCGTCGGAACCGATTCCGGCGCTGACCAATCCGGCGGCGACGGCCGCGGCGGTGCCGCCCGACGATCCGCCTGGAGTGTGGTGGCGCGACCACGGATTGCGCGTGTAACCGAAGGCTGAACCGCTCGTAAGGGGCCACTGACCCAATTCCGGGCTGTTGGTTTTGCCCACGATCACTGCGCCGGCGTCGCGGAGGCGTCGAACCATCTCCGAGTCCTCGGTCTTGGCCGGGAAATCGCCAGGGCAACCGAAGGCGGTGGGTTCGCCGGTGATGTCGACGTCGTCCTTCACTGCGATCGGCACGCCGAGAAGAGGTAGGCGCTCGCCGAGTGCGAGACGCCTGTCGGCCTCGGCAGCTTCCTCGAGTGCCTTCTCGCGCCGCACGATCTTGAACGCATTGAGGTGAGGCTGAGTGGCCTCGATCCGGCTCAGCGTTGCCTCCGTGGCCGCGACGGACGAGGTGGCGCCCGAGGCCAGACTCGCAACCTGGTCGACAAGACCGGGGGCGAGATCGTGGTCGGTTCGAGAAGTCATCAGGTTCCCTTCGCAAAACTGTTCGTTCGAACGAACAGTAACTTGTTTCAGTATTAGTGAACTTCGGTTTCGCGTCAAGATCGCGTCAAGACGCCAGGTCAGTGCGTAAGCGGATCGTCAGAGACGCGGAATCGGCCTTTCCGGAGGTCGAAGCTGAGAGAGCGCATCCGGTCGAGGGCGACCGCGCGTCATGGCTGCGATGCACAGCAGCACGGCAAAAGATTTCGAAGAGGGAAGCTCATGGCCGATCTGGCCTACGTTGCTCTGATTCTCGGCGGTTTTCTCGTGTGCGCGCTGGTACTGCGCGCCCTACAGGCGAGCGCTCCCAAATGACGGTTGCCGGTGTGGTCAGCGTGGTTCTGATCGCCGTCGCCGCGGCATTGGTCATTTACCTGCTCGTTGCACTCGTAGATCCTGAGAGGTTCTGATGTCGCCCGCTCTTGCAGCCGGCCTGCAGATCGCTTTTGTCCTCGTCGTTCTGGCAATCGCCTACGTTCCGGTGGGCGACTACATGGCGCGTGTTTACTCGTCGACGCGAGATCTTCGGGTCGAGAGTGTGATCTACCGCGTCGGTCGGATCGACTCCAGGGCCGAGCAGACGTGGTACGGCTACGCCGCAAGCGTTCTCGGATTCTCGCTGGCCAGCGCATTGTTCCTGTACTTCCTGCAACGGATTCAGGGAGTACTGCCGCTGAGTGACGGTCTGTCCGGGGTCAGTCCTGCCGTAGCGTTCAACACCGCGATTTCGTTTGTGGCGAACACCAACTGGCAGTCGTACACGCCGGAAACGACGATGAGCAACTTCGTTCAGCCCGTCGGTCTGGCGGTGCAGAACTTCGTCTCGGCAGCGGTCGGCATGGCGGTGGCCATCGCATTGGTTCGCGGCTTCATTCGGGTGGCCAGGGGCGGCGAGATCGGCAACTTCTGGGTCGATCTGACGCGTGGTTCTCTGCGCATCCTCCTCCCGTTCTCCTTCGTGATCGCCCTGATCCTGTTGAGCCAGGGAGTGATCCAGTCGTTCCACAGCGGTTTCGCCTCCACCGGCCTCGACGGCAATGCGGTCACCAATGCACTGGCCCCCGTCGCGTCCCAGGAAGCGATCAAGGAACTCGGCACCAACGGTGGCGGGATCTTGGCTGCCAACTCGGCGCACCCGTTCGAGAACCCCACCCCGTTGAGCAATGTCGTCGAGATCCTGGCGATCCTGTTGATTCCGGTCTGCCTCACCCGAACGTTCGGAACTCTCGTCGGGGATCGTAGGCAAGGCCTCACCCTGCTGGCAGTGATGGGAATCCTGTGGAGCGGGCTGCTCGCAGTCACGCTCGCTGCCGAATCCGGCGCACGCGGTGTTGCCGCCACAGCAGCTGGTTCGATGATGGAGGGCAAGGAAGTTCGCTTCGGAATCCCCGGATCGGCGTTGTTCGCGGTGGCGACCACGGGAACGTCGACGGGCGCGGTGAACTCGGCCCACGACAGCATGTCCCCCCTCGGCGGCGGCGCGGTCCTGCTCAACATGTTGCTCGGCGAAATTGCGCCAGGTGGAGTCGGAACCGGCCTCTACGGGATTCTTGTGCTGGCATTGATCGCAGTGTTCGTCGGCGGACTGCTGGTCGGTCGCACGCCCGAATATCTCGGCAAGAAGTTGGGTCGACGCGAGATCACCCTTGCGGCGCTGTCGATTCTGGTCATGCCCGCGCTGGTCTTGATCGGTACCGCCATCACCGTCATCCTCGGTTCGACCACCGGTTATCAAGGCAATGGGGGAGATCCGGGTACGCCGGGATCGATCCACGGGTTCAGTGAGGTGCTTTACGCCTTCGCCTCCGCCTCGAACAACAACGGCAGCGCCTTCGGCGGTCTGACGGTCACCAGCGACTGGTTCCAGTCGTCTCTCGGAATCTGCATGCTTCTCGGCCGATTCCTGCCGATCATCTTCGTTCTCGCTTTGGCCGGTGCTCTTGCCTCGCAGAAGAAGGTGGCGCCGACGGCCGGCACCCTCCCGACGTCCGGACCGATGTTCACGGGTTTGTTGACCGGCACCGTCGTTCTTGTTGCTGCACTTACATTCTTCCCGGCCCTCGCGCTGGGCCCGCTAGCGGAGGCTCTTCAATGACCGTGCGTATCAGTGAGAAACCCGTGGTAGCGCAAGACGCTGCCGACAAGGTTGATCCAGGGCAGTCCCGTCAAGTACACGCAGGCGTTTTCAACCCGCGGCAGATGATCACCGCGTTGCCGGGGGCCGTGCGCAAACTCGACCCACGCCACCTCGCCCGCAACCCGGTCATGTTCGTGGTGTTCGTCGGTTCCGTCATCACCACTGTCATGGCGATCGCCGATCCCTCGGTGTTCTCCTGGGTGATCACCCTGTGGCTCTGGTTCACGGTGATCTTCGCGAACCTCGCCGAATCCGTGGCCGAAGGGCGCGGCAAGGCGCAGGCGGCGAGCCTGCGAAAGGTGAAGCAGGACACCACAGCACATCGGATCACGATGAGCGGTGCGATCGAATCGGTTTCCGGCACCGAACTGGTGGTCGGCGATCGGGTGATAGTGGTTGCCGGCGAGGTCATCCCCGGCGACGGCGACGTGGTCGAAGGTATTGCCTCCGTAGACGAATCGGCGATCACCGGTGAATCCGCGCCGGTGGTCCGTGAATCCGGTGGTGACCGGTGCGCCGTCACCGGTGGTACGACGGTTCTCTCGGACCGCATCGTCGTGGAAATCACCGCAGCACCGGGCAGTTCGTTCGTGGACCGGATGATCGCGCTCGTCGAGGGTGCTTCACGTCAGAAGACACCCAACGAGATTGCGCTCAACATCCTGCTCGCGTCGTTGACCGTCATCTTCCTCCTCGCCGTCGTAGCCATCGGCCCGATGGGCTTGTACGCGGGGCACGAGCAGGATCCGATTAAGCTGATCGCACTTCTCGTCTGCCTGATCCCGACGACCATCGGAGCGCTGCTCTCGGCGATCGGTATCGCGGGCATGGACCGCCTCGTCCAGCGCAACGTTCTCGCGATGTCGGGGCGCGCGGTGGAAGCTGCGGGCGACATCGACACCCTGTTGATGGACAAGACCGGAACCATCACTTTCGGTAACCGCCGGGCCACCGCACTCCATCCGGCGCCCGGTGTATCCGCCGACGATCTTGCTGCGGCAGCTCGCTTGTCGAGCCTGGCCGACGGAACTCCCGAGGGACGGAGCATCGTCGAGCTGTGCGCAGCGGAGTTCGGTCTCGCTGCCGAGCCGACGCTGGACGAGGAACGCGCAGAGTTCGTTCCGTTCACGGCACAAACCCGGATGAGCGGACTCGACCACTCCGGACGCCAAATCCGAAAGGGTGCAGCAGATGCGGTGATGAACTGGGTCGTCAGTGGCGGTGGACACGCGGAGAGCGCGGTGACCGACACCGTGGGCGACATCGCCCAAGCGGGCGGAACGCCGCTGGTAGTTGCCGTCAAGCATGGTGAGAGTACCTCGATCCTCGGCGTGATCGCGTTGTCCGACGTCGTCAAGCCGGGAATGGCTGACAGGTTCGCCGAACTCCGGGCGATGGGTATTCGCACGATCATGATCACCGGCGACAATCCGTTGACCGCGAAGGCGATTGCCGACGAGGCGGGCGTCGACGACTTCATGGCGGAGGCCACCCCGGAAGACAAACTGGCCCTGATCCGGAAGGAACAGGAAGGCGGACGTCTCGTCGCGATGACCGGTGACGGGACCAATGATGCTCCCGCCCTTGCCCAGGCCGATGTCGGGGTCGCGATGAACACGGGAACCTCGGCAGCCAAAGAGGCCGGGAACATGGTCGATCTCGACTCCGATCCCACCAAGCTGATCGAGGTGGTGGAAATCGGCAAGCAATTGCTGATCACCCGCGGCGCGTTGACCACATTCTCGTTGGCGAACGACCTGGCGAAGTATTTCGCAATCCTGCCGGCCTTGTTCAGCGGCATCTACCCGCAGCTGGACGCGTTGAACATCATGCGTCTCGCCACCCCCGAATCGGCGATCGTCTCGGCCGTGATCTTCAACGCCTTGGTGATCATCGGTTTGATTCCGTTGGCACTCAAGGGTGTTCGATACCGACCGTCGACGGCATCGCAGTTGCTCGGACGTAACCTGCTCGTCTACGGTCTCGGCGGTGTGATCACACCGTTCGTCGGTATCTGGTTGATCGATCTCGTCGTACGTTTGATTCCTGGAATTGGGTGACCTGACATGCGTTTCACTATCGGTTTTGCCAAACAGGTGTGGGCGGGTTTGCTCGTATTGCTCGCGCTCACCGTCGTTCTCGGTGTGGTCTATCCCGCCGCGGTGTGGGGTGTCAGCCGGATCAGCTCCGGATCTGCCGAAGGCTCACCGGTCACCGATGCCGCCGGTTGCGTGGTCGGCAGTGCCTGGGTGGGTGTCGATCCGCAGGTCGCCGAAGGGCAGCAGGACCCGTTCTTCCACAATCGTGTTGTCGGATCCGTTTCGGACGAGGATCCGTTTGCCACCGGTGATCCCGCTGCGGCACTGCCGTCCAACCAGGGGCCGAGCAGCGAGATTCTGGCCGGATTCGTCATCGAGCGCCGGGCAGCCATCGCGGCACGTGAAGGTGTCGACCCTGCATCGGTTCCCGTCGACGCAGTCACCGGTTCGGGCTCGGGTATCGATCCCCACATCAGTCCGGCGTACGCCGAACTGCAGGTCGCGAGGGTGGCGGCGAACAACGGCATCTCGGAAGACCAGGTGCGGGACTTGGTGGCCGAGCACACCGACGGTCGGCAACTCGGATTTCTAGGAGCCGAGCGAGTCAACGTCCTGGAATTGAACCTGGCACTCGGATTGACGGCACCTACGTGTGCTGCACCGACGACTGGTGGATGATTGTCACGTGAGTTCTTCGGAGAAGGTCGGTCAATCTTTCGGTAGGGCACGCAAACGTGGTGAATTGCGTATCTACCTCGGCGCTGCGCCTGGCGTCGGAAAGACCTTCGCGATGCTCGGTGAGGCTCATCGGCGTCGAGATCGTGGCTGTGACGTGGTCGCGGCCGTCGTGGAGACACACGGCCGCGCCCGCACCGCGGCGCAGATCGGAGACCTCGAAACAGTGCCGCCCAAGCTGGTGGATTATCGCGGAACACGGATGCCGGAACTGGACGTCGAGGCCGTGTTGGCTCGGCGTCCGGCCCTTGTCCTGGTGGACGAGTTGGCACATACCAACACGCCAGGGAGCAAGAATCACAAGCGCTGGCAGGACGTACAGGAACTGCTCGAAGCCGGGATCGACGTTCTGTCCACGGTCAACGTGCAACACCTCGAAAGCCTCAACGACGTTGTCGCGCACATCACCGGCGTGGTTCAGCAGGAGACGGTTCCGGACGCGGTAGTGCGTAGTGCGGCGCAGGTCGAGCTGGTCGACATCACCCCGGAGGCGCTGCGCCGCAGACTTTCTCACGGAAACGTGTATTCACCGGAACGGGTCGATGCGGCCTTGGGCAATTACTTCAGACGCGGAAACCTCACGGCGCTACGCGAACTGGCACTGCTGTGGGTGGCCGATCAGGTGGACGCCGCACTGGCGAAATACCGGGCCGAGAACAAGATCACCGATACCTGGGAAGCGCGCGAGCGTGTCGTCGTTGCCGTGACCGGGGGACCGGAGTCGGAAACCCTGGTACGACGCGCATCTCGAATCGCGTCGAAGTCGAGCGCCGAGCTGATGGTGGTCCACGTCGTACGCGGTGACGGACTCACCGGTGTCTCGGCCCCCGAGATGGGCAAGGTGCGCGCGTTGGCTGTCGGAGTCGGCGCCACGCTTCACACTGTTGTCGGTGACGACGTACCGTCGACGCTCCTCGAGTTCGCGCGTGAGGAGAACGCCACACAGTTGGTGCTGGGAACGTCGCGGCGTTCCCGCCTGGCTCGCATCCTCGACGAGGGGATCGGCGCTGCGGTGGTTCAGCAGTCCGGTGGTATCGACGTTCACATGGTCACGCACGAGGAAGCGACGGCGCGACGACGCATTTCGGTGCTGGGGCGCTCGGAGCGCCGGGTCCTGTCGTGGATTGCGGCGATCGTCGTGCCTTCGCTCGCGGCCGCGATCATGGGTCTCGTCGACCGAATCTCCGGGGTCAACGGCGAGAACGCGCTGTTCTTCGTCGTGGTCGTTCTGGTCGCCCTCCTCGGCGGCGTCGGCCCGGCGATATTGTCGGCCCTGATCTCGGGACTGCTGCTCAATTACTTCTTCACCGATCCGCGGTACAGCTTCACCATCGCCGAACCTGACAACTTCATCACCACTGTCGTGCTGTTGATCGTGGCTGTGGCAGTTGCCGTTCTGGTCGACGCCGCAGCAAAGCGCGCCCGCGAGGCGAAGCGCGCATCCGAGGAAGCCGAACTGCTCACACTGTTCGCGGGATCAGTTCTCCGCGGAGCGGATCTGTCGACACTTCTGTCGAAGGCACTCGAAATCTATCGCCAGCGAGGGGTTTCCGTCATTCATCACGACGACGGAGTCATCGCCGCCGTGGGTACGCAGCCGCCGACCACGGACGACGAAGCGGATACGGTCTGTGAGGTCAACGACGGGGAATACGCGCTGTTGTTGGCTGGGCCCGACCTGAGTGCGCGGGATCGACGAGTGCTGACGGTGGTGGCTCACCAAGCAGTTGGGATGATCCGCCAGGAGAAACTGACAGTCGAGGCGAGCAAGGCTGCCGCGCTCACCGAGGCTGATCAACTGCGTCGAGCCCTGCTGTCAGCGGTAAGCCATGACCTGCGAACGCCTCTCGCCGGAGTGAAGGCGGCGGTGTCGAGTCTGCGCAGCGACGACATCGAGTTCTCGCCCGAAGACACCGCTGAATTGTTGGCAACCATCGAGGAGTCGGCGGATCAGTTGACGGCGCTGGTCGGGAACTTGCTCGACTCGTCCCGACTTGCCGCCGGGGTGGTGAAACCCACGCTGCGGCCGGTGTATCTGGACGAGGTGGTTCACCGCGCGTTGCTGGGCCTCGGCATCGGTGGACGCTCGGATTCGCGGGCTCGAAGTGTAGTCGTCGACGTGGGTACCGTTGCAGTGCAGGCAGATCAAGGTCTGCTCGAGCGGGTGATTGCGAACATCGTCGACAACGCTCTGCGCTACGGGGGAGAAACCCCGGTGCGCGTCGGGGCGGCGCAACTCGGTGATCGTGTGGTGATCAGTGTTGCCGATACGGGCCCAGGTGTTCCGCGAGGTGAGGCCGAAACGATGTTCCAGCCGTTCCAACGGATGGGAGATCGCGACAACACCGGCGGAGTGGGCCTCGGACTTTCCGTGGTGCGCGGATTTGTCGATGCGATGGGCGGAACGGTCAGCGCCACAGACACACCTGGTGGGGGATTGACGATGATCGTGGAGTTGGCTGCGGCCGGTACGAATGGGAATGGATCATGAGTCGAATCCTGGTAGTGGACGACGAACCGCAGATTCTGCGAGCTCTGCGTATCAATCTTTCGGTGCGCGGGTACGAGGTGGTGACCGCGTCGACGGGCGCCGGTGCCTTGCGGGCTGCTGCCGAGCGTCCACCGGACGTCGTGGTACTCGATCTCGGACTGCCCGACATGGACGGCACCGAAGTGCTTGCCGGCCTGCGTGGCTGGTGCACGGCGCCGGTCATCGTGCTGTCGGCGCGCACGGATTCCGCGGACAAGGTCGAGGCTCTCGACGCCGGTGCGGACGACTACGTCACCAAGCCCTTCGGGATGGACGAGTTTCTGGCCCGCGTGCGCGCTGCGGCGAGGCGGGGAACCTCCGCGGCGGACACTTCGGAACCGTCGGTCGAGACCGCGTCCTTCACGGTGGACTTGGCTGCGAAAACAGTGAGTCGGCGCGGTGAACAGGTGCACCTGACTCCGACCGAGTGGGGCATGCTCGAGATGCTTGTGCGCAACCGCGGAAAGCTGGTCGGGCAGAAGGAGTTGCTTCGGGAAGTGTGGGGACCGGCGTACGACACCGAGACCCACTATCTACGTGTCTACCTGGCTCAACTTCGTCGGAAGCTCGAGGATGACCCGGCGAACCCCAAGCATCTGATCACCGAGGCAGGAATGGGTTATCGATTCGTGGTGTGAGAAGCCAGGTCAGAGCACAACTACCAATTTGCCACGTGCCGTACCGGCTTCCATCTTGGCATGTGCTCGCGCGATGTCCTCGAACGCGAACACCTCGTCGATCGGTACCACCGCCTCGCCTGACGCCACAGCGGAGAGGAAGTCTTGCAGTACGCCGGCAGGCAGGTCGGACGCGTCCCCACCGTACGAGGTCAATCGCACTCCGCGTGGAATGTAGTCGATCGGATAAAAGTCTTTGACTGTCCACTCGTTGGACAGCATTCCCGTGAAACACACGGTGCCGTGAACGCGGGTCGCGCGCAACGTGTCGGGAAGTGTTGGTGTTCCGACCAATTCGAGGGCCAGATCAACACCGCCCGGGAGGATGTCTCGAACCTGGCCGGCCACAGCACCGTCGTCGACGATAACGTGGTCAACCCCGATCGCGGTCAACGACGACGCTTTGTTCGCATCTCGGGTGGTCGCAAGGACAGTGAGTCCCCACTGCTTCGCCAGGACTGCGGTTGCCATGCCGACCGAGGAGGTTCCTCCCCGGATCAACAGGGATTGACCGGATTTCGCGTCCAGTCCTACCGTCAGCGAGCCGTAGGACGTCTGCAGCATCTCGGGAACAGCTCCCACTGTCGACCAGTCCAGTTCGCTCGAGAAGGGAACGACCTGACTGACGGGAACGCACGTGTACTCGGCATAACCGCCGTCGAACGTCCTCCCCATCCCACCCATCATGGCGGCGACTTGCCGGCCTTCGGTGAGCTCCCCGCCGGGGCAGTTCACCACTTCGCCGACGGCCTCGATGCCCAGCACCCTCGGGAATGTCACGCCTTCGGCGAGGCCGAGGCGGGTGTGAAGTTCGGATCGATTGAGGCCGAAAGCCTTCACCCGGACCAGTACCCAGCCCGCAATCGGCACGGGTATCGGAATCACTTTGATAGTCAATGCTTCTGGCGGGCCGGGGGCGTCGAGCACGATTGCGCGCATTGTGTCGGTCATGCTTTTTCCTTCGTGGTCGGTGTCAGGTTTCGATTGGCTTCACGCAGCGTGGCCAGTGTGGCGCCGAATCGATCGAGAGCGTCGGGCGTCAGCACGGAACCGAGACGGCGCTCCAATTCGCCGTCGAACGTTGCCTTCGCCCGCCGCAACAGCTCATTGCCCTCGGGAGTCAACTCGATGAGTGAGGATCGTTTGTCGGTGGGATTGGATTTTCGACGGCAGTGTCCAGCCGCTTCGATTCGATCCACCAGCTTGCTCGTGCCACCGACGGTGATCGCGAGGGCCTCGGCGATGTCGAAGACCCGACAGGAGCCGAGCCTGTCGATGATCTGCATCGGCTCGAATCGACTCAGTGGCAGGTCGTGCTCGATTCGGAGTCGCTGGTCGACGGCCGTCCACAGTTCGGTTTCGAAGCGGACGAGGTTGTCGAAGTGCCTGCTCAGGGCTGATCTGGTCACGAGCAGACTCCGAACCGATATGCATTCCGTGGAATCATTTTCTCACCGTACGCCCGATTCGTGATTAATTCCATGGAATCTATTTGCGGCCTTTCATTGTGTCGGTGGCGCATGGGAACATATGTTCGTGTCGCATGAACCGCTGGATCAAGAAACGCCAGGTAATCACCCTGGCGGTGCTCGTTCCGGCGGTAATCATTCTGGCGGTAGTCGGTCCACAGGTGACGCAACAATCCTGCATGCGGACCTCGATTCGTTCTACGCATCAGTCGAGCAACGCGACGACCCGACTCTGGCCGGCAGGCCGGTCATCGTCGGTGGTGGGGTGGTCTTGGCGGCAAGCTACGAGGCCAAGGCGTTCGGGGTTCGCACAGCCATGAGCGGTGGTCAGGCCCGATCACTGTGTCCTCAGGCGATAGTCGTCCCTCCGCGAATGTCGGCGTACTCGCAGGCGAGCAAAGACGTGTTCGACGTCTTTCACGACACGTCGCCGCTGGTCGAAGGAATCTCCATAGACGAGGCCTTTCTCGAGGTCGGCGGGCTCGCCAAGATCGTGGGAAACCCGCTGCAGATCGGAGCCAACCTCAGACGCGATGTGGCCGAGCAGGTCGGACTACCGATCACGGTCGGAATCGCACGCACCAAGTTCCTGGCCAAGGTCGCCAGTGCATTCGCGAAACCCGACGGATTGCTGCGAGTGCCGCCGGAGGGCGAGACCGAGTTCCTGCATCCCTTGCCGGTCGAGAAGCTGTGGGGCGTCGGCAAGATCACGGCCCAGAAGCTGCGAAACTTCGACATCGTGACGGTGGGTGACATCGCTCGGCACGACGAATCCTCGATCGTCTCGATTCTCGGGGGCGGCGCCGGTCGCCATCTCTACGCACTCTCACACAATCGAGATCCGCGCCCCGTCCGCGCCTATCGTGGCCGCAGTTCGATGGGTGCTCAGCATGCGCTGGGTCGCGGATCCCATCCCCGCGCAGAACTCGATGCGTCGTTGATGTCCCTTGTCGACCGTGTCAGTCGACGCATGCGTTCGGCGCAGCGGACGGGGCGCACGGTCACGCTCCGGCTCCGCTTCGCGGATTTCACGCGGGCAACTCGATCTCACACGCTGCGCCGGTCCACCGCCGACACAGCGGAATTGCTGAGCGCCTCGATGGTGCTGCTGGACGAAGCGATACCGATGATCGCGGACAAGGGCATCACGTTGATCGGTGTCGCTGTCTCCAACCTGGATCGGGACGGCGCCGAACAACTCGAATTGCCCTTCGACGGTCCAGGATTCGCGGGTCCGGACACTGCCGCCCTCGACTCGGCAATGGACAGTGTCCGGAAGAAGTTCGGCTCCGCGGCCCTCACGAGGGGAGTGCTCCTGGGACGCGATCCGGACCTGTCGGTGCCGCTACTGCCGGACTAGGTGAGGTTTTCTCGCAGAGTCGCTCCCTCGTATTCGCGACGGAACAACCCACGCGCCTGCAGCACCGGAATCACGTGATCGACAAAATCTTCCAGACCCTGCGGATAGGTCGGCGGCATCAGATTGAAACCGTCGGCACCGCGGCCGTTCAACCAGGATCCCATCTCGTCGGCAATCGACTCCGGTGTTCCGATCATCGTTGCGTGACCACCACCCGCAGCGAGCGTCCCGAGGAGCTCCCGCACAGTCGGTGCGTCCTTCTCGACGATCCGCAAAATAGTGGCGTAGCGTCCCTGCGGCCCTGTGAACGCTTCGAGTGGAGGCAACGGGGGCACGGGCCCGTCGAGATCCCAGTTCTCGCAATCCTGTCCGGTGAACAACGAGAGTTGGCGTATCGACTGTTCGGTGGGCAGCAGGAGATCGAGTTCGGCCTTCTTCGCCCTGGCCTCGGCGACGGTGCTGCCGACGTAGGTGACCAGTCCCGGCATCACGGCGACAGAGTTCGAATCCCGGCCGGCTCGCTCGATTCTCGATTTCACGTCCGCGTAGTAGGCCTGTGCGCTGGGTAAGTCGTAGGCAACCGAATAGATTGCCTCGGCGCGACGCGCCGCCAGATCGCGGCCCTGCTCGGAGGCCCCGGCCTGGAACAACACCGGCCGGCCTTGCGGGGAGCGCGGAACCGTCAACGGCCCGTCCACCCGAAAATGTTTGCCGTCGTGATCGATTCGAGAAATCCTGTTTGCGTCGGCAAAACGCCCCGACCGGTCGAGAATCAGCGCGTCTTCCGACCATGAATCCCACAATGCGAGGGCCACTTCGACAAATTCGTCGGCTCGTTCGTATCGGGATGCGTGATCGGGCATCGCCTCGAGTCCGTGGTTGCGCGCCTCCTGGTCGAACATCGAGGTCACGACGTTCCAGCCGGCCCGTCCGCCGCTGATGTGGTCGAGCGAGGCCAACAGTCGCGCCGCGTGAAACGGCGTGTAGAAAGTGGTGGAAATGGTGGTCACCAGGCCGATGTCCGCTGTCGCTCGTGCCATGGCAGTCAATGCGGTGATCGGCTCGAGAAACCACGACGCACCCGACTCGGGTTCGCGAACACTGTGACCGTCAGCGAAGAAGACGGCGTCCAGCTTGCCGCGTTCGGCGATCTGGGCGAGCGACTCGTAATACGTGATGTCGCCGAGACTTTCGACCGGTGAGTCGCGATGACGCCATGCCGCACTGTGATGTCCGCAACCGAGCAGGAACGCACCTATCCGCAGCTGTGCGCCCATCAGTTCTTGACGAGTCCGCCGTCGACAACCAGGTTCTGGCCGGTCACGGCCCGTGACCATGGTGAGGCGAAAAAGAGTGCAGCGTCGGCAAATTCGTCCGGCGTCGTGACTCGGCGCAGGGGAGTGCTTGCCGCGATCATGTCGAACACGGCTTCCGGTGTCGCGGCACTCGCATCGGTGGTGCGGAGCAAGCCGCCGGAGACCATGTTGACTGTGATCCCGTCCGGACCGAGGTCGGCGGACAGCGTCCGTGTCAGTGCCAACAGTGCGGCCTTGGCAGCGGTGTAGTCGTGGTACGGAACTACCGGATTCTGGACCAGATTGGTTCCGACAGTGATGATTCGGCCGAAGCCGAGTTCGCGCATGCCTGGTAGCGCTGCCTGGGTGGTATTGAGTGTTCCGGCAACAGCTCCGCGTAGTTGAGACTCGAAGTCGGCCCAGGTGATCGTGTCCGCGTTCGGCCGTGCATCGCCGTTGAACGAGAAGTCGACCAGTGCATTGTCGACCACGGTCGAGATCGGTGCGTCGAATCTCTCGCGTGCAGCGGAGAACAACTGGTCGACGGAACTGCGGTCCGTCACGTCCGCCTGGACTGCGAAGGTGCGATCCTCACCCAGTTCGGCGACCAGGGCCTCGGCGGCATCGCGGCTCTTGTTGTAGTTCACGATTACGCGGGCGCCCGAGCGGGAGAATGCTCGGCTCAGTGCGGCGCCTAGCCCGCGGGCGCCACCGGTGATCAGAACGATCTGCTCGTCGAGGTTCAATGCGCGCTGAAATTGCTGTTCGGTCACGTCGACATCCCTCCGCCAGTGCTAACTGGTCAGGTTCATCGGGTCTGATCTCAGCCGACTTTTTCGGCACCCCGTGTCACCGTCCATCAGACCACGTGAGGTGAATCGTCCTGAACGCCGGGTGCGTTGTAACGGCCGGCGCGATGAGTTTTCGATCGCGCGGGAGTCGTAATTGCAAGCGAAGTGGCAACCGGCCGCTCGCCTTCGCCCCAGGAGATTCCGATGACCACCCAGCCCGTCCACAACGAAACTGTTTCCGGTAACGCCACGACGACGACACCTTCGGCCACGGCTCGCAAGCTCGGATACGTCCTGAGTGGGCTGTTCGTCGTTTTCATGCTCTTCGACGGCATCATCCACATTCTCAACCTTCAGACAGTCAAGGATGCGTCGGCTGAACTTGGGTTGCCGGACTCGCTGGCATTGACGGCTGGGGTGGTGCAACTGATCTGCCTTGCGCTGTACGTGATTCCGCGAACGTCGATACTCGGCGCGATTCTGCTCACCGGTTACCTGGGGGGAGCGGTGTTGACCAACCTTCGAGCTGAACAGCCTCTGCTGAGCACGACCCTGTTTGCCGTCTACACCGGAATCGTCATGTGGGCGGGACTGTATCTCCGGGACGAGAAGGTTCGCGAGATCATCCCGCTGCGTCGGGCCTGAAATAGGCCCCCGAGGGGGTTGCGTGGGACGCGGTGTCCCATTATGTTTGACCTCATTCAAGTCCGTCGACTGCAATCGACGGACTGGCCGTGAGGAGACACCGATGGCTCGGTCAGCGTCGATCGAAGTGGAAAAGCCGTACCACCAGGTACTGCAGACTTTGTCCGAGGGCTCAGTTGCCCGCAGTTTCGATCCCTATCTCGACATCGACTGGGATTCACCAGAGTTCGCGATCGATCCGCATGATCCGAGATGGGTGCTCTCGTCCGTGTCGGACCCCCTCGGGGCGACGCAGTGGTACCAGGATCAGTCGTTGGAGCGTCGAATCGCCATGGGAATGTGGCGTCAGGCGAACGTGACCAAGGTGGGTTCGGCCTTCGAGAGCATCTTGATCCGGGGAATGCTGCAATACATCATGGCGCTACCCAACCAGTCGCCTGAGTTCCGGTACTGCCTGCACGAGATGACCGAAGAGTGCAATCACATCCAGATGTTCCAGGAACTCGTCAATCGCATGGACATCGACGTGCCGGGTATGCGTCCGATGTTCCGGCGACTGTCGCCGATCATCGGAGTGCTGGGAGCAAAGTTCCCGGTCATCTTCTTCATCGGCATTCTGGCTGGTGAAGAACCGATCGACCACTTCCAGAAGGATCTCATCCGTGAGGGTAAGGACACGCCGCCGGCGATGCTCCGCACCATGGAGATCCACATCGCCGAAGAAGCGAGACACATCTCGTTTGCTCACGAGTTCCTGCGCAATCACGTCCCCAGACTCAGTCGTACGAGTCGAGCCATCACATCGGTCGCCTTCCCCGGCGCGATGCGTTGGCTTGCGGGTGAAATCATGTCACCGCCAAAGGAATTCGCCGAAGAATTCGGAATCCCGGACGAGGTGATGAAGAGCGCCTTCTGGGGGAGCCCGCATTCACGCCGCATCCTGGGTAACTACTTCGGCGAAATGCGAGCCCTGGCAGACGAACTCGGATTGATGAATCCGGTGTCGAAGCTTGCGTGGCGAAAGCTGCGCATCGACGGCGACTACGCCCGCTACCGCGGCGAGCCGAAGCGTTCCGACAAGACCCGGATCTAGTCCGGCCGCGAAGTTCCTCCGTCGGAGGACACCAGCTCGGCTATGAGCGTGGACAATTCGACATGGGGATCGATCTGTAGTCCGCTCGAGCGGGCAACGCCGTCGAACATGTACCAGGTGTATTTCGCGAGGTCGGCGACGATCTCTTCGCGGCTCGGTTTCGGATCGGTGCTTCGGACCCAGTGGGTGAGCGTGCCCTCGACCATTGTCACCACTGCGAACGGTAGTGAATCGAAGGGTGAGGAGTCGATCCCCACGGATCGACCGACTTCGGTGATAGTGGTGCGGGCGGAGTCGGCGATTGTGGCCTTCAGACTGCTGATCGCGTCGATGCTCTCGTCGTCGTAGTCGGTGGGGCCGGTACCCATGAACTCGTGAATCCGCGGATGCTCGGTGATCCACTCGGCGACGGCGCTGATGGTTCGGGTCAGGATCTGGTCGAGAGTGCCTACCGAAATGCTCATCGAAGCATCCAGGGCCGCCGCAAATTGGCCGAGCACAAACGCTCGCACTCGTCGATCGAGGTCGTCTCGGCCGCTGAATTGGCGGTACACCACCGACTTGGCGAGGCCGGCACGATCGGCGATCTGCTGGACGGACACCTCGGCACCTGCCGCACGCTCTTCGATCAGTTCGACCGCCGAGGTGAGTATCCGTTTCTGACGCTCGGAGTTGTGTCGCTCCCACCGCGCTTCGCGACCGGTCAACTCTGCAGTGACAGGTTGCACAATTGCGTCGCTCGGCATCGCGCCAGTCTATCCCGACGGACCTGCCGTGTTTCCGACTTGTCATCGGGCGCGGCATCGGGATCGGTCGTCGGTACAACGTGGGACACTGGTCGAGTGAGGTTGTATCGAGACACGGCGGTGGTGCTGCGCCTGCACAAACTGGGCGAAGCCGACCACATCGTCACGTTGCTCACCCGTCAGTTCGGGTTGGTACGTGCCGTGGCCAAAGGTGTCCGCCGAACCACCTCCAAATTCGGTGCCAGACTCGAACCGTTTGCTCACATCGACGTGCAACTACTTCCGGGCAAGAATCTCGACATCATCACTCAGGTGCAGACGGTCGACGCATTCGCCACCGACATCGTCGACGACTACAGCCGGTACACCACGGCCTGCGCCGTACTCGAAACTGCCGAGCGGTTGGCCGGCGAGGAACGCGCGCCGGCCCCGCAGCTTCAGCGATTGACGGTGGGAGCACTGCGTGCGATCGCCGAGCAGGCACGACCGGTCGAGTTCGTGCTCGACGCGTTCTTGTTGAGAGCCATGGGCTATGCGGGTTGGGCGCCTGCCCTCGAAGAGTGCGCCCGCTGCAGTGCTCCTGGACCGCACCGGGCCTTTCATGTCGCCGCAGGCGGAGCCGTGTGTACCTATTGCCGCCCGGCGGGTGCTGCGACGCCGTCGCCCGGAGTGCTCGACTTGATGGAAGCTCTGCTCCGAGGGGAGTGGGAGGGTACCGATTCGGCGCCCGCGACGCTGCGGACGCAAGCCAGCGGACTGGTCGCGGCACACCTGCAGTGGCATCTCGAGCGCCAATTGCGGACGTTGCCGCTGATCGAGCGTTCGAGGCCGCATGCAGCCGTCGAGGTCGACTTGCCCGTGAGGCAGGATGGAACACGTGATTCGACGACGCGAACCGCGAACTCCGCTTGATTCTGCTGCTGACCGGGTGATCCGACCACCGGACCCACATCCGTCCGGGGCGACCCCGCCGATCCTGCAGACCGAACTGATCCCGCGCCACGTCGCTTTGGTGATGGACGGCAACGGACGATGGGCGCAGGAGCGCGGTCTGCCCCGAACCGCCGGGCACGAACGCGGCGAAGCTGTCCTGATGGACACCGTCTGCGGGTGCATCGAGATGGGTGTCGAGTGGCTCTCCGCTTACGCCTTCTCCACCGAGAACTGGAAGCGCAGTCCCGACGAGGTTCGATTCCTGATGGGCTTCAACCGTGATGTCATCCGCCGTCGACGCGACGAGATGAACGAAATGGGTGTGCGTGTTCGCTGGGCCGGTCGTAAGCCACGC
The DNA here is from genome assembly GCF_048573875.1 of Rhodococcus sp. SB1D. NCBI lineage: Bacteria > Bacillati > Actinomycetota > Actinomycetes > Mycobacteriales > Nocardiaceae > Rhodococcus > Rhodococcus sp. SB1D. The sequence continues at coordinate 47,100 of NZ_JBMAIQ010000018.1, forward strand.
CTGTGGGCCAGCGTGATCAAGGAACTCGAGATCGCCGAAGAACTGACCAAGAACAACACCGTCATGAACTTGACCATGTGTGTGAACTACGGCGGCCGGGCCGAAATTGCCGATGCGGTAAAGGAAATCGCGAAGCGTGTCGCGGCCGGTGAGATCAATCCGGACAAGATCACCGAGGCGACGGTTGCCAAGTACCTCGACGAACCCGACATGCCCGACGTCGATCTCTTCCTGCGTCCGTCGGGGGAACAGCGGACGTCCAATTTCTTGATCTGGCAATCCGCCTACGCCGAAATGGTGTACCAGGAGAAGCTGTTTCCCGATTTCGACCGCCGCGACCTTTGGGCCGCCTGCGTCGAGTACGCCTCACGTGACCGTAGATTCGGTGGCGTCAAATGACAGGGGAGAACATGACCGACACCACCGACGAAGCAGCCCGCCTACAAGAACGCGCGGCCGCCTCGCTGGCGCATTTCGTGACGGTCGATGTGGCTGCCGACGGATCACTGGGTTTCCAGTACTCCGGCGCGCTGTGTTCCATCCAGGCGATGAATCTGTCCGAGGGTCTGGACGTGCTGTCCATGACGTGCGTTCTCGCATGGGACCGACCGGTCAGCGCGGCACTGCATCGCAAGGTGGCCGAGCGAAATCGCACCATCCAATTCGGCTCCATCGCGGTGTTCGGCCACGGCAGTCTGGCGGACGTCATCCTGCGTTACACGTTCCCTGCCGCCGGACTGGACGACGAGGCACTGACCACGATGTTGCTACTGGCGCTCACCGGTGCCGATACCGCCCGGCAGGGTTTGATTCCCTGACGCTCTCAGGCGGCGGCGCAGTCGCGGCAGGTGCCGAAGATCTCGACGGTGTGACTCACTTCGGTGAAACCGTTGTCCTCGGCGATGGTCTGTGACCACTGCTCGACCGTCGGGCCCTCGACCTCGACGGTGAATCCGCAGTTGCGGCACACCAGGTGATGGTGGTGCCCGGAGGAGCAGCGTCGGTAGACGGACTCACCTGTGTCGGTGCGTAGGACGTCGATGGTTCCGGCGTCGGAGAGTGCCTGCAGCGTGCGGTAGACGGTGGTCAGGCCGATGCCTTCACCTCGCTTGCGCAGTTCGTCGTGCAATTCCTGTGCCGACTTGAATTCGTCGATGTCGTCGAGCAGGGCGGAGATGGCGCTGCGCTGTTTCGTGGAACGAACGCCGACTGTGGCCGGTCCACGTTTCGAGGTCGTACTGCCCGGGGTGTTCATGCGGTGGAATCTCATCCTTCTTCGGCGTGGGCGACAGCGTCGACGACGATGTGTGCAAGGTGATCGTCGACGAGTCGATAGAGAACTTCTCGTCCGTTGCGCTCGCCGCGGACGACGCCCGCTGCTTTGAGTACGCGCAGATGCTGGCTGATGAGTGGCTGAGTGACACCGAGAGCTCCGACGAGTTCGTGAACGCAACGCTCCGACTCGTGCAACTGAAGCACGATCGCGATCCGAACGGGTGCAGCGAGCGCCCGCAGAATTTCGCCGGCGGCCGCCAGGGTTTCCTTGGGCGGCACGGGCGCGGGCGGTGCGGCTTCGAACGGGTCGTGCGTGTGTCCGAGGTCGGAATGATCATGGCTTTTGTGGAGATCGCCGGTATCCGCAATGCTCACAGCGAGGCTCCTTCGAGGGGTAGATCATGATGTCCGGGCATAGCCATCTCACCACATTATTGCAAATCACTTTCATTTTGATATGCACAAGTATGCATGTCAACCTTGGACGGAAGTGCGTGGCAGCCGCCAGATAGGCTGATGGTGCGAAAAGCGCACGAAAATCATGCATCTATTACCCAGATGGAGAGCAATCGAGTGGCACCCAAGTCCAAGATCGAAGCCGTTGTCAATCTCGCCAAGCGGCGAGGCCTGGTCTACCCGTGCGGTGAGATCTACGGCGGTACCAAGTCCGCATGGGACTACGGCCCATTGGGTGTCGAGCTCAAGGAGAACATCAAGCGCCAGTGGTGGCGCAACATGGTCACCAGCCGCGAGGACGTCGTCGGCCTCGACTCGTCGGTGATTCTGCCCCGCGAGGTGTGGGTCGCGTCCGGTCACGTCGGTGTCTTCAACGACCCGCTCGTCGAGTGCCTCAACTGTCACAAGCGTCACCGTCAGGATCACCTGCAGGAGGCGTACGCGGAGAAGAAGAAGCTCGACAACCCGGACGACGTCTCGATGGATGTCATCGGTTGCCCCGATTGCGGCACCGTCGGCCAGTGGACCGAGCCGCGCGACTTCAACATGATGCTCAAGACGTACCTCGGCCCCGTCGAGAGCGAAGAGGGCATGCACTACCTTCGCCCCGAGACCGCACAGGGCATCTTCGTGAACTTCGCCAACGTGCTGACCACCTCGCGTAAGAAGCCGCCGTTCGGCATCGGCCAGATCGGCAAGAGCTTCCGCAACGAGATCACCCCCGGCAACTTCATCTTCCGCACCCGTGAGTTCGAGCAGATGGAGATGGAATTCTTCGTCAAGCCGGGCGAGGACGAGCAGTGGCATCAGTACTGGATCGACTACCGCCTTGACTGGTACACCGGCCTCGGTATCAACAAGGACAACCTGCGTCTGTACGAGCATGCGCCGGAAAAGCTTTCGCACTACTCGAAGGGCACGACCGACATCGAGTACCGCTTCCACTTCCAGGGCAGCGAATGGGGCGAGCTCGAAGGTATCGCGAACCGTACCGACTTCGATCTCTCGACGCACTCCAAGCACTCGGGCACCGAGCTGAACTACTACGACCAGACGACGGGCGAGCGGTACACGCCGTACGTCATCGAGCCGGCGGCCGGTCTCACGCGTTCGCTGATGGCCTTCCTGGTCGACGCCTACACCGAGGACGAGGCGCCCAACTCCAAGGGCGGCGTCGACAAGCGCACAGTGCTCCGCCTGGATCGTCGACTCGCTCCCGTCAAGGCTGCCGTTCTGCCGCTCTCGCGTAACGCGGACCTGACGCCGAAGGCCAAAGATCTTGCAGCGCAGCTGCGTCAGAATTGGAACGTCGAGTTCGACGACGCCGGCGCCATCGGTCGTCGTTACCGTCGCCAGGACGAGATCGGCACACCGTTCTGCATCACGGTCGACTTCGACACTCTCGAAGACCAGGCTGTGACGGTGCGTGAGCGTGACTCCATGGCGCAGGAACGCGTCGCCCTCGATCAGGTGGAAAGCTACCTGGCCGCACGGCTGATCGGCTCCTGATTCTCGTTCTAAGCTGACGGGCGGTCCTTCTCAATCGAGAAGGACCGCCCGTTTTCTCTTTCCCCGATGGTCCTTCAGGCGCAGGATCGAAGTTATGAGAAAACTCAGCGTGACCAACAGCGTGACTCTCGACGGTGTCATGCAGGCACCTGGTGGGCCGGACGAGGACCGTCGTGGCGGATTCGAGCACGGTGGGTGGGCAGCACCCTTCAACGATTCCGTCATGGCGCAGAAGATGGGGGAGGGGATGGCGAAGAAATCGGAGTTGCTGTTCGGACGCAGAACCTATGAAAACTTCGCCTCGTACTGGCCGTTTCAGACCGACAATCCGTTTACCGAGGTGCTCGACAACACGCAGAAATACGTAGCGTCAAGGACTTTGGGTGAACCGCTGCCGTGGAAGAACTCGACTGTGTTGAAAGGCGATGCCGCCGACGCGGTCGCCACGCTCAAGGAAAGTGAGGGCCCGGATCTGGTGATTCTGGGCAGCGGCGACTTGATCACGTCCTTGGCCGCGCGACGTCTCGTCGACACCTACACTCTGCTGATACATCCGCTGGTTCTCGGAACCGGGCGCAGATTGTTCCCCGACGGAGCTGCGCTCGCTCAGTTCACCCTCACCGACAGCGTCCCTACGACAACAGGCGTCATCATCGCGACGTATCAGTTGAGCTGAACGCAGTTGAGCTGAACACAGTCGAGCTGAGTACATCAGGGAACTCGCCGAAATGCCGGATCTGCCAGCGCTGAGTTCTGACTGCTTGCGCGCTGGTCGGCGTAACCCAGGGCGCATAGACCCGGACAGCGCGCTTACCGCCGGAGAAGTTCGTCGAGACGATCTCGTGTTCGACGAGGGTTTCGACGGGAAAGACGAAGTGCCCCGAATGCTCTTCGTCGTATACCTTCACCACAAACAGCGCGACGCCGTCGCTGGTGTCGAATGGGCGGATGGGCCCGGCCTCGGAACGGCGCCACAGCGTGACGAACTGACCGAGCTTGGTCGGCGTCGTCTTGGCGGTTCGATAGACGGAGGCAAGGCCGTTGACGGTCAACGTGTGAGCGTCGTACTCAGCACCCTCGGACTCGGGAATCGGTGTGGACCAGGTAAATCCGTCGGCGTTCATCGGCACCGATGATGCCACGAACCACCGACAACCTTCGTGACGAACGCTGTCGGTGGTAGTCCCGATTCAGGCCGAAGGCACCTTGTCGAGAAACCCGAGGACAAGCGTCACCCGGCCGTCGTCGTCGCGTTCGAGTACGTCGAATCCGTCGATCAGTGACTCGGCCCCCGACGGGCCGAGAGCCCAACCGAATCGGGCCTGTCGGTGATGCGCGTCCACAGGTCCGACGAGGGTGAAGTGCATGCCCGGAAATTGTTGCTGCACAGCGTTGATCATCGCGTCGATCTGAACGTGTCCGGTGACGTCCGCGAGCGGATCGGTGTAGCGACCGCCGGGTGCGAACAATTGCTCGACCCGTGCTTTACGGGCGGTGGTATCGGTTTCGTTCCACATGTCGATGTAGGCGTCGGCGATTGCGTCGAAGTCGCTCATGGTCGCTCCCTTGATCAGTTTCCGGTGGTGAATGTCCGGCGGCCTCGCCGGCTGAGACCACTGTTCCTCCGAAACTGCGTCGGGTCGATTACCTCTGAGGTCATGGCCTCGGCTACCTCGGGTCGCTAACTTGAAAGAATGACCTTCGAGACGATGGACGTGGGCTCCGAACTCAAGCGGTGGCGGGAGCGGCGAAGGCTCACTCAGTTGGGACTCTCGGCGGCGGCAGGAGTGTCGACCAGGCATCTGAGCTTCATCGAAACCGGCCGCTCCAAGCCGAGCCGGGACATGATTCTTCACCTGTCCGAATGTCTGGATGTTCCTCTACGACAACAGAACACGCTTCTGCTGGCAAGTGGCCACGCGCCGGAGTACTCGCAGAAGTCGTTGGCAGAAGCGCCGATGTCAGCGGTGAGTGAGGCCATCGATCGCATCATCGACGCGCATGACCCGTATCCGGCCGTGGTGGTCGATCAGCAGTGGGAGATGGTCGCCGGGAACCAGGCCGTGGGAATTTTGACCGCGGGCGCCGCTGATTTCCTCCTGGAACCACCGGTGAACGTATTGCGTCTGAGCTTGCATCCCGAGGGCATGGCGCCGCGGATCGTGAACCTCGCGCAGTGGCGGGCCCACCTGCTCACAAGGCTGGCTCGGGAAGTGGAGGTCAGTGCGGATGTGCAGCTGTCGTCGTTGCTCGACGAGCTGCGCGCCTATCCGAGCGGCGGAGACTGGCACGACGACCGCGCGAATTCCCTGCTGGTTCCGTTGCGTGTACGCGTCGGCGATACCGAACTGGCGATGTTCAGCACCACCACCGTGTTCGGTACGCCGCGCGACGTCACGCTCGCAGAGATTGCGATCGAATCGTTCTACCCGTCGGACACGCAGACGGCCGACTACTTTCGATCGGCCGCCGAGGTCACAGGGACTTCTTGCCGAACTTGAGCTTCCACGGCACCAGAGCAGACTCCAACTGAACCGAGAGACTCATCTTGGAGACGCCTTCGGTGCGCTCCTCGAAGCGGATGGGCGTTTCGGCGATCTTCATGCCGCGCTGAACAACTCGGTAGTTCATCTCGACCTGGAACGCGTAGCCGTTGCTCTGCACCGATTCGACGTCGATGTCGCGCAAGGTCTTTGCATGCCACGCCTTGAAGCCGGCGGTCGCATCCTTGACGTGCAGTCGCAGAATGGCGTTGACGTAGAAGTTCGCCCAGGCGGACAAGGCCTTGCGGTGCCACGGCCAGTCGCCGGCGACTGCGCCGCCTTCGACGTAGCGGGAGCCGAGAACGACTGCCGCATCGGTAGTGGTGAGGATCTCGATCATGGCGGGGATCGCTTCGGACGGGTGCGAGAGATCTGCGTCCATCTGAATGACGATGTCTGCGTTCTCCGCCAGAGCCCGGCTCATGCCCGCGACGTAAGCACGGCCGAGACCGTCCTTGACCGTGCGGTGAAGCACTCCGACCGGGATGGGACCATCGATACCCAACTTGTCCGCAACCTCGCCCGTTCCGTCGGGGGAGTTGTCATCCACCACGAGGACGTGCAGGTTCGGGATCTTCAACGCGGCGAGGCGATCGACGAGCTTTGGCAGGTTCTCACGCTCGTTGTATGTGGGTACAACGACGGTTATCTGCGGGGCGACGCTTTCCATAACACCTTCGTATGATCTGTGATCCCGACTTGCCGGATGAAGCGTACGACGAGTGCGGTCGTGAACAAAGTAGGGATTTTACTACCTCGACGGGATCCGTCAGAACCGGCCGCCGCCGCCTCGACTGGTTCGGCCGCCGCCCCCGCCGCCGAAACCACCGCCGCCGCCACCGCGACCGGAGCGTCCGCTGCTGCTCGGTCCGCCGTACGAGCGGGGCCCGCCGCCACCTCGCAGAATGCTGTTGATCAGGATGCCGCCGAGGATCGCTCCCGTCGCATCGCCGCCGCCACCGCGGGGTCGTTGGTTTGCTTCCCAGGTGTTGACGTCGTTCTGCGCGGCGCGAAGTGAGTGCGTCGCCAAGGTGGTCGCGGCCTGGGCGTGTTGCAGTGCCTTCGACGGATCCGAGGTCTGCAATTGCTGGGCCGCCTGCAGGTGCCGCTGAGCCTCGGCGTAGCGAGTGCGCGCCTCCGCCCCGATCGCGCCGCGCCTGGTTCCGAGGAAGTCGCCTGCAGCGGTCACCTGAGCCTGTGCGGCCAGAATGTCCTGGGCGAGGCGCTGCTGTGCACGTTCGAGCTGCTGCTTCTGCTCCTGAGCGTCGGCAAGAAGCGCGTCGAGTTGGGCGTCGGCTGCGACGATCTGGTTGAAGGCTGTCAGCGGATCGCTGTCCTTCGACGTCTGAGCATTCGCCAACGCTGCCTGGGCTGCGGCCTTCGCGTCCGCCAACTTCTGCCCGCCTTGCGCCAGGTAAGCGTCCGCAGCGGTGATGCCCTGCTGGACGTCGTCCATCGCGGACGGAAGTGTCGCGATGGCGTTTCGGATGTCGTCGGCGGCGTGATCGACGCCGTCGAGTAGCTTGCGTGCCTGATCGAGGGCGGCTTCGGCCGTGCGAATCGCAGTGACGGCAGCGCCTTGCTTACCTGCCGGCAGTGCCGTCGCGTCTCGTCCTTCCTCGATCGACTTCTCGGCGAGCGTCAGGCGCTCACTCGCCATCGTGACGTTGTTCACGACCGATGCCAGCGTCGGCGCGGGGAATTGATCCTTTAATTTGGTCAGAATCGCCTCGGATTCGGGCAAGCGCACGCTGAGAGAAACAACACTCTGCGTCAACGCATCGAGACGTGCGGGGGCGTTGATGAGAAGGTCGCGAAGCCCGTCGAACTCCTCGACGCGAGCTTCGAGTTCTTGGTCGGCTCGACCGCACGAGGAAATGATGTCGATCAGCATCTGTCGGCGTTGATCGGGAGTTTCCGGGATGGCGTCGTCGAGTCGCTGCCTGATCGCGAAGGCTTCGGCGAGGGTGGCCTTGGCCTTGTCGAATGCTGCCGAGAAGGGTGCGACGGCGGAATCTCCGAACTCGCTGCGGGCCAGATCGAGTTCCTCCTGGCTGCCGGCGATCGCGTTGTCCGTCTCGACGAGGATCTCCTTCGCGCGTTCGTCGAGCGTCGGCAGCGGGAGTGCGTTGAGGCTGGCGATGTCGTCGGGGGAGATGTTCTTCGCGGCTTCGACGCTTGCCTTGTTCTTGTCGTTCTTGCGCTTGCGTGAGTACAGGACCACGCCGCCCGTCCCGACCACCACAGCGCCGCCCGCGATGAGGAGTGTTCCGACTCCCATTCCGCCGCTCGTGTTGTTCGCGTCGCCGAGTGCGCCGGCCGCGGCAATCGCCGCGCCGGTCCAATCATCCTCGGCGAGAGCCGGTTCCACCGCGTCGGTATTGATCGATTCGATGTCGGAATCCGTGATGTTGCGCAGCTCGGCCGGGACGTCGAGGTAGTAAGCACGCTCTGCCGTGGCAACTGCAAGCAGGACGGACTTGGTACTCAGCGTCGACTTCGTGGCTGTCTGCTGTGCCCACGCCTGGCCACCCAGGTTGTTGAAATCGGGGACGAACGCGACCCACAGATCGATCTGGTGGTCCTCGCCGAGTTGATCGATCGCGGCTTGTATGTCGCTGCGTTGCCCGGAATCGAGGACCCCGGAGGTGTCGGTGATGTGATTCGGCAACACCATCGGGGCGTCCGCCGAGGCGAGCGCAGGACTGAAGACGAGCGCCAGCAGAGCGAAAATCGCAGCGACGGCGGCGGCGCTTCCCCGACGCCGAACGGGTCGGGTGGTTGTCCGACTCTGCTCTACCGAGGACAACTGCGCGAAGTGTGGTGCGAGGGCCATGACGCAAATCTATCCGTTGTGGCGCGTCGGCATCGGAGGTGATCGCTGCGAACTGGCAGAATTGCGGGAGTGAAACCTGCTTTCGGTAACCGCCCCCACGACCCATCACCCTCGCGGGCGGGCGGCTTCGGGGCAGGATTGGCTCGCTGGACGCGCCGACTGATCGCCGGTGCCGTGTTGATGGCCGTGGTTCTGGTCGGGGGTACTGCGTTCCGGGTGTGGCAGGTGGCGCGCATCGACGACACGCGGCCGGCCGACGCGATAGTCGTTCTGGGCGCGGCTCAGTATTCCGGCACTCCGTCGTCCGTCTTCGAGGCCCGACTCGAGCAGGCGTACAAGCTGTACAAGCGCGGAGTGGCGCCGCAGATCATCACTGTCGGCGGCAAACAAGAAGGTGACGAGTACACCGAAGCGGCGTCGGGAAAGATGTATCTGACCGATCGCGGAATTCCTTCGAGTGCGATCACCGCGGTGGAGACCGGTTCGGACACACTGCTCAGTATCGACGCGGTGAGCGCCGAGATGTCCTCGCAGGGAATCAATTCCGCTGTCCTGGTCAGTGACCCGTGGCACTCCTTGCGAACGCGGACGATGGCCCGCGACACAGGACTCCAGGCGTGGACCGCACCTACTCGTCAGGGCCCGGCTGTCTTCACCCGCGAATCCCAGTTGCACGGAATCGCTCGCGAAACCGGCGCGCTGCTCTGGTATCAGCTCACGCACTTCTCGGCAGACTTCCCCTACACGGCAGGGCAATAGAGACCATGACAGCTCACACCACCTACGGAGGCGGCACCTACTCCGAACACGACCTCGAACGTCGTGTCGTCGAGGCGCCGAAGCGAGCGGGGTTGCCGGGTTCGCAGATCGCAGCGGCGCAGCATCGTTCGGACTTCTCGCGAGATCGGGCGCGTGTCCAACACTCCGCGGCTTTGCGGCGCTTGGCCGACAAGACCCAGGTTGTCGGCCCGCGCGACGGTGACACACCTCGCACGCGGTTGACGCACTCGATGGAGGTCGCACAGATCGGGCGAGGGATCGCCGACGGACTCGGTTGCGATCCGGACCTGGTGGACCTCGCCGGTCTCGCGCACGACATCGGGCACCCACCGTACGGTCACAACGGCGAGAAGGCCCTCGACGAAGTCGCCAAGGACTGCGGCGGTTTCGAGGGCAATGCGCAGAATCTGCGGATCTTGACCAGCCTCGAACCCAAGATCCTGCGCCCCGACGGTCTGAGCGCAGGCCTCAATCTCACCAGGGCGTCACTCGACGCAGCCATCAAGTATCCCTGGACCCGCCCTGAGCCCGGCGCGAAGTTCGGGGCATACGACGACGACGCAGAGGTGCTCGCCTGGGTTCGCGAGGGAGCGCCCGAGCGTCGGCAATGCCTGGAAGCTCAGGTCATGGACTGGGCCGACGACATCGCGTACTCCGTGCACGACGTGGAGGACGGGGTGATCGCAGGCCGTATCGACCTTCGCTCGCTTGCTGATCCGTCCGAGCAGCGCGCACTGGCAGAACTGGGGGCCTCCGAGTTTCGGGGGTTGGTAGTCGACGATCTGATCGACGCCGCTCAACGGTTGTCCGAACTCCCCGTCGTACGCGGGGTCGGAAGTTTCGACGGAACACTCGGAAGTTCCGTCGCGTTGAAGAATCTCACGAGTGAATTGGTGGGTCGCTTCGCCACCGCGGCGATCGCCAGCACCCGGCTGACACACGGTGACCGACCCCTCTCGCGCTATCAAGCCGACCTCGACATACCCGAGGCCGTCGCATCCGAGGTGGCGTTGCTCAAGACCGTGGCGCTGTACTACGTGATGTCCGACGCCGGACACAAAGCGCGTCAGGATCGGCAGCGTGATCGTGTTCATCGCGTCGCGGAATGGCTGCTGGCAACTGCGCCGGCCGGGCTCGATCCGATCCTGCTGCCCGCGTGGGAACGCGCCGCGGACGACGGTGCTCGGGTCCGGGTAGTGGTGGATCAGATCGCGTCGTACACGGAGAGTCGGCTCGAACGGGTGGACAAAGCGAGCCTGGGCGCGCAGGCCAGCTGGGGCTGAGCCACTTACGCCCTCAGCAAGTCATCCGCGTCGACGGGTCGGTAGTGGTATCGAGCCACTTGCCGTAAGCGTCGCCACCTGCTGCGCGAACGTCCTTGCAGATCTTCGACTCGGTGTTCCCGGATTCGCGATACACCGTGTAGATCGCCGTCCCCGAATCGGAGACTTGACGCAGTGACGGGCAGGACTGGTCTGTGCGTAGGTATTTCGAGCCGGGGAACGCGTCGAGGTAGTTCTGGATCTCGCTGGCGTACGTTGCCGGATCGGTGGCATTGGCCAACACCACGATTCCGGTTCCTTTGCATGAGGGGACGGTGATCGGCTTGCTCACCCCGAGATCGCCGTTCTTCGTGGCGGGGTTCGGCGCCCGCGTGGTCGTGGTTGCCTGCTGTCCGGCGGTGGGTAGCGGCTCGAGCTTCGGCGTTCTGACCGGATCCTGAATGGGTGCCGGTGCCGACGTGGCGGTGGAAGCTGCTACAGCGGTTGGTGATTCGGGGCCCGAATTCCCCAGCGTCACCCAGGCCGCCGTGCCTCCTGCGGCCAGAACGAGTGCAATTCCAGCCGCACCGATCGCGATCGGTGCTCGGTTTCGCTTGGTCTTTGTCACGATGTGCGTGTAGTTCCCGTGAGCGGGATTCGCCGTGGTGTAGGTGGGCTGCCCGACGATCGTGGGTTGCAATCCGCCGGCGGCACCGGGGGTGTGGGTCGTCGAGAGGGCCTGCCGCGCTTGGAGTGCGAGCGCTCCCGTAGTCGGATAGCGGTGTGCGGGATCCTTTGCCATGCCGCGAGCCACGATGGCGTCAAGGCCTTGCGGGAGCGACGGAACCGCCAGTGTGGGGCGTGGCGGCGGAGCGTTCAGGTGCGAATTGACCAGATGCTCGATGCTTGTGGTGTTGAAAGGTGTTGTTCCGGTGAGTGATTGGTAGAGGACACAAGCCAGGGAATAGACATCCGCTGCGGCCGTCGGCGTTTCGATTCCGAACCGCTCCGGCGCCATGTATGCATACGAACCGACTGCGCTTCCCTCGGTGGTGATCTTCGTGTCCGTCTGTGAGTAGGCGATTCCGAAGTCGGCGAGGTAGGCGAAGCCGTTGTTCGTGAGAATGATGTTGTCTGGTTTGACGTCACGATGGATGAGCCCGCGGGCATGGGCGGCGTCCAACGCCGACGCGATTTGCGAGACGATGTCGACGGCTCGTACAGGCGTGAGTCGGCCGAATTCGGTCAACTCGGCTCGCAACGTATGACCTTCGACCAATCGCATGTCGATGAAGAGAACTCCGTCGATCTCGCCCCAGTCGTGCACCGGGATCACGTGCGGTTCGTTCAGGGCGGCGGTGGTGCGAGATTCTCGGCGGAAACGAGCTTGGAATGACGGGTCGGCCGCAAGCTCTCGATGGAGCAACTTGAGAGCGACCAGGCGATCCTTCGAGGTGTCGTACGCCTCGTACACTTCACCCATTCCGCCTCGGCCGAGGAGGCTACGCAACTCGTACACGCCGAATCGGGTTCCTGATCGCCCTTCGTGCGAGCTCGAGGCGTTTTCAGTCATCGTCGGTCCCATCGCTGCGGTGCAGAGTCGGCCATCAACATATCGTTGTCAGGAGGTGCCGGGGGACCGCCTAGACTGATGTACGTGGCGGGCCGAATTTCTGACAGAGACATCGCGGCCATTCGCGAACGCACTCGCATCGAGGACATCGTCGGTGAATACGTTTCACTCAAGCGTGCCGGTGGCGATTCGATCAAAGGTCTGTGTCCCTTTCACGACGAGAAGTCGCCGTCGTTCCATGTGCGACCCAACCACGGCCTCTACCACTGCTTCGGCTGCGGTGAGGGTGGTGATGTGTACTCGTTCCTGCAGAAGATGGATCACATCAGCTTCGTAGAGGCCGTCGAGCAGTTGGCGGATCGACTCAGCTACACGATTTCGTATGAGGGCGGCGGACCGTCCGTTCAGCGCGATCGCGGCACCCGTGCACGCTTGATCGCAGCAAACGCGGCGGCTCAGGAGTTCTACGCCGCTCGTCTGCGCGAACCCGATGCCCAGGCGGCTCGCGACTACCTCACCGAGCGAAACTTCGACGGTGCAGCGGCCTTGCAGTTCGGGTGTGGATACGCGCCAGAAGGTTGGGACACTCTCACAAAACACTTGATGTCCAAAGGTTTCGAGTTCAAAGAACTAGAAGCAGCCGGGCTGTCCAAAGAAGGCCGGCGAGGTCCGATCGACCGGTTCCATCGCCGACTTCTGTGGCCGATCCGCAGCGTCGCCGGTGACGTCATCGGCTTCGGTGCCCGCAAGCTCTTCGACGACGACACCATGCCGGGTAAGTACGTCAACACGCCGGAAACGATTCTCTACAAGAAGTCTCAGGTCTTGTTCGGCTTGGACCTCGCCAAGCGCGACATCGCCAAGGGGCACCAGGCGGTAGTCGTCGAGGGTTACACCGACGTCATGGCGATGCATTTGGCCGGCGTCAAGACCGCCGTCGCTTCGTGCGGGACCGCCTTCGGTGAGGAGCACCTTGCGATGCTCCGCCGACTCCTGATGGACGACAGCTACTTTCGCGGTGAGATCATCTACACCTTCGACGGTGATGCCGCGGGGCAGGCCGCTGCGATGAAGGCGTTCGAGGGTGATCAGAAGATGGCCGGGCAGACGTTCGTCGCCGTCGCGCCCGACGGAATGGACCCGTGCGATCTGCGTCTGAAGTCTGGTGACGCCGCCGTTCGCGACCTCGTGGCACGGCGCACTCCGATGTTCGAGTTCGTGGTGAAGTCCATCCTCACCGAACACGATCTGGAGACCGCTGAAGGTCGTGTCGAGGCACTGCGTCGTACCGTGCCCGTCGTTGCGCAGATCAAGGAATCAACTCTGCGCGACAGCTACGCGAATCTGTTGTGCGGATGGGTCGGTTGGGACGATCTTCCGTCGGTTCGACGACGCGTGCGTGACGAAGCTCGCAAACGGGCGTCGACGCGTGGATCGTCACCGGCACCCAAGCGTCGTCAGGTTGTCGACCAACCTGCTGCCGATGCGCTTGCGCTGCCGATCGGAATCTCCAGGCCCCGGCCCAACGATCCCGCGCTCTCGACGCAGCGAGCTGTCCTCAAGGCCGCATTGCAGCACCCTGGCATCGCCGGCAGTGTCTTCGACTCGTTGCCGCCCGAGACGTTCACCCACCCCGCCTACGTTGTCATCAGACAGGCAATGGCTGACGCCGGTGGAACGAGCAAGGGACTCGGCGGCGCCGAGTGGATCGAAGTCGTCACCAAGGGCGTCGAAGACATGACGGTGGCCTCGGTTGTATCTGAGCTGGCCGTCGAACCGATGCCGTGTGACGAAGACACGGTTCCGCGCTACATCAACGGAGTGCTCGCACGACTGCAGGAAGCGTGGGTGGGCGAGCAGGTTGCCGACCTCAAATCCAAGCTTCAGCGCGTTTCACCTGCTGCAGCCCCCGAGGAGTACAACTCACTGTTCGGCGACCTCGTGGCGCTGGAGCAGTATCGCCGACAGCTGCGTGAGCAGGCTGTCGGCGACCAAAGCGTCTGACCTAACGGTTTTTCTTCAGCTGGTCGTGGGGGACCAGAATCGTAGTCTCCTCGTTGATCGGCTTCATCGGCTCGAGCTTGGGCTGAGTACTCAGTGAGTCGGCCAGCTTCTGCCGTGACGCGTCCAACACCTTCTTGGTGGCCGGACTGGTGGCCACCGCCTTCGCGGCCCGGCTGATCTGCTCGTATCGTGCGCGGCCCGCTTTGGTTCCCAGGACGTACCCAGCTGCAACACCGATCAACAAACGCATCATTCCTGCTTCCCTCCAGCACCGATCGTCCTGACTCCATCCTGCCTGATGACTCGCTGGGCAGGCGATTTGGTACTTCGGTGAAGGATTCGCTACAGTTTCTCAGGCAACGCCGGAACGGGCGAAGCGAGCAAGACAATCCCCTGTAGCTCAATTGGCAGAGCTTCCGACTGTTAATCGGACGGTTGCTGGTTCGAGTCCAGCCGGGGGAGCAGTGAAGCCCCTCACCTGAGAAATCGGGTGGGGGGCTTTCTTGTTTTGATCTGACCTAGTGCGCTCGCAGCAGACCCACCGATCGAAGTGCCGATTCGACGTCTGCCGCCTTGTTTGCTTGTTCGCCGCGAATTCCCAGCCGTCGAGCGCTGAGGACGTTCACCGGGTTGTCGTCGACGAAGAAGGTCTGCTGTGGACGCGCATCGAGCAACTCCAGCGCAGCCAGGAAGGCCGCAGGTTCGGGTTTGGTAGCTCCGAGCATGCAGGAGAAAACATGCTCGTCGATTGCCGATGGAGTTACGACACTCTCGATGGCGGCCAAGAGAACAGGTCCGTTGTCGGAGAGTGTGGCGACCACGACCCCCTCGCTTCGAAGCGCGATTGCGAGATCGATGACCGCGCGGTCCGGGATGAAGGCCTTGGCCCAGGCTCGGCGTAGCTCGTCGCGGTCACCAGGAAACCCGAGTCGTCGAAAGCGTTCCAGGATCGCGGTTTCGGAGTGAATGCCGAGATCGCATTCCTGGTCGAACCCGGACGCGAACACGAGGGCATGAATCTCGTCTTCCGTGACGCCGATGGCCGCAGCCAGTTCTGCGGCGCGACGGTCAGGCTCGAATCGACACAGCACACCGCCCAGGTCGAACAACACGAGTTCAGGTGGTCCGCTGTCGTTCGCCATGTCGGAGAGGATAGGCGGCATCAGCACCCGTGAACGCGACGCGAAGATATTGGCGACAGATACACCAAAGCCCGACGCAAGTGTCTGCGTCGGGCTTTCGGTGGAACCGTCGAACTGTTTGACCGGTGCGCCTACTTCGCTGCGCGATCCGACGGCTCGAACAGCCGGATGATGTGGCTGGGGTTGATGTAGTAGACACCATTCGGAGAATTGAGAACGAGAGTGTCTTCGGTGAAATCGGTGACGGTGCCGTTCAGTTTCGCGCCGTCGGACATGATGATCCGGATCGTGGCCTTCGAGTTCTTGAATTCGGTCAGTGCAAGCTTCATGTGGTGATCCTGTTCCGTGGGGTGTGCACTCCCACGGTATCGGCTCATCGCGCCTGTGCCGACCAACCTTGGAAGACTCGACTCGAAAGAGTGCAACGCGTCACCGCCTGCCCGATTGTGATCCGCGTCGGATGTGCCGGTAACATTCGGATTCGCCGCGATGCATCGCATCCGGATGGGGCGGTAGCTCAGTCGGTTAGAGCCGTGGACTCATAATCCATTGGTCGCGGGTTCGAGCCCCGCCCGCCCCACATTCAGTTGCCGTGAGCCCGCGGGTCAGCCCCAATGACTTTTGTCGAAGATCATGCTCCAGACGATCGCCAAGGCGACAAGTGCACAGAGTGCAATCACCAAGACATTCGCCCACACATTGTTGGGATTGAATCGCCTGGCAATGCGCCTGCGGTTGCGTCTGAGTCGAGCGTTCGTGGTCACACAAGGAATCGTCGCATCATTATCGTCGATCGCAGATGAGGTGAAAGTCTCGGATCCAGATGACCAATTTCCCGACAGTGTCGAATGTGCAACGCTTCTGGGCGTGACCGAGCAGACAACTGGCAAGAAACCATTTTCGCCTGGTGTTAGTGCAGGCAGTCGAGCCGACCCCCGCGGCTCGACTGCCCCCAACACGCGACGTGGGGTCCGAATGGCGGCGCCGAATTGGCGATTAGGGCGCCCGTCTGCGAACCAAATGTCAGCGAAAGTAGAAGTTCTCGGAATTTCATTGGGAGACAGTAGGTTTCTTTGATCCCCAGGTTGAGGGAGCCTGAGGATCGCCTACCTGTGATTGGGGCACTCCCGAACTGTGACGGAAAGGTCCGCTCCCGGATATTAGATTTTCGGTGCGTCCGAACTGGCCGGAGATACTTGACGTGGAGTTTCCGGCGCCGACGTTCTACCGATATCGGGCCTTCTGCCCAGGGCTCGCTCGGTGACCCATACGGCAGGTGCCGACAGGAACGGCAGATACACGAAGATATAGCTGTCGAACTCGATGCCCAACGCGAGATAAACCCCAAGGTGAAACCCGAGTAAGACGACGATCCCGATTCTGAACAAGACAGGGAAGAGCACGGCAACGATCAACCAGCCTTCAGCAAAGACAGTGGCGTAGTCGAGTGCCTTCCATAGCCACTCCGAATGGATATCGAATAGTTCGTGGGTCAGCGGACCGAGCTTGGTGGGGTCAGCGACGTCTCGCGCAACGTAGCCCCGGGTTGCCTGCAATTCGGGGTTCAGCCAGCCCGACGCAGCTTTGGGTAGTGCCGCTGTAAACAGGGCGTAGGCGACCGTCACTGCCCAGATGAGCATGGGCAGTCCGCGGGTTTGAAGTGCTTTGCGTTGTGTGCGTGAACGTCGTGCGTCGAGGGACCATGCGGCGCCCCATCCAGCGGCTGCCATGGCCACCGGCAAGATTTCGAAAAGAATGAAGTGGTCGACCTTGCCGAAGGAATTGACCAACCCGCTGCCGGTCATGAGCGTGAGGGTCATTGCGATGGACGCGACCGTCGTTCGATATCCGACCAAGATGGCGATCGCCAGGATGAATCGGGCGACTTCGAGTCCGACGAGGAAGTTCTCGGAGGGTGGTGACGACAGCAGGGAGAACGGACCGGATTGCGGATGAAACAGAATCGAGGGAACCTCGCCCGCCCACGTGTAGTCGATGGGAAACGCGATCACATATAGCGCGAAGAGGATTCGAATGACAGCGAGGAACCTCGCATCCCCGCGGTACGCCTCGCACAACTGATCGATTTGGTCGCGCAGGAACAACAGAGTTCCCGCACGGGCACTCATAGATCAACCCTTGTCGTTTCGCACGGGTCAGTTGACGCATCGGTTCCGTCGGTGATGTCGATAATTGTTTTGCGCCAGCAGAACTCGATACTGTCCGGGATGGCACCACTTCCGACTTCGACGCTGCGGTTTCGGAGCCATTCGACCAATTCAGGGTCCGCGGTTCGGGTGTTGCGGTCGCCTGCCCCGCTGGGGCGGAACGCATAATCGAGTGATGCTCTCGCGGATGAGTAGCGAATATCGCCGGCGAGATCCACTGGGTTGGGACTGATCGTGGATCCGTCGGTGTAATGGAGAGTGATATCCAAGCCACTCCCACTGAACTCGCCGTCTGCATTGGGCACGCCACCGAAGCTGGGCATGCGAATTGTCGGGTACGGCTCAGGGCGGACACCGAACGAGTAGGCGCCTTGCACGAGGAGTACGACTGCGAGTGCTGCGATCGCGATCAGTCGCCGATTGCTGCGCTTTGCTTCTGTTTCCGGCATGTCGACGTTCTTCCTGGCACCTGGTGCCGGTTTCTTCGAATGAGAAAAATAGAGGGGATTGCCGAGCGAGGGGACTGGGTGTTGTCGCGCGTCCGTGCAGATGTGCCGAAAGTAGTTGAAGTGTCGACGAAATATAGCTGCGCGATTGCCGCTTGTCGCAGTGTTGATTTGAAAATGGACTTTGGTCCGTCGAATGGGGGACAGTGTGCCCTGAATGCTTTGCCGCGCCTTAACTTCCAGCAAGCTTCGCCCCAGTCTGCTGTGAGAGCGGGATTTCACTCCTTCGTTGATGGCCGATTCAAGCGGAACGACAGATGCTTGACACTCGCTCAGAGGCAACATGATTCGACCCCGTATGTTTACGGGGTGACCAAACCCAACAAGCGAACTGTCGCCGTCATCGGTGCCATGGTTTTCACCGTCGTAGCGGTGATCGTAGGATTTGCGTACGAGCAATCCCGAGACAGTCGGGCAACTGCCTCTGTATCGCAGCCTGACAGTTCGGCGCCGGCGCTGAATGCCCCTACCGACGACTTCGACACGGTCGCAATTTTGGGGGACTCGTACTCGATTCCGAACACGACGGGAGATCATTGGCCGGCGCTGCTCGCCTTCGATCGTCGCTGGTACCTGGCAGATTTTGCGAGCGGTGGCACCGGCTACGTCCAGGGAAACGAGGAAAAAGGCAAGCTACCGTTCGGTGCGAAAATTGATCAGGTCGTTGCGGTGAATCCCGAGGTCGTCATCATCGCCGGCGGTCGGAACGATGTTTCGTACCCGCTCGAGGTGCGAGATGCGACTCGGGAGTTGTATGCGCAGCTACGAGATCGGCTTCCTCACGCCAAGGTTGTCGTCATCGGCCCCATCATGGACAACCGGCCTCCATCCGAGACCGCTGTCAATGTCAACGATCGAATCCGTTCCGCCGCTGAGCAGTACAAGCTGCCTTTCATTGATGCGCTCGCCGAGAACTGGCTGTCTGACCCGACGTTACTCAAGGAAGACGGCATGCATCCCACGCCGGCAGGTCAAAGGCTCATGTTCGAGAAGATCAGCGAGCACCTTCACTCGCTCGGTCTCTAGCTCTGAAGGAAAGCGAAGAGGACCCCGCAGGCGCGGGGTCCTCTTTTTCGTGAAAAGTATTGTCGGACTTAGGTCATCAGTAGCGAGGACTTTGGGCGCAGTCTTGGCTGGCCGGCTGCCTCACACGGTGATGGAGAAGTTCGGGTAAGAAAGCTCTCGTGGACTGTGTCGCCGCCCCTATCCGCGTTGCGGCTTTCGTGCATCGCAGTTCACCGCAGGTGATGCACGCGCGGCGATACCTACGCTGGGAGCTCGTCGGCGGAATGTCGTTCTTGTCCCTTGCCGGTGGCTCGACCATCACTGCAGCCTGAACGGAGATGGCAGGGACGGCGTCGATCATGTCGATAAGTTGGCCACCCCTGATGTTCTGCGCTACCCGTGATCAAACCGGGCAATCGGAACAAAGTGCTGTCGAAGAGTTACAGTTGATGTTAATATGTAACGATAGGTCGCAAATGAACAGCGGCTTCGAGGTCGCGCTACCGGAAGCCGATTGGCGCCGGGGGAGATTCGTCTGCTGTCGATGGACGCGACGCCGTTGGGCGGCACGGATAAAGGCTCTGCGAATTGCGCCGGATCGCACCCCTGATCAACCTGGCAGACCAACGTAACGGAGAACATACTGTGACAATCAAGAACTCGATCGGGCCTGGTGTCGAAGCCGACCATGGAAACAGGCTGTTCGGCAACACTATTCGATCAGCTGAAGGTGAGGAACTGGTCCAGCGGCTGAATGCCATGTTCGAGCGAGCGAACAGCGCAGGTCAGGTGGTGAATCAACGAGAACTCTCGACCGTGCTTTCTGTGCGGAGATCCGAGGGTTCGCCGGGCGACCGGTCGATTCCGGCGCCTGACAGGCTGATGCATGCGATCGAGGGACTCTCGTACGAATCCCTTTCCCTGTTGATTTGTGCGGCCGAGCATTTACTGCGTTCGGAAGGGGTACATGTCGACTCGACGCCCTTCACGTGAGGGGCGACGAGACCCGTCGAGGAAATCGAAGTGATCGGTCCGTCGCCGACGAACGAGTATTTTGTCACGAACGGAATGACGTAGTTACGTCGTCGTTTGTAATTCTGTTGTGCGACCGGCGAATCAGGCCTCCGGCGTTGCTCGGTCGCACGATCCCGATTCCGCTGCTTCGAAGGCTTCTTGGTGCGCTCACGCGCCTCAGCGTCGAATCCTCTCCAGTCGTCGTGCGGTCCGCTCATGTCATCGCGGATTCGATCGATCGGCGACGTGGAATCAGTCGGAGTATGTCCAGTTCTTCGGCCGATCCGAGTATCGACCGGCAAATCTTGTCGACGGAGTCAGATGCCGGATACCGGCACCGAAATACGGATCAACATTCACCTCGGGAAGCCGCATGAAGTGAATTGACTATCGCAGTCTGCTGTTGTGGTGTGAACGCTGCCCAGGCGCTGGCGGAACCCACGAGTTCAGGGACATCGTTCCATCCAGGGCTCTGTAGCCGGGCCAACGCCGCCTCGACCGTCCCGAAAACTTCGAGGTACGCATGTGCGTCGTCGCATGTGAAGGCGAGTTCGTGGGGTTCCGCGTCGCCCACGTCCCCGCCACACGAAGTAAGCATCAGCACGAATGGAGTCGCAATAGCGATCATGATTCGCTTCATCGGCCAATCGAAGCAGACTGACCCCGCCCTGGCGGACTATTCTCGATCCATGCCGATCACCCCGGATACAAAGAACTGGACCTGGGTCCTCGAACGCCCATGCGCCGAGTGCGGGTTTGATTCGTCCGCTGTGGCGTTCGCGGATGTTCCAGATCTTGTGCGTAGCAATGCCGTCTCGTGGGCCGAGGTACTGGAGCGCGAGAATGTGACGGAACGACCGGACAGCGAAACATGGTCAGCGCTGGAGTATTCCGCCCACGTACGCGACGTGTTCCGGATCTTCAAGGTGCGGTTGGAACAGATGCTCGAATTCGACGATCCGCGATTCGAGAACTGGGATCAGGACGCAACAGCCGAGGCCGAGCGGTACAACGACCAAGATCCGGCAAAGGTGGCATCGGAATTGTCCGACGCCGCGGCGGAGGTCGCGAATGCCTTCGAAACCGTGCCAGAGGGTAGCCGCCAACGACGGGGTCTCCGCAGTGACGGATCGGCGTTCACCGTCGAATCGTTGGCGGCCTACTTCATTCACGATCCGATCCATCACCTGCACGACGTCTCGGTGTAGTCAGAGCCCGCGCACCTCCTCGAGGGTTCTTCTGGCTCCGACGGAGTGCAATGAGTCGAGGGTCTTTCGGAAGCTAGCGACAAATCGGCGATCGTCCACGAGATCGCCGAACACTTGGCGGTACCCGATGAAGGCCAACGGGTCGCTCGACTGTTTCTGGGCGAGCGGCACCAGAGTGTCCGACAGCTGATCGACGACGGTGATGGGATCTCCGTTCTCGTCTGTGCCCTCGGCGTAGCGGGCCCAGCTAGCGACAATTGCGGTGGACAGGTTGATCGACCCACCGGTGTCGAGTTGGGTCCGGATGACGGGCAACAGCCACTTGGGAATTCGATCGGACGACTCGGCGCACAGACGTGCAATCGTGTCGCGGATCTGGGGGTTCGAGAATCGTTCGATGAGGGTCTTCTTGTACTGATCGAGGTCGACGCCGGGTACCGGGTCAAGGGTCGGCGTCGCTTCGAGATTCATGTAGTCGAGCAGGAATCCTGACAAGAGTTCGTCCTGGCATGCCTTGTGGACCAGGCGGTATCCGGCAAGGTAGCCGAAGTACGCGATGCCTTGATGGCCGGCATTGAGAAGGCGCAGTTTCATCAGTTCGTACGGGCGAACATCCGGCACGAGATTGACGCCGGCATTCTCCAGAGGTGGCCTGCCTGAGGTGAACTCGTCCTCGAGGAACCACGCGGTGAACGGCTCAGCCGCGACCGGCCACTGATCTTCCACGCCAAACGTCTCGGCGATCTCGGTGGTCACCTCGGCTGTCGTGACGGGTGTGATCCGGTCGACCATGGAGTTGGGGAAGGCGCCGTTCTCGTCGATCCACTCCGCAAGTTCGGGATCCTTCAGGGCGGCGAACGCTCCGACTGCCGTCCTGGCGACCGATCCGTTGCCTTCGATGTTGTCGCAACTCATGATCGTGAACGGGGCGAGGCCCCGGTCGCGACGGAGTGCGAGTGCCGCACAAATCAGACCGAAGGTGGTGTGGGGGAGTGTTCCCGGCTCGAGATCGTGCATTACATCGGGATCGGACGCGTCGAACTCACCCGTAGTGTGCGAGATGTTGTATCCGCCCTCGGTGATGGTGAGAGATACGATTTTCGTCGATTCGGATGCCATCTTTTCGATCACCGCCTCCGGATCCTCCGGAGCGAACAGGTACTCGACGATCGACCCGATGACCCGGGCCTCGAGGGTTCCGTCAGAATGCTTGAGCGCCAGCGTGTAGAGGCAGTCCTGCGCGCGGAGAGCGTCTTTCATCCGCTTGTCCGACGGCATCACTCCCACTCCGCAGATTCCCCAGTCGAAGCCCTCACCGCGTCGCAGGAGATCATCGATGTACATGGCCTGGTGTGCACGGTGAAAGCCTCCGACACCGAAATGCACTATGCCAGTAGTGACTTTGCTCCGGTCGTAGTTCGGCACTTCGAGTGCAGCATCGAAGTCGAACAGGGTCTTCGTATTGAGTTCCATGAAAGTACTAGTCTCCTTCGGCGACGATGACTACGGCTTTGATGCTGCCGAGAATGCGATCGGCCACCAGGGCCTCTTGCGACTGTTCGAGTGAAAAGCGTGCTGTGACCATCGAGTCCAGATCGACGCGCCCGGCAGCGACCAATGCGGCGGCGATCGGCCACGTGTTGGCGTACCGGAACACTCCGGTCAACATCAGTTCGCGATTCTGAATGATCGGGACCGGCAACGGTATCTCGTCGGCACCCATTCCGACCAGAACGACGGTTCCAGCGGGCCGAACTGCGTGAATCCCGTCGATCACTGCGGCCGTGGCACCCGACGCGTCGATGAATGCGTCGACGGCCAGCGAGCGTACGTCGCTCTCACGTGGATCAACGACGGTTGTTGCGCCGAATTTCAGTGCCACATCACGCCGGGCCGCGTCGATGTCCGAGACGATGACTTCCGTCGCGCCGAATGCCTTGGCCACCTGCGTCGTCACGATTCCTACCGGGCCGGCGCCGGCGATCAACACCCGAGAGCCGGCAGTGATCCCCGCCTTCTGGGCTGAGGCGATCCCTACGGAAAGTGGCTCGAACAGCGCAGCTGCCTCGTAGGACACGGAATCTGCGATGGGATGGGCGAAGTCGGCACCGATCGTGACGTAGTCGGTCAGCGCACCGTCGATCGGCGGCGTCGCGAAGAACTCCATATGAGGGCAGAGGTTGTATCTGCCTGCCTTGGATTCGGGACTTGTCGGATCGGGCTTCTGAGGCTCGATGGAGACACGCTGCCCGATGCGTCTTGGGTCGACGCCGTCACCGACCGCAGCGATGCGTCCCGATGCTTCGTGTCCGAGAACGAGCGGTGAGTTGACTACGTAAGGGCCGATGCGACCTTCGTGAAAGTAGTGCGCGTCCGACCCGCACACGCCCACGGCATGGATGCGAACGAGGACTTCACCCGCCTTCGGGGACGGTCGTGGTCTCTCGACCATCTGCATCTTTCCGGTCTCGACGAGGACATTTGCCCGAATTGTCGCAGGTAGATCGACGGATTCTCCGGAAACTGTTGTGTGGGTCACAACGTAGATGTTAGCTTAATGAGCATAAGAACATCTAGTGAGCATTTGCTCACGATCAAGAAACTTTGAACCTGATGCACAAGGAGACCGCGTGAACCAGTCGGCTCAGCCCACAGGACTCAAGACGTCGAAGTTGCCCGCTTCCGAAGATGTGCGGCTCGCCTTGCGGGCAGCGACCATGTATCACCTCGAAGGTGCCACTCAGGCGGAGATTGCAGCGAAGTTGGGCGTCTCGCGGCCGACAGCCGGGCGACTGTTGGCCAGGGCGCGGACGCAAGGTTTGGTCAGGGTCGAGATTTTGGTACCGCCGGAGCTCGAAGGTTCGGTGAACACGGAGTTGGAATCGAAGCTGGAGAAGCACTTCGGGTTGGCCGAAGTGTTGATCGTCCCCGAAGCGATTTCGGATGCGGACGACCCGGACTTCGACGCACTCGGTCGAAGAGCAGCGGAAGTTCTGGTTCGTCGTCTGCAGCCGTCGAGCGTTCTCGGGTTTACCTGGGGTCCGGAAACCGTTGCGGTAGCAGGATCTTTGCCAGACAAGGCCGCGAAGTGCTCGGCTGTGGTACAACTTGACGGCTCCATGACGGTGACCGACTACCAAACCGGTGTCGACTTCACCATCGGCCGATGTGCACAACAGTTGCAGGCCAATCCTATTCGTCTCAACGCTCCGCTGTATGCCGACCCGGCGACTGTGGAGTCGATGCGAAACGACTCGGTGATCTCGAAGGCGCTGCATGCCGGAACTGATTCCGACATCATGGTTTTCGGAGTTGGTGCCGTCTCGACTGCCACGACCTTGTTTGCCGGTAGCTTCGTCGACTCGACCATGCTGGACGAGTTGGAAAGTCGAGGCGCTGTCGGTGAAATCGGCGGCCGTTTCTACACGATCGACGGCAATCCAGTGGAGGGGCCACTGCCTGAGCGAACGGTCTCCGTATCGCTCGACGCAGTGAAATCCTGCGATCAGACGATTCTGATTTCGGGGGGAACACACAAACGCCAGGCCGTTCTGGGCGCATTGCGCGGAGGTTTGGCAAACGTACTCGTCACCGACGTCGAGTGCGCCCAGTGGCTGCTCGAAGGCTAGCGATCTCACGAGTTTCGCGGTCCGAGCGCGCGACTGACACGCAAGTGTGAAGGAAGGTAATCCGTGAAAACAGGAAGACGAGTGTGGGGCGCTGCCGCGGCGGCGCTCTGCCTCCTGGTGTCGGGATGTGCGGGCGCTGGTGCGCTCGGTGGTTCCGGCGAACGAACAGTCACCATCGCGATGGTGTCGAACTCGCAGATGCAGGACGCCATCAAACTGGCGCCGGCTTTCGAAGCCGAGAACCCTGGCATCGACCTCAAATTCGTCAGCCTTTCCGAGAACCAGGCGCGCGCCAAGATCACGGCCTCGACGGCAACCGGCGGCGGTGAGTTCGACGTCGTGATGATCAGCAACTACGAGACACCTCAGTGGGCCGCCAACGGTTGGCTCACGAACCTGTCCGAGTATGCAGACAAGACGCCCGGTTTTGACGAGGACGACTTCGTACCGTCGATCAAGACTTCTCTGTCATACGAGGACAGTATGTACGCGGTTCCGTTCTACGGGGAGTCGTCGTTCCTGATGTACCGCAAGGATCTGTTCGATCAGGCGGGGATAACAGTTCCCGAAGACCCGACGTGGCAAGAAGTCGCAGGTTGGGCAGCGCAGTTCGACAACCCGGATGCCAAGATGGCGGGAATCTGCTTGCGCGGAAAGCCTGGCTGGGGTGAGGTACTCGCACCGCTGAACACAGTGATCAACACCTTCGGTGGACGCTGGTACGACGAGAATTGGAATGCGCAGCTGACCAGTCCGCAGGTCGAGGATGCGGTTCAGTTCTACGTGGACACGGTCAAGGAGCACGGTCAGCCGGGTCCTGCCACAAGCGGATTCGGTGAATGTGCAACACAATTCGCGCAAGGCAACACGGCGATGTGGTACGACGCGACGTCGGCTGTGTCGGTTCTCGAGGACCCTGCGTCGTCGAAGGTAGTCGGCAACATCGGATATGCGAAGGCCCCGAAGGTCGAGAAGTCCGATCCTGGTTGGCTCTACACGTGGGCGCTCGGAATCCCGGAGTCGGCAAAGAACAAAGATGATGCCTGGAAGTTCATTTCCTGGATGACGAACAAGGACTACATCCAGAAGGTCGGAACCGAACTCGGCTGGTCGAGAGTTCCTCCGGGAAGTCGCCTATCGACCTACGAGATTCCGGAATATCAAGAGGCCGCACAGGCATTCGGTCCGATCACCCTCGAATCGATCAACAATGCAGATCCGAAAAACCCTACAGTGCAACCGGTTCCGTACACCGGCGTCCAGTTCCTAACCATCCCTGAGTTTCAGGACCTGGGCACTCGCGTCAGCCAGCAGATCAGTGCGGCCATCGCGGGTCAGAAGAGCGTGAAAGAAGCACTCGAACAATCCCAGCAGTATGCCGAGGTGGTCGGCAAGACCTATCAGGAGAACCGATGACTACGGTTGCCGAGCCCAGAACTACGGTGGACGACGCGCCACCGGTCCGTGTCGAAAAGAAGATCTCCCGCGCCGAGGGTTGGCGTCGTAGAGGTCCCCTGTTGCCGGCGTTGATCTTTTCGATCGTCGTCACCCAGATTCCGTTTCTGTTCACCCTCTACTACTCGACGCAGTCGTGGAACCTTGTCCGGCCGGGATCGCGGCACTTCAACGGGTTCGACAACTACATCGAGGTTTTCAAGGACAGTCAGTTTCGGGAAGTCGCGGTCAACACGGTCATCATGATCGTGGGGACGGTCATCGTTTCGGTGATCCTCGGACTCGCGTTGGCACTGCTACTCGACAGAGCCTTCCTCGGTCGCGGGATCGTGCGGACACTGCTGATCACGCCGTTTCTCATCACCCCCGTCGCTGGCGCATTGCTCTGGAAGACAACAATGTTCGACCCGGTGTTCGGTATCGTGAACTTCGTCCTCCAGCCTTTCGGTGTCGGCCAGGTCGACTGGGTCAGCAAGTTTCCGCTCGCCGCCGTCATGATCAATCTGATCTGGCAGTGGACGCCTTTCATGATGCTGCTCATTCTGGCCGGCTTGCAGTCCATGCCCCGAGACATCCTCGAAGCCGCACGGGTGGACGGAGCCAAGCCGTTTGCGATGTTCCGCGAACTGACACTGCCGCACCTGCGCCGTTTCATCGAACTCGGTGCAGTTCTGGGTGCGATCTACCTCGTGAACACCTTTGACGCGGTGTACATGATGACGTCGGGCGGGCCAGGCGTGGCCAGTTCGAACCTGCCGTTCTACATCTACCAGCGCGCGTTCCTCGGCTTCGACGTAGGTCAAGCTGCGGCGATGGGTGTCGTGACAGTGATCGCGACCATCATCGTGTCGACACTTGCGCTCCGATTGATCTTCAAGAGCTTCACCGGCAGCGAGGAGGCGGCGTGATGACTGCCGTAGAGACGACAAGCGTGACGACCGACAAACCCGTCGTCAAGAAAAAGAAGAGCAGTAAGTTCAGTCCGTGGTCGGTCGTGGCGTGGATCGCCGCTCTGGGATTCTTCTTCCCGGTCTTCTGGATGGTCCTGACCGCATTCAAGACCGAGGCAGACGCCTACACGGATCCGCCGAAGTTGTTCTTCACCCCGACGCTCGAGCAGTTTCGTGCCGTTCTCGATTCCGGTCTCGGCACGACGCTGGCGAACTCGGCATTTGCCACAGGAATGTCGACGATTCTTGTTCTGCTACTGGGTGTTCCGGCGGCTTTTGCGCTCTCGCTTCGCCCGGTGAAGAAGACTCAGGATGTGCTGTTCTTCTTCATCAGTACCAAGATGCTCCCAGTCGTCGCTGCAATCGTGCCGCTGTACGTGATCGTCAACGACATCGGATTGCTCGACAATATCTGGGCGCTGGTCATCTTGTACACATCGATGAATCTGCCGATCGCAGTGTGGATGATGCGTTCGTTCTTTCTCGAAGTCCCCGGCGAACTTCTCGAAGCTGCCAGCATGGACGGCGCGAGTTTGTGGACCTCGGTTCGCGAGGTGATCCTCCCGCTGATCTCGCCCGGAATTGCTGCGACTGCGCTGATCTGCGTGATCTTCTCGTGGAACGAATTCTTCTTCGCAGTCAACCTGACAGCTGTTCAAGCGCAGACGATTCCGGTCTTCCTGGTCGGGTTCATCACCGGCGAGGGACTGTACTGGGCTCGGCTCTCCGCGGCAGCGACCATGGCGGCATTGCCCGTCATCCTGGCCGGTTGGTTCGCCCAGAACAAACTGGTACGCGGCCTGTCCTTCGGTGCAATCAAATAATTCTCCTCACCCTCTCAGGAGTTCGTCATGGCTGAAATCTCTTACCAGAAAGCGTCTTGCATCTACGAAGGTGCTGGGACCCTCGCTGTAGATTCACTCGATCTCGACATCAAGGACGGGGAGTTCATCGTGCTCGTCGGTCCGTCAGGTTCCGGAAAGTCCACGGCCCTGCGCATGTTGGCAGGGCTCGAGGACATCGATTCCGGTGCGATCACCATCAACGGCAAGGACATGACCGATGTCCCGTCGAAGGATCGCGACATCGCAATGGTCTTCCAGAATTACGCGCTGTACCCCAACAAAACCGTCGGGGAAAATATGGGGTTCGCGTTGAAGATGCGCGGTGTGCCCGTTGAGGAGCGTAAGAAGAAAGTGGCCGAAGCGGCCAAACTGCTTGACCTGACTGACTATCTCGACCGCAAGCCGGCCAAGCTTTCCGGTGGTCAACGGCAGCGAGTTGCCATGGGCCGAGCTATCGTTCGTGAACCGCAAGTGTTCTGCATGGACGAGCCGCTCTCCAACCTCGACGCAAAGCTACGCGTCCAGACCCGCACGCAGATCGCGGCGTTGCAGCGTCGTCTCGGAACCACCACCGTCTACGTCACGCACGATCAGGTGGAAGCGATGACGATGGGTGATCGCGTGGCAGTGCTCAAGGGCGGCAAGTTGCAACAATTCGCTTCTCCGACCGAACTTTACGATCGGCCGGCCAATGCGTTTGTTGCAGGCTTCATCGGATCTCCAGGTATGAACTTGGTAACGGCGCCGGTCAGTTCGGGTGGGGTGCGTTTCGGCGACGTCGAGGTTCCGCTGGACCGCGAGCAGATGGCGGCAATCGCCGCGGCCGGTCTGGCTTCGGTCACAGTAGGAATTCGGCCCGAGCAATTCCAGGTGGTCGCTGCCGGAGACGGAATCGCAGCTCAGATCGACCTGGTAGAGGAACTGGGCAACGAGTCGTACATCTACGCACACGTGCCTGGTACCGAAGCCGACCCGATCTCGCTCGTTGCACGCACCGGCGGGCGATCGAAGCTGCAGTACGGCCAGACGCTGGGCTTCGAGCGGGTGGACGGCCTCGTTCACCTCTTCGACCCGGCTACGGGCGAGCGTGTGGGTAGCTGAATCCCATCACATCCATCTTCGACTGGTGAGAAGGTTAGGGTCTACCGATGAGTGATACACGCGAACGATCCGTCGTGGTGTGTGGTGAGGGACTGGTTGATCTGGTTCCGGTGGGGGAGAACTTCTCACCCAAGTTGGGCGGTGGACCGTTCAACGTTGCGATTGCACTGGGTCGACTCGGATCCGACGTGGGATTCGTCTCTCGCTTGTCCACAGACGCTTTCGGAGATCGGATGATCGACTCGCTGGCCGCGTCCAATGTCGACACAACTGGGGTCGAACGTGGGCCCGAGCCGACAACTCTGGCCGTCGTGAACCTTGCAGCGGACGGAGGTGCGCGGTATTCCTTCTACCTCGAGGGAACGGCGGATCGACAGTTCGCGCTGCCGAAACTTCCCTCTGCCCGGGCATTCTCGTTCGGAACGCTGTCGCTGGTGCTCGAGCCCGGGGCCTCTGCCTACGAAGCTTTGCTGCACGAAGCACACGCCCGCGGTCGACTCACCATGGTCGACCCCAACATTCGTCCGGCGGTGATCTCCGACCCGGACGCGTATCGACGACGGTTTCGTTCGTGGTTGCCCGCCATCGATATTCTCAAAGTGAGCGACGACGACGCGAAGTGGTTGGGTTCGGTCGACGGCGCCGAGTGGCTCCACGAAGGCGTCGGCGCCGTCCTGCTCACCCGTGGTGGTGACGGGTTGCGGTTGATCACCGAGGAACTCGATGTTTCGGTGCCGGCGCCCGCGGTCGACGTCGCGGACACGATCGGTGCGGGCGATACCGTTCACGGAGCCCTGTTGGCCTACCTTGATCGTCACGACGCACTCGACGTCGCTGTTGTGCGTGCGTTCACCGAGGCAGATTGGTCGGCCGCGTTGACCTTTGCCGCACGCGCGGCAGCCGTCACCGTGTCACGTCCCGGGGCGGATCCGCCGTGGTCAAGGGAGTTGGGCCTGCCCGTCTAGCACTGGGGACCACCGCCCTACTGCGAGCGCAGTACGTCGAACTGCCTACCTGTGCACGATGTGCGACGGGGTCGTGTATCGGCACAGTGACACGCATGTCGATATTCCTGTACAAACTCTCGCGACTCGCGTTTCGGCGCCGTTGGGCAATGGTGGGCTTCTGGGTCGTCCTGCTGGTGGCGGGCGGAGTAGGCGCAGCAACGCTGTCCGGTCCGACCGTCAATACGTTGTCGATTCCGGGCACCGAATCACAAGCGGCGCAAGATCTTCTGGCTGAAAGATTTCCGCAATCGTCCACCGACGGAGCCAGTGCTCGCATCGTCTTCGAATCTCCGGCGGGCACGACGCTCACCGATCCGGCGATTCGACAATCCGTCAGTGACTTGGTCTCTGCGCTCGGGAAGGATCCTGAGATTGCAGCGGTATCGGATCCGTATGCCTCCGGCGGAGTGTCGCCGACTGGGACGATCGGATACATGCAGGTCTCCTATACCGCCGACTCGATGGACTTACCGGACAGTTCGAAAGAACTGCTCGAGTCCGCCGTCCACGACGCCGCGGATTCAGGGCTGGCAGTCGATGTTGCCGGCAACGTGCTGATGGAAAGCAGCGCCGAATCGATGGAAGAGGTGATCGGAGTCGCGATCGCCGCGGTGGTGCTGACCGTCACCTTCGGTTCCTTGGTTGCGGCGGGGCTTCCCTTGATCAGCGCGTTGATCGGCATCGGCATCGCGATCTGCACGATCACAATCGCAACTGGTTTCATCGAATTAGGTTCGAGCACAACCGTCCTGGCAATGATGCTGGGGCTCGCCGTGGCGATCGACTATTCGCTCTTCATCGTCTCGCGCTACCGCTCCGAACTACGTGACGGACATGATCCAGAAATTGCTGCGGGCCGCGCAGCGGGGACTGCGGGTTCGGCCGTAGTGTTCGCGGGGTTGACGGTGCTCATCGCATTGGCAGGACTGTTCGTCGTGAACATCCCGTTCCTGACGAGCATGGGTCTGGCTGCAGCATTCGCAGTTGCTGTTGCAGTGGTGATTTCACTGACGCTGCTGCCCGCCACACTCGGATTTGCAGGGTCGCGCGTCATGAGTCGGTCTGATCGTCGACTGCTGGCGTCCGGCGGTGAACTGACACACCGGAAACAGTCGGAGGGGGCGGGCTCGCGATGGGCCAAGTTCGTGATCCGGCGTCGAGTTCCGGTTTTGCTCGCGTTAGTCCTCGGGCTGGGATTGCTGGCGATCCCCACCTTCGGAATCAACCTGAGTTTGGCGAGCCCACCAGTGCCCGACACAACTGCCGCCAGGGCTACCGACCGACTATCCGAGGGGTTCGGTGCCGGGTTCAGCGGCCCGCTCATGGTGGTCGTCGACGTTGCCGACGCCGCAGATCCGGCAGCGGCATTGAGCGGCGCCCAGGAAAAGCTCGGTGCTCTGCCCGACGTAGCGGCAGTGACGCCGCCAGCACTCAATCAGGCCGGCGATACAGCAGTCATCACGGTGGTTCCCTCGAGCGGCCCCGAAACCGAGGCAACAAAGGCGCTCGTCGCAGATATACGTGAGGTCGCCGGATCACTGACCGACGAGACCGGGGCCACGATGTCGGTCACCGGTCAGACAGCGTTGACGATCGACGTCTCGGACCGCCTGGCTGATGCCCTCGTTCCCTACCTCGCATTGGTCGTCGGCCTCGCCTTCATTCTTTTGATGCTGGTGTTCCGCTCGATCTTGGTACCGCTCAAGGCAACTCTCGGATTTCTGCTCTCGATCGGTGCGACGTTCGGTGTGCTGGTCGCGATCTTCCAGTGGGGTTGGTTCGCAGGCATTCTCGGAATCGAAGGTCAAACCGGATCAGTTGTGGCGATGTTGCCCATCTTCATGATCGGCATCGTCTTCGGGTTGGCGATGGACTACCAGGTGTTCCTGGTGACCAGAATGCGTGAAGCGTTCGTCCACGGTGACGGACCGGATGAAGCAGTCGTGAAGGGCTTCGACCAGGGCGCGCGAGTCGTCACGGCCGCGGCGCTGATCATGATCGCCGTTTTCGCGGGCTTCATCTTCGGCGGCGACGCCTTCATCATGCAGATTGGACTCGGACTCTCGTTCGCGGTTCTGTTCGACGCCTTCGTGATTCGTATGACCGTCGTACCGGCCGTCATGTCCCTGTTGGGCTCGAAGGCATGGTGGTTCCCCTCATGGCTGGACCGGTTGGTCCCGAACGTCGATGTCGAGGGGGAGCAGTTGACTGCGCTGCTCGCAGATTCGAAGGATTCCACTGAGCCCGCGAACGACAAGTTGTCGGTGTGATCCGGATACGGTAGATCGATGACCTCGACTTCGACGTGGGGTCGATGGTGTGCGGAACACCCGCGCACCATCGACCTGGCACTGACCATCCTCGTGCTCCTTGCCACGTGGACGGCGCACCGCATCGCGCTCGACGGCAATGACACCCGCGAGGTCACGGTTGTGGGAGTGCTTGTAACAGCGATCGCAGCGGCAACCATCGTGTTCCGAAGGCGCTATCCGTTCTCGGCACTGGCGGTGGCAGTACTCCTCGGCGTATTGATGATTGCACTGTCAGCGCCGCCGAATGCCGGCACAGGTTCCGCAGCGATGGTGTGCCTCTACTACGTTGCCAGCACGAGTGACCGCCGGAGGGCCTTCTTCGCAGCGGCGAGCACAGTCAGCTCGCTGATGCTCGTCACGATCTTCCTGGGAGTGGGGAACAATCTCCTGCAGGAGGCACTGGGGTTGTTGGCTTGGTTGCTGATGGCAAGTTTTGCCGGCGCCGAGGTCCGTTCTCGCCGAGCCTATCTGGAGTCCGTCGAGGCGCGCGCGGTGCAAGCGGAAAGAATGCGCGAGGACGAGGCCCGACACCGCGTCGTCGAAGAAAGGATGCGGATTGCGCGAGACCTGCACGACGTTGTCGCGCACCACATTGCCTTGGTCAACCTGCAAGTCGGGGTCGCGTCGCACTTGATCGGGAAAGACCCGGAGAAGGCGACGACTGCACTACGCGGAGTGGAGGAAACGTCCAAGGCGGCACTCGATGAAATTCGGGCCACGGTCGGAGTTCTCCGTGATGCTCAGGACGGTGATCGCTCGATGAAGCCGGCTCCGGGGCTTTCGGATCTACCGGCACTGGTGGATCAATTCGTCAGTGCAGGAATGGAAATCGATGTGCGCGCTGTGGGTTCGCTGCGCCCACTCGGGCCCGCAGTAGATCTCACAGCGTACCGAATTATCCAGGAGGCACTCGTGAATGCGAGCAAGCATGCGCTGCCAGGAGCCGTCACCGTGTCGTTGTCATACGAAGCCGAGGTTCTGATGCTGTCGGTCGAAAACGCCGGAACGGCAGTGCCTTCGACGTCACCACCCGGGTACGGACTGCTGGGAATGAAGGAGAGGGCACAGGCGATGGGAGGCGAGGTCTCAGCAGGATTCCGCGCCGACGGGGGATTTCGTGTGGACGCCCAACTACCGCTTGTCTCGGTGTCCAGGGGTTCGGAGCGTGAGGAGTCGTGAGTATTCGGGTGGTAGTGGCAGACGATCAGGCGCTCTTCCGTCAAACGCTTGCGCTGCTGATCGGTTCGGAAGAGGACATGGAGGTGGTCGCCGAGGCGGCAGACGGAGAGCAGGCATTCCAGGCGGCGCTCGAGCATCGACCCGACGTTGTATTGATGGACATTCGAATGCCAGGCACCAGCGGAGTCGAAGCGACCGCCATGATTGCCGATCATCCGGATTTGACCGACGTGCACGTGTTGATTCTTACCACCTTCGAAGTGGATGAGCATGTGGCACAGGCGATCCGGGCGGGAGCCAGCGGCTTCATCGGCAAAGGAATCCGAGCCGAGGATCTACTCGATGCTGTTCGGACGGTCGCAGGTGGGAACTCTTTGCTGTCGCCGATTGCGACCAACGCGTTGATTTCTCGGTTCCTTTCTACTCCGTCGCGGGCCGACTCGACTTCTGGGATTTTCGGTCAGTTGACCCCACGCGAACTCGAAGCGGTAACCCTCGTTGCCCTCGGGATGTCCAACGACGAAATCGCTGCGGAATTGGTGATCAGCGCGGTCACGGCAAAAACGCACGTGAACCGGGCGATGACAAAACTGGATGTCCGCGACCGCGCGCAACTGGTGGTTCTCGCCTATCAATGCGGTGTGGTGATTCCGGGACGCTCGGTGGATTGACTCGAGAAACCCTTGACTCGAACGGGTGTTCGAGTATTG
>NZ_JBMAIQ010000019.1:0-76601 GCF_048573875.1 Rhodococcus sp. SB1D
CCGTTAACCGAAAGGGGACCCAACATATTGGGTCCCCTTTCGTGCGTTGTATGAGAGGAATGACTGTGTCGGAGAATGGCGACGAGCGTCGGTCCTTCCGTGGGGGAGGAGCGCCTCGATCAGGTGGCCCCCGTCGTGACAACGACGGGCGTGGATCACGCGGCGCTGCAGGCGGAGACCGCCGCGGTGGTGCCGGAGACAACAACCGTGGCGGTGCTGGAAACAGTAACCGCGGCGGCGGATTCAACGGCGGACAGCGTCGCGGCGGCGAGGGTGGGTTCACCCCTCGTGGACGCGACGGCGACCGCAACCGTCAGCAAGCACGACCTGACGAACCGGATTTGCCCGACAACGTAGAGCCCACGGAGTTGGACCCGGCCGTTCGTCGGGATCTGCTCAGCCTCGACAAGGACAACGCCAACACGGTTGCGCGTCACCTCGTCATGGCGGGCAAGCTCGTCGACGAAGATCCGGAACTCGCACTGCTCCACGCTCGCGCTGCCCGTCAGCGCGCCGGCCGAATTGCGGTCGTTCGTGAAGCCGCCGGAATCACCGCGTACCACGCCGGTGAATGGGCTGAAGCTCTCTCCGAGCTTCGTGCTGCCCGTCGAATGGCTGGCGGACCGGGTCTGATCGCTGTCATGGCCGACTGCGAACGCGGTTTGGGTCGACCCGAACGCGCGATCGAGCTCGGCCGTAGCGACGAGGCTGCCCTGCTTTCGGGCGACGAGGCGTCTGAGTTGAGGATCGTCGTCGCGGGCGCCCGCATGGATCTCGGTCAGTTCGACCAGGCAGTTGTCACACTGCAGACCAAGGATCTGGACGCAGCGCGTACCGGTGAAGCTGCGGCTCGGCTGTTCTACGCCTACGCCGATGCCCTCGTTGCAGCTGGTCGTGTCGAAGACGGACTGAAATGGTTCCTCAACGCTGCAGCTGCTGACCTCGAGGGTGACACGGATGCTGAAGAACGGGTGGCCGAGTTGACCGGAGAAGATCAGTGACCGTGCTTCGTACTCAGTACGACGTACTTTTGCTCGATCTCGATGGCACTCTGTACGCCGGAGCTCATGCGATTCCCGGCACCCAGGCCGCTCTCGGTCAGGGCACGCAGGCCTTGTACTACGTGACCAACAATGCGAGTCGCTCGCCTTCGGCAGTGTCGGCGCATCTGACCGAACTCGGTTTCGATTCCGAAGACGATCGTGTCGTCACCAGTTCTCAGACGGCAGTGCGTCTGCTGTCGGAGCGTCTCGAACCCGGTGCCGCTGTGCTCGTCGTCGGTACCGACGCATTGGCCGACGAGGTGACGCGCGTCGGGTTGCTTCCGGTGCGCGAATTCGCGGATTCTCCGGTTGCTGTCGTTCAAGGACATTCGACGGAGACCAACTGGTCGATCCTTGCCGAGGCGTGCTTGGCGATCCGGGCCGGTGCGCTGTGGGTAGCGGCAAACCTGGACACAACACTGCCGTCGGAGCGGGGTTTGGTGCTGGGCAACGGCTCGATGGTGGCAGCTCTACGCGCTGCGACCAAGCAGGAACCGTTGGTGGCAGGTAAGCCTGCTGCACCGCTGATGGAGGACGCGCTCGCTCGCAGCGGGTGCTCGCGTCCACTGGTGGTCGGTGATCGTTTGGACACCGATATCGAAGGCGCACAAGCTGTTTCGATCGACTCGTTGTTGGTTCTCACCGGTGTGAGCACGCCGGGTGACGTACTGCGGGCTCCGGTTGAGCAGCGCCCCACCTACATTGCAGCAACTCTGGATTCGCTCAATCAGCCGGCCGTCGAATCGCTGGTCGGTGCGGACTCCAAGTGGTCTGTCTCCGTGAACGGGTCGGCGCTGGTTGTCGACGGCCCGGTTGTCGGGGACGAGATGTCGCTTCTACGCGCGGTTGCGCCTGTCGCATGGGCTAATCCGTCGTTCCGGACCCTGGAAGCGTCGGATGCCGGCGTGGCGGATCTGTTTGCATCCTGGCTCGTCTGATCTCTCGCAAATGTGTTCGACTCGCGGGGGTGCGGGTGTATGCGTAACCGAGAGTCATGCACTAACGTTGTGCCCGATGAGCACGCCGACACCGCACCCCGGAAACACGAGTAACGGATCTCCGTTGCCCGGGCCACGCCCTTCCGTCGATCCGGAACGCATACGTTCTGACGTCGACGGTTTGCTGGCGCGCCTGGGCGGCATCGAACAGGATCCGAACGATCAGCACGGAGCAGGTGTGATTCCGCAGAAGGCACATATTTTGGAACAGGCACACGAGGTGCTCGTCCAGGCACTCGCCTCTGTGGACAGGGCTTGACGTGGCACGTAGAGCACGGGTGGACGCCGAACTTGTCCGTCGCGGACTCGCACGGTCACGAGATCATGCGCAAGAACTGATTTCCGCCGGGCGAGTTCTCATCTCGGGAGCCGTTGCGACCAAGCCTGCGACGGCGATCGAAGCCGGAACGCCACTTCGGGTCGTCGAGGTGGAGCAGGAAGTTTCGTGGGCGTCGCGAGGTGCTCACAAACTGATCGGCGCACTCGACGCCTTCGGTGCCGAAGGATTGACGGTCGAAGGTCGCCGTTGCCTCGACGCCGGCGCATCCACCGGTGGGTTCACCGATGTTCTGCTGACGCGTGGTGCGAAGGAAGTTGTCGCAGTCGACGTCGGCTACGGACAACTGGTGTGGCGCCTGCAGTCCGATGACCGGGTGCACGTCATCGACCGAACCAATGTTCGTGCAATTGATGCAGAGACCATCGGCGGAACTGTCGATCTCGTTGTCGCGGACTTGTCGTTCATTTCTCTCAAACTTGTACTCGGGGCGTTTGTCGCCTGTACTGCTGACGGCGCGGACCTGGTTCCGATGGTCAAGCCTCAGTTCGAGGTGGGCAAGGACCGCGTCGGTGCCGGTGGCGTCGTACGAGATCCGGAATTGCGAATCTCGGCTGTGCTCGACGTGTCGGAGGCTGCTGCAAAGGTAGGTCTGCGGACGTTAGGTGTCGTGGCCAGCCCATTGCCCGGTCCGTCGGGAAATGTCGAGTATTTCCTGTGGCTTCGAAAGACAGGTTCGCCCGGTGATCACGAGCCGGACACCGAGGGAATTCCTTCGGTGGAGGACATGATTCGCAAGGCTGTAGAGGAAGGGCCCCAGTGAACGCGGTCACGAACGGCGAGTCGCGCGAGATCCTTCTTGTCGCACACCCTGGTCGACGTGACATCACGGAAACCGCCAAACGAGTCGGGAAGATTTTCGAACGGGCGGGAATCGGGCTGCGAGTCCTCGTCGACGAAGCAGACAGCTCGCGCATCGAAGCAATGACGGAACCCGCGGGCTTCTCTGCGCCGGGTCTCGACGTCACGGTTGTTCATCCCGGCCCTGATGCTGCCGTCGGATGCGAGTTAGTTCTGGTTCTCGGTGGTGACGGCACATTTCTGCGCGCCGCCGAACTCGCTCAAGAAGCGTCCATTCCGGTACTGGGCATCAACCTCGGACGGATCGGATTTCTGGCAGAGACCGAGGCCGAGCATCTCGACGAGGCGCTCGCACAGGTAGTTCGCAAGGAATATCGTGTCGAGTCCCGTATGACACTCGACGTCGTGATTCGGGTGGACGACGAGATCATCGATCGCGGGTGGGCGCTCAACGAGGCCAGTATCGAGAATCGTTCGCGTCTGGGAGTTCTCGAAGTTGTCCTCGAAGTCGACGGCCGACCGGTGTCTGCCTTCGGTTGCGACGGTGTTCTCGTGTCCACTCCTACAGGCTCGACCGCTTACGCATTTTCCGCAGGCGGCCCTGTCGTGTGGCCCGAACTCGAAGCTTTGCTCGTCGTACCCAGCAACGCGCATGCGCTGTTCGCGCGGCCGTTGGTCACCAGCCCGAATTCGATCATCGCGGTGGAGACCGTCGCCGGTAGCCACGACGGCCTGGTCTTCTGCGACGGTCGTCGTACGTTGGAACTGCCTGCCGGCGCTCGCGTCGAGATCGTTCGCGGCGCCACTCCCGTCAAGTGGGTCCGGTTGGACTCTGCGCCCTTCGCTGATCGGATGGTTCGCAAGTTCGAGCTTCCGGTTACCGGATGGCGAGGAAGGAAGCCTTAATCGTGCTCGCAGAGATCCGTATCGACAGTCTTGGTGTGATCTCCGAGGCCAGCGCCCAGTTCCACGAGGGCCTGACCGTCCTGACCGGTGAAACCGGCGCAGGTAAAACGATGGTCGTCACCAGCTTGCACCTCCTCAGCGGAGCGCGAGCCGATGCCGGGCGGGTGCGGTTGGGCGCGTCGCGAACCGTCGTCGAAGGACGATTCATCGCCGACGACGTCTCACCGGCCACCGAGCGTGAGATCGTCCGAATCCTGGAATCGTCCGGCGCCGAGCGCGACGAGGACGGGACCATCATCGCCGTCCGGACAGTCGGCAGCGACGGCCGCTCACGGGCTCATCTCGGCGGACGAAGCGTGCCGGCGGGAGTTCTCTCCGAATTCACGGACCCACTTCTGACTGTCCACGGACAGAACGATCAGCTGCGATTGCTTCGTCCCGACCAGCAACGCAATGCGCTGGACCGCTTCGGGGACAAGGCAATCGGAACGCTGCTGACGAGGTACCGCAAACACCGTCGTGAATGGCTCGATGCTCGTTCGGAGTTGATCGAACGCACGTCGAAGGCTCGTGAACTGGCGCAAGAAGCAGATCAGTTGACCTTCGCGCTCAACGAAATCGACGGCGTGGCACCCGAGCCAGGCGAGGACACGGCGATAGTTGCCGAAGTTCGACGACTCAGTGAACTCGATTCGCTCCGCTCGGCTGCGGAAGAGGCGCACGCTGCGCTCGCCGGTAGTGACGACATGGCAAGCGGCGACGTCGGGGTCATGCCGGCGCTAGACCTGATGTCCGAAGCGCGGGCGCGTATCGAGTCGGTCACCGACGCAGATCTGGACGGCCTCGGTTCCCGGTTGGCCGACGCTATTGCCGTCGTCACCGATGTTGCCGGTGACCTGAACACCTATCTGTCCGGGCTGCCCGCAGACCCGGGTGCTCTGGACTCGCTGCTGTCGCGGCAATCGGAACTGAAGACTCTGACTCGCAAGTACGCCGCCGATGTCGACGGTGTTCTCGAATGGGCAGATACCGCTCGCGCTCGTCTGTCCAAACTCGACGTGTCGTCGGATGCGTTGTCGCTGTTGGCCAAGCAGGTCGAGGAGACGGCTGGCCTCACCGCGGAAGCCGCCACAAAGCTGAGCGCCGCGCGAGTCAAGGCAGCGGCAAAGCTCGCCAAAGCCGTCAGCGCGGAACTCGCCGGTCTGGCGATGGGACGTGCGGGTCTCGAGGTGACTGTGCGTTCGCAGCCTGCCGGCCCGCAGGACTCGGCGCCGCTCAGCGTCGGGGGAGTAGACCTTCATGCCGGGTCTGCCGGCGTCGACGAGGTGGAATTCCGTCTGTCTGCGCACAGCGGGGCACCGTCACTTCCGATCAGCAAGAGCGCTTCCGGTGGCGAGCTGTCACGCGTCATGCTGGCGCTCGAGGTTGTTCTCGCTGGTAGCGACACCGGCGCGACGATGGTTTTCGACGAAGTGGACGCGGGGGTCGGTGGTCGCGCTGCTGTCGAGATCGGCCGCCGATTGGCGAAACTTGCTCGTACGCATCAGGTTATCGTCGTCACCCACCTTCCGCAGGTTGCTGCGTTTGCCGACACCCACCTCGTGGTGGACAAGGTCGACGACAAAGGCGGCGTGGTGAGCAGTGGCGTGCGGACCTTGTCGGATTCGGATCGGGTGGTCGAATTGGCTCGTATGTTGGCAGGGCTGGACGACACCGAGACCGGTCGTGCGCACGCCGAAGAACTGCTCGAGATCGCGAATGCGGCCCGCGTCACAGATTGAAGGTTCTGTGGTGTTGGTGTGACTGATGTGGTAGTTGTCGGCGCGCCTCCACCGGTCAACGCGGTTTCAGGTTCATCATCGAAGCCATGAAGATGCCCGGATTGCTCTCACGTAACACCGAATCCTTGCCTGGGATCAGTGGCATCGCCAGGGCCGATCGGAACACGGCGAAGCTTCTACGCCGCGTCGGTCCTGGAGACATCGTGATCCTCGACGAAGTCGACATCGATCGCCGGACCGCCGATGCTCTGGTGAAAGCCGGAGTCATGGCCGTGGTCAACGCGTCGCCGTCGATTTCGGGGCGGTACCCCAACCTCGGACCGGAAGTGATCGTCGCCAACGACATCGTTCTGATCGATGCCGTAGACGGTGACGTCTTCAAGAACGTCAAGGACGGCAGCAAGATCCGCCTGCACGAGGGCGAGATCTTCAACGGCGAGAAGAGCCTCGTCAAGGGCGAAGAGCAGACCGAGGCCGAGATCTCCGATCGGATGATCGAGGCCAAGACCGGCCTGGTCGATCACCTGGAAGCGTTCTCGGGTAACACCATCGAGTTCATCCGCACCGAAAGTCCTTTGCTGATCGACGGAATCGGTGTTCCGGACATCGACATCGACTTGAAGGATCGCCACGTCGTGGTCGTCTCCGACGGACCCGAACACGAGGCCGATCTGAAGAACCTCAAGCCCTTCATCAAGGAGTATTCGCCGATCCTGATCGGTGTCGGTGCAGGTGCGGACGTGTTGAGCAAGGCCGGATACCGCCCCGATCTGATCGTGGGCGACCCGGAAGAGATCACCAGTTCCACCCTCAAGTCCGGCGCGGAAGTTGTTCTGCCCGCAGACCAGGACGGTCATGCGGCGGGGCTTTCCCGAATCCAGGATCTCGGGATCGGGGCGATGACGTTCCCGGCGACCTGCTCACCGACCGACCTTGCGTTGCTGCTCGCCGATCACCACGGAGCTTCACTGATCGTGACGGTCGGCAACGTGGTGTCCTTGGACGAGTTCTTCGACCGTGGGCGTCGTGAAAGCAATCCGTCGGCGTTCATGACACGGCTCAAGGTGGGACCGAAGCTGGTCGACGCCAAGGCTGTGGCAACGCTGTATCGAAGTCGAGTGTCCGGCGGCGCGATCGCGCTCCTGGTGCTCGCCGCCCTGGTGGCAGTGATCGTCGCCCTGGTCGTGTCCAATGCCGGTAGTGAAGTTCTCGACTGGGCAATCGCAACGTGGAACAGCTTCGCGCTGTGGGTTCAGGGGCTCTTCAAGTGATTTCGATGCGTCAACATGCAATTTCCATAGCGGCAATCTTCCTGGCACTCGCGATCGGCGTGGTGCTCGGTTCCGGAATGCTGTCCAGTGGATTGCTTTCGGGTCTGCGCGACGACAAGGCGGACCTGCAGAACGAGATCGAAGACCTCAATCAACAGTCCAATCAGCTTCAGCAGCAACTCAATTCCGCGGACGGCTTCGATGCCGCTGTCGGCGGTCGCGTCGTGCGTGACAGTCTCGCTGGTCGCACCGTCGTCGTCATCACGGCACCGGACGCGGATCCCAGTGATCTCGACGGTGTCAACCGACTCGTCACTGCCGCCGGCGGTGCCGTGACCGGACGCGTCTCGCTCACCGATTCGTTTGTCGACGCCACCGGTGGTGACCGCTTGCGGACCGTCGTCACCAATGTCATCCCTGCGGGGATCACCCTAAAGACCGGTGCGGTCGATCAGGGCAGTCTCGCGGGTGATCTGCTCGGTTCGGTTCTGCTTCTCAACGGGCAGAACAGCGAACCGCAGAGCACTCCGGACGAGATGAATCTCGCGCTCGACTCGCTGCGTAGCGCCGGTTTCATCAGCTACGACGACGGAGCGGTCAAGCCGGCTCAGCTCGCCGTGGTTCTCACCGGCGACAACAAGAGTGAATCC
Source organism: Rhodococcus sp. SB1D (assembly GCF_048573875.1). NCBI lineage: Bacteria > Bacillati > Actinomycetota > Actinomycetes > Mycobacteriales > Nocardiaceae > Rhodococcus > Rhodococcus sp. SB1D. The sequence goes on from NZ_JBMAIQ010000019.1 coordinate 7,788, forward strand.
GACGCAGCCACGGGTAACCGCGGCGCCGTCATCGCGCGGTTTGCCGGTGCTCTCGACGGACGCGGCGCAGGAACGATTCTCGCGGGCCGGCCTGGCTCGGCCGAGGGCAGTGGTCCGGTTGCCGTCGCGCGTGCGGACGCGGCGCTCTCAGCGGGCTTGACGACCATCGACAACATCGACCGGGAATCGGGCAAGATCACGACGCCGTTGGCGCTGCAGGAACAGTTGAACGGCGGCGCCGGCCGCTACGGCACGGGACCGGGAGCGGCGGCGGTTACCGTCGGCGCACCCACCAACTGAACACCTCGGTATTGATACGCCGGTCACATCGGGGGCGGAAAGTCGGCGCGTTGTAGGCACCGACCCCCGATAGGTGTTACCGTGAAATCCCGTGGGTCGGCAGGCCCCAGCATGCTTCATCAGACCAAGCCCTGCACAGTCGTCACGGGAGCCCCTTTGCCACAGTCACGCACTAACACGCGTACCGCCACCAAGCACATCTTCGTCAGCGGAGGTGTAGCTTCCTCGCTCGGCAAAGGTTTGACCGCCTCGAGCCTGGGACAGTTGTTGACCGCGCGGGGAATGCGCGTGACCATGCAGAAGCTCGATCCCTATCTCAATGTGGATCCGGGCACCATGAACCCCTTCCAGCACGGCGAGGTCTTCGTCACCGAAGACGGTGCCGAGACCGACCTCGACGTCGGGCACTACGAGCGGTTCCTCGACCGTGACCTCTCCGGTCAGGCGAACGTCACCACCGGCCAGGTGTACTCGACGGTCATCGCCAAGGAACGCCGCGGCGAGTACCTCGGTGACACCGTTCAGGTCATCCCGCACATCACCGACGAGATCAAGCGTCGCATCCTCGAGATGAGCGGTCCGGATCTGCAGGGACACCGCCCGGATGTCGTGATCACCGAAATCGGTGGAACCGTCGGCGACATCGAATCGCAGCCCTTCCTCGAAGCCGCTCGCCAGGTCCGCCACGACGTCGGCCGCGACAACGTCTTCTTCCTGCACGTCTCCCTCGTGCCGTACCTCGGCCCCTCCGGAGAGCTCAAGACCAAGCCCACGCAGCACTCGGTTGCGTCGTTGCGCAGCATCGGTATTCAGCCCGACGCGCTGATCCTTCGTTGCGATCGTGACGTTCCGCAGGGCCTCAAGAACAAGATCGCCCTCATGTGCGACGTGGACGTCGACGCCTGCATCTCGACGCCCGACGCTCCCTCGATCTACGACATCCCGAAGGTTCTGCACCGTGAGGGCCTCGACGCTTACGTCGTTCGCCAGCTCGGTCTCCCGTTCCGCGACGTCGACTGGACCGTGTGGGGCAACCTCCTCGATCGTGTTCACCAGCCGCGTGAGACCGTGCGGGTCGCGTTGGTCGGCAAGTACGTCGACCTGCCCGACGCATACCTCTCCGTCACCGAGGCACTGCGCGCCGGTGGATTCGCGAACCGGTCCAAGGTCGAGATCTCCTGGGTCCCGTCGGACGCCTGTGAGACCGAAGCCGGAGCGCAGGCCGCTCTCGGTGACGTCGACGGTGTTCTGATCCCCGGTGGCTTCGGCATCCGCGGCATCGAAGGCAAGCTCGGCGCGATCCGTTTCGCACGTTCGCGCAAGCTGCCGCTGCTGGGTCTGTGCCTGGGTCTGCAGTGCGTCGTCATCGAAGCTGCTCGTAGCGTCGGCCTCGACGATGCCAACTCGGCCGAGTTCGAGCCGGACACCAAGCACCCGGTCATCTCCACGATGGCTGATCAGGAAGACGTCATTGCCGGTGACGCCGACCTCGGTGGCACCATGCGTCTGGGTGCTTACCCGGCCGTGCTGACCAAGGGTTCCGTCGTCGCTCAGGCCTACGGAACCGAGGACGTCTCCGAGCGTCACCGTCACCGTTACGAGGTCAACAACACCTACCGCGACCGGATTGCCAAGTCCGGCTTGCAGTTCAGCGGAACTTCACCGGACGGCCACCTGGTCGAGTTCGTCGAGTACCCGCGTGAGCAGCATCCGTTCTTCGTTGCCACCCAGGCACACCCGGAGCTCAAGAGTCGCCCGACACGCCCGCACCCGCTGTTCGCCGCCTTCGTCGAAGCAGCGTTGACATACAAGCTCGAAGAGCGCCTGCCCGTCGACGTCCACGGTGACGAGAAGATCGACACCGCTGCCACCGAGACGGCGCTCGACGCTGCAGTCGAGAACGTGGAAAAGGTCTAGCCACAGATGAGCGATCCCGGTCGGCACGAATTCGACACCCTCGGCTCCAAGACGGTCTACACCGGCGCGATCATCGCGTTGCGCGTCGACACCGTTGCGATGCCTGGTGGTCAGCGTGCCGATCGGGAAGTCGTCGAGCATCACGGCGCCGTTGCCGTCGTGGCACTGGACGAGCACGACAACCTGGTGCTGATTCACCAGTACCGTCACCCGCTCGGGCACCGGTTGTGGGAAATTCCTGCCGGTCTGCTCGACGCTCCGGGGGAGAGCCCGGTCGAGGCTGCAGCGCGCGAGCTGGGCGAAGAAACCGGACTCGGCGCCGATCGATGGTCGGTGCTGGTCGATGTCGCTCTCTCACCCGGGTTCACGGACGAGGCGGTTCGCGTCTTCCTCGCCGAGGGGCTGCACGAGGTGGAGCGCGACGATCCCGAACACGAAGAAGCCGATCTCGAGATTTCGCGGGTTCCGCTCGCCGACGCCGTCGACATGGCGCTACGCGGCGACATCGTCAATGCCACAGCGGTATCGGGCATTCTCGCGATCGCCACCGCACGCGCGACGGGAAAGCCGCTACGCCCCGCCGACGCACCGTGGCCCGATCGTCCTCGCGCATTCGGAGAACGCAAGTCGCGAGCCTGAAGTGCTTGCCCGACAGGTGGACTCGTATCTCGACCATCTAGCGGTCGAGCGAGGATCTGCGCGCAATACTCTACTTTCCTATCGCCGCGACCTGAATCGGTACGCGGAGTACCTGCACGGACGCGGCATCGACGACGTCGCGGGCGTGACGGAGAACGACGTCACCGAATTCGTGACACATCTGCGCCTGGGTGACAAAGATTCCGGCGTCGTACCATTGGCGGCCAGTTCGGCAGCACGCACCCTGATCGCGGTTCGCGGATTCCACAAGTTTTCCGCCGCCGAAGGTCTGGTCAGCGTCGACGTGGCCCGAACGGTCAAGCCGCCGACGCCCGGACGCAAGCTGCCCAAGGCCCTGCCTCTCGACGACGTGATCGCCCTGCTCGACGCTTCGGGTGGCGGTGCGGCCGGTGACGGGCCCCGCGACCTGCGGGATCGCGCTCTGCTCGAGCTCCTGTACTCGACCGGAGCGCGAATCACCGAGGCGATCGATCTGGACGTCGACGACATCGATACCGAAACTCGTTCCGTGCTGCTCAAGGGCAAGGGCGGCAAGCAGCGGATCGTCCCCGTCGGCAGGCCGGCGATCGCCGCCGTCGACGCGTATCTCGTCCGCGGGCGCCCCAGCCTGGCGACGCGCGGTGTTCCTGCCCTCTTTCTCAACGCTCGCGGTGGACGCCTCTCGCGTCAGAGTGCATGGCAGATTCTTCAGGACGCGGCGGCGTCCGCCGGGATCAAGGCGGACGTCTCACCCCATACGCTCAGGCACTCGTTTGCCACACACCTGCTCGACGGCGGCGCGGACGTACGCGTCGTGCAGGAACTTCTCGGTCACGCTTCGGTAACCACGACGCAGATCTACACACTGGTCACCGTCACCGCGTTGCGCGAAGTGTGGGCTCAGGCACACCCGCGTGCCCGTTAGGGGTTGGTTGGCTCATGCGTGTCTGCGAGACCATTCGGTGATGTAAGCGGTAGCGTTCAAGGAGCGCGAGCGGCCTCCACCGCAGTTTCGGGGGTTTGCCGGCGCCGAGAGCAACCGCCGAAAGAGTAGGGGAGCATCGGACCGTGTCGACATCGCAGCCACCAGCGGCGGAGTCCGCGCCGCCGCATGTCAATGCCCAACTCTTCGAGCGCGTGAACGAATCAGCACCAGCTGTACCCTCCGAACCAGAGGCGATGTTCGAAATAGATACGACGCCAGTAGCCTCTCCACCTGCGGAAACCCTCACCGTTTCCGCGGAAGAACTCGGCCCGACAGGTCGACCGGTCCGCGAGGTACCCCAACCGACACCGTTGGCGCACCACGGACCCGCGATGATCATCGCGATGTGCAACCAGAAGGGCGGCGTCGGCAAGACGACGTCGACCATCAACCTGGGTGCATCGTTGGCTGAATACGGTCGTCGAGTGCTCCTGGTGGATCTCGATCCGCAAGGCGCGTTGTCTGCCGGACTGGGCGTTCAGCATCACGACCTCGAACTGACCGTCCATAACCTTCTGGTCGAACCACGTGTGTCCATCGACGACGTGCTGATGCGAACCCGGGTCGACGGCCTCGACCTGCTCCCCAGCAATATCGACCTTTCGGCCGCCGAGATCCAATTGGTCACCGAGGTCGGGCGTGAGCAGACCTTGGGACGCGTGTTGCACCCGGTTCTCGATCGGTACGACTACGTGCTCATCGACTGCCAGCCGTCGCTTGGCCTGCTCACCGTGAATGCGTTGGCCTGCGCCGATTCGGTCATCATTCCGATGGAATGCGAGTACTTCAGCCTGCGCGGCCTGGCACTGCTCAACGACACCGTCGAAAAGGTGCACGACCGTCTCAATCCGAAGCTCGAGTTGGCCGGCATCGTCGTCACGATGTTCGACGCTCGGACCCTGCACGCCCGTGAGGTGATGGCACGCGTCGTCGAGGTGTTCGGCGACGTCGTCTACGACACGGTGATCAACCGCACCGTTCGATTCCCCGAAACCAGCGTCGCCGGTGAGCCGATCACGACGTGGGCGCCGAAATCGGCTGGGGCCGAGGCATATAGAGCATTGGCCCGCGAGGTCATTCACCGGTCTGGTCGTTAGTGGAACTGATTGCATCGCAAGAAGATTCGGTCGAAGTCGAGCCGGATTCTATCGACCCGAACGTGCCGACCGACGCTCAGACCGCAGCCAAGGCTGCCGGTTTCCGAGTCACTCTCCGGAACTTCGAAGGCCCGTTCGATCTGCTGTTGAACCTGATCAATCAACGACAGCTCGATGTCACCGAAGTCGCGCTGCACACCGTCACTGACGATTTCATCGCATACACCAAGGAACTCGGCAGTGCGATGGGCCTCGATCAGACAACAGAGTTTCTGGTCGTCGCAGCCACTCTTCTGGACCTGAAAGCGGCAAGGCTGTTGCCCGCCGGGCAGGTCGAGGACGCGGAGGATCTGGCGCTTCTCGAAGCCCGCGACCTTCTCTTCGCGCGACTGCTGCAGTACCGGGCGTACAAACAAGTTGCGGCGCTGTTCGGTGAGTTGGAGGAAGCAGCGCTGCGGCGCTATCCGCGCTCGGTTGCCGTCGAGGATCAGTTCACCGAACTCCTGCCCGAGGTGTTGTTGGGCGTCGATCCTCAGCGTTTTGCGGAGATCGCGGCGACGGTGTTCACACCGCGTCCGGTGCCGACGGTGGGCCTCGATCACCTCCATGTGTCCAATATCTCGATACCCGAGCAGGCTGAGCGAATTCTCGAGTTGCTGCGCGAGCGAGGCATAGGGGAGTGGACACCCTTCGGGGACCTCGTTGCCGAGTGTGAGATCACCGTCGAGATAGTCGCAAGATTTCTCGCGTTGCTCGAGTTGTATCGCAGGCAGGTCATTGTGTTCGAGCAACCCGAAGCACTCGGACCGCTGATGGTGAGTTGGACCGGAGACGACCCGGCCGCGCCGGTCACAGAGGAGGACTACGGATGAACGCCGAGCCGACGGAATCGGAATCTTCGCAGCTAGACGAGATGATCGAGCCTACCGAACACGCCTCGGAGTCCGAAGATTCCGCCCCCGATTTCGAACTCGACGACGATCAACTCGACGCAGTGCTGGAGTCGCTTCTGCTTGTCGTGGATTCGCCGGCCGAAGTGAACCAACTCGCATCTGTCACCGGAACCGCGCCGGAACGAGTCGAAGAACGCCTGACGTCGATGTCGGCCGCATTGACCGCTCGCGGCAGCGGAATGGACCTTCGCTACGCGGGCGACGGATGGCGTCTGTACACGCGACAAGAGTTTGCCCCGTACGTGGAAAAGCTGCTATTGGACGGCGCACGCACCAAATTGACCAGGGCGGCATTGGAAACTTTGGCCGTAGTCGCATACCGTCAACCGTTGACTCGTGCGCGGATCAGTGCGGTACGAGGCGTCAACGTGGACGGGGTGGTACGCACCCTCCTTGCCCGCGGACTGATCGCGGAAGCCGGGCCTGACCCGGACACCAACGCGACACGGTACTCCACGACCGAACTGTTCCTCGAACGGCTCGGCCTGGCCTCGCTGAGCGAGCTCCCGGAGTTGGCCCCGCTCTTGCCTGATGTCGATCTCATCGACGACATCAGCGAAAGCCTGGAATCCGATCCGCGATTTGCGAGAATGAACAAGGCAGACGTGCCCGCTGACGTAGTGGACACCGAAGTCGACGACTGACCGGAATCCCGGCGCTCGTCAGCACCGAGAAAGACCCGACCACGCTCGGGAAACAGTAGAAAACTGACAGGAAAAAAGTGAACAATCCCGCTCGCCGAGATGGCACACCGGACCGTAACAACTCCCGCGACAACCGCGGCGCACGCAGCGATGCACCCCGTGGTGGTCGCAGCGACGCCCCCCGCGGCGCACGTAGCGAAGCGCCCCGTGGTGGACGCAGCAACACTTCCCGCAGTACCTCCGGATACGACCGCAACGCCGGATCCGACCGTCCCCGCACGGACGACCGTCGCGGTGGATTCAATGATGACCGTCGCCCGCCGCGCAGCGATGACCGTCGCCCGCCGCGCAGCGATGACCGTCGCCCCGCACGTACCGACGACCGTCGTGGTGGCTACAACGACGACCGTCGCGGACCGCGCACTGACGACCGCCGCGGACCCCGCAGCGATGACCGCCGTACCCCCCACGTCGACGCCCGTCGCGCACCGCGTGGCGGCGCTGACCGTCGTAGTGACGATCAGCGCGGCGCACGCCCCGACGCTCCTCGCGGCGGCGCATGGTCGAACGCACCTCGTGGGTCCAAGTTCGACGGACCTCCGCGCAAGCGCCCGGCAGCCCCGACACCGCCGGCGACCAACAAGCGTGGCAAGCCGAAGACCGAGAAGCCGCAGCGCGTCGTCTCTCAGAACCCGTTGGTCTCCAACGCCAAGCCGGCGCGTCATCAGCATGCCGAGATCACCAAGCACGACGGCCCGCCGAAGGGCGACGGCGTCCGCTTGCAGAAGGTGCTGGCTCAGGCCGGCGTCGCATCACGCCGCGCTGCTGAAGAACTGATCGATCAGGGTCGCGTCGAGGTCGACGGCCGCATCGTGGTCGAACAGGGTCTGCGTGTCGACCCCGAGAACGCAGTGGTTCGTGTCGACGGCGTCCGCGTCGTCGTGCAGAAGGACCTCGTCTACCTCGCGATGAACAAGCCGCGTGGCTGGCAGTGCACCATGTCCGACGATCTCGGTCGTCCGTGCGTCGGTGACATCGTCTCCGAGCGCGTTCAGTCGGGTCAGCGGCTCTTCCACGTCGGCCGTCTCGACGCCGACACCGAAGGCTTGCTTCTCTTCACCAACGACGGTGACTTGGCTCACCGCCTGATGCACCCGTCGTTCGAGGTTCCGAAGACGTACCTCGCCACGGTTCACGGCGTTGTCGAGCGCAGCACCGGCAAGCAGCTGCGTGACGGTGTCACTCTCGATGACGGTCCGGCCAAGGTGGACGCGTTCACCGTGCTCGAGATCAACGAGGGCAAGACGCTCGTCAAGCTCGTACTGCACGAGGGCCGTAAGCACATCGTGCGTCGCCTCCTCGATGCCGTCGGTCACCCCGTTGTCCGCCTGGTACGCACCAACGTCGGAGTTGTCGCTCTCGGCGATCAGCGTCCGGGAACGCAGCGCGTCCTCGGACGTAGCGAGGTCGGTGGACTGTACGAGGCGGTCGGCCTGTGACCGATTCGTCCATGCCGCTGGTAGTCGCTATGGACGGACCGTCCGGAACCGGCAAGTCCAGCGTCTCTCGCGCGTTGGCGCAGCGTTTGGGTGCTCGCTACCTCGACACCGGAGCCATTTACCGGATCGCGACCCTGCACGTGCTTCGTCAGGGAATCGATCTGGCTGATTCCGCCGCGATCACGGCTGCCGTTGCGGCATTGCCGTGGTCCATCGGTACCGATCCAAGCAGTGAGCAGGTGCATCTCGACGGCGCGGACGTCGGTGAGGAGATCCGCGGCGACGCGGTCACCAAGGCTGTCTCCGCGGTCTCGGCTGTGCCCGAGGTTCGCGACCTGCTGGTCGCCACTCAGCGTGAGCTGGCGGCGGGTGCGGAGCGGATCGTCGTGGAAGGTCGCGACATCGGAACCGTCGTACTCCCCGATGCAGACGTCAAGATCTTCTTGACCGCATCGGCGGAAACCCGTGCGGCACGGCGCAATACGCAGAACATCGGCCAAGGCCGTGAAGACAATTACGAAGCGGTGCTGGCTGATGTGCAGCGCCGTGACCATCTCGATTCGACTCGGGCAGTGTCGCCGTTGCGCCCTGCCGACGACTCCATTCTGGTGGATACGAGCGAATTGGGAATTGAAGATGTGATCGCCAAGTTGCTGTTGGTGGTCAGCGACAGAACTGGAGCAGTGCAGTGAGCGACGATCTGGTAACCGAATATGCCGGTGACGGAACTTGGTCCGAGGAATCGGAGTGGGATTACGCCGATCTCGAAGCGGACGGCGAAGGCGAAGCGCACATTGCCGTCCCGACCTTGGCTGTTGTCGGTCGACCGAACGTCGGCAAGTCGACGCTCGTCAACCGCATCATCGGCCGTCGTGAAGCGGTAGTCGAGGACATCCCCGGCGTTACCCGTGACCGCGTCTCCTACGAGGCGAACTGGGCCGGACGACGCTTCCTCGTCCAGGACACCGGCGGATGGGAGCCCGACGCAAAGGGTCTTCAGCAGGCCGTTGCCCGGCAGGCCGAGTTGGCCATGGGAACGGCTGATGCCATTCTCCTGGTCGTCGACGCTGTTGTCGGCGCTACGGCGACGGACGAAGCTGTGGCTCGCGTGCTTCGCCGCTCGAAGACTCCGGTCATCCTCGTTGCCAACAAGGTGGACGACGGACGCACCGAGTCCGAGGTTGCAGCGCTGTGGTCGTTGGGCCTCGGTCAGCCGTACTCCGTGAGTGCGACCCACGGCCGCGGCACCGGCGACCTGCTCGACGAGGTTCTCGAGAAGCTGCCGGAAACCCCGCGTGAAGGTATCCCCGGCGGCGGTCCGCGTCGTGTTGCTCTCGTCGGAAAGCCGAATGTCGGAAAGTCCAGCTTGCTCAACAAGCTGTCCGGTGACGAGCGGTCCGTCGTGCACAATGTTGCCGGCACCACCGTCGACCCCGTCGACTCCATCGTCGAACTCGGCGGACGCCCTTGGCGTTTCGTTGACACGGCTGGTCTGCGCAAGCGTGTCAGCCATGCCAGCGGTGCCGAGTTCTATGCGTCGCTGCGTACGAAGAGCGCGATCGAGGCCGCTGAGGTCGCGATCCTGCTCATCGACGCACACGAGCCGATCACCGAGCAGGACCTGCGTGTTCTGAGCATGGTGGCCGACACGGGTCGTGCATTGGTGATCGCATTCAACAAGTGGGACCTCGTGGACGAGGACCGTCGACTCATGCTGGACAAGGAAGTGGACCGCGATCTGGTCCGCGTTCCGTGGGCTCAGCGAGTCAACATCTCCGCCCACACCGGTCGCGCCGTGGCGAAGCTCGTGCCGGCTCTCGACACGGCTCTCGAGTCCTGGGACAAGCGCATCCCCACGGGTCGCCTGAACACCTGGCTCAAGGAAGTTGTGGCAGCAACGCCGCCTCCGATGCGTGGTGGTCGCCTTCCTCGCATCATGTTCGCGACGCAGGCAAGCACACGCCCGCCGACATTCGTTCTCTTCACCACGGGCTTCCTCGAGGCCGGCTACCGCCGCTTCATCGAGCGGCGTCTGCGTGAAGAGTTCAACTTCGACGGCAGCCCGATCCGCGTATCCGTCCGAGTGCGCGAGAAGCGTGATCGTAAGGGCCGCTGATTCTGCGTCCAATTCGGTACTGAAACGGCTCTGACCAGCCGATTGGTACTTCGGCCCGTCCCTGATGTAATCTTTCCAAGCGCCCGAAACACGGGCGTGGGACGGGCTGTGGCGCAGCTTGGTAGCGCACTTGACTGGGGGTCAAGTGGTCGCAGGTTCAAATCCTGTCAGCCCGACCGAAGTTAGATCAAAAAGGCAGTTTCTCAGAAATGAGAAACTGCCTTTTTGTTTGTGCCTTCAAAGTTTCGGCAACGGATCATGCGGGAAGTCCTGCGGTGACGTGATCTCCGCGTCGGCAGCGTTCACGACTGCAACATATTCTTCGTCGATCTCGTACGTTATGCCCGCCGCAGTGAAGTGCGGCGTGGACGCAGTATCGACCGGGCCGAGGACGGTCATTCTCGGAAACTGGGTGAGGATCGACCTCGGTACTTTTCTGGACCGAAAGCTCGTCGAGAAGACGGTGATCGCCTTTCGGCTCACCACGACAAACACACTCGGTTTCGCGCTCATCAGAACGTCTGCTGGAAACGCGTAGTGGATCTCGTCGTCTGGATGCAAGTGGGAGCGAAGGCGCGCACGGACACTCGCGGAAACCGGCATGCGCGGAAGGCTAGCTCAGGTTCGCTGACTGAGGCGAATATTGTGAACGGCAACGGTTACTCCGAAGAGCGCGATCAGAATGGCGGTAAAGATTGCTGCCAACCACCACGGCGCCGAACCTGCTGTATTCAGCCAGATGGTCAGTGCACCGAAAATTGTAGTCGGAATGCCGACAGCACGAGACAGGTCGACGTTCCTCGGATTGACCGGCGATGTTCTCCACCAATGAAGGCGATGTCCTCGATTCTCACGCAGCATTCGCAGGATGGACCAGACAGTAAGCGGCAGACCAATCGCGAGGATGACCATCCCGCCAATGATCGCCAAAGTGCACCCGTCTCGGAAGTACGTCACGGCAGCGCCCACAACACCTGCAAAACCGATGGCCGTGAATACTTTCCACGCCGGGGTTATGGACTGGCCATGCGGTTGTGTTGCCATGCAAGCACCCTTCCACAAAACATAATCGAAAACTTCAACCCTGTTGCGGCCGTCGATTGTGCATCATGGTGACAATCAAACTCGGTAGGCCGTTAACTACTCCGAGTACAGCGACTGCGATACCCGCACTCAAGAGAGGTGCTGTCTCCCAATAGTTGTCGACGATGGCAGATGCTCCGATCAAGCTCGATACCCAGCCCGTGAGTTGAGCACGTCGGACATGTTGTGCCGCTCGCGAGGAGGTCGGTCCTACCGAGAGAGGTAATCTCCGCCCCTTTCGAGTCGTAATTGCTTTCTTCTCCGGAGCGCAATTTCGCCTACTGGCATGATCTCTTCGTATGATTGGGATTCGGATCGCGTGGGTTGTATTGGCGGTCGCCACCGGGATTCTGGGATCCGCGACGGCACAGTGGCCGCTGTACGAGATCACCGATTGCGAAATAGGCCTCGGCCCGCTCAGTTCTGCCGATTGTTACCGCTCGATTCACGACTATTTCGGGCGGGAGCTCTTCTTGGTGCTGGCGTTGCCGGTGGCTCTCTGCGTTATTCCAGCCGTGATCCCACGACCATTAGTTTCCTGGATCGTCTCGGCGACAATGCTTTGCGCTGCAGTACTGGGTTTCTTTACCGCTTTCAGCTCTGATATGCCTTCTCTGCTGTCGATGGTGGGGAGCCTCCCTGCTGCAGTGCTGGCATTGGTATTTGCTGCGGTGCATCAGGGGATCGCATTGCGCAACAAGGGCGCCATTGCGCGTGCGCGCAGTGGGGTTCGCGATACGCAGCCGAGTGAGTGATCAGTCGGGGCTGAAGAACAGTTCCATCGAGATCCAGAACCACGCCACCATTGCCGCGACCGGCAGGAACGCGAGCACCAATGGCAATGCAAATTGCCGGCCGGTACGACTGGGAATAGTCATAAGTCCGAGCAAGACGAACACGGCGGCAGGCGCCGCCCAACTTATCCAGTAGGTGAGCGGTGGCGGGTTGGGCCCGAACGACGTGAACGAACGGTTCGGATACAGCTGCGGCTGCGGGACATCTGCGAAATGTTGCCACAGGAGTACCAACGGCAGATAGCCGAACAGCCAGAGCAGAAGGCCGACGACGAGTCCCGCGAAGATTCGCTCGCCCCTCATCTCGATGCGCCCGTCGGAATCAATCGTTCCACCGCCTATGCCACTTCTGGAAAGTCACGAGCCTGCATCCGTAGAGCCCACGCCCGGGCCGCAACGAACGTCACGGCCAATACGAGCACCACCAGCAGTACGACCGCGATCCAGGTGGGAGTGGTGGTGGAAAAGCCCAGCCTCCACGCAGTACCGACACCTACAGTCGTCGCCGCCAACGCCCCGACCGGAAGCATCGCCGCCACCGCTCGCGTCGTGCGAACAGTAAGTCGATCCCCGGCAGTGCGGAGGACTCCGAACACGGCGGCGACCGAAATGCCATACGCCAGGAGACCGCTGACGGCATAGACCAGGAGCGGGGACCATCCGATATCAACCGACCCGGTGAATGCCATGCCGATCAAGACCAACAGGGGCGTCAACCCAAGCGTGACGCCTGCGAGGCCTGCCACCACAGTTGGAACCATTCGATTGTCCTGGCCTCCGGAGATTCGCACGCCCGCGAGGCGGAGCACGAACCCGGTCAGCGCGCCCAGAAGGGCGCCGATCACCGCAGCCTCGATGGGCCAGGTCCATTGCGATTCACCCGCGAAGCCCGAGATTGTGGTGCCACCCGAAAAGAGGGTGATCGTGGCGGACGCCTGTGCCGATCCCTGTGTCAGCGCCGCCGTGACGATGGCAACGGTCGCACCGAACAAAGCAAACCCGAGTGCCTGTTTCCACATCTAGCCATCTTGACCCATCCCGCGGGAGAATTCGGCACAACGGCAGTCTCATCCGGATGCCTTCTCACTGTGCAGATTGGGGCGCAGCCGACTTCGGCGATAATTGTGTGAAGGGGCTGGTGGTGACACCCTCGTCGTATCACCACCAGCCACGTTCGACACTCACGACCTGCTGTCACGCACGCAATCGGCGACGTGCTGCCAGTGCTGCCGGAAATCCGAGATCTGCATCGATCACTTCACCGGAGAGACGTTCCGAGATTTCGATCAGTCGACTGCATCCGGTCTCTCCGATCGCCTCGTACGGGTACGACCCCAGCACATCGGTCTGATGCTCAACCCGCTTTCGGCGATCGCGACCCACCTCGTTCAGGTGAAGCTCGGGGCCGTCTTCGAGCCATCCACGCGCCCGCACACTTTCGACGCCTTCCGCCCACTGATCGTTGTCCCATGCCCGGCTCATTTGCAGAGCAGCAGCAGGAACATCACCGGTTGCGGCGTGGACTACCAACGCTTCGACACCGTTGAGTCCCTCGGCGTGAAGAAGTGCGACATGAGAATCTCCGCGAAACTCCCGGAGCAAGGATTGGGCATGCCACAACACGAGATGAGGCTCCTCAGGCCACGGCAATGATGCGTGCCCACCGAACAGGGGTCGCCCTTGTGGTCTGTTGCAGGCGCGTTCCGCGGCTCGACGTGCGAGTTCGGCAGCTTCGCGAACTTCGGTGCCGTCGACATGTTCTCCCCAGGCCTTGCGCAGCGAACGGTCGACAGCGTCGAGTCGAGCGGTGAGGATCTGTTCGGGGGTGGCGATTGTCCAGGCTTCCGGCAGCACCGCGTGTACCAGTTCGGGGTTGAAGTTGAAGAACGTAGCGATGGTGACTTCAGCCGCTACTGCGCCCATGGGCGCAGACCGCGAAGCGAAGTAGCCCATTCGAGGGTGTGTAAAGCCCAGTGCGGCATATGCTTCCGCGCCGAAAGGGGTGAAGTAGATCATGCCGTGTATTGGTTCGGCTCCACGGAAGACGCGGCGCGCGGTTTCTGGTGCGATCGAGGTCATCGATAGTCCTTCATGCTGGTGGTGTGGTCTTCGAACAGTCGAGTCGGATGGTTGTTCTACGCCGGCTATCTCCCTCTGACATACATGCGGTCCCGGACGGCATCACCCACTCGGTAGACGGCCAGGACGACCAATGAAATCAGAATGCCGGAGGGGAGAATCTGTTGTGGTGCACTCAAGATGTGCAGGTACGCATCGGATAAGTCACCGCCCCAACTCGGAGTGGGGGGCTGTATTCCCAACCCCAGGAATGAGAGTGCCGCCTGCGCGAGAAAGGTCAGGCCGGTGAGCACGGTCACCTGAACGACAACCGGCCCGATTGCGTGCGGAAGAAGATGACGCAGCAGCACTACGTGCGGCGGGCATCCTGAGAGTCGCGCGCTCAGAACGAAGTCTCGGTTCCTCGTTTCGCTGACCCCGGCAGCCAGAATTCTTGCAATTGTGGGTGCATAGACGACTCCGAGCGCTGACATCGACGTGATCAGGCTCGGCCCCAGAACACCGGTAATAGCCACTGCGAGAACCAAACCTGGGAATGCCAGCAATGCGTCCGCCACCCGGAGGAGTGACGCGCCGATCCAGCGTGGCCAATATCCGGCGATCAACCCCCACGGAATTCCCAACAGCAGACTGACGGCGACAGCGATCGCGACGCCGAAGAAGGCGGAGCGTCCTCCCCAGATCAATCGACTGAGCACGTCACGACCGAAGCCGTCAGTGCCAAGCAGGTGCTGTGCACTCGGACCGGCGAACGTGTTGGTCAGGTTCTGATCGGTCGGACTGTGCGGAGCCACGAACGAGGCCAAGACGGACGCCGCTATCAGCGTGCCGAGAAAGCAGTAGCTGAGCCATAATCCGGGGTGCAGTCGAGGGAGAGCCCACTTGGAGCGGGTCTCGCCTGCGGTGGTCAACGCGAGTTGGCTCACGAGATCGTTCCCTTCCTCAATTGTGGGCTGATCATGTTGTTGACGACGTCGACCAGGATGTTCACGAGAAGCACGATCACGACGAACAGCAACACAATGCCTTGAAGCATCGGATAATCTCGCGTGTCGATCGCAATGACGAGAGCGCTCCCGAGGCCCGGCAGCACGAAGATCTGCTCGAGAATGACCGTCGCACCCAGCATCGCCACGGCGAGCAATCCATAGACAGTGACAATCGTGGGAACGATGTTTCGTAGCGCGTAGCGCCACACGATCTTCCGCTCGTCGATACCCATCGCACGCGCAGTTCGTACGTAGTCACTTGACAGTGTCTCGATCATCGCAGCCCTGGTCTGCCGAACCGCAATCGATGCTGCGCCGGCAGCGAGCGCCGTTGCTGGTAGGACCAAATGGCTCAGGTTGTCGATCACACTGTTCTCGAGAGGAACCCAGCCGAGCACCGGTAGAACTCCCAAACCGAGGGCGAAGACATCGACCAGCACGATAGCGAGGAAGAAGTCCGGTACCGCGAGTCCGATCCCCGAAACCGTGCGGGTCAGACCATCGCTGCGTCGTCCCTGCCGCGTCGCGGTCCACACACCGAGCGGTATAGCGACGACGGCGGACAGTAACAGTGCGAGTACAACGAGCTCGGCGCTCGCCGGCAGGCGCGCAAGGATCTGTGGGCCGACGGGGGCGCTGTTCTGTAGCGACGTTCCCAGATCTCCGTGCAGAGCCGACACCACCCAGTTCCAGTACTGGACCAGCAGAGGTTGATTCAATCCGAGGCGCTCGTTGAGTGCGGCGATCGATTCATCGCTGCCGTTCGGACCGAGAAGGGCCTCGGCTGGTCCACCGGGGATTATCCGGATAAGGGCAAAGGTTATGAAACTAGCGATGATCGCGGTAGGAATTATCTGTGCGAACCGGACGCCGATCATCCGTATGTAAGGATTCACCGGCGATCGGTGAGGGTTTCGGGTCGGAACGCTCTCAGGCTCGGGGGCCAACGAATTCTCTTGCGATACAACGGTCGTCGTCATGACTTCGAGAGGTACGTCAGATTGGGGGAGCCGTTCAGTGCAGGAACGGCCCCGTGGACGTTCTTGGTGTAGGCGACCACGTCGGGAGTGAAGTACAACGGTACGTACTCAGCGGACTTGATCACGACTTGATTGATCTGTTTGACGATGTCGAGCTGAGCGGTTTCGTCATACGTGTTGTTCAACAGTGCGATCAACTTCTCCAAATCCTCGTTGGGGACGGAATTCTGCCGGAAGTACGACCGCGAACCCAGCGAGGCTTCGAAATTGAGCGGTGCGGATGCTCGCGTGGGCCATCCCACGCTGAAGACGTCCGCGCTGTTGTGTGCGACGAACTCCGTAATCGCCTGAGGTCCAGTCATTTCGACGAAGTCGACCTTGATGCCGACCTTCTCCCATTGTTCTCCGACAAGGACCGCGTTGGTCGAGTACGGCGGTAGATTGCCTGCTAATCCGCGCACGGTGACCCCGTTCGGATACCCAGCCTCCGCTAGCAGCGATTTGGCCTTCTCCGGGTCGTACGGCCATGCATCTTCGGTTTCCTCGTCGTAGAACTGCGAACCGGGAGGATATTGACCGAACGCCGCAGTTCCTTCCGTGCTGTCCAGTGCGGCTCGCGCAATTGCCTTGCGGTCGAGCGCGTATTGCATCGCCAGACGAACGCGGACATCGTTGACCACGGGGTTCTTGTTGTTGATCACGACGAGCGCAACTCCGAGTCTCGGATCGTGACTGACGTTCAGGTTGGGGTTGCGTTCGAGGATCGGAGCACTCGACGGTGTGAGCCCGTATGCAAAATCCGCAGCGTTCGATGTCAGGGCATTTGTCAGCGCTGTGGGATTGGAGATCACCTGGATCTGGATCTTGGCGAGCTGAGGGCTGGGTGGACCCGCCGGTTTGTAGTCGTCGAATCGACTGAATGTGTATGAACTGTTCGGGACTGCGCTGGTGAATGTGTACGGCCCTGCGCCTACAGGCTTGTTGGCGAAGTCTGCCCCTGCTGCTGCCAGCGCAGTGGGGGAGACCACCATTCCCAATCTGCCGTTGAGCCACCCTGGTAAGCCGGAGGTAGGTGAACTCAACGAGATCGTGATGTGATCTGGGGACGTTGCTTCGATGCTCTTGATCGTCGGGACGGAAACGATTCCGAGACTCAAGCAGTGTTCCATGCTTGCCTTGACTGCTGCTGCATCGAGAGTTGTACCGTCGTGAAAGGTCAAGCCGTTCTGCAACGTCATCTCGAACGTCAGGTTGTCCGGTCCGGAGAAGCCCCACTCGCTGGCGATTCCGGGCCGCAACTTCTGGGTGGCAGGTTCCGCATCGATCAGTGGTGCATACATCAACTGTAAGTAGTCGATGTCGTATCCGATGTTTCCCGCACACGGGTCGAGCGAGGCGGGCACGTGCGATGTCGCGACCTTGAGTTCGGCGTTCGGATCGGCAGGTCCGGTATCGCCGGCGGTACCGGTGGCGCTGCTCGAACAGCCGCTGAGCACAAGAGCAGAAAGTGCAAACGCAGCTACCAGCACACGTGGGCCACTTTTCCCATGATTCTGGAAGCGTGTGATCGGATATCGGGATCGCAAAGACAGACGCGGATTCATATGGTGGACTTTCGCTTTGGTCTTCTCGGAAGGGGGGAGACTGACGCGGCACGCATTTACTGCGGCGGGTTGGAGATTCCGGTCGATGTGGCCGGGGACGATAGATGGCAGGCGGAGCTGTGTGCGGAATTCGAGGCCGCGCGAAGTGACGGCGCTTCCGACGCACAGCGATCCATCGCAAACGGGCAGCGGGTGCGGAATCGACAGCCCGAGGGTGGATTCCGTGGGTCGGGTAACTCGCCCCGCACCAATGCTTTCCGACGACTGCGCCGCTCGAGTTCGATGTGCGGGGCCGCGGCGAGAAGCGCCTGCGTGTAGGGGTGCGATGGAGTCCTCAGGACCGTGGCAACCGGTCCGATCTCGACGATTCGGCCGAGGTACATCACCGCGACGCGATCGGCGATCCGTGCCACCGAACCCAAATCGTGCGAAATGAAGATGTACGTGAGGTCATGTTCTTCTCGGAGATCGGCAAGAAGTTGCAACACCTCTTCCTGAAGCGAAACATCCAGGGAGGCAACAGGTTCGTCGCAGAGAATCAGTGGCGCCTTGGAGGCAAGTGCACGAGCGATGGTCACGCGTTGGCGTTGGCCACCGGAGAGCTGGGTCGGGAGGCGGTCGGCAAGCTCAGCGCCGAGACCGACCCGACGCAACAGCTCGACGGCTTTCGGCCGCAAGGACTGTGGGATGCGCAGACGCCCTGGCGCCATCGGCTCGGCTACGCAAGCCCATGAGGACATCCGATTGTTCAAGGCCGACGTAGGGTTTTGAAAAATGAGATGGGAAGATCCACCCTTGCCGAACGCCGGGTCGTCGAGATTCATAGTGATGGAGCCTGCGGCCGTAGCCACCAGACCCGCGAGAGCGTGAGCCGTCGAGGATTTTCCCGATCCTGATTCACCGATTATCGCAAGGGTTTCGCCCCTCTGTACGGAGAAGCTGACGTCGTCGACCGCGCGAAGAGCTTTGCGTCCGCGTCCGTACTCGACTGCCAGATTCCGAACGTCGACGATGACGTCGGTGTTGCTCATCAGCTCACCAGTCCGAGCAACTCGAGTTCGTCGCTGCGGTGACATCTTGTTGCCGATTCCGGTGATCCGATCAGAAGTGGATGATCGGATATGCAGAGCTCCTCGGAGTAGTTGCACCGGGCGACGTATCGGCAACCCACGCCGTCAGCAGGGGCTTTGCTGGTGAAATCGCCTCGCGCCTTGGGTGATTGGGAGGAGACTTCTTCGAATGTCGAGCGTGCCGCCTCGAGAAGGCTGAACGTGTAGGGATGCGCGGGCCGCCGAAGCAGCACGTCTCGTGGCGCGACGTCGACGATCTCGCCGCGAAACATGGTGATGACTCGATCCGCGACCTCGGCGACAACCGCGAGGTCGTGACTGATCAACAACACGGCAAGATCGCGCTGTTCGGCCAGTTCTCGAAGGAGATCGACAATCTGAGCTTGGATGGTGACGTCGAGCGCTGTTGTCGGTTCGTCCGCGATCAGCAACTTCGGACCGCATGCCAGGGCCATCGCGATCATCACCCGCTGACACATCCCGCCGGAAAGCTCGTACCCGTACGACTTCAAGGTTCTGCTCGGGTCGGCCAGTCCGACCTGGTGGAGAAGATCTGTAGCCACGTCCTCCGCATCGACTTTCGTGATGTCGCGGTGGGCCTTCAACACATCGACGATCTGGCGACCGATGCTGACGGAGGGGTTGAGAGCCGAACTCGGGTCCTGGAAGACCATACTGACGTCGCGACCGCGTATTTTCCTCAACTCGGCGGCGGGCCGACCCACAAGTTCCTGTCCTTCCAAACGGATGCTTCCGCTGGTTGTTGCCGTACGGGGCAAGAGACCGAGCAGAGCGAGTCCGGTCAGTGTCTTTCCGCTCCCGCTCTCTCCTACGAGGCCGGTGATTTCGCCCGACCCCAACTCGAAGCTCACTCGGTCGAGGAGTCTGTTCGAAATCGATTCTGTCCCAATGTCAACCGTGAGGTCTCGTACTTGCAGAAGTGGGCTCATCGTCGGGTCGTCCACGTGTGATCGTTCATCGCATTCCTCCGTAAACAACTGAACTGTTGTGACTGGAATCACGTACCGGGGAACCATAAACACTCACCTGCAACAAAGTCAATGAATGTTGCAACGATTGCCGTCGATGGCGCCGTCTGATCGCCTCCGGCTACCGACCAGCACGTCGTCAGCGATACATTCACTCCATGGCCGAGACACGTGACATCCGCGCGGAAGCGTTGAGTGCCGCCCGACGACAGTTCGCGGCCGGAAAACCGCTCGATGTGAATGCTTTGGCCACCGAGTTGGGGGTGGATCGGACCACCTTGTTCCGGCGTGCAGGGAATCGCGACACAATTACCGGTGACGTGCTCGATTCGCTGGCGCGCCGAACGTGGCGAATGGGCCTCGAGGAGTGCGGTGGAAGCGGAGCGTCAAGGGTTGTCGACGTCCTCACCTACCATGCACGGGCGACAATCGAGACCGAATTCTTCCGGACGTATTTGACTCGGGAACCGCAAAAGGCGTTGTGCATACTCACAACTGGACTGGGGCCGATTCAGGGCACGATGGTCGAATCCGTGCGAAGGCTGATCGAAGCTGAAATACCGGAGCAGATTCGGCCAGACCTGCCCGTCGAGGACATGGCATATCTGCTGGTTCGCGTGGGTGAGTCGTTCATCTACAACGATTTGCTCACTGGTGGCACTCCGGATACGGAGAAGGCTCGCTTGGCGTTCCGGCTCATCCTCTCGCGTGACTAGTGTGCCGAGTTTCCGTTTTCTCAGTTTTCGTGAAAGCGCTTCGAATGCAAGCTATTTCATAGCTATGCCTGGTTGTATGACCCAATCAGGCTGGTGGGATCGGCACAAAGCTCCGCATCTCGTCCCGTCCGGGCCGGATGACGCCTGCGGCGGATTCGGGAACCTCGTTCCAGGCGCCGGGAAGGTCACGTAGAGGCTCGGAGACGACGATTCGGGTCTCCTCACTCAGATGGTGCAGGGCATCCACCTCAGGATGGAGCTTGCGCAACGTGGAAATCTCGGTGGAGAAGAACAACGACCTCGACTGGTGCTCGCTGGAATAGCGAAAGATCCAGGTGGAGATGCCATCCGACGTGGCGACGGTCATCTGAACCGGATTGTCGATTCCCTGCGAGCGGGCCGTGTGCTCGACGAATCCGACGGCCCTCGCGACACCTTCGAACGGATCGTCGGTCAGGCCGAACGTCAGCGCGAGGAAGAACAAGGTTTCCGAGTCCGTCGATCCTTCGAGATCCGGAAAGAGCGACGGATCAATGGCAGTCACCAATTCCCGTTTCATGTCGTGGAATCCGTGTAGTGAACCGTTGTGCATCCACAACCATTGCCGGTGCCGGAACGGGTGACAGTTGCTGCGTTGCACTGCAGTTCCCGTCGAGGCGCGGATGTGAGCGAACAGCAGAGGGGTGCGCAATTGGGAGGTGACTTCGCGCAGGTTCGAGTCGTTCCACGCGGGTTCGATGCTCTTGAAAACTGCCGGTTGGGGGCCTTCCCCGTACCAGCCGATTCCGAAGCCGTCGCCATTTGTCGTCGTGGCCCCGAGTTGAGAATGCAGGCTCTGGTCGATCAGCGAGTGCTGTGGCCTGAACAGCAAGTCATGGGCCAGTATCGGCTCTCCGGAATACGCCATCCACCTACACATACTTTCAACTCAAGCAGATCGAGTCGGCGTTGACGGTGCATGCGCAGCGGCGTGCGTCGTCTGGGTGGGCTTCCATGTCGACACAGCCCAGATCACGACGATGTTCAGCGCGATGATGAGAGTCGACCACCAGGGGTAGTACGGCAGCCACAAGAAGTTCGCGATGATCGAGATCGCGCAGATCACCACTGCCGACACCCGCGCCCAGGCCGCTCCGGTGAACAGTGCAAGCCCGACGAGAGCGACGAGCGCGCCCAGCACGAGATGGATCCAACCCCACGTCGTCAGGTCGAACTGATAGACGTAGTCGATCCCGACTACGAACACTTCGTTTTCGGCGACGGCAGCGAGTCCTTGGAAGAACTGCACGATGCCGACCGTCACCAAGATGACGGCTGCCCCGATCGATGTTCCTACCGCGAAACCCTGCTTGACTGATGTTGTATCCGACATGACGGTTTCCCTTGATTCGGTGGGGGGCGACCGGACACGTGCCCGGCACGCTCGTTGTAGTGATCGTTGTTCCACCGGCTGACCGCTATGAAACGGAAATACCTGTCCAATGCGGTGAGAAATCAGTGCGATCTGCTCCGATGTGCGGGCGAAATGTAACTTCTGACCCCTGTTGATCCGATGTACCCCTTGCCGGAACGCGTGTGCGGAGAAATTGCTCGTAACCGAAGTTCACAGAAAACAAGAGGAATTCGGCACGGAATTCGACCTATTTGTCCAGCTGTACTGGTATTTTGACTGAATTGACCGGAAGCTACGGTCCGCGGAAAAAAGGTAGCGAGAGAATGACGATCTTCGGCAGGCGTACCGCGGGCATCACCGCGACGGCCTTCGTCTTGGCGACCGTTGTGTCGACAGCACTCCCCGCAGTGGGATCGGCTGCCCCCGTTTCGCTCACCCGCGCGTGCAACTCGGAAATCAACGAAAATTCGATGTCACTCGATCCGGCCGTGATCGACGGTTGGTACGACATCTCGACTGGATCGCCTGGAACGAAAATCAACTCGATCGAGGCGTGGCGGACAGTGCCGGGAGACATCCTCGAGTTTCGCGCATCGGTGACGATCAGAGCCCACGGAAGTCCCGTCCGAGGGACCCTTCGGATCGACGGCGCCGGCTTGACCGGAGATCAGGATTTGATCTCCAGAATGACGTTGACCCAAGATCTCGGTCGCTCAGGATCAACGGTCACCGATGCCGACGACGGTTCGGTCATCCCCGTACGTGCCAAGCTCGCATTCGACGTCACAACTCCTGGACAAGTCGCGCAGAACCAGACGGTCAACCTCTCGGCAGTCAAGATTGTCTTGGCAGGCGACACCACCGATCCGGGAGGTGAGTGCCCCGGCCCCGGCCCCGGCGGCGGGGGGAATGGAAGCGGTGGCGGAAACGGCAGCGGTGGTGACGGTTCCGGTGGCAACGGTGGGGATTCCGGTGACGCACTTCCCGGTCGTGACGTAGGAAACCGAGTACCAATTTCCCAGATTCCGTCCGGCCCGACTTCTCGTCCGTGACAGCGGCACCTGGATCCACGGCCAGCCGAACGTGGGCCGCTGCAGTAGTGGCGACAATGCTCTTGATCGGCGGATGTTCCGACGACGGTGACTCGCCGACCCGCGTCCTCGCGACCGGCCAACAAGATTTGCCGCCAGAGATTCGCGCGGTGGTCGACGGTCCGGATGTCCCGACCACGCTTCGCATAGTCGACAGCACCGCTGACGTTCTGCCGATCAAGACGACGGCAGACGGCTCGCTCATTCCGCCCGAGGATGTCAGTGAGATCGGATGGTGGGCAGATTCGGCATTTCCCGGCTCCGGCGCGGGCACCGTGGTGATCACCGGACACATCAACGACATCTATCAGGGTGACGGTTTCGGAAAGAAGTTCTCGACACTGGAAATCGGCTCGGTCGTGACCGTGGCGGGCGCCGGGGGACAGACCTGGAACTACCGTATCGATGCGGTCGATCACTACGGCAAGGACGGCGAGCTGCCGGTCGAGCGATTGAACAGCCTCGACGGACCCGAAACCCTCGCGCTGATCACCTGCGGCGGCGAGTTCGTCGGTCCGCCGTTCGGATACGAGGACAACGACGTCGCGTGGGGAACTCCGGTGCCCGCATAGCCGAAAACCAGACGTCGGAACGGTTGATAAACTGGGCCCCGCGTTCGTGGCCATCCACGCACGTTTCGAAAGTCCGAAGAAGGAGATTGTGCTGTGGTTGACCTCGCCTATGTCATCGCTGGGTCCGAAGCGACTGGCGGTGCCGGCCTGCAGGTCGACCTGAAGACGTTCCAGGCATTGGACGTCTACGGCGTAGCGACCACCACGTGCATCGTCTCCTTCGATCCCAAGAACAACTGGGGTCATCGCTTCGTGCCGATCGCTCCTGACGTGATCGCCGATCAGATCGAGGCTGCCACTGCGGCTCACGATCTGGACGTCGTCAAGATCGGCATGTTGGGCACGCCCGCCACCATCGAGGTTGTGGCAGAGGGCCTGCGTCGGCAGTCCTGGCGCCACGTCGTCCTCGACCCGGTCCTGATCTGCAAGGGCCAGGAGCCCGGCGCGGCTCTCGATACTGATACAGCACTTCGTGATTCGATTCTTCCGCTCGCCACCGTCGTCACACCCAACCTGTTCGAGGCACGCACCCTTGCCGGAATGGACAGCATCGAAAGCATCGACGACCTCATCGAGGCCGCACGTCGTATCCATGACCTCGGACCCAAGTACGTGCTCGCAAAGGGCGGTGTCGAACTCGCCGGTGGCGACGCCGTCGACGTGTTGTTCGACGGGACCGACGTGACTGTTCTCTCCGCCCCCAAGGTCGGCGAAGAGCGCGTCTCGGGCGCCGGTTGCACGCTGGCCGCCGCAGTGACCGCGGAGCTGGCAAAAGGCGCCGACGTGGGAGAAGCCGTCGCTCTGGCAAAGAAGTTCGTCACGGCGGGCATCGAAGGCCGCGTCTCGGCACACACGCCGTTCGACACCGTCTGGCAGGGCGCGTTCAAGGGATAGGCGCACGGCGGCTCACATCGCCGAGCGCGGCCTGGCAGGATCGAGTGCGTGAGTACTGCGAACCTGAATCGAAGCGAAGTCGCCGAACGATCTCGAGCCATCTCCGTCGCCGGTTACCGGGTGGAGTTGGATCTGCGATCGGCGGTCGACTCCGCCGTGAAGACCTTTTCGACCGTCACGACAATTGATCTGACGTCCTCGGTGGAGTCCACGTGGCTCGATTTCATCGGTGCTGCAGTCGATTCCGTGGACGTCGACGGTGCGTCGATTCCGGTGGAGTACGACGGATCCCGGATCGTGCTGCGCGGACTCGGCGGATCGAACGTCGTTCGGGTGGAAGCTCACGGCAACTACAGCCGTTCCGGTGAAGGGCTGCACCGATTTGTCGACGACGCTGACGATCAGACGTATCTGTACACGCAATACGAGCCGGCCGATGCCAGGCGTGTTTTCGCCTGCTTCGAGCAGCCGGACCTCAAGGCGCCCTTCACATTCGAGGTGACAGCACCTGACGGCTGGGAAGTCCTGTCGAATCAGCCCGCGACCCAGACTCTCTCCGTGGACGGTGCACAACGCGTCACTTTCGCCCCGACGCTGCCGATCTCGACCTACATCACCGCGATCGCGGCCGGGCCGTATCACCGCGTGGCGTCGTCGTGGAGTCGCGGCGAACTCACTGTCGAGTTGGGTGCGCTGTGCCGGGCGTCGTTGGCTCCACACCTTGATGCAGACAACGTTTTCGACATCACCCGTCAGGGGCTGGACTTCTACGCCGAGTACTTCGACTATCCGTATCCGTTCGGCAAGTACGACCAGATCTTTGTCCCCGAGTACAACCTCGGCGCCATGGAGAACCCGGGACTGGTGACCTTCACCGAGGCATACGTGTTCCGCGGCACCGCAACCGACGAGCAGCATCAGCGCCGCGCCAACACGATCCTGCACGAAATGGCGCACATGTGGTTCGGCGATCTCGTGACCATGGTCTGGTGGGATGACTTGTGGCTCAAGGAATCCTTCGCCGACTTCATGGGATCGCTGGTCAGCGCCGAAGCTACTCGCTTCACCGATGCCTGGGTGGCATTTGCCATCAAGCGGAAGGCGTGGGCGTACCTCCAAGATCAGCTGCCGACCACGCATCCTATCGTCGCCGACATCGTCGATCTCGAAGCTGCGAAGCTGAACTTCGACGGAATCACCTATGCCAAGGGCGCCAGTGTCCTCAAACAACTTGTGGCGTTCGTCGGGCGTGACGCGTTCTTCGAAGCGGCACGCCGGTACTTCAAGGCCCACGCCTTCGGGAACACCACGCTGGTTGATCTGCTCGACGTGCTCGCGGAGACTTCCGGACGTGATGTGCGCGAATGGGCCCGAATCTGGTTGCAGACCACCGGGGTGTCCACGCTGTCGCTCGACGGAACACACCTGGTCCAGACGGACCCGAGGCCGCATCGGCTCGCAGTCGGAATCTACGACTACAACGAGTCCGGAGATCTTGTTCGCACCGAACGCGTCGAACTCGACATCACCGAATCACGCACGTCGGTCGACCTTCCGCCCGGAGCACTCACACTGCTCAACGACGAAGACCTCACCTACGCCAAGGTGCGATTGGACGCGGAATCTCTGTCCACTGTCGAGGCATCCCTGGACCGCGTGAGCGATCCGCTTGCGCGCGGGGTGATCTGGTCGTCGCTGTGGAACTCGGTGCGTGATGCGCAGCTCTCGGTGTTCCGGTACCTCGACATGGTGGAACGATTCGCTCCCGCGGAGACAGATCTTGCGATTCTCAGCTCGATCATGACCGATGCCCAATACGCGGTTCTTCACTACGTTCCGAAAAGCTTGCGGCCCAATGTAAGTGCAGGCTGGTTGGAAACGACCTGGAAGGCGGTGTTCGAAGCCGAACCGGAGTCCGGAAGACAGCTGGCATGGGCACGGGCTCTGTCGGCCGCTGCAGCGGTCAACGATGCTCGCGCCGACGAGGTGCGGTCGATACTCGACGGCACCTGCCCGGGGCCGGTCGGACTGGCTCTCGATCCTGATCTGCGGTGGGCATTGTGGATCGCCCTGTCGGCGACCGGCCATGCGAGTGTGAGCGACTTCGATGGTGAGCTGAGCAAGGACAGCACGTCAGCGGGTCGAACGGCGTACGTCCGCGCTGTGGCGTCGATTCCCGATGCCGAGACCAAGGCGGCTGCCTGGGCGTCGGCGACCACTGACGGCTCACTCTCGAACGACCGCCTGGATGCGACGATCGCCGGATTCCGTTCGGGCACGGACCCGTCGTTGATCGAGGGATATGCGGCAGAGTACTTCTCGTCCCTGGGGAAGTGGTGGTCCGAACGCAGCATCGAGATCGCCCGACGGTTGGTGAACGGACTCTTCCCGGCAGCTGAAGACACCTCTGCTGTCGATTCCTGGATCCAGGCCAATGCTGAGGCGCCCGCGTCGCTGCGGAGGCTTGTTCTCGAGCGTCGGGATCACCTGGCCCGAGACCTACGTGCCCAGGCGTCGAACGCGGTGATCTGACGCCATCAGCTCCGAAATGTCCTGTTCTTGGATATTGTCTAAACAGGGCTGCGACAGGAGACGACGTGCACACGATCACGGATCTGTCGCTGGTCACGGGCCCGGTTCCGCCCGTGGTGACGGTGCTCGGAATTCTGGCACTTCTCTGGCTGATCTTCTCGAGATCGAGGCGTCACGTGCTGATCTCGATTCCGGTCTGCATCGTCGCGGCAATCGCGATCACTCTCGTGCTGTACTGGCTGATCGAGAAGGTGTGGCACCCGTTCCCCGATCCGATTGCCCGTCCGGTCTACGTGTGGATCGGGTTGGGCATTCTCGGCGTG
Source organism: Rhodococcus sp. SB1D (assembly GCF_048573875.1). Classification (NCBI taxonomy): domain Bacteria; kingdom Bacillati; phylum Actinomycetota; class Actinomycetes; order Mycobacteriales; family Nocardiaceae; genus Rhodococcus; species Rhodococcus sp. SB1D. The sequence goes on from NZ_JBMAIQ010000019.1 coordinate 35,047, forward strand.
CTGCTGGGTGTTTCGCGGGTATTTGCGGCGACGCGGATCGACGGTCGCGTGCTCACCGTGGTCTCGGTGCTCCTGGTGGTCGTGTCGAGCGCGGCTCACGTGAATCTGCAGTTCCAGTCGTATCCGACGTTGGGAACAGCGCTGGGACTCTCGGACGCGGAGAAGGTTTCACTCGCCGACCTGGACGACGGCAAGGACGGGGCGGTACCGGTTTCGCAATGGAAGGCTCCCGCGGACATGCCGTCGGCGGGCAAGGTCAGCACGGTCACGATTGCGGGGACGGTCTCCGGATTCAGCGCCCGCGACGCCGAGATCTACCTACCGCCCGCGTATTTCACCAACCCGCGACCGGAGTTGCCCGTGTTGGTCCTGCTTGCCGGCCAACCAGGCGCGCCCGAGGACTGGCTACAGGGCGGACGTCTCGTCCAGACCATGGACACCTACGCCGCTGCGCATTCGGGCTTGGCTCCCGTTGTCGTCGTTGCTGACGGGACCGGGTCGGAACTGGCGAATCCGCTCTGCGTCGATTCTCAACTCGGGAACGTCGCAACGTACCTTTCGCGCGATGTTCCCGACTGGGTGCGCGGGAACCTCCAGGTGGATCCCGACCCGAGGAAGTGGGCGATCGGGGGACTTTCCTACGGCGGTACCTGCGCGTTCCAGATGGCAACGAACTTCCCCGCGGTGTATCCGACGTTCCTGGATCTGTCCGGTCAGATCGAACCCACACTCGGCGATCGCAAGCAGACGGTCGATGCAGCGTTCGGCGGCAATGACGCCGCGTTCGTGGCAGTGAATCCGCAGGATCTGCTCCGGGAGAAGAAGTTCCCCGACAGCGCCGGGGTGTTCGTGGTCGGCAAACAGGACAACGACTACCGCCCAGGTCTTCAAACGCTCTACGAAGCCGCAAAGGCCGCAGGGATGGACGTCCAGTACGCCGAGGTCGACGGTGGACACAGCTTCCAGGTGTGGTCGGCTGGATTGGCGAGTCAATTAGGTTGGCTGGGAACGCGACTCGGTCTGCCCGGATGAACGATCGTCCGGAAGTTCCGAAGACCCGATGATCAGCGGGTGAATTCTTCCGGTCGCCCCGGCTTCGGAGCCCAATCCCTGCGGATCCGCCACACTCGCGAGCCGAAGGTCGAGTGCGCCGGTCCATTCTCGGGTCAATTGCGCATCGAGTGCGTCGACGCGCTCGAGTAGCGGAGGGTGCTGGTCCGGCGGGCAGGCTTCGAGCAAGGTCGCGAATACCGCGCGTAGACGGCGCTGGACCTGCGCGGAATTGGTACTGAAGTGCCGGATCTCGTCGGTGGCGACGGACACGTAATCGGTCCAGGTGCGTTGCTGCCCTCTGATCAGCGTGAGATCCGAGGTTGATGTGTCGAAGCGGACCCGCGGGGCGAGAAGTACCAGAAGATCTTCGATGTGGTCGAGAGCCTGGACGGCTCGGCCCGGGTCGTTGATGGCGGGTGACAGTGCCTTGAGCGCGATGTCCACGATCGACTGAAGCGCTGCACCGGGGCTGACGACCGGGCTGTGCGTGTCACCGAAGATCAAGCACGACATCAAGGTGTCCGGGCGTACCTTCAGCGACGGTCCGCGTACCTCGAAGAGGGGCGCGTTCTGGGCGACGAACTCGCCGATGCTGGGGACGACTTCGACCGAGACGTCCCAGCGGCCGGCCAACCGCTGCAGTCGTGCGAGATCGATCGCCAGCAGAATCCGGCCGTCGGGTGAGAGGTGGCGCAGGCGAATCACCAGTGCGTCGGCGCTCTCGGAGTTCTCGGACTCGCGCGGTTGGGGTAGGGGGAGCGGCTGACTGGGTTTCGGTGCGCCAGAGGGCAGGTCCTCGTACAGCGGATAGGCACGAATCGTCGCGCTCCGGCCCTGGGCCGCTATCCAACGCAGCAACCGACTGGAATTGAGAATCGACCCGACCTTCGCCACCAACGCGATGAACAGGATCGCACTGGCCAATGCCAGAAGCAGTGCGATCGCCGTGGAGATGGTCGGTGAGGAATTCTCCGAATCGAGCGCCAGATCGAGCGCAATGATCAAGGAGAAGACGAACGTGGCCAGAAACATGCCGATCGACCACCGCATCACTCGCTGTTGCGCAAGCATCGGGACCACCCGCACCGAAATCTGCGATGCGCCGAACTGCATTGCGAGGGTGATGGCGGTGAACACCAGACCGGTGAGAGTGATCATCCCGCCGGCGATGACGCTGAGCAGCGTCGCGGTGGCCCCGGCGTCCACGCCCTCGGAAATGGTACCGACGTCGCCGTCGCTGACGAGATCTCCGTCGATCCCGACGAGGATGTTCGCGGTGACGACGGACAGGACGACGAGGATCACGGGGAGACGCCAGACGGGGACTGTTCGTAGTCGTCGGCGAGTTCGACGCCAGCGAATTCTGTCCGAGAGCCGCCGCGACAATCCGACCTTCGACGTGGGGGTTGCGGTGCCGACGACGGGGAGCGGTGGTGGGGGCGGGGGAGTGGAACCGAAACTTCCCGACACCGTTTCCTGAACGTAGATCTTCGCGTGGATCATCGGCTCGCGATAACGCTGTTCACGGGCCACTGCCCGGCTCATCTTGGCGGGCTTGTCGCGGTAACGCGAGCGCGCCCACGGGGCACCCGGGCGACTCAACCGAATTGCTCCGATCAACAGAAGTGGGGTGAAGAACAGCCCGATCAAGCCGGTCCAGAGTTTGCCCTTCATCAACGTGATCACGGCGAGTCCGAGTTGGATCACGATCGCGACGACAACGCCGATCAACGTCGCCAGGCTGCGGTCCTGCTCGTACGGGTCGAACTCTCCCGCGAACCCGATCGGGTGGACCCCGAGAAGGAAAAGGAACGAGATCGCGATGGCAACGAACACTGCGTCGATGGACGAGCGACCTTCCTCGGCCCAGTAGACATCGCGCAGATGCAACACGAGCGCGTACTCGTCGAGGACCAACGCGCTGCCGATACCGAACACCGACGCGAGAACACAATTGGCGATCGGGGTGTGATAGTCGGCCAGAGCGATGAAGGCGAAGCCGGACACGAGCATCATCATCAAACCGAAAACCATGTGGTGGATGTGCATTCCACCGGGCGTGACATTGCCTGGCCACCACGAGACCTCGGCCCGGATCATCCGGACGCTGAAGCGGATGAACAGGAACGTCAGGACAAAGGCGAGTAGGAGGAAGAACAGCGGGAGCCTGCCGGTGTCGACGACCGTGTGCTCGAACCAGGACCGCACGGCGTCAACTCTTGCTGGTGGCGAGCTTGATCAGCTGAGGAGCCGTTGCGTCGGGCAGGTAGGCACGCGTCAGTGCGATTCCGATCCGAGGCAGGTCGGCCTCGTCGCGGAAACACAGGAAAACGGGTTCGTACCTCGGCTTGAACTTCTTCTTGAACGCGTGAAGAGACCGGAAGCCGTAGAGCGGTTCCATCGCGGCTCCGAGCATGTCGAGCAGGCGGTCCATCGATGCGGCGTCGGCGCCGTCGTCGCTGCGTGCGAGCGGTGCTCCGGACAGTGAGACGAATTGGGCACCTTGTTCTTTGAACTCGAGGGCCGACGATGCGATGAGGAACTCGACCACCGGACGGAACCCGTCGGGACGTCGACGCATGACGTCGAGTGTCCAACCCTGAACCACGCCGCCTTCGCCGTACACCGGCAACCACGAGGTGACGCCGTGAATGCTTCCGGTCGGGTCGACGGCCAAGCCGACCCGGACGTCGCGGTCGAGCGCCTCCTCGACGCTTCCGAGGGTGAACCCCATCTCGGGTAGCCCCTTGTCGCCCACCCATTCCTCGGAGATGGCGCGCACCTGAGCCAATACGGAGAACGGCTCGTCGGCCAATGTTGTCATCCGGAAGGTGATGTCGTCCTTCTTGGCCTTGTTGAGCGCCGAGCGGATGTCCTGCCAGGATTTACCGGTGAACTGCAGTTCTGGTAGGTCGACGATCGTGTCTTCGGCGACCTGAACGGTGCGCCAGCCACGCCGGGCGGCGGCATCGGCTGTCTCCTTCCCCACGGAGAACAAGCAGGGAGTGAGGCCATTGGCTTCGGACATCGTCGTGAATTCGTCGACCGCTGCGGCAAGTCGGTCGGGGCTCGCTATCGGATCCGCCAGGACCACGACGACACCGACATGCCGTTGGAATGCAACGACGCTCTCACCCGACTCGCCGAAGTAGTAACTGTTGCCGTCCCACGTCGTCATCCACGACATGGTTCCGCCGCCGTGTCGTTTGAGCAGTTCCCGAGCGGCGGCGCGCGGATCGTTCCCGGACAACGGCCCGCCTCGAATCTTGCGCCGCATCGGTACGTGAAAAGCGTGGCGGCCCTTGATCAACAAGATGAGTTCGAGAAGCCAGAGCAGCGCGGTACCGACCGTGACGGCGCCGGCGCTCTCGTAGTCGAAGAAGATGACCGAGACGAGGACGAGGGCGGTGGCCAAAACCGTCAGTGAACCGAACACCACGGCAACCCACCAGGCCCAGCGGCGACCTCGTCGCAACTGGTCCGCGATCAGGGCAACGATGACCACGTCGATCAATGCCGTCCAGCCCGAACCGGTTTCGGCTTCCGTCGGCCCGAACGGTCCGCTTCCGGGGAACAGCCAGACGGCGATCTCGACCACGCCGATCAGGAGCAGGCCGATGAATCCGAGCAGGCGGATCTCGCGTCGCGTTCGGGGGATGAACCCGCGCTCTCCGTCGCCGAAGAACTTCTCGCCCACCGGCAGGAATATCGCGACCGCGATGAGGTGCTGCACGTCGGCGAGGCGGCCTTCGAAGAGGAACGCGATCGCAATGTACGCGCACAGAATGGCGCGCACTCGCATTCGCCAGGGCGAGCGGAGTGTTGCCGTGGTCGCGGCGAGAGCGGCGATGATTGCGGTGGTCACGCCGACGTCGCGGTGGGTGGCGAGGTTGCGAGCCCAATCCCAGTCGGTGTGGCTGCCCGCCCAGAGGAGGAGCGATGCACCGAGTTCGCCCGCCAACTGACCGCTGATCGTGACGATGGCCGCGTTCTTGGTTCCCAGGCGCCATTCGCACCAGCCGACCGCCAAGGCAAAAACGACGATGATCGAAACATACTGACCCGGTGTCAATCCGAAGAACCACCCCGTGACGAGAGTCCACCACTTGCCTTCCTGCAAGGCAGGAACTCCGTAGGCGATGTCGTCGAACCACGAGTAGGTACGGACGTGATTCCACAGGGCGCCGGTCGCGATCCCGACGACGGTGATGGTGAGCACGACGCTCGCGGTGAACGGCACACGCCGCAGGACGCTCAGCGTGTCGGAGGCGAAGCGGGAGGCCCGATTCGACGCGCCCGGCGCGCTCTGGTCGGTCTGCGGGGTGGGGGTCTGGGACTGCTCAGCCATCGAGGTTCTCTTCTCGCCATGCCGCACGGTGGATTCTGCCTGTTCAGCATGACAGGAATACAGACCGATAATCAGGCGAAGCGGCCAAAATGGACCAGACTGGCTGAGGGTCTCAGTCTCGTGGCGCTACTGTCGAGCCATGGTGAACGGAGATTTACTGAATCGGGACCACGTGGTCGCCTCACTTGCCGCTTTCGAACCTCGGTCGGTCGAATTGGACGGAAGGCGCTCGGCGTCGGTGGTCATCGTCGTCATGCGGACTGCGGACGGAACACCAGTGTTCCCGGTGACGAAGCGGCCGAGCAAGATGCGCGCCCACCCCGGTCAATTCGCGTTGCCGGGCGGAAGCGTCGACCCGGGCGAGTCGTCCGAACAGGCAGCGGTTCGGGAACTTTCCGAGGAGCTGGGTGTCGACGTTCCCGAGTCGAAGATCATCGGCCGGCTCGACGACTACGTCACTCGTTCGGGATTCGTGATCCGGCCGTTCGTCATGTGGTCGGGCGAGGACATCGGGGGACTGGTACCCAATCCCGACGAGGTGGCCCAGGTGTATGCCGTCACTTCGGAGGAGCTCGACGTGGACTCGCGCTTCGTCACCATCGAGGAGTCACCGAACCCGGTGATCCAATGGCCGTTCCGAACGAGCCTGATCCATGCGCCGACCGGAGCCGTCATCTATCAGTTCCGCGAAGTGCTGAACGGACGGCACACGCGCATCGACAAGCTCGAGCAGCCGGTGTTCGCCTGGAGATAGGGGGCAGCTCGACACGCTCGGGACAGTTCAGGCTACGGCGCCTCGGCGAATAGTCCGTCGTGCTGTGGAAAGCTGGCCGCACGGCAATCGAACGACGCGAGGTGTGTGCAGTGAACTCTGGCGAACAAGAACCGATCCCCACGGATCGGATTCTCACTGTTCCCAACGTGCTCAGTATCGTGCGTCTACTCGCCCTTCCGCTGTTCGCCTACCTGCTGCTCGTCACGCACTCGGACGGCTGGGCATTGGCGCTGCTGATGCTCAGCGGGTTCACCGACTGGCTCGACGGCAAGCTGGCCAGAGTGCTCGGACAGACCTCGCGTCTGGGAGCGCTTCTCGACCCGTTGGTCGATCGTCTGTACGTCGTGACGACACTGGTCACCTTCGTCGCCCGCGATTTCATTCCCTGGTGGGTCGCAGCGATACTCATCGGCCGTGATCTTCTGCTTGCGTTGACGCTGCCGATCTACCGCAGGCGTGGCCTGCCACCGCCCGAGGTGGTTTATCTCGGCAAGGCTGCGACCTTCCTACTGATGTTCGCTCTGCCGTTGATTCTTGCCGGGCACGGAGACTGGGCCATCGGACCGTTCACCCATGCCTTCGGTTTCGCTTTCCTGATCTGGGGAACCGTCCTGTACGTGTGGACTGCCGCGATCTACGTGCTCAAGGCCGTTGACGTTGCGCGAACCCACGAGGTCGTGCCCCGATGAAGTCGACCGGGGAGGACGTCCGTCGTAACCCGGTACCGTCGCTGCTTCGGTCACTCATGACCGAACATCTCGACCCGGGCTACGAGGCAACTGCATTCGAACGCCAGCACGAGCACACCAAGAACAGATCCTCGAAGACGGGGCCGTGGCTGGCCCTCGGCGCACTGTTGATCGGGTTCATCGTCACGGTCTCGGCTGTTCAGGCGACGAAGCAGGTGACCGGCACCGAAGAGGTTCGAAGCGAGTTGGTGGCGAAGGTCCGTGATGCGGAGGATCGAATCGATTCGCTGGCCGCGTCCCGCGATTCACTCGGCGGAGCCGTCGACGCCGCGCGCGGCGTGGCGCTCGAAGGCGATGCACGCGGCAGCGCCGTCCTCGACCAACTGCGAGCGGTCGAATCCGGCGCAGGAGCCGAAGCTGTTCACGGGGAGGGACTGGTGGTGACGTTGACCGACCCGGCCGGACGCCCGAACCTCTCGGATGCGTCGCAACGGAGTGTCGGCGGTAAGACAGTTGTCCTCGATCGCGATCTGCAGACCGTCGTAAACGCCCTGTGGGCTGGGGGAGCGGAGGCGATCGCCGTCGGCGGCGTGCGAATCGGGCCGACGGTGACCATTCGTCAGGCGGGCGGCGCGATGCTCGTCGACAACCAACCTGTTTTCTCCCCGTACCTCGTCGAGGCGATCGGAGACACGCGAGCACTGCAGCGGAAATTCGTCGTCAGCGACGCCTACGTGAGAATGTCTAGCGTCTCGCAACTGTACGGAGTCGGTTTCGCGGTGGCCGAAGACGATTCGTTGACTCTGCCGCCTGCGGCGCCTCGCGCCGTCCGAGTGGCAACAGAACCCACAGAACCCAAGTGACAGAAGGAGTTCGATGAAGGCCGGTTCCGCCCTGTACGGACTCGCAGCACTGGTCGTCGGCATCGTCCTGGGCGTAGTTTTCAGCCCGCAGGTGCCCGACGTGATCCAGCCCTATCTTCCGATCGCTGTCGTTGCGGCGCTCGACGCCGTCTTCGGTGGACTACGCGCGTATCTGGACGAAATCTTCGACGCGAAGGTGTTCGTGGTTTCCTTCGTCTTCAACGTGCTCGTCGCGTCGTTGATCGTCTGGCTCGGTGATCAGTTGGGTGTCGGTACTCAACTCTCGACGGCGATCGTCGTCGTGTTGGGTATCCGGATCTTCGGCAACGCAGCGGCATTGCGACGCCGACTGTTCGGAGCGTGAGTCATGGCGGAACATTCCACGACCGAACCGGAAGAAGAACCTCCCGTCACCACTGCGGGTGAAGGTCGTCACGAGTTGCGTTCACCGTCCAAACACCGCACCAACGTCGTCTTCGCAATCCTCGCTGCTGTGCTGTTGGGCGTGCTCGGCGTTGCGATTGCCACACAGGTACGCAGCACAGTGGCCGGAGATTCACTCGACGCCGCGCGCCCTGCCGACCTCCTGGTGGTTCTCGACAATTTGAATCGGCGCGAAGCCGCGCTGAGGCAGGAAGTCGCGAATCTTCAGGAATCGCTTGCCACTTTGGAAGCCGGTGGCAACACGGGAGCAGCGCTGGACGAGGCGCGGGCGCGGCTGACCTCACTCTCCATTCAAGTGGGGACCGCTCCGGCCACTGGACCGGGTGTGACGATGACCCTGACAGATCCGGCGGGCGGGGTCGGATCGGAAGTGATTCTCGATCTCATCCAGGAACTGCGTGCTGCCGGTGCCGAAGCCATCTCGATCGCAGGTGCGAACGGCGAACCCATTCGTATCGGCGTGAACTCGTGGGTGAGTGGGCGCGGCGGCGAGATCGAATTGGACGGAACCCGGATCGAGCAGCCGTACACTGTGACCGCGATCGGAGATCCGCCGACATTGGCGGCAGCGTTGAACATTCCCGGAGGCGTCTTCGACAATGTCGCACGCAATGGCGGAACGTCGTCCGTCGAGCAATCGCAGCAGGTCACGATCTCCGTCTTGCGACAATTGAATCCGCGCCAATACGCTCAACCCGGAAATTGATCTTTTTGCGTCCGACTTTCGGACGGCCTGTGAAAGGAAGCCACTGTGAGTGAGCTCGATACACCTACCGATCTGCGCTACACCGCGGAGCACGAGTGGGTGAAGCGAACCGGCCCGACCTCAGTTCGAGTCGGTATCACCGACTTTGCTCAGTCGCAGCTCGGTGACGTCGTGTTCGTCCAGCTTCCCGCTGTCGACGAAGACGTGACCGCCGGTGAATCGCTCGGTGAGGTCGAGTCGACCAAGAGCGTCTCCGACATCTTTGCTCCGTTCACTGCGAAAGTTCTTGCAGCGAACGGTGAATTGGACGGACAGCCCGACCTCGTCAACACCGACCCGTACGACACGGGTTGGTTGGTCGAACTCGAGGTTGCCGACGAGGCCACACTCGACGCCGCACTCGCGGCAACTCTGGACGCGGAGGCATACAAGGGACTCACGTCCGAGTAGAAAACCTGCGCGTGGACCGGCCAACTCGTGTTGTGTCGCGGCCTGTCTCGCTGCACACGGCGGTCTGCGCAGGGTACGGTCGTTAGGTACGCATGTGCCGAGTCGGGGCGCAGGGCCGTATCGAACGTGACTGTGAAAGATGCTCGTGAAGAAAGTGCACTGCGTAGTCCAGTGATTCATGATCTGGATGATTGACCCAGGAGGAGAAACAGTGAGCGAGAACGGTAACGACGCGGGCTATGGGGAGTCGCCGGCGGAGACCACTTCGGTTTTCCGCGCGGACTTCCTCAATGAGCTCGACAACACCTCCTCTGCAGCACCGGCCGCCGAGCAGCCGGTTTCGGGCGTGGAAGGCCTTCCCGCCGGAGCCGCACTTCTGGTGGTCAAGCGGGGACCGAATGCAGGATCCCGCTTCTTGCTCGATCAGCCGACGACGTCGGCAGGTCGGCACCCGGACAGCGACATCTTCCTCGACGACGTGACCGTCAGCCGTCGTCACGCCGAGTTCCGTCAGGAAGATGCAGATTTCCACGTCGTCGACGTCGGAAGCCTCAACGGCACCTACGTCAACCGTGAGCCTGTCGATTCGGCAGTTCTCGCGAACGGTGACGAGGTTCAGATCGGCAAGTTCCGTCTGGTGTTCCTCACCGGCCCTCGTGCCGGCGGTTCGCAGGTCGGCGAGTCGTCAGCAGGTGCGGGTAGCTAATGACGGCAGTGCGGCAGCAGAGCCAGCCCGGAATGTCGATTGGTTCCGTGCTGGATCGGTTGCGTCCAGATTTTCCCGACGTGACGATTTCGAAGATCCGTTTCCTCGAGTCCGAGGGCTTGATCAGCCCGCAACGGACACCGTCGGGATACCGCAGATTCTCTGTCGAGGACTGCGAGCGTCTTCGCTTCGTGCTGACCGCTCAACGCGATCAGTACCTGCCGCTCAAAGTGATCAAAGAACAACTCGAAGCGATCGACAGTGGCGCAGCGACGGTGAGTGCAGAAGTTCCTGCGCCTCGTCGTGCTCGCGTCCTGTCGATCGCTACGGGCGATGTCTCACCCGAGGCGTTCCGGGTCGATCGCGAAGTTCGAGTCGGTCGTCAGGATCTTCTCGCGCGCGCTGACATCGACGATCGGTTTCTGACCGATCTGATCCGCACCGGTTTGGTCGTTCCCGGCGCGGCGGGCTTCTTCGACGAGGATGCCGTGACGTTGGCGCGCACCGCTAAGGCGATGTCCGAGTACGGCTTGGAGGTTCGCCATCTGCGCGCGTTCAAGTTGGCTGCTGATCGCGAAGCGGGACTGGTGACTCAGATCGCCGGACCGGTTGCCAAGGGTCGTGACGCCGGAGCACGTGATCGTGCCGAGGAAATGGTGCGGGAGCTGGCCGCTCTGTCACTGACTTTGCACACGTGTCTGGTCAAATCGGCAGTTCGGGGAAGTCTCGATCGCTGAGTTCCTCGATCAGCGGGGCACACTCGAATAGAATTTCAGTACGACCGCATCGGAGTCGGTCGGCTGGATCACGTCAGGTTGGAGGCAAGCTCGATGGGCGAAATGCGTGTGATCGGAGTTCGTGTCGAGCAGCCTCAGAATCAGCCGGTCCTGTTGCTGCGAGAGTCCGACGGCGATCGGTACCTGCCGATCTGGATCGGGCAAACCGAAGCTACCGCGATTGTTCTCGAACAACAGGGAGTCGAGCCGGCGCGGCCGCTGACTCACGACCTGATCAAGATCTTGATCGAATCTTTCGGTCGGAGCCTCAAGGAAGTTCGGATCGTGGACCTGCAAGAGGGCACTTTCTACGCGGATCTCGTCTTCGACGAGCAGACCACTGTCTCGGCACGTCCGTCGGACTCGATTGCATTGGCCCTGCGCATCGGCGTTCCGATCTTCGCGTCGGAGGCTGTTCTCGCCGAGGCCGGTCTGGTCATTCCCGACGAGCGCGAAGACGAGGTCGAGAAGTTCAAGGAATTCCTCGACACCATCTCGCCGGACGATTTCAAAGCCACTGATGGTTAGCCTGAATTGACTGGTTGCGGACTTTAGTCTTCAACTCTCAAGTAGAGGTTGAGTCTCGGTCGGCGTGTTGCGTTGACCATGCACCCTCCTGGACTTACCGTTGCGTGCGGTGGAGATCTTCTCGCCTTGTCGATCGAGGCGTACTCTGGGTAAGTCCACTCATGGAATTACCTGCCTTGGATTCACATCTGAAAGTTCGGTCGGCACGGGATTCTCGTGACTGCTGATAGCACAGGTTGGTTACATGATGGCGAAGCGAGAGGGAGACGGCAGTGGAAGAACAGTCGAATGAGCGCGGGACGGGCATAGCCGGTAGTGCCGCGACTGCAGAAATGTCTTCCGAAGAGCTGCAGCCGGGCTTGTTCCCGGACGATTCCATCCCCGACGACCTCGTCGGATATCGAGTACCCAGTGCGTGCCAGATCGCCGGGATCACGTACCGCCAACTCGACTACTGGGCACGGACGTCGTTGGTTGTTCCGTCGATCCGTGGCGCTGCCGGATCCGGAAGCCAACGTCTGTACTCCTTCAAGGACATTCTCGTTCTGAAGATCGTGAAGCGTCTGCTCGATACCGGCATCTCACTGCAGAACATCCGCGTTGCCGTCGATCACCTCCGTAAGCGTGGCGTCCGCGATCTTGCCAACATCACTCTGTTCTCCGACGGCACCACCGTGTACGAATGCACGTCCCCCGAAGAGGTCGTCGACCTCCTCCAGGGTGGGCAGGGCGTATTCGGCATCGCAGTCAGTGGCGCGATGCGTGAACTCACCGGAACGATCGCCGACTTCCCCGCCGAGCGGGCCGACGGCGGCGAAAGTGATCCCAACCCGGAAGACGAGTTGGCTTCGCGACGCAAGAATCGCGCCAGCCGCAAAACCGGATAACGTACGTCACATCTCTTTGGAGGATGCCACGGTGCAGGTAGGCGTTTCGGTCAACTAGACTGAGCCTGCGTCGCCGGCGTACGGGAGAGCCTCGGATACCGATTCACCGAACTTGTCTTTGTTTCAGTCTTTGTCTCAAAGGTCAGTCGTGAGCGGGATCAGGGCGCCGAAGGAGCAATACCTCCCCGTCAATCTCTCAGGCACCAAGGACCGTACGGGCTCCGACGCCTCTGGAAAGCGGTGGGACAACCCACCCGCCGACGGGGAAAGGCTGTGGCTTCCGCCTTCGGCGGATCACTACCGAATCTCTCAGGCGCTCGGGAATCGAGCATGCGACAGAGGGGGAGGAACACACCGCAGTTCGGTGTGTGTCCTGATCCTCCGATCTGTCTGGGAGTTGTCGTGATCGACGCTGCAAGCCGTATATTTGCCGACCGCCATGTCGGTCCGAACGCCGCGGAACTCGCGCGCATCCTCGAACTCGTCGGGGTCGATTCACTCGACGAACTGGCAACCAAGGCCGTTCCCTCCGTCATCCTCGACGCTGCCCCGAACGGCATCGCTGCCGGACTCGACGCTCTGCCGCTTCCGGTCGGAGAGCACGAGGCACTTGCCGAACTGACTGCACTCGCAGCCCAGAACACCGTCGCGACGTCGATGATCGGCCTCGGCTACTTCGACACGTTGACGCCGCCGGTGTTGTTGCGCAACATCATCGAGAACCCGGCCTGGTACACCGCGTACACCCCGTATCAGCCGGAGATCAGCCAGGGCCGTCTCGAAGCCCTCCTCAACTTCCAGACCATGGTCGCCGATCTCTCCGGCATGGAACTGGCAAACTCGTCGATGCTCGACGAGGCCACCGCCGCTGCCGAAGCCATGACGCTCCTGCGCCGCGCGAACCGCAGCAAGTCCCCACGATTTGTCGTCGACGCCGATCTCTACCCGCAGACCCTCGCCGTCATCGAGACTCGCGCCGAGCCGCTCGGCATCGAGATCGTCTCCGCGGACCTCACCGCTGGTCTTCCGGAAGGTGACTTCTTCGGCGTCATCGCCCAGATCCCAGGTGCCTCGGGACGAGTCGTCGATTACACCTCGATCATCGCGGAAGCTCACGAGCGCGGCGCACTGGTTGCCGTCGGCGCCGACCTCCTCGCGATGACGCTCATCACCTCACCCGGTGAGCTCGGCGCGGATGCGTGCTTCGGAACCACCCAGCGTTTCGGTGTTCCCATGGGATACGGCGGACCGCACGCCGGTTACCTGGCCGTGCACTCCAAGCATGCGCGTCAGCTGCCCGGCCGCTTGGTCGGCGTCTCCATCGACGCAGACGGAGACAAGGCGTACCGCCTGGCGCTGCAGACACGTGAGCAGCACATTCGCCGCGAGAAGGCGACGTCCAACATCTGTACCGCTCAGGTGCTCCTCGCCATCCTCGCTGCGATGTACGCGAGCTACCACGGCGCCGAGGGACTCAAGGCGATTGCGTTGCGCGTCGCTGCCCGCGCACACGCGTTGGCAAACGGCCTGCGCGAAGGCGGCGTGACCGTCGTCCACGATTCGTTCTTCGACACCGTGCTCGCTCAGGTTCCGGGCAAGGCGGCCGACGTCGTCGCTGCGGCCAAGGAATCCGGGATCAACCTGCGTCTGGTCGATGCCGATCATGTCGGTATCTCCTGCGACGAGGCCACGACCGCCGACCACGTCCTTGCCGTGCTCGACGCGTTCGGGATCGAGGATGCTGTTGTCGCCATCGAAGCCGAGGGCAATTCGGTTCCGGCTGCTCAGGAGCGCACCTCCGACTACCTGCAGCACGAAGCCTTCACCCGTTACCGTACGGAAACGGCAATGCTTCGCTACCTGCGCGCGCTGTCCGACAAGGACATCGCCCTCGATCGCAGCATGATCCCGCTGGGTTCGTGCACCATGAAGCTCAATGCGACCGCCGAGATGGAATCCATCACCTGGCCCGCGTTCAACGCGATCCATCCGTTCGCGCCGACATCGGATGCGCCCGGTCTGCTGAAGATCATCAAGGATCTCGAAGACTGGCTGGTCGCGGTCACCGGCTACGACAACGTCAGCCTGCAACCCAACGCCGGCAGCCAGGGGGAATACGCGGGCCTGCTCGCGATCCGCAACTACCACCTCAGCCGGGGCGACGACCACCGCGACACCTGCCTCATTCCGTCGAGTGCTCACGGCACCAACGCGGCTTCTGCCGTCATGGCCGGGATGCGCGTCGAGGTTGTCGCCTGCCGTCCCAACGGTGACGTCGACGTCGACGATCTGCGCGCGAAGATCGCCGATCACGCCGAGCGTCTCGCCGCGATCATGATCACCTACCCTTCAACACACGGTGTCTACGAGCACGAGATCTCCGACATCTGTGCAGCGGTACACGACGCCGGTGGCCAGGTGTACGTCGACGGCGCCAACCTCAATGCGCTTGTCGGCCTTGCCCGTCCGGGCCGATTCGGCGGCGACGTCAGCCACCTGAATCTGCACAAGACCTTCTGCATCCCGCACGGCGGCGGCGGACCCGGCGTCGGCCCGATCGGTGTGCGCTCACACTTGACGCCGTTTTTGCCCGGACACCCGATGGCCCCCGAACTCGGTGGTAGAGGAACGATCTCGGCAGCGCCGTACGGCAGTGCGTCCATTCTGCCCATCACCTGGACCTACATCCGGATGATGGGTGCTGCGGGCCTGCGCCGCGCCAGCCTGACCGCCATCGCGTCGGCCAACTACATCGCGCGTCGACTCGACGAGTACTTCCCGGTTCTTTACACCGGCGAGAACGGCATGGTCGCGCACGAGTGCATCCTCGACCTCCGTGGGTTGACCAAGGACACCGGCGTCACCGTCGACGACGTGGCAAAGCGTCTGGCCGACTACGGTTTCCATGCTCCGACCATGAGCTTCCCCGTGGTCGGCACACTGATGGTCGAGCCCACCGAGAGCGAGAACCTCGAAGAGATCGACGAGTTCTGCGAGGCGATGATCGCCATTCGCGGCGAAATCGATCGCGTCGGAGCGGGCGAGTGGACGGTCGAGGACAACCCGCTACGCGGTGCTCCCCACACTGCGGGAAGCATTGCAGCGCAGTGGGATCACCCGTACTCGCGTGAGATCGCCGTCTTCCCGCGTGGCCAGGCTCGCCCGAAGGTGTGGCCGTCCGTGCGTCGTATCGACGGTGCACATGGCGACCGCAACCTGGTCTGCTCCTGCCCGCCGATCGAAGCGTTCGCAGGCAACTAAGGCGTGTGCCCGCCGGAGATCATCACCTCTCGTGTACGAGTTCGAGAACGGTGATCTCCGGCGGGGCGCCGACGCGTACCGGCGGACCCCAAGCCCCGGCGCCACGCGTCGTGTACAGCACTGTGTTTCCGACCCTGTCCAAGCCTTGCACCGAAGGCTGCTGCAGCGGAACGAGATACCGCAGCGGCCACATCTGACCGCCGTGAGTGTGCCCGGACAGTTGCAGATCGATACCCATCTCGGATGCCTCGATCGCTTGACGCGGTTCGTGCGCGAGAAGCAAGGCGAAAGTATTCGGATCGCGACCTGCGAGCGCGGCAGTCAGGTTCGGCTCGTACGGGGCCGGCGACGTGTAGTCGTGGATGCCCACGATGTCGATGGTATCGCCGCCATGCTGGATCGAGGTGCGGCTGTTGCGAAGTGTGGTGATCCCCAATGTCTCCCACACGTCGAGCCATTTGCCGCCGTCGTCGGCGTAGAACTCGTGGTTTCCGCTGACTCCGAAGATTCCGTCGGGCGCCCGAAGATCGGCGAGCGGAGCAAGATCGGGAGCAACTTTCGCGATGGTTCCGTCCACGAGGTCGCCGCCGATCGCGATCAGATCGACACTCTGCGAGTTCACGATATCGACCACCTTGCGGGTGAAGTCGACCCCGCGGGCCGGTCCCACGTGCAGGTCGGTGATCAAGGCGATCCGGTATCCGTTGAAGCCCTCAGGTAGGCGAGCGAGCGGCACGCGGACGCGGGAAATCTTGGGGCCCGACGCCTCGTAGACGCCGTAGCCGGCGGTGCTGATCGCCGCGAGAGTGACTGCTGCTGTAGCCAACTGCAACGTACGACGCTTGGCTGGGTCGACTTCGGTCGTGGTATCCGTGTGGCGTGCACGTAGTCGACCGATCCCGGCGAACAGGCCGATCACGAGCAGTCCGGGAATCAGATACAGCCACGAAGCCAGCCAGACCCATCCGACAAATCCGATCGGTCGCGCCCACGATGTCGGAAAGACTTCGCCGCTGCCGACCCCGATGAGCGTCGAGACCGCCAAGACGACAAGCGCAGTGTCGGCGAGACGAGCCCATCGCCTCGGGATGCCGGTGGCGCGAACGAGTCGGCGATGCAGGAACCAGGTCAGAAGGGCGAGAAGGACTGCAAAAACCGCGACGCGCCCCATCAGGACAGCATCTTGGTCACTGCGGCCGCGAGAGCGGGGTCGGACGTCGAATCGACCCGAACCAATGTGCCGCCCGTCCGATCCGAGACGTCTTGGAGTGTGGAGACGTCGTCGCCCGCACCGACGACGATCACGTCGACCTGTACCGGACGCGACGGATTGCCCGCAGCGGCGATCGCGCTGAGCAGTTCGGCTCGCGTCGTGGTGGATTCGTCAGGCGTACTCGAGGTGATCAGCAGCACCGAGTTGACTCGCCCCGCGTCGAAACCGTCCACGGCGGCTTTGTAGGAGCTGGCAAGCGCCGGGTATTTGGAGGTCTTTCCGCCGGCCCGAAGCCCGTTGAGGAAATCGGTGATCGTGGCACGCCGATTCGGCTCGGACAGTGAACCGCCCGGAACCAGGATGCGCTCGGACGGTTTTCCGTCGGTGCCCGTGCTGAACTCGCGAAGGCCGATGTCCGAAGCGTCAGGGCTGCGACCCAATTGGGTATTCACCGCCGAGGCAATGTTCGCCAAGCGGGTAGTGCCACCGTCGTCGGTACCCATCGACGCCGACGTGTCCATCAGGATGGTGGCACTACGCGGCGAGACCGGGTTGGCGACTATGTCACCGAGCGCCGCTGCGGTCTCCGCCGAAGCCGGTTTCAACGTGGACGAGATCTTGGCCGGGGACACCGCCCCGAGATCGGGAAGGTCTTGGCCCTCGACCCGGAAACCGGCGCCGACGAACAACTGTGACTGATTCGGCTCACGCATGAAATCGGCAAACTGTGCCGCTGCGCGCGACGCGGTTTCGTCGATCCCGCTGCCCGAGACGATGACCGCCGGATAGTCCGCGACTGGCGTTGCGCCGGCGGGGGAGTACGTCGTCATCGCCGCGTTCGCGCTCTGCGCTATCGACTGTTCCGTGGCCGGAACGGCTTTCACCGAATCCGGTGTTCCGGCGCTCAGTGCTCCGAGGGCTTCGGCGGTGGACGAGGGGGGAGTCGGCAAGGATTGGAACTGCAACGCCCGTGCACTGAGCGCAGCGTTGACCTGAGCGGACTTCGCCTGATCCGTCGTGACCGGTCCGGCACCCGCATCGGCGACGTCGGCAGCGATCGCCTGTGCAGCCATCGAGGTTTCGGTACTTCCGACCGGCAGGGCGACCGTCAGATCGGAAGGCAAAGACTTCCAACTCGATGCTGCGCCGGCCAATGCTGCCGCGGTCTCGGGACCGGCTGCCAGAACGATCGGGGAACTCGCGAGCGAGCGAGGATCACCGTTGATCACGGCCTTGCCCGACAGTGGCGCGAGTTCGAACGAACTCGTCGGGATCCACAGGGAGGGACGTGGTCCCAATGCTGCGTCGTCCCAGGGGGCCGCCGGACCGGCTTCGAGTGCCGTCGAGACCGACGCGGACGGCGCACCGTGCACCACGACGGCGATGCAGTGATCACGCACCACCGGCGAGGTCTGGGTGTACCGCTTCGCCAGTTCCTCGACCTGTGGGGCTATGGACGGATCCGCGGTGACGTCGAGTGTCTTGTTGCCCTCGACGCACGTACCGGCTGCCTGCTGTCCCTGATCGTCGATCCGGTTGCTGAGGGCCTTCCATCCGAAGAAGCCTGCCACGATCAAGACGATCAGCACGACGACGAGAATCGGCCCCTTACTGATACCTCTGGCGCCTGACCCGCCGCGATGTTCGCCCACGTACCTTGCCCTACCTTGGTCACTCGAAGAATGTCTGTTGAACGGACTGTGTCCTCGGCCAGTCTAGTGACGAAACTTCGGGGCCTACGCGAACAGCCTCGACACCGGGAGCGGTGCCGAGGCTGTTCGGGTTCAGCTTCGAGTTCGAAGAAGGTGAAATCAGGCGTTGGCGGCCTTGTACTCGCGGCGGCGGCGATGCAGGATCGGCTCCGTGTATCCGCTGGGCTGCTTCGCGCCTTCGAGGATGAGTTCCTTGGCAGCCTGGAACGCGATGTTGGAATCGAAATCAGGTGCCATGTTGCGGTACTCGGCGTCGCCCTCGTTCTGACGGTCGACAACCGGGGCCATGCGCTCGAGTGCACTGACAACGTCGCTCTCGCTGACGATGCCGTGACGCAGCCAGTTGGCGAGTAGCTGGCTCGAGATGCGCAGCGTGGCGCGATCCTCCATGAGCGCGACATCGTGGATGTCGGGAACCTTGGAGCAGCCGACGCCCGCGTCGATCCAACGGACCACGTAGCCGAGGATGGACTGGCAGTTGTTGTCGAGCTCTTCCTTCTTCTCCGCGTCCGTCCAGTCGGTGCTGGGAGCGAGCGGGATGGTCAGGATGTCGTCGACGCTCGCACGCGGCTTTCCCTTCAGGCTGTCCTGAACAGCGAACACGTCGACGCGGTGGTAGTGCGTCGCGTGCAGCGTTGCGCCGGTCGGCGAAGGTACCCACGCGGTGTTGGCGCCGGCCTTGGGGTGACCGATCTTCTGCTCGAGCATGTCCGCCATCAACTCGGTCATGGCCCACATGCCCTTGCCGATCTGAGCCTTGCCCTGCAGACCGCAGGCCAGACCGGTGTCGACGTTCCAGTCCTCGTAGGCGCCGATCCACTTCTGCTTCTTCATCTCGGCCTTGCGCACCATCGCGCCGGCTTCCATGGAGGTGTGGATCTCGTCGCCGGTGCGGTCGAGGAAGCCGGTGTTGATGAACACCACGCGGTCGACGGCTTCCTTGATGCAGGCGGCGAGGTTGACCGTCGTACGACGCTCCTCGTCCATGATGCCGACCTTGAGCGTGTTCTCCGGAAGCCCGAGGACCTGCTCGACACGGCCGAACAGTTCGGTGGTGAAGGCAACCTCCTCGGGACCGTGCTGCTTGGGCTTGACGATGTAGATCGAGCCGGTGCGGCTGTTGTCGAGCGGTCCGTTGGCGTCACTGATCGAGAGGCCGTGCACTGCACAGGCACTGGTGATCAAGGCGTCGAGGATGCCCTCGGGGACCTCGTTGCCGTCGGCGTCGAGGATCGCGGGGTTGGTCATGAGGTGACCGACGTTGCGGACGAACAGGAGCGAACGACCGTGCAGGCTGAGTTCGCTGCCGTCGACTGCGGTGTACTTACGGTCGCCGTTGAGCGTGCGGGTGAAGGACTTGGCGCCCTTCTTGATCTCCTCGGACAGGTCACCACGGTTGAGACCCAACCAGTTTCGGTAGCCGACAACCTTGTCGTCGGCGTCGACAGCGGCGACAGAGTCCTCGAAGTCCATGATCGTGGTGACGGCGGATTCGAGAACGACGTCCTTGACGCCGGCGGCGTCGGTGCTGCCGATCGGGGACGAGGCGTCGATCTGGATCTCGGCGTGCAATCCGTTGTTGAGCAGCAGGATGCTCGTCGGTGCGTCCTTCTCGCCGAGGTAGCCGACGAACTTCTCCGGCTGGGCGAGCGTGGTGACAGTACCGTCTGCCAACGTGATCTTCAGTTCACTGCCGTCGACAACGTACTTGGTTGAATCTGCATGCGATCCCGACGCGAGAGGTGCTGCCGCATCGAGGAATTCACGCGCCCAGGCGATGACCTTGTCGCCGCGGACCTTGTTGTAGCCGGAACCCTTCTCGGCGCCGTTCTCCTCGGAGATGGCGTTGGTGCCGTACAGCGCGTCGTACAACGAACCCCAGCGGGCGTTGGACGCGTTGAGTGCGAAGCGCGCGTTGAGGATCGGCACGACCAACTGCGGGCCGGCCGTCGAGGTGATCTCGGTGTCGACGTTCGCGGTGGTGACCGAGAACTCGGCAGGCGTCGGCAGGAGGTAGCCGATTTCCTGCAGGAACGCCTTGTACGCGGCGGCGTCGATGGGAGCGCCAGCGTGATCGCGATGCCACTGATCGATCTGAGCCTGCAGATCGTCACGCTTGGCAAGCAAGTCGCGGTTCTTCGGTGCGAGCTCGGTGATGACCTTGTCGGCGCCGGCCCAGAACGTTTCGGCGTCTACACCGGTGCCGGGAAGAGCCTCCTCGACCACGAAGTCGTAGAGAACCTTGGCAACCTGAAGACTGCCGACCTGAACGCGCTCAGTCATGAATAGCCTCACTTTTCCGAAAGCGGAGCATCACATATGGATGCCATGAACCAACATCAATGTTACCTGGGAGTATTCCCACCGCTGTCCGCGCCCTGAGCTGCGATAATCGGGCGCGAAGAGCTGAAACGATCAAGTGAAATTCGTTCTGTCTAGAGTTTGCGCGCGGAAATCTCGAAACCAGCCGCGCGTAGACGCTCGACCAGGACGTCGCCGAGCGCTGTCGCTGGAGTCAAAACGCCGGTGGCCGGGGGAAGAGCCTTTTGGTCCTTCGCCAACGACAACGCAGATTCGCCGAGCATTACCGCCGTCGCGCTGTATCCCGGGTCGCCCTTCGCCTTCACTCGTGATGTGTATCGGGCGCCGGTCGTGGTCGTGGTGAACACGTCGAGCGTGAAGTGGCCCTTCTTCTGGGTGCTCTCGCTCGGACCTTCACCGGGAGCCGGCAATACCTTGTCGAGAAGGAAACGTGTCGGAGGTAGAGCGAGTCCGGCGACCAGCGCGCCGAGGCCGACCGCCACGCCGCCCGCAATCACCGGTGACACCACCGATGAGCCGACGCTCATCACCTCGCTGTACTTGAACTTCTTGCCGTACGCCCACTCTCGGAGCGCATTGCTGCGACGGACGACTCGTGTGTTGTACGACGCCATCACGAACGGCGCTTTCCACCCCTTCAACGACGGATCGATCTTCTTGCCGTCGACCACGCTCACGTCGCTCTGGCGTCCGAGTTCGGGCTCCCGATCACGATCGGGGCTCAGCGAGTACGGCGAGGCAGCAAGTTTCCGCAGTCGCGCATCGTCTTTCGACACGTCGATTTGGTTGCGAAGCGAATCGATGGTGCCACCGCTCACGCCGCCGCGCAGGGCCGTGACCACCAGGGTGGTGTCGGTGAGCTCGCCGGCGCCGTCGGCGGCGACTTTCTCGTGCAGGACGTGAACTCCGAGATCGGAAGGGATGGAATCGAATCCGCAGGAATGGACGATCTTGGCACCGGTCGAGACCGCCAGCTCATGGTTGTCGTCGATGCTCTCGCGGTGGAACAGCACCTCACCGGTCAGGTCGACGTAATGAGTTCCGGCGGAGGCGCATTCGTGAACAAGGGCGTGGCCGTACTTGGCATACGGGCCGACCGTGGTGGCGACGACCCGGGTTCGCTGGGCGAGTGCCTTCAGTGCGGTTGCGTCGTCGGCGTCGGCGATGATCAAGGGGAGATCGGCAGCGGCAGTACCCAGATCGGCGCGAGTGGCTGCCAACTTTTCGAGGGAGCGGCCACCGAGGCCGATCTTCGTGCCTTCGGGAGCATGTTTGACGAGGTAGTCGGCGAGAAGCTTACCGACGAAGCCGCTCGCTCCGTAGACGATGATGTCGAGTTCTCGGGCGGGCGAGGTTCCAGTCATGGAGCCAGCCTACAAACGAGTAGTCGAAAGTGATGTGACCGCGGTCACTCGGCGGGGAGGGGCTCCTTGACGACGAGGATCGGAGCCTCGACTTCGAGCAACAGGCGTTGCAGCGGGCGTTCGAGGAGGAACTTGCCGATGGGGGACATCCGGCGTGTTCCGACGATCAGGAGATCGACACCCGCGTCGTGGACCAGGTCGACGAGCGCGGTAACCGGATCGCCGTCGTGCTCGGTGGTGCGCAGATCCCACTTCGTCTCCGAGAATCCACCGGCGTCGAGCGCTGACTGGATCTCGCCGCGAAGAGCGGCCCGATCGTCCTCGGTGTCTCCGAGGTTGACCGTGCCTCCGATGTTGACGTCGTCCAGGACGTGCAGAACCAGCAGTTCCTCGCTTCGACCCACGGATTCCCGTGCAGCGGCCACGATTGCGGCACGGCCTTCCGGGCTGTCCTTGTGTACGACGGCGATCGTCATGGTTCCTCCGAGTCGGTGAGCAGTGTCGGCTCCATTATCGCCTGCAATGCTGTGCTCTACCTGAAATGAGCTACTCGACACGGGGGTTTGGGGGTGACGAGATCGCCACATCGGGGCGCCTAGGTGCCGCCCATCACGAATGCGGCGTGCTGCCGATCACCACGGCGAAGGTTTGTAATCCTTGAGGAAGCAGCCGTGCAGGTCGACGCCCAGCTCGCCCTGAACGATGGGGTCGTAGACGCGGGCGGCACCGTCGACGAGGTCGAGTGGCGCGTGGAAACCTTCGTCGGCCAGACGCATCTTGGTGAAGTGTGGGCGTTCGTCGGTGATCCAACCGGTGTCGACGGCGGTCATGAGGATGCCGTCGTCGAGCATTTCCTTGGAGCTGGTGCGGGTCAGCATGTTCAGTGCTGCCTTGGCCATGTTGGTGTGCGGGTGGCCAGGGCCCTTGTACGCGCGGCTGAACTGGCCTTCCATGGCGGAAACGTTCACGACGTACTTGCGTCGTGCAGCGGCCGCGGCCATCGACGGGCGCAAGCGCGAAACGAGGATGAAGGGCGCGACCGAGTTGCAGAGCTGGACTTCGAGAAGCTCGATCGGATCGACCTCTTCGACGGTCTGAACCCAGCTGTTGGTGTGCGCGAGGTCGGGCAGCAGCCCGCCCGCGTCGATGGCGATGCCCTGCTCGATGCGATCGGGTGAAGCCGATTTGGCGACGAGGGCGAGTGAACTGACCGCGTCGGCGGAGAGATTTCCGGAGGTGATGCTTGCGACGTCCGACAGCGTTCCGGCCAGAGCCGCGGGGTGAGCGTCGCTCGTCTTGCCGAAGGTCAGGACATCAGGCAGTTCACCGGCGGGAAGCGCACCGGACTCGGCGTCGACCAAGGCGCCGTAAGCACCGGGGGACCGTCGAACAGTTTGTGCGGCGTTGTTGATCAGGATGTCGAGCGGACCCTGTGCGGCAACGGAATCCGCGAGTGCAACAACCTGGGCGGGGTCGCGGAGGTCGATGCCGACGATGCGCAGACGGTGAATCCAGTCTTTGCTGTCTTCCATCGCTTTGAATCGGCGGATCGCGTCGTTGGGGAATCGTGTCGTGATGGTCAGATGTGCGCCGTCACGCAGCAGGCGCAACGCGATGTACATGCCGATCTTCGCGCGGCCGCCGGTCAGAAGTGCGCGTCGGCCGGTGAGATCAGTGCTGGCATCACGTTTGCTGCGGCTGGTGGCAGCGCAATCGGGGCACAGTTGGTGGTAGAAGGCGTCGACTGCGGTGTAGCGCTGCTTGCAGATGTAGCACGGCCGCGCCTTGATG
This sequence comes from Rhodococcus sp. SB1D, assembly GCF_048573875.1. NCBI lineage: Bacteria > Bacillati > Actinomycetota > Actinomycetes > Mycobacteriales > Nocardiaceae > Rhodococcus > Rhodococcus sp. SB1D. The sequence goes on from NZ_JBMAIQ010000019.1 coordinate 58,935, forward strand.
AGCGTGCCGGCGGAGGCGCCGGCGGTGTTCGACTTGATCGGAATGCCTGCGGTCTCGTCGTCGATGCGATCGGGTGAACCGGTGGCAGTCGCAGCGACCACTCGGCGGTCGGCTTCGTTGACGGCTGCGCGCGAGGCGAGGCGACGCTTCTTCTTGAGTCGCTTGAACAGATGGCCGACAGCGCGCTGCATGGTGATCGAATCGGGATGCTCGTCGTCGAGTTCGGCGGCTTCGGAAAGGACCTTCAGGCAGATTTCGAGTTCCGCGGGGTCGAGTCCGGTGAGTTCGGCTCGAGCAGATTCTGAATCGGCTGTTTCCAGCGAATCTGCCTGCAGTGCATCCGACTTCTTGGTGTCTGTATCCACTTCGAACTTCTGTTCCATCTCGATCGCCGCTCGCGCGGACTGTTCCCTGGTGCGGGAACTTCGCCAATTACGAGAAAAGCTCCGGTTCGATGAACCGGAGCTTTTCCTGTCTGTCTCAACACAGAGTGTCCGAGGGGGGACTTGAACCCCCACGTCCGTTAATAGGACACTAGCACCTCAAGCTAGCGCGTCTGCCATTCCGCCACTCGGACTCGGCCCCGATTTCTCGGTGCTGGGAAAGAGTATCCGATTAGGTGAGCTGCCCCAAATCGCCAGGTTGCGGGGCATTCCGGTCGCCCGCGTCGTTTGATTCGATGGTAGGAAAGTGGAATGACCACAACCCCGAATAATCCGAATCCGAGCAGAGCCGAAGCAGAAGTAGTCGAACTGGTCAGTTCCCTCATCCGCTTCGACACCTCGAACACGGGAGAACTCGAAACCACCAAAGGCGAGCGTGCGTGCGCGGAGTGGGTTGCCGCGCAGCTTCAAGAAGTCGGTTACGAGACGGAATACGTCGAGTCCGGAGCACCCGGCCGAGGAAATGTCTTTGCTCGCTTGAAGGGAGCCGAGTCGGGTCGTGGTGCGTTGATGCTTCACGGTCACCTCGACGTAGTTCCGGCCGAGCCCGCCGACTGGAGCGTCCATCCCTTTGCCGGCACCGTCCAGGACGGTTACGTCTGGGGGCGCGGCGCCGTGGACATGAAGGACATGGTCGGGATGATCCTGGCCCTCGCCAGACAGTTCAAGGCGGAAGGCGTCGTACCGCCGCGTGATCTGGTGTTCGCTTTCGTGGCGGACGAGGAAGCGGGCGGAAAGTACGGATGCCAGTGGCTGGTCGAGCACCGCCCGGATCTGTTCGAGGGAGTGACCGAGGCCGTGGGTGAGGTCGGCGGTTTCTCGCTGACGGTTCCGCGGCCTGACGGAACCGACCGCCGGCTCTACCTCGTGGAGACTGCGGAAAAGGGCCTCGGTTGGATGCGTCTGACTGCCAAGGGACGCGCCGGACACGGCTCCTTCCTCCACGACGACAACGCGGTCGCGACACTCGCCGGCGCGGTCTCGAGGCTTGCTGCCCACCAGTTCCCGATCGTGATCTCGGATTCGGTCGCGGAGTTCCTGACCGCCGTCGGCGAAGAGACCGGATTGGACTTCGATCCGGGATCACCCGACATCGACGGGACTCTCGCGAAGTTGGGGACGATCGCCAACATCATCGGGGCGACGTTCCGTGACACGGCGAACCCGACGATGCTCAAGGCCGGATACAAGGCGAACGTCATTCCGCAGACTGCCGAGGCGGTCTTCGACTGCCGCGTGCTGCCGGGACGGCAGGCCGAATTCGAGCGCACGGTGGACCAACTGATCGGTCCCGACGTGACCCGCGAGTGGATCACCAGGCTGGATTCGTACGAAACAACGTTCGACGGCCACCTCGTAGACGCCATGAACGAGGCGATCCTCGCCCACGATCCGGAGGCTCGCACAGTTCCGTACATGCTCTCCGGTGGAACCGACGCGAAGGCATTCGCGAAACTGGGCATTCGCTGCTTCGGCTTCGCGCCGTTGCAGTTGCCGCCCGAGCTGGATTTCAGCGCGCTGTTCCACGGCGTCGACGAGCGAGTTCCGGTGGACGCACTACTGTTCGGGACACGTGTTCTGGAACATTTCCTGCTCAATTCCTGACGAGCACGTAGATAGATCCGTGAGCTCGACGCACATCGAGCTCTCTTGTCACAGAAAGGATTCGCATGGCGCACGATCCGTACGAACCATTGCCGAAGTTGCCGAGTTTCGAGCTGACCAGTGACGACATCACTGCGGGCCAGCCGCTGAAGCTTGCTCAGGCCAGTGGAGCCTTCGGTGTCCCCGGTGGCGAAGACATCTCACCGCAGCTCTCGTGGTCCGGCTTTCCGGCCGAGACGAAGAGCTTCGTCGTGACGGTGTTCGATCCGGACGCACCGACTGCGTCGGGGTTCTGGCACTGGGCCGTGGCGAACATCCCCGCTTCCGTCACCGTGCTCCCCGCCGGTGCCGGCGCGGCGGACAGCGATGTCCTGCCCGCCGGAACCGTCACACTCCGCCACGACGGTGGCGGGTTCGGTTTCATCGGTGCAGGCCCGCCTCCCGGGCACGGTCCGCATCGCTACATCGTCGCGGTGCATGCCCTCGACGTGGAGACGCTCGACGGAGTCACCCCTGACTCGTCGCCGGCGTTCCTCGGTTTCAACGTGTTCCATCACGCGATTGCGCGTGCAACCTTGACCGGGACGTTCGAGGTCGAATAGTCACTTTGCTGTGCGCCTTTATTAACCGCGGGCGGTTAATAAAGGCGCACAGCACTTTCTAGCGAGGGTTCTCAGCTCCCACAGCCTGGGCGATCGACGAGAAACCCGCTGCGCGGACCCGCTTGGCTATCCCCTTGTGGATGCTGCGAGCCCAGAACGGTCCGCCGTAGATGAAGCCGGTGTATCCCTGCACCAGCGTCGCGCCGGCTAGGATGCGTTCCCACGCCTGGTCGGCTGTCTCGATACCGCCGACCGAGATGATGGTCATCTTGTCGCCCACTCGGGCGTACAGGCGCCGAAGTACTTCGAGCGACCGGTCGGCAACCGGTGCACCGGACAGCCCGCCAGCGCCGAGTGCAGCTACCTCGGCATCCGGGGTCTTCAAACCGTCGCGGCGGATCGTGGTGTTGGTCGCGACGATTCCGGCAAGTCCGAGTTCGATTGCCAGATCGGCGACCGCGTCGACGTCCTCGTCCGAGAGGTCGGGCGCGATCTTCACCAGTACCGGCACGCTGACGGTGTCGAGCACGGCCTGCAGGATCGGGCGCAGTGATTCGACGGCCTGCAGATCACGGAGTCCGGGCGTGTTCGGCGAGCTGACATTCACGACCATGAAGTCGGCCAGCGGACCCAGAAGCTGCGCGCTGGCGGTGTAGTCGGCAGCGGCGTCGGCGGCTTCGACGATCTTGGTCTTGCCGATGTTGGCACCGATCGGGACCGTGACGCGGCGCTGTCGCAGGAAATTCGCCGCGTGACCAGCGCCGTGATTGTTGAAGCCCATCCGGTTGATCAAAGCGCGGTCGGCCGGAAGACGGAAGAGACGCGGCGCGGGGTTACCGGGCTGAGCCTGGGCCGTCACTGTTCCGACCTCGGCGAAACCGAATCCCAACGGGCCCCAGGCGTCGACGCCGGTGGCGTCCTTGTCGAATCCTGCGGCGAGGCCGAGAGGTGCCGGGAACGTCAGACCGAACGCCTGACTCCGCAGAACCGGGTCGTCGACGACAAGGACTTTTGCGACCAGCCAGCGAAGGGGAGCGAACCGTGTCACCAGTTTCATCGCGGTGAAGGCAATGTGGTGGATGCGTTCCGGTGGGACCCGGAACATCAGGCTCAGCAGCAGTTGGTACACGATTCTCCAGCTCTTCGATGGTGTGATTTTGTCAGCGGCGGGCTCTGGTCGTCTGTTGGACGATCAGTGCTGAATGCCGTCCGGATCGGTCACGTGCAGCGGCGTCTTCTTTCGCTTGAGGAGCACGCGACGACTGCCGTCGGGGTAGAGACGGACTCGGGAGAGTTCCCATCCGCCGAACTCGGCGGAGATCGCCAGACGCATCGACGCCGTGACCCGCGAAACGTTCGGCGGTAGTCGAAGTGGCACATAGTCGAACTTGTCGTCCGACGTCTCCCACTGCGCGGGGATCCCGCGCGTACGCTTTTCCATCAGTTCTCCCGTGACGGGATGACCTGCAGCCCGTCACCGGTTGCCGATCCGACGATCAGATTGCCGTTGGAAGAGTCTACGGCCAACGAATTCGGCTGTCGCACCGTCTTGAACCGTCCGGTCTCCACGGGGATGCCGGACGACAGATCGAAGCCGACCACTTCGTTGGTCGCGGTCAGCGTGACCCACACCCGATCCGCGGCCTCGTCGTAGGCAACGGCGTACGGCGACTCGCCGACGGGGTAGCGCTGGTGCATCAGGAGCGGATCGGCAGTGAAGACGAGTAGTTCGTTGCCGGTGGTGTCGGTGACCAGAATGCGTCCGAAGCGATCGGTGGCCAGATGAGTTGCGCCCTCACCGGCGCGGAGAGCGACGCCGAGTTTGCCGTCTTCGAGGTTGATCGCCGTCAGCGAGGTCTGACGGTGATCGAGGGCGCTCAGGTTGTCGCCGGTGACCGCGAGTTCGTCGACGGATGCGAATCCCGAAACCGTCTGTGACTGATCGGTCTTCGGGTCGACGATGTGAACTGAACCATTGTCCGTGCCGATCGCGATGCGGCCGTCGTTGAGTTCGACCGCTGAATTCGCCTGCCCGTCTACCGGGATGGACGTCTGTTCGCCCGAAGTCAGATTCAGCTTCACGACCTGGCGATCCATCGACAGAAGAGCGCTACCGTCAGAGCCGATCGAAACGTCGCGTACGTCGGAATCCAGGGCTGTCGGACGACCTGCAGAGGCGGGGTCGGCGCCGGCCAAACTGTCCGAAGAAACGACCAGCACCGATCGGGGGTCGTTGGCAACCAGAACGGCGCTGCGCGTGATCGGGTCGAATGTGATGGAATCGATCAGACCTGAATACGGGTGAACCACGCCGTCCGGGGTGCTGGTGGTGGCCGGTGAGACCGCTGCCGTTGCGGGATCGATCGTGATGAGGTCGTCTCCGCCATCTCCGGAAGAACATCCTGTGACCAGCAGAACCGCCGCCCCCATTGCTGCTGCAGTGGTGCGGATCCCTAGGCGAGCCATGTGTAGTTCCTCTTTTTCTTGTCATCTGTTCTTCACGCAGTGCGACTGTCATCGATCATCCCTGATCGCAGTCGGGCGCCGTTCATCGCGTCGAGGAACTACCGACCATTCCGCTCACACCCTTGACGCGATACCGTACGAACAGCGATTGCGGTTGACGCTGCAATCACCGAGGAGATCATTGTGATTCCCACAGAACCCACCGATTCCGGCGCGCAGTCGCCCGAACCGGCGCGGCCGGGCTTCGAGATCGAGGACCTCACCGTCGGCGCTCACGCACACGGTTTCGGCAGGTCCGACGGTCGAACTTTCGCGTTCCGCGTACGAAAGAGCATGCTGTTCGTCGAGGTATACGGCGAATACTGCGAGCACAGTGTGCCGACCCCTGCAGACGTTGTCGCCACCGCGGAGCGATCGGTGACCGACATCGATCTGACCGACGAGCGAAGCATCGCCGGTGTGGTCCGCGACGCAGTTCTGTCCACGGAGGCTGATTGGTCACAGCCCGGTCCCGGTGACGGAGTTCGTGACGGCGACGGCCGCAGCCTGCCGACGGTGAGAGCCGTCCTGAACAGGCTGGGATCGATCATCGATTCTGTTCGGTGAATTCTCGGCGCGGGATGACCAGCGTTGCTCCGGTTGTCGGATGCGGGAACACCTCGACCGGATAACCGTAGACGCGGGTCAGAAGCTCTTCGTGCAACACCGATTCCGGGGGACCGTCAGCGGCGATGCGGCCGTTTTCGAGCACGACGATCCGATCCGCGTACGCCGCTGCCAACGCGAGGTCGTGCAAAACGACGACGACGGCATCGCCGTCCGCAGCGCGAGCGCGCGCCACGGACATCACCGCTTCCTGGTGTCCGAGGTCGAGAGCTGCAGTCGGCTCGTCCAGCAGGATGGTCGACGTTTCCTGTGCCAGTACCCGGGCCAGCGCGACCCGCGCTTGCTCGCCGCCGGACAGCACGGCGAACGGCCGATTGGCGAACCCCTCGACATCGCAGGTCTTCATCGCCGCGGTGATAGCAGCGCCGTCGCGGTCTTCTCGGCGAGTTCCGGTCCATGGCGCACGTCCCATACGAACCACCTGGCGAGCGCTGAACGAAAATCCGATGGTGTGTTTCTGGGGGAGCACCGCGCGTCGGCGCGCCATGTCGATCGGCGACCACTGAGTGAGGTCGGTGCCGTCAACGTCCACCCGCCCAGCGATGACGGGCTGATCACCGGCCAACGCCGCAAGAAGAGTCGACTTACCGGCGCCGTTCGGTCCGACGAGAACGACTAGCTCGCCTGCCCGGACTTCGATGGACACGCCTTCCAGAATCTGCCGACCACCGCGTTCGACTGTGATGTCGCGCGCCTCGAGGGTGACATCACCGACGGCTGGGCTCTTCGGTTCGGGGGTGACGCGGCCGAACAGTTCGCGCCAGTTTCTTACGAGGCTGCTCATGCCCACCCGCCCTGTTGCGCGCGCGTGCGTCGGAGAAGCCAGAAGAAGAAGGGGCCGCCCACCAGAGCGGTCAGCATTCCGAGGGGCAGGTCTGCGTTGTCGATCAGCGACCGCGAGCCCAGATCTGCGACAAGCAGAACCAGTGCGCCGGCGAGGGCGCTCGCCGGAATCAGCGCGCGGTGGCCAGGTCCGACGAGAATGCGCATCAGGTGCGGAACGACCAGACCGACGAAGAGGATGATGCCGGTGAAGGCAACACTCGCCGAGACCAGGAGAGCGACGATCAGTACCGCGAACTGGCGAAGCCGTTCGACGTTGACGCCCAGATGACGGGCCGCGTGTTCACCGAGCGCCAGCAGGTCGAGACGTGGGGCGATCATCATGGTCGCGGCGATCCCGACGACGGTCATCGGCGCCACGATCAGGACTGCGTTCCAGGAAGCGCCGTTGAGTGAGCCGAGTTGCCAGAACACGATCTGATCGCGAGCGGACGGGCTGGCGACGAAGGTGAAGAACGCGATGAGCCCACCGGCGAACGCGTTGATCGCGACGCCCGTCAGCACCAACGTCACTACTTCCGTTCGGCCTTCGTGCCGAGCCAGCAGGTAGACCGCCGCGGTGGTGACCAGCCCGGCGACGAACGCAGCCGCAGCAACGGCCCAGCCGGCCACGAACGTTCCCCCGACGACGATGACAGCACTCGCGCCAACTGCCGCGCCCGCAGACACTCCGATCACTCCGGGTTCTGCGAGCGGATTGGAGAACACACCCTGCAGGAGCGCACCGGAACATCCCAGCGCCGCGCCGACACAGATGGCGAGCACGACGCGGGGGAATCGAACCTCCCACAAAGTCACTTCACCGCTGGGATGGGCGGGCATCGGACCGAGGTCGAGCCCGATGCGATGCAGGATGCTGCCCAAAACCTCGAGTGGCGACGTCGGAACTTGACCGATGCACGCCGACAGCACCGCGACGATCACCAGGGCGAGAGTCAAGCTGACCAGAACCGCACTCACCCGCGACCGCGACGCGGGGGCAGACGCCGACTTGTCGGCGCCCCCGACGTCGTGTGAATCCTCGGCCGACACAGTCTTACCTGCTTCGGAACTACCTGTCTCTGTACTCACGAATCAGCACTCACGAATCTTTGCTCACGATCCACCGGGCTCGTAGATCGCTTCGGCGAGTGCCGCCATGACGCGTCCGGTGTTGGGCCCGAAGCTGAGCAGTACACCGTCCGCCATGTCGACTACTCGTTTGTTCTTTCCAGCCGGCGTCTGCGCGATGCCAGGGACCTTTTCGAGGCCGCCGATTCCGCCGATCGATGCCAATCCGTCCGTCATCATCAGCAGGGCGTCAGGCGCTGCGGCGATGAGCGCTTCGCTGGTGATGGGCACGAACTGTTGTGTGATGCCCGAGGCGGTTCCTGCATCGGTGGCGCCGAGTGCCTCGATCAAAGAATCTGCTCCGGACCCTTCACCGCCGATCATGGTGATGGCCGATCCGCGCATGTAGAGGAACGCGATTTTCAGTGGATCGCCCTCGGTGGGGACCAGATCGCGAGCTCCAGCGATTTCCGATTCGGTCCGATCGACCAGCGCTGCGCCCTGGGCGGGGACGCCGAGCGCGTCGGCGACGGCCTGGAGTTGTCCCGGCACACCCTCGAGTGTTCGGGTCGGATCGAAGAAGACGACGGGAACACCGGCGGCGCGCAACTGATCCTGGACGCTCTTGGGCCCGATACTGGTGTCGGTGAGAACAACGGTGGGATTGAGGTCGAGAATTGCCTCGGTATTGAGCGATTGGCCGCCGACCGTGACAACCGGCACGTCCGCGACTGCGGGGAACTTGGCGGCGGTGTCGCGGCCGACGAGATTGTCACCGAGGCCGAGCGCCACCGTCGTCGTCGCGAGCGTCCCGTAGCGGTCGGCCGCAACGATCCGGCTGTTGTCGGTGATGGTCACGTCGACGCCGTCGAAGCTCTTCACCGTCACGGGCAGTGTCGCGGTCGGGTTGTCGGACACGGGAACCGGGCTGGAATCTTCGAGTACCGCGGTCCTGGCACCCTGAGATGTCGTCGAAGTGTCGCTGGACCCGCAAGCCACCAGACCGAAACCGGCTGCTGCGACCAGAGCCGCCGCGGCCAAGCGCTTCATCATTTGACGAGGTAGCTCTCGATGTCGACTTCGAGGTCGGCGAACAAGTCGCCGTTGAGGCGGTACGCCAGATTCACCTCGTCGATGAAACGCTGCTGTTCCTCGGCAGGAATCTGCAGTGCATCCAGATTCGAGCGGTAGTCGTCCTTGAAAGGCTTCGGCTTGGGGATGCCTTCGAAGATGTAGAAGCGAAGTCCGTCGGTCTCGAATCCGTAGGCGCGTTCGAGCATCCGGCGGATGATCTGTCCGCCCGAGAGATCGCCCATGTACCGAAGGTAGTGATGTGCGACGAAGCCGGCAGGCCAGTCGAACGCCACCTCCTTCAGGCGGGCGATGTAGCGCTCGGTTGCCGGCAGTGCCACGAGTTCGTCGCGCCAGTTCGGTCCGCCGAGGAACTCGAGATCGGCTTCGAGTGAAGCCACGCGCAACAGATCCTCGGACAGGAACGGGGCGACCAACTCGTTGTCGGCGTGTGTGCGGCCGGCCTCTTCGAGGCTCGTGTAGACGAGGTACGTCTGTCCCAGAAGTGCGGCGTAGCCAGCCGTGGTCAGCTCACCGCCGAGTAGTGCGCCTACGAATCGCGACTGCTCCGTCTCGCGGTGTGCTGCGTCCGTCTCGGTCTTGATTCGTTCGGAGAAGGCTGGGCCTGCGTCTGCGGAAAGGCTGTCTACGTCGAGCGTGGTCATTGATTCTCCTGAGGCTGTAGTCAAGCGTTGCCTACTAGGTTAGCCTGCCCTCGCCAACTCGATACCTCCGGTATTTCGATCAGCGGGACAGATCAAGCGCTCACATCGTCGAGAGCTGCGGCAATCGCTTTCGGAAGTTCCAATTCTTCGGTTGCCAGTACTCCTGTCAACTGGGCGAGATCACGCGTGCCGACGACGGCGCTGGCCACCCCGGCGCGATCGCGCGCCCAGGCCAGTGCCACCGCCAGTGGGGAAGTACCCAGACCGTCGGCAGCGGTAACGACTGCGTCGACCACCCGGATCGAGGAATCGGTCAGATAGCTCTGCACATCCTGCGAATGTGCTTCGTCGGCGCCGCGGGAATCGACGGGAATGCCGTCGCGGTACTTGCCGGTCAGCACACCACCCGCGAGGGGTACTGCGGCGAACACTCCGACGCCGTGATGGGCCGCCGCTGCGAACAATTCTTCCTCGACGCCGCGTGCGAGCAACGAGTACTCGGCCTGCGTCGCGGCGAGTGTTGTTGCGCCACCGGCTCCTACGGCCGTCGCGAGCTGCCAGCCGAGGTAGCCGCGAACTCCGACGTACCGCACCTTGCCGCTCGAGACGGCGTAGTCGAGGGTTGCTGCAACCTCGTCGACAGGCGTGAGCGGATCCCAGGTTGCGACCTGCCACATGTCGAGGAAGTCGGTTCCGAGTTCACGAAGAGTCGTGTCGAGCTGGCGGAGCAATCCGCGCCGCGAGCAGTCGACGCGGTCGGTGCCGATCGGTGTGGGGTCGATGCCGGCGCTCGAGCTGATGATGAGTTCGTCACGTGGAACGACGTCGTCGAGCAACTCGGCGAGGATCCGTTGCGCCGCACCGGCGCCGTAGGCGGGCGAGGTGTCGACCAGGGTTCCGCCGGCCTCGGCGAACGCGAGTAGCTGCGCAGCAGCCTCGTCGCCGTCCGTGTCGCGTCCCCATGTCAGTGTGCCGAGCCCAAGTCGCGAGACCCGAAGTCCGCTCGTTCCGACAGATCTGTGCTTCATAACCGCCTGCATCTCGCGCCCGACTCGTGTGCGCAAGTGCGGCACCCGAGAGATCTCACCACGTGCAGACTAGTAGGCGCTCGCCTCGAGTCGGGGTATTCGGACACGGACGTGCCGGGCGCGGCGCGGCGCCGTGGGCCCCGGTAGCGTGGCGCCGGTGAAACGTGAACCCGACACACGAAACCTGTGTGCAGTAACCCCATTCGAATCAGCCGGGATCGGTGAGTGATGGGCGAAGCGATGACCTGGCTCCAGGCCGTGATCCTGGGCCTCGTGCAGGGCTTGACCGAGTTCCTGCCCATCTCGTCTTCCGGACATTTGCGAATCGTGTCGGAGATATTCTTCGGCAGTGACGCCGGCGCGTCGTTCACCGCGGTGACGCAGCTCGGCACCGAGTTGGCGGTCCTGATCTACTTCGCACGCGACATCGTGAGGATCATCACTGCCTGGTTCCGAGGTGTGTTCAATGCCGAGCACCGGGGCGATCTCGATTACCGGATGGGCTGGTACGTCATCATCGGCACCATCCCGGTCGGCATCCTCGGGTTCTTCTTCAAAGACCAGATCCGTACCGGCGCACGCAATCTGTGGCTGATTGCCACGATGCTGATCGTGTTCGCGCTCGTCATCGCTGCTGCCGAGTACTACGGACGCAAGACGCGCCCGATCGAATCGCTCACAGCGCGCGACGGCGTCATCATGGGTTCGGCTCAGGCGCTCGCGCTCATCCCGGGTGTCTCACGTTCGGGTGGCACGATCAGTGCCGGCCTTTTCCTCGGACTCACCCGTGAGGCCGCAGCCCGTTACTCGTTCCTGTTGGCGATTCCGGCAGTTCTCGCCTCCGGTTTGTTCAGCCTCCCGGATGCCTTCGAGCCGGCCGGTGAGGGTCTGAACGCGAGCGGTCCGCAGTTGCTGGTGGCAACCGTCATCGCCTTCGCGGTCGGTTACGCAGCGATCGCCTGGCTGCTTCGATTTGTTGTCGATCACTCCATGTACTGGTTCGTCGGATACAGAATCGCTCTCGGCGTAGTCGTCCTTGCGTTGCTGGCCACAGGGGTCGTGTCCGCGACATAGGGCCCGTTTCGACGTCGACCACCCGTCCGTGCGGCCACCGCCCCATTAGGGTTGTGGAATGACAGTTGTCCTACTGCGGCACGGGCGGTCGACGTCCAACACTGCCCATACCCTGGCCGGTCGAACGCCGGGTGTGGAACTCGACGACCACGGCCGGAAACAGGCCGAAGGCGTCGTCGATCGGCTGGTCGGTCTGGACATCGCGGAGATCGTCCGCTCGCCGCTGTTGCGGTGTGAGCAGACGGTCGGCCCCATTGCCGTCGACCGTGGTCTGACGCCGGTGGTCGAGGATCGCCTCATCGAGGTCGATTACGGCGACTGGACGGGTCGCCCGCTCAAGGAACTCTTGGAAGAACCGCTCTGGAAAGTGGTGCAGCGCCACGCTTCCGGTGCAGTGTTTCCCGGCGGTGAAGGGCTGGCCCAGGTACAGGCGCGAGCCGTTGCCGCGATCCGAGAGCACGACGCACGGCTGGCCGAAGAACACGGCAAGGACGTCGTCTGGATCGCGTGCACGCACGGTGACGTCATCAAATCGGTTCTCGCCGACGCGTTTGCGATGCATCTCGATTCGTTCCAGCGCATCGTCGCCGAGCCCGCCTCGGTCAGTGTGATTCGCTACACGGCGACACTGCCGTTCGTTCTTCGCGTCAACGACACCGGAGACGTGCTCGCCGCGATCGGTGCAGCGAAGGCCGCGACCAACGGTTCGGCTCCCGCGCAGGAGTCCGTCCCCGGCGGAGAGGTCGGTGCGTGAGCTGTGACGGATAATGGGTATTCAGTGATGTTCTGCTCGAACTCGAGGAGGTGCAATGTCGCGCGCGATTCACGTATTTCGCACTCCTGACCGATTTGTCGCAGGAACGGTGGGCGAACCCGGTGACAGGTCTTTCTATCTCCAGGCCGTGCACGAATCACGGGTGGTGAGTGTGCTGCTCGAGAAGCAGCAGGTTCAGGTTCTCGCCGATCGCATGGGCTTACTCCTCGAAGAGGTGCATCGACGCTTCGGAACCGAGGTTCCGCCACAAGCCGACGACGTCTCCGACCTCAGCCCGCTGGTCACACCACTCGACGCGGAGTTCCGGGTCGGCACGATGGGGCTCGGTTGGGACGCCGATGCCGGGGCGGTCGTCGTGGAGCTGCTTGCCGTCAGCGAGACGGAGTTCGACGAATCGGTTGTCCTCGACGACGCCGACGACGGTCCGGACGCGGTCCGTGTGTTCCTGACTCCGGAGCAAGCGCGCGAGTTTTCGCTGCGGTCCGAACGCGTCATCGCGGCGGGACGCGCGCCGTGCCCGCTGTGTGGTGAACCGTTGGCGCCCGAGGGGCACGTCTGCATCCGCACCAATGGGTACCGACGCGGCGAGTCCTTCGGTTTTGCGATCGACGACGCAGACGACGACGAGGTCTGACGTCGTGTCCGAACCTGGTGTGCCGGACGTTCTGCTCGAGGGTGATCTGACTCTGATCGGTCAGATCACCACGGCGAGCAACGCCACGCTGGTATGTGAGTCGACTCTGGGGGAGAAGTCCACCCGCGTGGTCTACAAGCCGGTCCGGGGTGAACGCCCACTGTGGGATTTCCCGGACGGCACTCTGGCGGGGCGTGAGGTCGCGTCGTACCGCGTGTCCGAGGCGCTGGGTTGGGGAGTGATTCCGCGAACAGTGTTGCGGGACGGCCCCTTCGGTCCAGGCATGGTGCAGCGATGGATCGACACCGTCGATCGCCGCGCGGATGGATCTGGCGGACTCGAGATGGTGGACCTGTGCAGTCCCGGCAACGTTCCGCCGGGGTGGTTCGAGGTCCTGCAGGCCTTCGACTCGGAGGGTGAACCAGTCTCCCTGATCCATGCGGACGATCCACGGCTGCAGCGAATGGCCGTTCTGGACGTCCTCATCAACAACGCCGACCGCAAAGGTGGTCACGCCCTCGAAGGCGTCGACGGCTCGGTGTACGGCGTTGATCACGGAATCTGTCTTCACTCGGAGAACAAGCTGCGGACCGTGTTGTGGGGGTGGGCCGGGCAGCCCGTACCCGGTGCTTTGATCGCCGACGTCGCCGAATTCGCGACAACTCTCGACGGGGATCTCGGCGACGAGTTGTCCGAACTGATCACCGAAGAGGAAATCGTGGCCTTGGCGGTGCGGGCGATGCAGTTCGCCGAGTCCGCTGTGATGCCTGAGCCGAACGGCCATCGAACGATTCCCTGGCCGGCCTTCTAGTCGCGAGACGTTTCCTGCTGTTCGCGAGTTGCCGTCAATCCGGGTGAGCGAACCAATCGCAGTAGTTGTTCGCGCAGCGCGGCGACATCCCCGACGCCGACGGTCAACGCCGCATCTTCCTTCTCGAGCGTCAGTAGTCGCTCGTACGTCAGTCTTCCGGCGTCGGTTATCGCGATCACGCGCCGACGCTCGTCCCTCGGATCGGTGTCACGAGTGACGTAACCCGCTCGTTCGAGACGGTCGATCGTGCGGCTCATCGTCTGATCGGTGACGCGGGCGTTCTTCGCGATGTCGCGTTGAGACGCCGCCCCACCGGCGATCGAGTGGAGCACGATCAGGCCCGCGTGCGTCATGTCCTGAGACCGCAAGACCTTCTCCCACGAGTGCTCCACCAGGCGTGCAGCGGTGGACAACAGCCGGCCGGTGGGCCAGTCGTCCAGGCCGTCGCTGCTCATTTTTCTGCCTTCCGTTTGCAATTACTCAGCATGCTGAAGAAAATAGTCGGCAAGTCCTCTGCTGCCGATCCCTGGAGACCCAGTGAGCACACCAGTACAAAATCGTCCTGTTCGTCGCCTTCGATGGATTGTGCCAGCTCTCCTCGTGATCGGCTGGCTGGCAATCGGAGGATTCGGCGGTCCGTTCGCCGGAAAGCTCAGCACGGTGCAGCAGAACGACAACACGTCGTTCCTGCCCGCGTCGGCCGAAGCGACCGAGGTGGCAAAGCTTCAAGAGAGCTTCACGGACACGCGCTTCGTGCCGGCCATCATCGTGGCGGAACGACCGGGTGGCCTCGAGCCCGCCGACTCCACCTTCCTTTCCCAGACCGTCGATTCGTTCGTCGGTACCGAAGGATTCGGCGACGCCTCATCGCCGCCGATCCCGTCGGCCGACGGCCAGGCACTCCAGATGTTCCTGCCGGTCGACAGCACCCTCGAAGTCAAGGACAGCGTGAAAGCGCTGCGCGCGGCGCTGGAGTCGAGCCCTGACGGACTGACAGTCAAGGTCACGGGCCCCGCTGGGCAGGTTGCGGATCTGTCGGCAGCATTCTCCGGTATCGACGGATTGCTGTTGTTGGTAGCCGGATCCGTCGTGATCGTGATCCTGATCATCGTTTACCGAAGCCCGATCCTGCCGTTCGTGGTGATCTTCTCGGCGATCTTCGCACTCGGATTGTCGAGCTTGCTCGTGTATCTGCTCGCGGACGCGGACGTCATCGCACTGAACGGTCAGAGCCAGGGCATCCTGTTCATCCTCGTGTTCGGTGCCGCCACCGACTACGCGCTACTGCTGGTCTCTCGCTACCGGGAAGAATTGCGGATCGAGAAGGACAAGTACGCAGCAATGCGCACTGCGTGGCGCGCGACGCTCGAACCTGTCGCAGCGTCTGCAGGAACGGTCATCGCGGGCGTTCTGTGCCTGTTGCTCTCCGACCTGAACTCGAACCGCGGACTCGGTCCGGTGGCCGCCATCGGTATCGCCGCGTCCTTCCTCGCATCGATGACCTTCCTACCTGCTGTCCTGGTTCTGTTCGGGAGGACGGCGTACTGGCCGACCAAGCCGAAGTTCGATGCCGACCGCGAGCACCACGACGAGGCGAACGATCACCGGTTCTGGGCCGGGCTCGCTGCTCGAATCGGTAGGCATCCGCGCCGCTTCTGGGTGGCGTCGACGCTGGTGCTGGTGATCTTCGCGATGATGATGCCGCAGTTCAAAGCCAGCGGTGTCTCGTCGTCCGACATCTTCTTGCTCGATGTCGATTCGGTTGCAGGCCAGGAGATTCTCGGCGAGCACTTCGACGCGGGTTCGGGTTCACCGGCCGTGGTCATCGCGAATGCAGACCAAGTGGATGCCGTTGCGGCAGCCAGTCGCGTGGAGGGTGTCAGCGACGTAAGCGTCGTGCAGAACGGGGGAGCCCCACTGGTTGTCGACGGGCGAGTCTCCCTGCAGGCGACGTTGACTGACGCTGCCGACTCGCTCGAGGCCGAAGACACCATCGTGCGACTGCGTGATGCAGTTCACTCAGTGGAGGGCGCCGACGCATTGGTCGGTGGCGTCACTGCGACCGACCTCGACACGAAGACCACCTCGACACGGGACCGGACACTCATCATTCCCGTGGTGATCATCGTGGTGTTCGTGATTCTCTCGCTCTTGCTGCGTTCGCTTCTCGCACCGCTGCTTCTCATGGGCACCGTTGTGCTCTCGTTTGCTGCGACACTGGGCATTTCGTCGCTGGTGTTCGACCACATCTTCGGTTTCCCCGGCGCGGATCCGGTGGTCCCGCTCTTTGCGTTCGTGTTCCTCGTGGCTCTGGGAATCGACTACAACATCTTCCTCATGACGAGGGTGCGTGAGGAAGCGCTGAAGATCGGCACCAGGGCGGGCGCTCTGCGGGGACTCACGGTGACCGGCGGGGTGATCACATCTGCCGGAGTTGTTCTGGCAGCAACCTTCTCGGCGTTGGCGGTGATCCCGCTGTTGTTCCTCGCCCAGATCGCGTTCATCGTGGCGTTCGGTGTCCTGCTCGACGCTCTGATCGTCCGATCCTTGCTGGTCCCGGCCTTGACCTACGACATCGGTCAGAAGATCTGGTGGCCGAGCAAGCTCGCGTCGACGCCCGAACCAGAGCAGGATCAGCTAGCACCTTCCCAGCCTCAGAGCAGTCTCCACTAGGCTCGGCAGCATGCAGTCTTGGTCCGATACCGCACTCCCGTCCGTTCCCGGTCAGGGGCCGCCGTTGCGGCTGTACGACACAGCCGACCGTCAGGTTCGCCCCGTCACCCCGGGCGAGAAGGCGACGATGTACGTCTGCGGCATCACCCCGTACGACGCCACCCACCTCGGCCACGCGGCCACGTACCTCACGTTCGACCTCGTGAACCGCATCTGGCGCGACGCCGGACACGATGTCCACTACGTCCAGAACGTGACCGACGTGGACGACCCGCTGTTCGAGCGAGCCAATCGCGACGGCGAGGACTGGATCGTCCTCGGCATGCGTGAGACGGCACTCTTCCGCGAGGACATGGAAGCGCTGCGTGTGCTTCCGCCGAAGGACTACATCGGCGCCGTCGAATCGGTGAACGAAGTAGTCGAGTTGGTGGAGAAGTTCGTGGCGTCCGGTGCCGCGTACATCGTCGACGACGCGGAGTTCCCCGACGTCTACTTCCGTGCCGACGCGACCGAGCAGTTCGGCTACGAGTCGGGCTACGACCGCGCGACGATGGAGAAGTTCTTTGCCGAACGCGGCGGAGATCCCGATCGCGTCGGAAAGCGCAATCCTCTCGACGCACTTGTCTGGCGTGCGGAGCGTCCGGGCGAGCCCTCGTGGCCCTCACCCTTCGGGCCGGGGCGCCCCGGCTGGCACATCGAATGCGCGGCCATTGCACTCAACCGCATCGGCTCCGGCTTCGACGTCCAGGGCGGTGGCAGCGATCTGATCTTCCCGCACCACGAGTTCTCGGCGGCGCATGCCGAATCGGCAACGGGTGATCGCCGTTTCGCGCGGCACTACGTGCACACCGGCATGATCGGTCTCGACGGCGAGAAGATGTCGAAGAGTCGCGGAAACCTGGTCTTCGTCTCCAAGCTGCGCGGTGAGGGGGTGGACCCAGCGGCAATCCGTCTCGGACTGCTGTCCGGCCACTACCGCCAGGATCGCGCGTGGACTGATCAGGTCCTCGCGGATGCTCAGTCGCGCCTGAAGGTGTGGCGCGAGGCCGCGGCTCTCGGTTCTGCGCCGTCTGCCACCGACACTGTTGCGCGTTTGCGTCAGCACCTGGCCGACGATCTCGACACCCCGAAGGCGCTCGACGCGCTCGACGGTTGGGCCCGCCGCGCCATCGAGGGCGGCGGATCCGACACGCAGGCACCCGGCGAGTTCGCCGATGCCGTCGACGCCCTACTGGGTATTTCGCTTCGCTGAACCCCTGCT
>NZ_JBMAIQ010000020.1:0-74553 GCF_048573875.1 Rhodococcus sp. SB1D
CTCAATGCTTCGGGGAAGTTGGATCGGAAGTTGTTGCCGGAGCCGGTGTTCGAGGTTGCGGTGTTCCGGGCTCCCACTACCGAAGCTGAACTACTTGTCGCAAGCGTCTTTTCGGAGATTCTCGGTGTCGAGCACATCGGAGCGGACGACAGCTTCTTCGAGTTGGGTGGCAACTCATTGGTCGCAGCGAGGGTTGCTGCTCGGCTGAGCGCAGCAGTTTCCGTGGAGGTCCCACTGCGACTCATCTTCGCTACTTCGACGGTCAGCGAACTTGCAGAACGAATTGCACTCGGAATTCGGGTGGGCTTCGATGCGAAAACCGATGATGCACTACGAACGCTTCTGCCGCTGAGAACGACAGGGAGCGATGTGCCGTTGTTCTGTGTTCATCCACTCGTTGGACTGGCGTGGCCTTTTGCGCCGTTGGCGGCTGTTGTGGACCGTTCGATTCCGCTTTATGGATTGCAGAGCCCTGTTCTGACTGATGAGGCATTCCAAGGACGATCCCTTGACGATTACGCGGATCGCTACGTGGATGAGATCACCCGGGTTCAGCAGTCAGGCCCGTACCGAATTCTCGGTTGGTCGCTCGGCGCGATCATTGCTCAAGCGGTTGCGGCGAAGATGGAGGAGCGAGGCGAGATCGTTGAGGCGTTGATCTTGTTGGACGGTTCGCCGGAAACACGCGACGAATCAGAGCACGCTGTCCAGGTGCGCGCTGAGTTGGCTGCAATGGGGATTGTCTTCGGCGAGAACGAAAAGCTCGATGAATTGTCGGTCGAAAGGTCTGCAGAGATCTTGACGGCTGTCGACGGAGAGAGAATCGGACTCGATGCGTCTGCGATCAAGCGGTTGCTCACAAGCATTGCGATTTCGGCGAAGCTGATCAACGCCCATCGGCCGCAGTCGTTCGGGGGGCCGATCACCTTCGTGAGTTCGTTGGATCGTTCGGACGCAAAGCAAGCCGATAAGGTTTGGGGTCCGTACGCGCAAGGAGAACTGACGGATGAATTGGTCGACGTTCACCACCTGGAGATGATGTCTCCTGAAGGCGTTCGCGCTATCGGGCTGATCATTGAGCGTGTGTTGCGCGGTGGCGCCGCTGATGAGCAATGATCAGAACCTGTGGATGGTTCTCGGCGAGGCGGCGTGAGTGGGCGCACCTTCCCGGGAATGATCTGAAATTCCATCAGCTCTGATCAGGACCGGCGTTGGCGCGCTGGTTCGGGAAGGTACGCCCATGCTCACGGTAGTTCAGGATCAGCAATCCTCCAACGACGACAGCGGTGTTGGTCGGTCGTTGCTTGACGAGATCGTTCGCGACGGTGCCCGGCAGATGCTCGCGGCGGCGTTGGCCGCCGAAGTCGCCGCATACATCGAGCAGTTCGCCGAGCATCTCGATGAGCACGGCCGGCGGCTGGTGGTCCGCAACGGCTATCACCACGAGCGTGACGTGCTCACCGCGGCGGGGGCGGTGACGGTGACCGCACCGCGGGTCAACGACCGCCGTGTCGACGCCGAGACCGGTGAACGGCAACGGTTTTCCTCGGCGATCCTGCCGGCGTGGTCACGCAAGTCCCCGCAGATGACCGAGGTGTTGCCGCTGCTGTACCTGCACGGGCTGTCCAGCGGCGACTTCGGTGCGGCGTTGGAGCAGTTCCTCGGCACTGGTGCCGGGCTGTCGGCCTCGACGATCACCCGGCTGACCGCGCAATGGCAGGACGAGGCGAAGGCCTTCGCCGACCGGGATCTCTCGGGCACCGATTTCGTGTACCTATGGGTCGACGGCATCCATCTCAATGTCCGCCTGGAGCAGGAGAAGCTGTGCTTGCTCGTGATGATCGGCGTCCGCGCCGACGGCCGCAAGGAGCTCGTCGCGCTCACCGATGGGTTCCGGGAGTCCACAGAGTCGTGGGCTGATCTGCTGCGCTCATGCCGACGCCGCGGGATGACCGCCCCGGTGCTGGCCGTCGGTGATGGGGCGCTGGGGTTCTGGAAGGCACTGCGGGAGGTGTTTCCGGATACCCGTGAACAGCGCTGCTGGTTTCACAAGCAGGCCAATGTGCTTGCTGCGCTGCCCAAGTCGGCTCATCCAGGTGCGACCGCGGCGATGCGGGAAATCTACAACGCCGAGGACATCGACAAGGCCCAGGTCGCGATCAAGGCCTTCGAGGTAGATTACGGCGCGAAGTACCCCAAGGCGGTCGCCAAGATCGTCGACGACGCCGACGTGCTCCTGGAGTTCTACCGGTACCCGGCCGAGCACTGGATCCACTTGCGCACTACGAATCCGATCGAATCGACGTTTGCGACCGTGCGGTTGCGAACCAAGGTCACCAAGGGCCCTGGGTCACGCGCAGCGGGGATTGCCATGGCCTACAAGCTGATCGACGCCGCACAAGCCCGCTGGCGGGCGGTCAACGCCCCCCATCTGGTCGCGCTGGTCCGTGCCGGCGCGGTGTTCCACAAAGGCAAGCTGCTCGAACGACCCATCGACATCTCACCCGCTGAGCCCGACGAATCAAGCGAAACGGAGGTCGCCTGAAACACCCTCATCCACAGGTCTTGACAATATCTCGCCGCTGATTGATCAACCGGCGTATACGAGCCTGGTCGGGCGACGGCCAGGCTCGTATGCTTCGCTCTTCGTGATTGGCCTTGTAGGAGGTCATGTTCACCCGTGACAGCGCACGCTTGTCGATCGGAGTTTGTCGAGCGTGCGATTTCGACCGCTGCGGCTGACCATCTCGACGTCTGGGGCAGCTATGCGCAGGGGATCGGCGTGAATTCCGGATCGAGCGCGGATTTTACGAGGTCCAACGAATGCGCGTCACGAACCAGCCCCGCATGCGAGGCAGTGTTGCCTGGGCATCCATCTTGGACCCAGACGTTGTTTACAACGGAATTGGGGCCTGCGGTAAGGAACGAAGCTTCCGGAGGGGTTGAAATCTGGTCGTGAGCGGTCGCGATTACGGTATACGTAACTCCCGGTTGGGTTTCCGAGCCCGCATTGAGCTCAGTCAACAGCGGTGTCCCTTGAAGTTGTTGAACACCGGCTGGTCCCCAAATCGCCTGAACCAAGAGGTCTCCAGGAAGCCCCATATCTGAGAGTTGTTTGGCGTTTGCTTGCAAGCCGCCGAAGGTCGTTCCGTGGTTGGTAGCGCCGAGGGTGACCAGAGAATGGACGGCGTTTTTCGACGGATCTTCCGGAGTCGAACCACCGTCGAACTTCAGGTACTGGCGAGCGACGACTCCCCCTTGGGAGTGGCCTACGAGATCCACCTGGCCTGCACCCGTATGACGGCGAACTGAATCAACGAAGGTTGCAAGCTCTTTCGCTGAAGTCGCAATGTCCCTGATACCCCATTGGAGAGCGTTGGGATTGAAGATTTCCCGTGCCCCTCCATAATTGAGAGCAAATACGCAGTAGCCGAGATCAGCAAGTTGCGGGGAAAGTTCAGCCCAGGTATCAACCATGTTCGCGGTTGTTCCATGGATGAGAACTACCGGACGAGGATGATCGGCGCTCGGAACGCAATTCCAGTTGTTGGAGCCCGCCGGCGATGGACCCATAGTCGCGAAACCAGGGCTGGGTTCTCGATCATCCGCCAGGGCACTAACTGAGGTGCCAGACAGCAGGAAACACGTTCCCAGTACGACCAGCATGATCCGAATGAACCGCACCGCTGATTCCTCCTATGAAGCTAATCGGTGCCTCGTGCTGGAGTTGAAGCCAGCACGAGGCACTTGAATCAGACGCCCAGAGACTGTGCGATGAATGGCCAGGACTTGTGTAGATCGTCTTGCCAGTAGCCCCATGAATGGGTACCTGTTGGTCGGAAATCCACTACTGCCGGAATATTCAGTTCGAAGAGCCGCTTCGCCATGTTGGAGGTACACAGGTTGGTTGCAAGCTCGATCGGACTGCCGACAACGATCTGGTCGAACATCGCAGCGCGGCCGTCCTGGATGCGCGGATTAGCAGGGGTGTCATTGGGGAAACCGGGGAGCCCGCTGCCGGTGCTCATGTAAATCTGTGTGCCACGCAGCTTCTCAGCGTTCACAAGGGGGTCGTGTTCCCGCCAACCGGGGCCGTCGAACGGACCCCACATGTTCTGCACGTCGTCAACGCCGCCGATCCACTCCGTGGTGGTCTTGACGAACTGCTGGCCGAGCGGATCGCTGGTCTGAGCACATCCGCTGAATGCGGCAACGGAGTTGTAAAAACCTGGGTACTCGATCGCCAGGTTGAGCACAGAAGTACCCGACATCGAGATTGCTGCAATCGACTGTTCGCCATTGCTGCCAAGTTGCTTGTTCAGCAACGGGGGGAGCTCCTTACCCAGAAAAGTGCTCCACATGTTCTTACCAAGTTTCGGGTCTTCCTTCTGCCAGTCGGTGTAGTACGACAGGCGTCCACCAACTGGCGTCGCGACGTTGACGTTCTTGTCCTGGAAGAAGTCGACGACATCGGTCTGGTACTCCCAAGTAGCGGAATCTTGTCCACCACCGGCTCCGTTGAGCAAGTACAGGATGGGACGGGGCGCGGAGTCATCGGCAGGAGTGATGACCTGAATTGGAACAACGCGGTCCATCGACGCCGCGTATACATTCACGATCTTTTGGCGATCGTTCACTTGCTCGACTGAGACGACGTAAGAACCACTCGTGACGGGCTCCACCGAATCTCCGCCGCCCTGGTGAGTGACAGGCGACGCAGTTGCGATACCGGCCGGAACCAGAGCGCACACCATCGTCACCGCGGCGACACCGGTAGCGCGCCTCCACATGGACTGCCTTGTACGCGTCAAGTTAGATACCTCTCGTTGCGTGGCACGGGTACATCGATGCTCATCCCTGGTGCCACTTGTTTCTCGAACTGTGAAGTCGGTTTGCGGTCTGTATTCGTTACGACATCGCCGCGGCGCGTCGGTATCCCCGAATTGCTGGGTAGACGAAGACCAGAATCATGCCGATGGACCAGATCAGCGTCTTGACGAGGGGTTCCGCCACAGGACCGCCCAACGACAGCCCTCTCATCGTGTCGATAGCGACGGACATCGGTTGCTCTGCCACCACTGGTTGAAGCCACTTCGGGTAGGCCATCACAGGGACGAATCCGGAATTGAAGAACATCAATAGTGTGCACGAGATGGATACGATTTCGACGAGCGGCAAGTTGTCGGAGACAGTGGCCAGGGCCGTCACCATCATGGCAAAACCGACGCCGAAAATGACGGGCAACGCCAAGATCGCGAAGGCCGCCAGCGGACCTTGATTGAATCGGAACCCCAGCAGATAGCCGACGCCGAGAATCACGATTGACGTGAGAAGAACTCGGACTGCTTCTGCGATCATGCGTCCGACGAGACTCGAGGCGCGATGCGCGGGGAGCGTCCAGAATCGACTCAGCAGTCCGGACGCGCGTTCACCTTTGAGGCCGACGGCGCTCGCAATCGACCCGAACATAGCGCCTACGAGGATGATCAGTGGAACTGTCCCGAAAATACTCGACTGGCCGGTTGCTGCTGTAATCGAATTGCCCAATACGACCCGGAACATGAGCAACATGAATGCTGGGTATATGAGGGCTTGAATGGCCGTCGACGGATCTCGCAGCCAGGTGAGCAGCAGGCGTTTAGCCTGAATCCCACTGTGCACGACCAGCGCCTTGAACGAGTTCTCGGGGAGCGCTTTATCCGGGTAAGGGAAGTTGAACCCCTCGACCGGGCGGACTACAGCCATGAATCGATCTGTCGGTTCGTTCATGACCGCCTCATACTTGCCCAGAACGCGAGTGGCGCGAACACGACGATCAACCCGATAGTCCACGCAACGACGGGAAACAGGACGCTCCAGGTGACTCCGCCTTGTGCAAGATCACGCATGGCGAATGAAAACTGCGATACCGGTTGATTGCGTACAAACGGCCGAATCCACTCGGGAAAGCCGGTCTCGGGCGCAAAACCGCAGGACAACATCCCCAGAATCAACTGTGGCAATGTCAGCGCTTGACTGGTGGCCTGCGGGCTCTTCGACAATGAGCCGATGGCGTCACCAGCGAAGGACAGGCAGGTGCTGAACGCCAGGGCGACAGCGCAGAACAAGACGGCCTGCCCGACTCCGGCTGAGAATCGAAAACCGATCAAGTGGCCGAACGCCAATGCGGCAGCAAGCGAGACTGTTGATCTGACGAACCCACTGGATTGACGGGACAGCAGCGGGATCGGGCCGACGACCGGCATGGTTTTCATCCGGTTGCTGAAGCCGGTGATCGATTCGGTCGAAGACATTTGAGCAGCCGAGATCGATGTGAATGCCATCGCCTGCAGGACAATGATCGGCATCAAGAACTGCGCGTAGTTGATCCCTTGAAGTTGCATGACGAACTTCAAGGGAAGGTAGAACCCGATCGTGAAGATCAGCGGTGCGATGACTGCAACGAGCAGCTCATAGCGCTTGACCATCGATTTGACGGTGCGTGCAGTCAGCACCCACCACTGATTGATCGCTGATGGATGCGGTCGGCGGTGCTTTCCAACGCTTAAAGCCTCGGGGACTGCAATCTTGCTGCGACTTTCCCCGCGGACAGTCACTTGATCGACCCCGAATTTTGTGGTTGTCGTCACGGCGTCTCGCTTACGTGCTGTTCACCTGTGAGTGAAAGAAAGACGTCATCGAGTGACGGGCGACGAAGCGCGATGTCTGCAAGCGGAATCCGTGCGTGGTCCAGACGACGCAGCGCTTCGGAGAGGGTTCCTGCGCCGACAGGTGCGGGGATAGCGATGCGACCGCTTTCTTGTGCCAGATCGAATCTGAAGTCGCGGGGGACCAGATTGCCCAGGGCATGGACCGCATGAGGCAGCTGTTTGAGATCTGCGGGCACAATCTCGCAGAAGCTTGCGCCGGTTCGCGCCTTCAGTTGGTCAGCAGTCCCCTCAGCAATGACTGCGCCTTTGTCGATGACGATGATGTTGTCGCTCAGTAAATCTGCCTCTTCGAGGTACTGAGTTGTCAGGAGCACGGTGATTCCCTGCTCCTTCAGTGACTGGACCAGCGACCAGACGCTCTGCCGACTGCGCGGATCCAAGCCGGTGGTCGGCTCGTCGAGGAAAACGACCTCGGGGCGAACAACCAGGCCACACGCGATATCGATTCGTCGGCGCATACCGCCGGAGTAGTTCCTCACTACTCGAGATCCTGCTTCGACGAGGTCGAATTGAGAGAGCAGGTCGGCAGCGCGCACCTTCGCCGACATTCGGTCGAGACCCATCAACCTGCCGAACAGTTCGATGTTCTCCCGGCCGGTGAGTGAATCGTCCAGGGCGGCGAACTGCCCGGTCATCATGATGGAGCGTCGAACCTCGGGAGCATTGCGCACTACGTCGTAGCCAGCCACCATCGCGCGTCCACTGGTGGGACGAATGAGCGTGGAGAGGACCTTCACCGTCGTCGTCTTGCCTGCGCCGTTGGGACCTAAGATGCCGAGCACTGTCCCACGTGGGGCGGTGAAGTTGATCCCTCGCAGCGCGTGCACGTTCTTGAAGGACTTGTGTACGTCCTCCACTAGTACCGCTGCGTCCGTGGAAAAGGGCATCAACACTCCGCTGTCTGCATTGTCGGAACGGGCACGCGCTCCCGACGGGCGCACAGATGCCTTCTGTCTTCTATCCGTGATCTCCGCTCAGATGTTACCGGAGGGTCAAACCGACACTCGGGCAATCGGACGCGTGAGAGGGAGTATGTGGCTCCTGCCAGCAACTCTCACCTTCGATTTCACCTTGTGGCAAGAATCACAAATATTCTTTGTAACGTAAAGATCTCTTCTAATTGAACGAATGACCAAATAGATTTTCAGCGCATCTGCGCAGGTGGGTATTCGGTTGCGCGGACCGGAGGTCTTTGATTTGACCGGTGACGAAAGTCCCCCGATTCCTTCCGGTTGGTCCCCTGGGCCCGCTGCTCGATGTCTTGTGGAGAGATTCGCGATACCGTTGGGAAATGGCGAACGCGACGTTGTCGGTGGTTGTTCCGGCTTTTAATGAATCTGAATACATCGAAACGTGCATCGAAGCGCTCATTGCTCAAGGTGAATATGTCGACGAAATCATCATCGTTGACAATAATTCCTCGGACAACACTTCCGAGTTGATCGAGAAGTATCAAAGTAGTTGTCCCAAGGTTCGGCTTCTCAAAGAATCCCGACCCGGGGTGGTGCATGCGAGAAACAAAGGGTTTGACGCGGCGAGTGGAGAAATTATCGGACGTATCGACGCGGATACGATCGTGGGGGAAGACTGGGCCGTTGCGGTTCACGAATTCTTCGAGCGTCGCGACGATTTCTCGGGCGTAACTGGCCTGACTTACCTTTATGAATCTCCGATCGCCGGCCTTCAGCGCCGATGGACGAATTGGCGACTCGGTCGCGGGGCTCAGGGGGCGGTTCGGCCCGTTGTTGCAGTTCCAGGCAGTAACATGGCGATGCGTCGGTCGGCTTGGTTGGCCGTTAGGGGTGCGGTCAGCGATCGAACCGACATTCATGAGGATATCGATCTATCCCTCTGCATGGCGCATGTTCGTTGCGCAGTGGGGCAGATCTCGAGCATGGCCGCAAAGGTTTCGGGTAGACGTGGAGTTAGTTCGCCGCGAGTGTATGCACGATATAATCGAGCATCGAAGAAAACCCTCGAGCATCATGGTGTATCGAATTGGAAGTTAACATTCTTGATTGCAGCAGACAGTATTCTGCATGCAATCTTGTGGCCTCTTTATCGAATTTATGACAAGGATTCCGGACAACTCTCGTCTCGGGTCTTGGGTCGGAGGCAGCGGGCGCGGGATCTTCCCGTCTTTTCTTGATAAATCCGTCCGGTATTTATTCGAGAACGCTCGTGTCTAGCTGAAAAATCGGGAGTGCCCGATAATTGCGGACTATTGCTGGTTCTCGTTCGTTGCGAACTATTTCTTTTATTGCACGGGATTAACTGGCAGAATATTTATCTGCAGCGATTGTTACTTCTGGTGTAACTTGTAGCTTTTGGAGCAGGGACGTTATTCCACTGTAGTCCTGCACGAACAGTTCGTTGTGCGGTTCCAATGCGACATCGTCGAGCATCTTCCGTCCTCCAGGTATGGCTTCAATTTCCATGATTGCTCGCCACGCGCCGAAGTCGGTCCCGCTGAACGCACGCATTGCGTCCTCGAAACCTTCGAGTAGATAGCTGCGATCTCCACCACCCAGGGAATCCCAGACCAGGACGGCCAATTCCCCGGCAATCGAGGCATGGCAGTACTCGTCGCGAGCGTGCAGCCGGATTGTCGCGCGGTTGATCGACTGCACGCCCGGATCGTCCGAGATCAGGTCGAGGTATGCGGTGATCGACACCTCGGCGACGGTCATGAACGCCAACTGTGTCAGCGCGATCTTGCGCGGATCACCGGCTGCGTCGAGGGCTTGCGCCCGCGTGCGGACCGTCAGGACGTCTGGCAATGCCTTGGCCGGCAGCCCCCAGCCCCTGCCTCGACGGGTCGCTGAACTGGCATTGAAGTGCATGAGCGTGTGATATTGCTCGTCGACCATCGCCTGATTGACCGCCACTGCAGCCCAATCTCCGAGACCGACGTTAAGTCGGTCTTCGGCGAGAACGTCGAAGCCGGGATTGACGACGTACTTCTCGATGTCCATGACGTTCTTGTTGAACGCGATCCATGCCCAGGCTTGCAGGCGTTGCTTCTGCTCGGGGCTCAATGCCAGGTAGATCGGATGCTCCGCGAACGGGAGAAGTGCTTCGGGGTAGTCGGACAACGACGAATCGAAGAGATCGTCCAGTTCCGGCTCCGCCTTCTTCACGGTTGCCCGGCGCGCCCAATTGCTCGCAAGGCGGCGGACGATTGCACTCTCGACCGGATCGGAGGCGTCGTACTCCGGGAGGCTGGGCGGACTCACTCCAGGTCTCATCGTGCCCTACTCTCTGTGCCCTTCGGCGATCTCTCTGTGCCCTTCGGCAATGCGATCGAACAAGCTCTGGCACTCCGCGTTCAATTCGCCTGAGCGATTGTCGAGCGCTGCGTCGGCGGTTTTCATCAGCGTCGTGAAGTCGCCGAGGGTTTCGGCCGCCCTGTCCACCTGTGCGGTGGCATCGAACAGTGCTTTTCGTGTCGCACCTGCATACGGATTGCCCGCTTGCACGTCCCAGTACACCTCCGGCTCGCCGCCGGCTACACGCGCCAGGAGCGCGAGCAAGGTCCGATGCGGGGGAGGGGCGACCGCGAGGAGTTCGTCCGCGGAAACTCCGAGTTCAGCCAGGGCAACGCCGAAAGCCAGCACCGACGCGTGTGTCAGAACCTGGGTGGCCGCAGCCAACCGGTCGTGACGATCGGCGTCCATCACCGCGACCGACGCGCCCCACGAGCGCACGATGTCGAGGAATCTGTCGGACTGCGGACCGCCGACGTACGGCACTGCGATGACGGCCCGACCGCGTGGCCCGAGCGACGGACGGAACATGGGGTTGAGTCCGAGGAACTCCCCTTCTCGGCCGGCGTCGGCGATTGCTGCGTCCATCCGCGATTTGACCGACAGCGTGTCCACAACGAGAGCGCCGGATGTCCGAAGGCTCGGTAGTGCGGCTAGAGCGACCTGTTCGGGAACCGCGAGCACGATGATGCGCGAGGACTCCACGTGCGCGAGGACTTGCTCACTGGGTTTCGTGATGTCTCCGACGACTACATCTCCGTCGGGATCGCTGCCTGCTGGGTCGACGACGGTGACGGTCGACCCCCCGGCGCGAAGCAGTTCGACGAACATGGATCCGACGGCACCCAGCCCGCCGACAACCGTCGCTGTGCCTGATGTCGCCGTCATGGCTGGATCTACCCGCCGTACTCGAGGACCCGCGAGGACACCGCATCGAGCGCACGGAGCAGCGTGGACGCCTTGACCGTGGTCTCGTCGAATTCTTCTTCCGGATCGGACAACGCTGTGATGGCACCGCCGATTCCGAAGGTCACGCCGCTCTCGGTGCAGACCAGCGACCGGATCACGATCGAGAGGTCCGCGGCGCCACCGAGCGCGAAGTACCCGATCGATCCCGAGTAGACCCCACGTGGGCCGGATTCGAGGCGGTCGATGATCTCCATCGTCCGTACCTTCGGGGCGCCGGTCATCGATCCACCGGGGAACGCGGCACGCACACAGTCCACCGTCGACGACCCCGGACTCAGATGTCCGCGCACCGTCGACACCATTTGGTGAACGGACGAGTACGACTCGATCGCGAACAGCCTCGGAACGTGGACACTTCCCGGAACGCAGACCTTGGTGAGGTCGTTGCGGGTGAGGTCCACGATCATCAGGTTCTCGGCGCGGTCCTTCTCGCTGTCGAGCAGGTCCTGCCGTAGGGCAGCATCACGCGCTCGGGTGACGCCGCGCGGGCGGGTACCTTTGATCGGCTTGGACTCGACGTTGCCGGCCGAGTCGACACGAAGGAACCGCTCAGGCGAGGCCGAGACCACCGAGATGCCGGTGAAGTCGAGAAGTGCGCTGTACGGCGTCGGATTGATCGAGCGCAGATACTCGAACGCCTGCTGTGCATCGATCGTCTCGTCGACGCTCGCCATGTTGGTCAGACATACCTCGTAGGACTCACCTGCCCGGATCTCCGAGAGGGCCGTTCCGATCAACGACAGGTACTGATCGCGATCATGCCGAAGGCGAGCCTGCGTCCAGACGGTGTCGCTGATCAGCGGAACGGGGGTGCGTTCCGGAAGGTCCGCGCCGATCCGCGCCAGGGTGTCGACGGTCGATTCGAGCCAATCGTCATAGCCGGCGTCCCGGACTTTCTCGCGCAACCTCAAAACGTGAGTGCGGCCCGCGGTGTGATCGATGACGACGGCGCGATCGGCAAACACCAGGGCGGCATCAGGAGTGGGTGCCGGATGGACTGCCCTTCCTCCGGTCTGTGCTTTCAGTTCGTAGCCGAGGTAGCCCACGTAGCCGAGGTTGAAGTCGAGTTCCGGATGCGAGGGCACGAAGCGCGTCGAGAGTTGTGCGTCCAAGTAATCGAAGAACTGAACTCGAATGTGCTCGTCGGACAAGCCTTTTCGGCTGACAGTCAGTACCTCGGCTTGCACGTCGTACGTGATGAACTCGGCCAGCGGCCCCGACGAATCGCCGAGAATCGAAAAGCGCGCACTCGGCTCTGCGGTTGCCGCGCGGTCCAGCCAGAACGCGTTCGGGCCGTCGGCGAACAGTGCTGCATAGGCCGCCGACGGGTCCACTGCAAAATCGAGAGTCACGTCGTCGACGTCGTAGTTGATCGCCGGCCGCAGGTCGGGTGTTTGCGGAACAGGTTCGGGTCGGATCACCGAATCCAGAGTGCGTCCGACGGACAGATCGCGGAAGTTCGCGAGCAAATCTATGCCGAACTCGGTGCTGATGGACTCCGGATGGAACTGAACGCCCCACATCGGCTTGGTCCGGTGCCGGACACCCATGAGCAGACCGTCGGACGTCCACGCGGTACGAACGAAGGCGTTCGGCAGATTCTCGACGGTCAACGAGTGGTAGCGAACAGCTCGGAACGGCGACGGAAGTCCGGCAAAGATGCCCGAGCCGTCGTGATCGATCAGCGAAATTCGGCCGTGCATCGGGACGGGCGCAACCACCACGTCCGCGCCGAACAACTCGCACAGGCCCTGGTGGCCGAGACAGACACCGAGAAGTGGGAGAGGCGCTTCTTCGATGAAACGGCGGCTGATTCCGAAATCACGGTCGCGATCCGGCCGGCCGGGACCTGGGGAGATGACCACGTTGTCGTACGACGCGAGATCGAGGGAATCCCAATCCGCGTCGTTGCGGACCACGGTCGGCACAACCCCGTTGACCTCGGTCAACAGGGTGAACAGGTTGTAGGTGAACGAGTCGTAATTGTCCACCAGAAGGGTGCGGGAACTCATGTCGATGATCCTGATCTCGGTCCGACGGATTCCCGAACAGTGTCCTCCTCCTCAACAGGTGCGTTGATCACCAGGTCTTCGAGTCGACAGGTCTCGGCAATCATCAGCTCGTACAGGGCGTTGAAGAAGTCGGGGGAGAGGTCGTGTCTACGGGCGAATTCACGCGCCCGCTCCTGCACGAGGCGGACGCGGCCGGGTTGCATCATCGGAACCTCGCGGGAGCGCTTCCACTCGCCGATGCGCAGGCAGAGTTCCAGCCGCTGCCGCACCGTCTCGAGAAGTAGAGCGTCGATGGCGTCGAGGTCGCGCCGGAAGCTGTCCAATCCTTCGGCCTCGTCCGGATACGACGAGGTCTGCGTGCCTGCTTCGGAACTCGTTGTGGTCAAGAACTCTTCCACGAGGCCTCCCGGTGCTCGGCGTGACGCGAGGTCGACAATGTGGTGCCCGGAACGCAACCCACCTCCGGACACCGGCACCCCGACCGACCATCGCCGTTCGGGGAGGTGTTCCACGATCGTCATTCGTCGAAACCTGCGGTGGTGCCTAATTCCGCGAAACCTGTTTGGTGCGCGAATCAGGTTGCGATGCAGGCGGGTTCGTGAGTGCCTACTTGGGGGAGACCCAGGTGGTGATTTCGGCGTGGACTACTTCCTTGCCGCCCCGATCGAAGATCGAGATGGGAACGAGAAGTTCCGTGCCACTCTCGATCGCCGCGAAGTCCGGCAAAGTCTCGAGTCGGGCGACCGCCCGCAGGCCGGTCTCGGCCTTGGCGAGGTAGTCGACCTTCATGGACTTGGGGATCCAGCGGTGCGAGTTCGGAACCGTCGCTTCGCTCAGCATGCCCATCGCGACCTCCGCGAGGTTGCAGGCAGCGATCGCGTGAAAAGTGCCGAGATGGTTGTGGACGCCCCACCATTTGGGGGAGCGGACCTCGCAGAGCCCTGGTTCCAACTTGGTCACCCGGGGGAGAACAGAGGCGAAATAGGGCACGCGAATGGACATCGCCGCCGAGAAAACTGCATGTCCGAGGGCGTTGTCCGGCAATTTCTGCCATCCGCGATAGGTAGGGCTGGAGGTAGTCATAGGCCTATCTTACTTCTGAGTAAGGTTGTTGTCGCGCAGCTCACTCGGAAAAGGCAGTTCGGGGGAGTTGAGGATTTGGGCCAGGTACGGCATACTGGTCGGGTTGCCTTGTCCGGGACGCGGTCGATTGCGGCCGTGATCGGGTAAGGGTAAGACGTCACAGACGATCGATCGCAGATCCCGTCGGGGTAATCGGGTCAACGACTGTGACCATGCAAGACGAGAAGTAATGCAGGACGGAAGCAGTACCTACTTTGTGTTCGACATCGAACACGTCCGGTACGCATCACGCGCCAGATAATCGAAAGATTGTCCGGCGCAGGATGAGTGAGAAGGCGACACGCCCGACCGCGTGTACCGGAGAACAATGACAAACGAACAGCGGCAGCAGATCCTGATCTCGATCCGAATCTCGGTACTCCCGAGAACTTGGACTTGGTCCCGATCGCTTCAGTGTTCGTCGTGTCATCGTCCAGGCAAGGACTGTGCAGACGAGGTAGCTCGAGCCTGACCAGGCGGGCTACGAAACGCGGCAAGAAAAGGACACTAAGCGTGGCGGGACAAAAGATCCGCATCAGGCTCAAGGCCTACGACCACGAGGCGATCGACGCGTCAGCGCGCAAGATCGTCGAGACGGTAACCCGTACGGGTGCCCGCGTCGTTGGACCTGTGCCGTTGCCGACCGAGAAGAACGTATATTGCGTCATCCGCTCGCCGCACAAGTACAAGGACTCGCGCGAGCACTTCGAGATGCGTACTCACAAGCGGCTGATCGACATTCTCGACCCGACGCCGAAGACGGTTGACGCGCTCATGCGCATCGACCTTCCGGCCAGTGTCGACGTGAACATTCAGTGACGGCGGAGACAAAAACAATGACTGATACCAAGATCAAGGGAATCCTGGGCACCAAGCTCGGCATGACCCAGGTCTTCGACGAGAACAACCGGGTTGTCCCGGTCACCGTCGTGAAGGCTGGGCCGAACGTCGTAACCCAGATCCGTACCGAAGAGCGTGACGGCTACAGCGCCGTTCAGCTCGCGTTCGGCGCCATCGACCCGCGCAAGGTGAACAAGCCGACTTCCGGCCAGTTCACCAAGGCTGGTGTGACCCCGCGTCGCCACGTAGTGGAGCTCCGCGTTGCGGACACCTCCGACTACGAGGTCGGCCAGGAGCTCACCGCCGAGGTCTTCGAGGACGGCGCATACGTCGACGTCACCGGAACCAGCAAGGGCAAGGGCTTCGCCGGAACCATGAAGCGTCACGGCTTCAAGGGACAGGGCGCGTCGCACGGTACCCAGGCTGTTCACCGCCGCCCGGGCTCCATCGGTGGCTGTGCAACTCCCGGCCGCGTGTTCAAGGGCATGCGCATGTCCGGACGCATGGGTAGCGACCGCATCACGACGCAGAACCTCTCGGTCCACAAGGTGGATGCAGAGAACGGCCTGCTGCTGATCAAGGGTGCGATCCCCGGCCGCAAGGGCGGCCTCGTGATCGTCAAGAGTGCAGTGAAGGGTGGTGCACGGGCATGACCAGCACCGAGACCAAGTTGACCCTGGACGTCAAGGTCGCCGGCGGCAAGACCAACGGCACCGTCGATCTCCCCGCTGAGATCTTCGACGCTCCGGCCAACATCGCGCTTCTCCATCAGGTTGTCGTCGCGCAGCTCGCAGCTGCTCGTCAGGGAACCCACTCCACCAAGACCCGCGGCGACGTCCGCGGCGGTGGCAAGAAGCCGTACCGCCAGAAGGGCACCGGCCGCGCACGCCAGGGCTCGACTCGCGCACCGCAGTTCGTCGGCGGCGGAACCGTTCACGGCCCGCAGCCGCGTGACTACAGCCAGCGCACCCCCAAGAAGATGAAGGCAGCCGCTCTTCGCGGAGCCCTCTCTGACCGCGCACGCAACGAGCGCATCCACGTCATCACCGAACTGGTTGCAGGGCAGACGCCTTCGACCAAGGGCGCAATCGCGTTCCTCGGCGAGATTTCGGATCGCAAGAAGCTGCTGCTCGTCGTGGGTCGCCAGGATGTAGCCGCTTGGAAGAGCGTGCAGAACCTGGAAGGCGTGCATCCCATTGCACCCGACCAGCTCAACACCTACGACGTGCTCAATGCAGACGATGTCGTGTTCAGCGTCGAGGCACTCAACGCGTTCATCCACGGGCCCGCAGAGAGCGCTCAGAACAAGGAGGACGCCAAGTGAGCACCATCGCTGACCCCCGCGACATCCTGCTCGCTCCGGTCATCTCCGAGAAGTCCTACGGACTGATCGAGGAAGGCACCTACACCTTCCTGGTGCACCCGGACTCGAACAAGACGCAGATCAAGATTGCCGTCGAGAAGGTCTTCGGCGTCAAGGTGACCAGCGTCAACACCGCCAACCGTCAGGGCAAGCGTAAGCGGACCCGATTCGGTTACGGCAAGCGCAAGGACACCAAGCGCGCGCTCGTGACCCTGTCCGCTGACAGCAAGCCCATCGAGATCTTCGGAGGACCGGTCGCGTAAGCGCCGGGACTTGACGAGACATAGAGGACGAGAAGACTCATGGCAATCCGTAAGTACAAGCCGACAACACCGGGCCGTCGTGGCTCGAGCGTCTCGGACTTCGCCGAGATCACTCGGTCGACCCCCGAGAAGTCGCTGGTTCGCCCGCTGCACGGTCGCGGTGGACGTAACGCACACGGTCGTATCACCACCCGTCACAAGGGTGGCGGACACAAGCGTGCATACCGACTGATCGATTTCCGTCGCAACGACAAGGACGGCATCCCGGCAAAGGTCGCTCACATCGAGTACGACCCCAACCGCACAGCAAACATCGCACTCCTGCATTACGCAGACGGTGAGAAGCGCTACATCATCGCCCCCAAGGGCCTGGTGCAGGGTTCACCGGTCGAGTCCGGTGCAGGCGCCGACATCAAGCCGGGCAACAACCTGCCGCTGCGCAACATCCCGACTGGTACCACCATCCACGGTGTGGAACTGCGTCCCGGCGGCGGAGCCAAGATGGCTCGTTCCGCAGGCGCCAGCATCCAGCTCCTCGGTAAGGAAGGCAGCTACGCCACGCTGCGTATGCCTTCCGGTGAAATCCGTCGCGTCGACGTGCGCTGCCGCGCATCCGTCGGCGAGGTCGGCAACGCCGAGCAGTCGAACATCAACTGGGGCAAGGCCGGCCGTATGCGTTGGAAGGGCAAGCGCCCGACCGTTCGTGGTGTCGTGATGAACCCGGTCGACCACCCGCACGGTGGCGGCGAGGGCAAGACCTCAGGTGGACGCCACCCGGTCAGCCCGTGGGGTAAGCCTGAAGGCCGTACCCGCAAGAACAAGGCAAGCGACAAGATGATCGTCCGTCGCCGCCGCACCGGCAAGAACAAGCGCTAGGAGGGAGTGAAGGATGCCACGCAGCCTTAAGAAGGGCCCGTTCGTCGATGACCACCTCCTCGCGAAGGTGGATGTACAGAACGAAAAGGGAACCAAGCAGGTCATCAAGACCTGGTCCCGTCGTTCGACAATCATCCCGGACTTCATCGGCCACACGTTTGCAGTTCACGACGGCCGCAAGCACGTCCCCGTGTTCGTTTCCGACTCCATGGTCGGACACAAGCTCGGAGAGTTTGCACCGACCCGCACGTTCAAGGGTCACATCAAGGATGATCGGAAGGCGAAGAGGCGATGAGCAACACCGAAACCGCCAACCCGACTGCCAAGGCTGTAGCGAAGCACGTTCGCGTTACGCCGATGAAGGCACGTCGAGTTGTGGACCTGGTCCGCGGGCGCTCGGTTGAAGACGCCCTGAACATCCTGAAGTTCGCGCCGCAGGCAGCGAGCGAGCCGGTCGCCAAGGTGATCGCCTCCGCAGCAGCCAACGCCGAGAACAACCTCGACCTCGACCCCAGCACGCTTGTCGTTGCTACGGCGTTCGTGGACGAGGGCGCGACCCTCAAGCGGTTCCAACCGCGTGCACAGGGACGTGCGTTCCGTATTCGCAAGCGCACCAGTCACATCACCGTGATCGTGGAGAGCCTGCCGAAGACCGGAACATCGACCCGTAATCGCCGGAAGGGAAGTGCTCAGTAGTGGGCCAGAAAATCAACCCGCACGGCTTCCGTCTCGGCATCACCACCGACTGGAAGTCTCGCTGGTACGCAGACAAGCAGTACGCGGAGTACGTCAAGGAAGACGTCGCGATCCGTAAGCTCCTCGCCACCGGCATGGAGCGCGCAGGAATCGCGAAGGTCGAAATCGAGCGCACCCGTGACCGTGTTCGCGTGGACATCCACACTGCACGTCCGGGCATCGTCATCGGCCGCCGCGGCGCCGAAGCCGATCGCATCCGCTCCGAGCTCGAGAAGCTGACCGGCAAGCAGGTTCAGCTGAACATCCTCGAGGTCAAGAACGCAGAAGCTGAAGCACAGCTCGTCGCACAGGGTGTGGCCGAGCAGCTCTCGAACCGCGTTGCCTTCCGTCGTGCAATGCGCAAGGCCATCCAGTCGGCCATGCGTCAGCCCAACGTCAAGGGAATCCGCGTTCAGTGCTCCGGTCGTCTCGGCGGCGCCGAGATGTCCCGGTCGGAGTTCTACCGCGAAGGCCGTGTGCCGCTGCACACGCTTCGTGCGGACATCGACTACGGCCTCTACGAGGCCAAGACCACCTTCGGTCGCATCGGCGTCAAGGTCTGGATCTACAAGGGCGACATCGTCGGTGGCAAGCGTGAGCTCGCCGCCAACACGGCCGCACCGGCCGGGGATCGCCCGCGTCGTGAGCGTCCGAGCCGTCCGCGTCGTTCCGGTGCCACCGGTACCACTGCGACCAGCACCGAGGCCGGCCGCGCAGCGACCGCAACCGCCGATGCTCCCGCAACTGAACAGAATCAGGAGGGCTGACGCATGTTGATCCCACGGCGGGTCAAGCACCGCAAGCAGCACCACCCGAGCCGTTCGGGTGCCGCCAAGGGCGGTACCCAGGTGACCTTCGGTGACTACGGCATCCAGGCTCTCGAGCCTGCCTACATCACCAACCGGCAGATCGAGTCCGCTCGTATCGCCATGACTCGGCACATCAAGCGTGGCGGCAAGATCTGGATCAACATCTTCCCGGATCGCCCCCTCACGAAGAAGCCGGCCGAAACCCGAATGGGTTCCGGTAAGGGTTCGCCCGAGTGGTGGATTGCCAACGTCAAGCCCGGACGCGTTCTGTTCGAGATGACATACCCCAACGAGGAGATTGCTCGTGAGGCCCTGCGCCGCGCGATGCACAAGCTCCCGTGCAAGTGCCGGATCGTGACCAGAGAGGAGCAGTTCTGATGGCTACTGGAACCCCAGCAGCAGAGCTCCGCGAGCTCAGTGAAGACGAGCTGGTCACCCGGCTCCGTGAGTCGAAGGAAGAGCTTTTCAACCTTCGTTTCCAGATGGCTACCGGCCAGATGGACAACAACCGACGACTGCGCACCGTTCGTCACGAGATCGCGCGCATCTACACCGTCCTGCGTGAGCGTGAGCTCGGACTCGCTGTGGGTCCGGATGCAGGTGACGCGGCATGAGTGAGGAAAAAGCAGTGAGCACAGAAGAGCGCGCGAGCCGTAAGGTCCGTGTCGGATACGTCGTGTCCGACAAGATGGA
Source organism: Rhodococcus sp. SB1D (assembly GCF_048573875.1). Lineage (NCBI taxonomy): Bacteria > Bacillati > Actinomycetota > Actinomycetes > Mycobacteriales > Nocardiaceae > Rhodococcus > Rhodococcus sp. SB1D. The sequence goes on from NZ_JBMAIQ010000020.1 coordinate 19,659, forward strand.
AAAGACGATCGTGGTCGAGCTCGAAGACCGCGTCAAGCACAAGCTCTACGGCAAGATCATCCGCCGTACGACCAAGGTGAAGGCGCACGACGAGAACGGCGTTGCCGGCGTCGGCGACCGCGTTCAGCTGATGGAAACCCGTCCGCTGTCCGCGACGAAGCACTGGCGTCTGGTCGAGGTCCTCGAAAAGGCCAAGTAAGCCTGATCGAATCCTCGAGCTGATCGAGTATCACCGAATGGCCCGCTTCCCCTTGGGGGAGTGGGCCATTCGGCTTTCCGGGGGCTTTCGGGGCTTTCCGGGCGAAGGGTTCGAGTTGCGTCGAGTACGGCTGATTTGGTATTCGGTGAACCCTTCCCTACAATAGAACGGTTGCCTGTGGCAGAGGTGTGTCTTCACGTGCGCAGCTCGAACGGTGCTTGCAGTGATCGTCTCCCGACGTCAGTCGGTGGGACTGCAGCTCAGACACGACGCAGGTGGCAACAATGACCGCGCGCACCGGGTCGGTAATCCGTTGCGCACGAAATTCCAGGTCTAGGGAGATCAAGTGATTCAGCAGGAGTCGCGAGTTCGCGTCGCTGATAACACGGGTGCCAAGGAAATCCTTTGCATCCGCGTTCTCGGCGGTTCGTCACGTCGCTACGCCGGGATCGGTGACGTCATCGTCGCCACCGTCAAGGACGCAATCCCCGGTGGAAACATCAAGAAGGGTGAGGTCGTCAAGGCCGTCATCGTTCGCACGACCAAGGAGCGCCGTCGTCCGGACGGTTCCTACATCAAGTTCGACGAGAACGCTGCAGTGCTCATCAAGGCTGACAGTGATCCCCGTGGAACCCGCATCTTCGGACCCGTCGGCCGTGAGCTGCGCGAGAAGAAGTTCATGAAGATCGTTTCGCTTGCCCCGGAGGTGCTGTGATGAAGGTGCACAAGGGTGACACCGTTCTGGTCATCGCCGGCAAGGACAAGGGCGCGAAGGGCAAGGTCATTCAGGCCTACCCCGCGACCGACAAGGTCCTCGTCGAAGGCGTGAACCGAATCAAGAAGCACACCGCGGTTTCCGCGAACGAGCGCGGAGCATCCTCCGGCGGCATCGTTACGCAGGAAGCCCCGATCCACGTTTCCAACGTTGCAGTTGTCGACTCGGACGGAAACCCCACCCGCGTGGGCTACCGCACCGACGAAGAGTCCGGCAAGCGCGTTCGGATTTCCCGGAAGAACGGGAAGGACATCTGACATGACCTCCACCGAAAACAAGGTCCAGCCGCGCCTCAAGGCACGCTACCGCGCTGAGATCAAGGACGCGCTCAACAGCGAGTTCGACTACTCGAACGTCATGCAGATCCCCGGCGTCGTCAAGGTTGTCGTCAACATGGGCGTCGGCGACGCCGCCCGTGACGCCAAGCTGATCAACGGCGCTGTCCATGACCTGTCGCTGATCACGGGCCAGAAGCCCGAGATCCGCAAGGCACGTAAGTCCATCGCGCAGTTCAAGCTCCGCGAAGGTATGCCCATCGGTGCACGCGTCACCCTCCGTGGTGACCGCATGTGGGAGTTCCTGGACCGCCTCGTGTCTGTCGCTCTGCCCCGTATCCGCGACTTCCGCGGTCTCTCGGGCAACCAGTTCGACGGCAACGGCAACTACACGTTCGGCCTCAACGAGCAGTCGATGTTCCACGAGATCGACGTGGACAAGATCGATCGCCCCCGCGGCATGGACATCACCGTCGTGACCACCGCAACCAACAACGAAGAAGGCCGTGCACTGCTCAAGCACCTCGGCTTCCCGTTCAAGGAGAACTGAGCGCATGGCTAAGAAGGCATTGGTCAACAAGGCCAACAAGAAGCCCAAGTTCGCGGTTCGCGCCTACACCCGCTGCCAGCGGTGCGGTCGCCCGCACTCGGTGTTCCGCAAGTTCGGCTTGTGCCGTATCTGCGTTCGCGAGATGGCTCACGCCGGCGAGCTTCCCGGAGTTCGCAAGAGCTCTTGGTGATCTGAGGCCCTCGGGCTTCGTCACACCACGCATGTGAATGGGCGTGGGTTCCTTTGGAACCCACGCCCATTCGTGGTTTTCATCGAGATGTGAATCGTGCCGATCCTGAAAAGAACTGCCCCGCTGCGACTCTGGTTGAAAGCGATCATCGTTCGTCGGTGTCGTTCTTCGGTGCCGAACGAGCAGTTCAGATTTCGGGGTGCGTCGATAGCTTCCCGATCGCATCCTTCGGGCGGCAGTGGGGGAGGCGACATGGGATCCCGGTGGACACTTGCGCCAAAGTTCCCTACACTAGAGCGGTTGCCGTGGCTGACGCATGCGTTCAGCTCGGTGCGGTAACTTACGCCGTCTGACACAAGTCGGACGGCCCAGCCGAATTGCTGGAGGCCCACGATCGGATTCGTCCGGTGTTGCATGGGAACCACAGCGAGAAAGGTGTCGAGGTCGACCTATGACCATGACTGACCCCATCGCAGACTTCTTGACGCGTCTGCGCAACGCCAACACGGCGTACCACGATGAGGTGAAGCTTCCCCACTCGAAGATCAAGGCGAACATCGCCGAGATCCTCAAGCGCGAGGGCTACATCTCCGATTTCCGTACCGAAGACGCAGAGGTCGGCAAGACCCTCATCGTCGATCTGAAGTACGGTCCCAGCCGCGAGCGTAGCCTCGCCGGCGTGCGTCGCGTTTCCAAGCCCGGTCTCCGGGTTTACGCGAAGTCCACCAACCTGCCCAAGGTCCTCGGAGGCCTCGGCGTGGCCATCATCTCCACGTCGTCCGGTCTGCTCACCGATCGCCAGGCGGCCAATCAAGGAGTAGGCGGGGAAGTCCTCGCCTACGTCTGGTAAGGGAGGCCACCACAATGTCGCGTATTGGAAAGATTCCGGTCACCGTCCCCGCGGGCGTTGACGTCACGATCAGCGGCCAGGATGTCACCGTCAAGGGTCCCAAGGGCACCCTCGCGCTGACCATCTCCGAGCCCATCGCAATCGAAAAGGCAGAGGACGGCTCGCTGAGCGTCACGCGCCCCGACGACGAGCGTCGTAGCCGCGCGCTGCACGGTCTGTCGCGGACCCTGGTTGCGAACATCATCACCGGTGTCACCGAGGGTTACACGAAGAAGATGGAGATCCACGGTGTTGGTTACCGTGTGGCACTGAAGGGCAAGGACCTCGAGTTCGCGCTCGGCTTCAGCCACCCGGTGCCGATCGAGGCTCCTGAAGGCATCACCTTCGTCGTCGAGTCGCCCACCCGGTTCTCGGTGTCCGGCATCGACAAGCAGAAGGTCGGGCAGATCTCGGCCAACATCCGTCGTCTCCGTCGTCCGGACCCGTACAAGGGTAAGGGCGTGCGTTACGAGGGTGAGCAGATCCGCCGCAAGGTCGGAAAGACGGGTAAGTGATATGAGCCAGACTGCAAACCAGAAAGCCAAGCGGATTCCGCTGGGCAAGGATGCGTCCACCAAGCGTCGTCTCTCGAAGACGCGTCGTCACTTCCGTCTCCGCAAGAAGGTCTCCGGCACGCCCGAGCGTCCCCGCTTGGTCGTCAACCGGTCCTCGCGCCACATCCACGTCCAGCTCGTGGACGACCTGGCCGGCCACACCCTGGCCTCCGCGTCGACCATCGAAGCAGACGTGCGCGTGGCAGAAGGCGACAAGAAGGCTGCGAGCGCGAAGGTCGGTCAGCTGATCGCCGAGCGCGCCAAGGCTGCCGGCTTGGAAGCAGTTGTCTTCGACCACGGCGGACACGGCTACCACGGTCGCATCGCGGCCCTGGCAGACGCGGCTCGCGAAGGCGGGTTGAAGTTCTGATGACCAACATTTTCAACGGAAGGACAGCCTGATGCCGGGACGTCAAAGGCGTGACGGCGGAAGCGGACCCGCCGGACAGAATGGCCCCAACAGCGGTGACAACAGCAACGCTCGTGGGGACAACCGTGGTGGCGGCCGTGACCGTCGCGACGGTGGCCGTGGCGGGAACGCTGCGGAGAAGTCACAGTTCATCGAGCGCGTTGTCACGATCAACCGCGTTTCCAAGGTCGTCAAGGGTGGTCGTCGCTTCAGCTTCACCGCTCTGGTGATCGTCGGAGACGGCAACGGACTGGTCGGCGTCGGCTACGGAAAGGCCAAGGAAGTTCCCGCGGCCATCCAGAAGGGTGTCGAGGAGGCTCGCAAGAGCTTCTTCCGCGTCCCGATGATCGCCAACACCATCACTCACCCCGTTCAGGGTGAGGCTGCTGCCGGCATCGTCATGCTTCGCCCGGCAAGCCCCGGTACCGGTGTTATCGCCGGTGGCGCTGTGCGCGCCGTGCTGGAGTGCGCTGGTATCGCGGACATCCTGTCGAAGTCGCTCGGTAGCGACAACGCCATCAACGTCGTGCATGCGACCGTTGCTGCGCTCAAGGGTCTGCAGCGTCCCGAGGAAGTTGCGGCTCGCCGCGGCCTCACCCTCGAAGAGGTTGCACCCGCCGGCATGCTTCGCGCTCGCGCACAGGCTGCTGGGAGTGTGAAGTAATGGCAGATCTCAAGGTCACTCAGATCAAGAGCATCATCGGGACCAAGCAGAACCAGAAGGATTCTCTGCGCACGCTGGGTCTCAAGGGCATCCGTCAGACCGTTGTTCGTGAGGACAACGCACAGAACCGCGGTCTGATCAACGTGGTGCGCCACCTCGTAACAGTTGAGGAGGTCTAACCATGACCATCAAACTGCACCACCTGCGCCCCGCTCCGGGATCCAAGTCCAACAAGATTCGTGTTGGACGCGGTGAGGGCGGCAAGCGTGGTAAGACCGCAGGTCGCGGTACCAAGGGCACCAAGGCACGTAACACCGTGCGCGTGGGCTTCGAGGGTGGACAGATGCCGCTTCACATGCGTCTGCCCAAGCTCAAGGGCTTCACGAACCCGTTCCGCGTCGAGTACCAGGTCGTCAATGTCGGCGACATCGCCCGTCTGTTCCCCGAAGGTGGAGCAATCACGGTCGAGGATCTCGTCGCCAAGGGCGCAGTCCGCAAGAACCAGCTCGTCAAGGTTCTGGGCGACGGCGAACTGACAGTTGCCGTTCAGGTGACCGTCGACAAGTTCACCGGTTCCGCCAAGGAAAAGATTGCTGCTGCCGGTGGTTCCGCCACCGAGCTGTGAGTGATCACGCGTAGCTAGTCCGATGGCCGCAGCGCAGCGTTTGCTGCGGTGCGGCCATCGGCGTCTACGAGGTCGTGTCACAGGTACGAGGTCGTGTCACAGATTGGTCGTGCATGCTCGGACGGGCCAGTATTCTGGTCACCGAGTGGCAAATGTATCTTCGGCTTACCCGGTTTTCGTGGTCTGCCCGCCTAGTTCCCAAATGCTCACTGTTAGAGTTCAAAAGTTCGACAGGTCAAAACGATCTGTCTCCCTACCGTCGTGCCAGGAGGATCTTTGCTTTCCGCCTTCGTCTCGGCCCTCAGGACCCCAGACCTGAGGCGGAAGATCCTCTTCACCCTCGGCTTGGTGGCTCTGTATCGGGTCGGCGCTCTCATCCCGTCCCCAGGTGTCGACTACGGCCGTGTGCGTCAGTGCATCGATATCGCCAACTCCGGTGACTCAGCAGGTATCTACTCGCTGATCAACCTGTTCTCCGGCGGCGCTCTGCTGCAGATGTCGATCTTTGCGATCGGCATCATGCCGTACATCACGGCGAGCATCATCGTGCAGCTCCTGACCGTGGTGATTCCGAAGTTCGAGGAACTTCGGAAAGAAGGCCAGTCCGGCCAGGCCAAGATGACGCAGTACACGCGTTACCTGTCCATTGCTCTGGCAATCCTGCAGTCGACCGGCATCGTCGCTCTTGCGGCACGCGGACAGTTGCTCCAGGGCTGTGACGACATCATCGCCGACAAGTCGATCTTCGGACTTGTCATCATCGTGCTGGTCATGACTGCCGGTGCTGCCATGGTCATGTGGTTCGGCGAGGTCATCACCGAACGTGGCGTCGGCAACGGTATGTCCCTCCTCATCTTCGCCGGTATCGCATCGCGTATCCCGAGCGAGGGCAAGGCAATCCTCGACAGCCGTGGTCCGCTGGTCTTCGCCTTCGTCTGCCTCGCAGCGCTGCTGATCATCGCCGGTGTCGTCTTCGTCGAGCAGGGTCAGCGTCGTATCCCGGTGCAGTACGCGAAGCGGATGGTCGGACGCAAGATGTACGGCGGATCCTCGACGTACCTGCCTCTGAAGGTGAACCAGGCCGGCGTCATCCCGGTGATCTTCGCGTCTTCACTGCTGTACCTCCCGAACTTGATTGCACAGCTGACTTCGGCCAGTACAGCGGTCGACCCCAGTTGGTGGCAGCGCCTCATCAACACCTACCTGGTGAATCCGGCCAACCCGGTGTACATCGCGATCTACTTCGGCCTGATCGTCTTCTTCACGTACTTCTACGTCGCCATCACCTTCAATCCCGAAGAGCGCGCCGACGAGATGAAGAAGTTCGGCGGCTTCATCCCCGGTATCCGACCCGGTCAGCCGACCGCGGACTACCTCAACTACGTGCTGAGTCGCATCACCCTTCCGGGTGCGATTTACCTCGGCACCATTGCTGTTCTGCCCAACCTGTTCCTCGACATCGGGAATGGCGGCGGCGCGCAGAACCTGCCGTTCGGTGGCACCGCGGTGCTGATCATGGTCAGCGTCGGCCTGGACACCGTGAAGCAGATCGAGAGTCAGCTAATGCAGCGTAACTATGAAGGGTTCCTCAAGTGAGACTTGTCCTCCTTGGTCCTCCCGGTGCCGGCAAGGGCACCCAGGCCGCTATCTTGTCCGAGAAGTTCGGCGTTCCCCATATCTCCACGGGTGATCTCTTCCGCGCGAACATCGGTCAGGCCACCGCTCTCGGTGTGGAAGCAAAGAAGTACATCGACGCCGGCGAACTCGTACCGAGCTCGATCACCAACGACATGGTGAAGGCTCGCGTCGCAGAACCGGACGCAGCAAACGGTTTCCTTCTCGACGGATTTCCGCGCTCGGTCGAACAGGCTCAGGCACTCGAGGGAATCTTGAAGGATCTCGACACCAAGCTCGACGGTGTCCTCTCCTTCGTCGTCGACGAGGACATCGTGGTCGAGCGTATGCTCGCCCGCGGTCGTGCAGACGACACCGAGGACGTCATTCGCAACCGACTCCGGGTCTACCGCGACGAGACGTCACCGCTGTTCGATTACTACAAGGACAGCATCGTCTCCGTCGACGCGATCGGCGAGGTCGAAGAGGTCAACGCTCGCGCACTGGCAGCGTTGGGTAAGTAATGGTCTTCGGGCGCAAACGCAAGGTTGTTCCGTTCCGCTCCGCGGGCGAACTCGACGCGATGGCTGCTGCCGGCGCCATCGTGGGTTCGGCTCTGGTGGCGGTTCGCGCTGCGGCGAAGCCCGGTGTCAGCACTTTGGAATTGAACGCGGTCGCTGAATCCGTCATTCGTGACGCCGGCGCCGTGCCCTCGTTCCTCGGGTACCACGGCTTCACCGGCTCGATCTGCTCTTCGGTCAACGATCGCGTCGTTCACGGAATCCCTTCAGCTCAGGACATCCTGGCTGAAGGCGACCTGGTTTCCATCGACTGTGGCGCGATCCTCGACGGATGGCACGGTGACTCCGCTTGGACGTTCGGTGTCGGTGAGATCAGCGTCGCCGATCAGGAGCTCAGCGAAGCCACTCGGCTTTCTATGGAAGCCGGGATCGCGGCAATGATCGCCGGCAACCGTCTGACGGATGTTTCGCACGCGATCGAGGTCGGTACTCATGCCGCCGAGAAGTTGCACGGTCGTTCCTACGGCATCGTCGACGGATACGGCGGACACGGAATCGGCCGGGAAATGCACATGGATCCGTTCCTCGCCAATGAAGGTGCCCCGGGTAAGGGTCCTGAACTGGTTGTCGGATCTTGCCTGGCGATTGAGCCGATGCTCACGCTCGGCACCACCGACACGGTGATTCTCGACGACGACTGGACCGTTGTGACGACCGACGGGTCCCGTGCGGCGCACTGGGAACACACTGTCGCAGTGACCGAAGACGGTCCGCGGATTCTGACACTCCGGCCGGAGTAGTCGACACAGTCGCTGACAAGTGTTGGCAGCGAGCATGATTCATGTTCGAGAAGTCCCAGCCTCATTTCGAGGCTGGGACTTTTTCGATGGGGGAGCGGTGTGCGTCGTCACCCTGACCGGAGGCGCATTTGGCCTGGTCGTTTACATCGCGTAACATGGCTAGGCGGTGCGCTATGCGCGTCGATAGTTCGTGTGCCTACGCCCGGATCGCTCCGGGATCGGGCTTTCGAACTGCCGGCGATCTTTCCATTGCGTGCCAATGTAACGGAAGCCGATGCACGAAGCATGCCAAACCAAACGGATCGCGGAGGATATGGCTAAGAAAGACGGGGCCATCGAGGTCGAAGGACGAGTAGTCGAGCCGCTGCCCAATGCGATGTTCCGCATTGAGCTCGAGAATGGCCACAAGGTCCTCGCCCACATCAGCGGAAAGATGCGTCAGCACTACATTCGCATCCTCCCGGAAGATCGCGTTGTCGTAGAGCTCTCGCCCTACGATTTGTCGCGCGGACGCATCGTTTACCGCTACAAGTAACGAACTTCCCGGACCTGACCTGGGTCAGGGAGAAGTATGTCTGCCGCGGTTCATCGCGGCGGGCTGCGACAAAACAGGAGATCAGAAGACGTGAAGGTTCAGCCGAGCGTCAAGAAGATCTGCGAGAAGTGCAAAGTGATTCGCCGTAACGGTCGAGTCATGGTGATCTGCGAGAACCTGCGTCACAAGCAGCGTCAGGGCTAGATCTAGCTTTTCGAAGATCTGCTTGGCAACAAGCAAAGAAGACCTCCCAGTACCAGCCATTGTTGACGAGACCCCACGCGATCGTTCACCGATCGCCAAGGTCGGACAATGGTTCACCCCCGGCACGGAGGCCGGGGCCCCACTGAGTTAGTTGATGAGATCATCTGCGCCTTCGGGCGTCGGTACTCGGCAAGAGGCACAGGGGAAGGGCTGGGAGCAGACCTCCGCACACCGATAAGGAAATGCCACCATGGCACGTCTCTCTGGTGTTGATCTTCCTCGCGAAAAGCGCATGGAGATCGCACTGACATACATCTACGGCATCGGCCGTACCCGCTCCAAGGAAATCCTTGACGCCACCGGCGTCAGCCCGGATCTCCGGAGCAAGGACCTCTCGGACGAGGACCTGGCAAAGCTCCGCGAGTACATCGAGGAGTCGCTCAAGGTCGAGGGTGACCTTCGCCGCGAGGTTCAGGCCGACATCCGTCGCAAGATCGAGATCGGCTGCTACCAGGGCCTGCGCCACCGTCGTGGTCTGCCCGTGCGTGGTCAGCGCACCAAGACCAACGCCCGTACCCGTAAGGGTCCGAAGCGCACCATTGCCGGCAAGAAGAAGGCGAAGTAATGCCCCCGAAGTCACGTAGCACCGGTCCGAAGAAGACCCAGAAGACGCGTCGCAGGGATAAGAAGAACATCCCGCACGGCGCCGCTCACATCAAGAGCACCTTCAACAACACCATCGTGTCCATCACGGACCCCGCCGGAAATGTCATTTCCTGGGCGTCTTCGGGACACGTCGGCTTCAAGGGTTCGCGTAAGTCGACTCCCTTCGCCGCTCAGCTTGCTGCTGAGAGCGCTGCCCGTAAGGCGCAGGAGCACGGTGTCAAGAAGGTTGACGTCTTCGTCAAGGGACCGGGATCCGGTCGCGAGACCGCAATCCGTTCCCTCCAGGCCGCTGGCCTCGAGGTCGGCACCATTTCCGATGTAACCCCCCAGCCGCACAACGGCTGCCGTCCGCCCAAGCGGCGTCGGGTATAGCGGGAAGGATAGGTAGAAGAAAATGGCACGTTATACCGGACCCATCACCCGCAAGTCGCGTCGTCTGCGCGTCGACCTCGTTGGAGGCGACCAGGCATTCGAGCGTCGCCCGTACCCGCCCGGACAGCACGGCCGCGCGCGTATCAAGGAGAGCGAGTACCTGCTCCAGCTGCAGGAGAAGCAGAAGGCTCGCTTCACCTACGGCGTCATGGAGAAGCAGTTCCGCCTGTACTACAAGGAGGCGAACAACCGCCCCGGCAAGACCGGCGAGAACCTGCTTCGCATCCTCGAGTCGCGTCTCGACAACGTCGTGTACCGCGCAGGCCTCGCTCGCACGCGCCGTCAGGCACGTCAGCTGGTCACGCACGGTCACCTTCTCGTGAACAACAAGAAGGTCGACATCCCGAGCTACCGCGTCTCGCAGTACGACATCATCGATGTCAAGGAGAAGTCGCTCTCCACGCTTCCGTTCCAGGTTGCGCGTGAGACCGTCGGCGATCGCCCGGTTCCCGGGTGGCTGCAGGTTGTCGGCTCGCGTCTGCGGATCCTGGTTCACCAGCTTCCCGAGCGCGCGCAGATCGACATCGCTCTGCAGGAACAGCTCATCGTCGAGTACTACTCGAAGTAAGGCGCTTCGCACCCCGTGAGTGGTTGAGGAGTCTCCGGACTCCTCAACCACTCACAGGGCCGCAGGCCCTTTCCCATCGTGGGCGTCAAATAGTGGACGTCCGTACAGGAGGAAATACCAATGCTCATTTCTCAGCGACCCACGCTGACCGAAGAGGTCATCGCTGATAACCGCTCGAAGTTCGTCATCGAGCCCCTGGAGCCAGGTTTCGGGTACACGCTCGGCAATTCGCTGCGCCGCACGCTGCTCTCGTCGATCCCCGGCGCTGCTGTCACCAGCATCCGTATCGACGGCGTTCTCCACGAGTTCACCACCGTCCCGGGCGTGAAGGAAGATGTAACCGACATCATCCTGAACCTCAAGGGCCTCGTCGTGAACTCCGAAGAGGACGAGCCGGTCACCATGTACGTCCGCAAGCAGGGCCCCGGCGCTGTTACTGCAGGCGACATCGTGCCCCCGGCAGGCGTCACCGTGAACAACCCTGATCTGCACATCGCCACCCTGAACGACAAGGGAAAGCTGGAGATCGAGCTCGTAGTCGAGCGCGGTCGCGGCTATGTCCCCGCCGTTCAGAACAAGGCGTCCGGCGCAGAGATCGGCCGTATCCCGGTCGACTCGATCTACTCGCCGGTGCTCAAGGTCACCTACAAGGTGGAGGCCACTCGCGTCGAACAGCGCACCGACTTCGATCGGCTCGTTCTCGACGTGGAAACGAAGAACTCCATCACCGCACGGGACGCGCTCGCTTCGGCGGGCAAGACCCTGGTTGAGCTCTTCGGCCTGGCCCGTGAGCTGAACGTCGAAGCAGAAGGAATCGAGATCGGACCCTCGCCTGCCGAGGCCGATCACATCGCTTCCTTCGGACTCCCCATCGAGGATCTGGACCTCACGGTCCGCTCCTACAACTGCCTCAAGCGCGAAGGTGTTCACACCGTCGGTGAGCTTGTCGGCCGTACCGAGTCCGATCTGCTCGACATCCGCAACTTCGGACAGAAGTCCATCGACGAGGTCAAGGTCAAGCTGCATTCGCTCGGCCTGTCCCTCAAGGACAGCCCCGCATCCTTCGATCCCACCACCGTTGCCGGCTACGACGCCGCCACCGGAACGTGGAGTGACACTGATGCCGGTTCCTTCGGCGATGCCGAAGGTACCGAGGACTACGCCGAGACCGAACAGCTGTAGCAGCTCAGGTCCTTTACTAGGAGATCATCATGCCCAAGCCCAAGAAGGGTGCCCGCTTCGGCGGGTCGGCTTCCCACCAGAAGGCGATTTTCGCCAATCTGGCTACCGCGCTCTTCGAGCACGGTCGCATCACCACCACCGAGTCCAAGGCCAAGGCATTGCGCCCCTACGCCGAGAAGCTCGTCACGCACGCAAAGGCCGGCACGCTGGCTCACCGTCGTGAGGTGCTGAAGGTCATCCGCAACAAGGATGTCGTTCACACCCTGTTCGCCGAGATCGGCCCGTTCTACGCGGACCGTAACGGTGGATACACCCGCATCATCAAGACGATCCCCCGCAAGGGTGATAACGCTCCGATGGCAATCATCGAGCTCGTCAAGGAAAAGACCGTCACCTCCGAGGCTGACCGCGCTCGTCGCGTCAAGTCCTCGCAGGAAGCTCCCGCCGCAGAGAACGTCGTAGAGGCCGTAGAGGCCGACGCGACCGACGCTGAGGTCGAGAACGCTGACGCAGTGGTCGAGGCCATCGAGGACGAGACCGCAACTGCGGCCGACGCTCCCGAGGCCGAAGAGGCCAAGAAGGACTAGTCTCCCTTGGTTTCGGCACACGCTGAATCGAACGAGCCCGCCGCCCCCATCGGGGACGGCGGGCTCGTTCGATTGCGGCTCGACATCTCCTACGACGGCACCGACTTCTCGGGTTGGGCCCGCCAGACCGATCTGCGCACCGTGTGCGGTGAGATCGAAGACAAGTTGGGAACGGTGCTTCGACACCCGGTTCAGTTGACCGTTGCCGGTCGAACCGACGCCGGTGTCCACGCCACCGGTCAGGTAGCGCACGTCGACGTTCCGGGAGAGTTGCTCCCGGACGATCCGTCGCGACTCGTGCGCAGACTTGCACGATTTCTGCCCAAGGACGTTCGGGTCAAACAGATATCGGTGGTTCCGGGTGACTTCGATGCGCGCTTCTCCGCGATGCGACGTTATTACGAGTACCGGGTGACCAACGCGGCGTTCGGAGTGGAGCCACTACGCGCACGCGACACCGTCTCGTATCCCAAACCACTCGATCTCGGAGCGATGCAGGAAGCGTCGAATCGGCTGCTGGGTCTGCACAACTTCGCGGCATTCTGCAAGCGTCGAGAAGGCGCCACGACGGTGCGGGAGCTGCAGCGTTTCGACTGGACCCAAGAGGGCACGGTGTTCACGGCGTACGTGAATGCCGATGCGTTCTGCTGGTCGATGGTTCGCAGTCTTGTCGGCGCAGTCCTCTCCGTCGGTGAGGGACGGCGCACCGCCGACTGGGTGGCAGGTTTGCTCGACGAAACTTCGCGGTCCAGTTCCATCCTCGTTGCGCCGGCGCACGGACTTTCGTTGGTCCGCGTGGACTACCCCGACTACTCGGAACTGGCTGCCCGCAACGCGATTACCCGTGAGACCCGCGAGATTCCGTCTTCGGGTGGATGCTGCGGCGACTGAACTTCACCATGCAAAATGCCCTCCCACTCTGTGTGGGAGGGCATTCGTATCGGGGGGCTATCCCGCCAGTTGGCGCGCGATGACCAATCGCTGAATCTGGTTGGTGCCCTCGAAGATCTGCGTGATCTTGGCCTCGCGCATGTAGCGCTCGACGGGGAAGTCCTGGGTGTATCCGTACCCACCGAATACCTGAACGGCGTCGGTGGTGACCTTCATTGCCGCGTCGGTGGCCACGAGCTTGGCGACGCTCGCGTTGCGTGAATACGGAACTCCGGCGTCGCGGCGGCGGGCTGCATCGAGGTAGGTGGCTCGCGCGGAGTCGACTGCGGCAGCCATGTCCGCGAGCACGAAACCGAGTCCCTGGTGATCGATGATCCGCTTGCCGAATGCCTTGCGCTCCTTCGCGTAAGCGACCGCGTCGTCGAGCGCGCCTTGAGCGATTCCGACGGCAACGGCAGCGATTCCGAGTCGGCCGGAGTCGAGAGCGCTGAAGGCAATCGGCAGCCCCTGGCCGCGCTGACCGATCAATCGCTCCTCAGGAATGAAGGCGTCGTCGTAGTTCGCGGAGGCAGTGGGGACCGCGCGTAGCCCCATCTTCTCTTCGGGTTTTCCGAAGCTGAGGCCTTCGGTGTCCTTGTCCACCAGGAGGCAGGAGACGCCGCGTGAACCGTCGTCACTGGTGCGTGCGAAGAGGTTGTAGAAGTCCGCCTTGCCGCCGTTGGTGATCCAGGCTTTCGAACCGTTGACGCGGTAGCCACCGTCGGTGGGCGTCGCCTTGCACGACAACGCGGCGGCGTCGGACCCGGCCTGCGCTTCGGAAAGGCTGTACGCGCCGATGGTGTTGCCGCCCAGCATGTCCGGTAGCCAGCGGTTCTTCTGTTCGTCGGTGCCGAAGGTGAACAGCGGGAAGCACGACAGGCTGTGCACGCTCACCGCCACTGCAACCGCTGCCCAGCGTGAGGCGATCTCTTCGAGCACTTGGAGGTACACCTCGTACGGCTGATCGCCGCCGCCGAACTCCTCGGGATACGGAAGGCTCAGCAGACCCGCCTGTCCGAGTGCGGGGAACACTCCGTCTGGATACTTCTCGGCCTTCTCGTATTCGTTGACCTTGGGCGCGAGTACCTTGTCCGCGACATCACGCGTCAGTTCGATGAGATCGCGAGCTTCTTGGCTGGGCATCAGGCGTTCGACGGGCACGGTCGGCTCCTAGCTAGGTAATAGTACTGAGAACGATACTGCAGTACTGTTGTAGGTATGGCAAGGCTGGTTCACAAGACGACTGCGCGCAGGGCAGAGTTGTTCGATCAATTGGTCGAACTGTTCTTGAGCGAGGGTTTCGCCCACCTCACGCTCGACGAGATCTCAGCTCGTCTGCACTGCTCCAAGAGCACCTTGTACACCGTGGCGGCCGGCAAAGAGGATCTGGTGCGGGCTGTGACAGTGCACTTCTTCCGGGCGGCGACCGATGCAGTGGAGAGTGCAGTCGCCGCCGAAACGGCCCCGCCTCGTCGAGTCGCGGTGTATCTCGAAGCAGTGGGTGATCGGCTGTCCGCGGCGTCCAGTCAGTTCATGGAAGACCTGGCCGAATCGGTGTCGGCGAGCCAGGTCTACGAGAAGAACACGTCGATCGCTGCTGATCGTGTGCGATCGCTCATCGTCGAGGGAGTCGATTCGGGCGCATTCCGGCAGGTACACGCATCATTTGTCGCCGATGCCGCTGCGGCGACGATGGTTCGGATCCAGCAACGCGCGGTCTACCGGGCAACTGGTCTGGACGATGCCAGCGCTTATCGGGAACTGGCAGCACTCATCACGGACGGGATCACTGCGTGATCAGTCGCTAGCATCGACGTTCATGGCACCTTTGAACGTCGAAGTCATCGTAGGTTCGGTCCGCGAGGGGCGAATGGGACGAGCAGTGGCGGACTGGTTTGTCGAGCGCGCAACCGCGAACCCGTCGTGGAACGTATCGGTGATCGACCTCAGAGAGCTGTCGTTGCCCCAGGATTTCTCGGATTCACCTGCCACGGAGGTTTTCCGCCGGCGAATCGGGCGCGCCGACGCTGTTGTCGCCGTGACCTCCGAATACAACCACGGGTATCCGGCTGCTCTCAAGACCGCATTCGATTCGGTGAAACACGAGTGGCGTGCCAAGCCGATCGGATTCGTGTCCTACGGCGGGATTTCAGGTGGTGTTCGGGCCGTCGAGCAACTGAGGCAAGTGGTGGCGGAGTTGCACATGGTCTCGGTGCGTCAAAGCGTGACCATCCACCGGGTGCGTAAGCAATTCGGACACGAGCCGTACGGCGTCGATTCGATTGCGATCGATGCAAGCGAGAAGATGATTCGTGAATTGGATTGGTGGGGAAGCGGATTGCGGATGCAACGTGCAAGTGATCCCTATCCCGGCTGATCTTGGACATACGTGATCACGCCATCTGGTGAGCGTCGCCGGCTCGTGGACGGCCGATGAACGATGTCTCGGAAGCGATGGTCACCAGAGTCAGGTCGACGCGTGTACGGCCGGTTTCGACCGTGATCTTGTCACCGAGTGCGAATGGCTGGACTATCGAGATTTCAGGGTCGATCCGAGGCCATTGGCGTGGATGTCCGTACACATAGATTGCGGTCACGCCGGCACGCGGAGATAACCCCTCGACGCCGTCGAATACGACAGTGTTGAAGGCGCCCTCAGGCCCACCGCCCTGCCCGGACACGCGGAGTCGGTCAGGCACTCCCATCGAGTCGGTGAGCGCGGTCCACGCTTGCGGTCGATCGGTGTGGACGAGTACCAGTGCGCCGGTCGCGATGGCTCGAAAGATCAACTGCTGAGCCAGATAGAGTTCGCCGGCGACAAGAACGGTGTTGACGCCCGGCCCCGAAATTCTGGCCGCGACACCGTGCCCGTTTCGGTCCGAGCCGATGAGTTGGCCGCACCCGGCAAGGGGTAGAGCGAGTGAGTCGAGTGTGCCCCCGTCCATGCGAACGCCCGGCGTGATGCCGTCCAGCGCGGCCAATGCGGTTGGCAAGTTGGTCAGCAATCCGTCGCGCTGGCGCCCACGTAGCGAGACCAAACCGGCCAGCGGTGCGTTCTCAGGTGGATTGCGCGTGGTGAAGCGACATGTCGCACTGACCTTCGCCTCTCCGCGTTGTCCGGTGGGTCGTAACCGAATTGTCACGGACGTCCCGACCGTTGCCACTGCCCACACTCGGGTCAGGGTCGCAGTGGTGATGAAACGGGGTTCGATCCCAAATCCGACGTTGGACACGCCAGGCAAGGGGGTACTTCGCCACGTTTCGGTGACCTCGTGGCCGGCCACTCCTCTTGTCACCTGGGCAGTGGACGACGCGATCTCCGGTGCGGTCAGGATCCGCGCCTTGCACCCCGCTGAATCGAGCACCCGGATGACACGATTGGCGGCAACAGCTATCGCGCGGCCGGCGCCCTGTTCGCCCCCGCCCCGGCGTTCGACTGCTGCACCACCCTCCAGCGCGTCGAAACGTAGTGCAAGCCAAACACTTCTGGTGGCGGTGGCTGGTAGTGGTCCGATGAGACGTTCGTAGACTTCGGTGGCAGGCGTTCCCGACGCGGCGCGGTATCCGTGACTGACGATGTCGATGCCAGTGAGTGAGATGTCGTGCTGATGGAGACAATTGGCGAGGGCTGCCGTGGGCAGAAGGTGGGAAGCGTCGAACGAATGACGGCCGATCCTGGTCAGGTAGTCGCGTGGGGGAGCGATCTCGACGACAGCGACGAGCGAAGATCCGTCCACTCGGAGCCCGATGGACTGCTCGGAGGGAGTGTGAAAACTGACGATCGTGCTGCGGTCGACGTCCTTGCGGTGCAGATAGCGAAAGTACCTGACAATCCAGGACATTACCGACCAACCGCCCACATGAAGCAGCATTGATCCGGCAACCACACAACCGATTGCCAGCGCCCAGAACCAATCGAGCCCACTGGCCATCGCGATTCCGCCCGCACCGATTCCGAAAATCTGTGCCGGCACGAACTCGCGCGTCGAAATCCTGTGTGACGACGGCCAATGCTTCAACCGCGATCGGTCCACGGTTCCTCCCCGATACCTGACCTGCGAACTACCCGAAAATTTCCGCCCCAGCGGAACTGTACTGTGTCTTCGCAAGGGGATGTAAGGCACGGGGGGAATGATGGCTGCGACACCTACCACGCGCTGGCAGGTCAACGGGTACCGATTCTTGGTCAGGCGGATGGAACATGCGCTGGTCAGACGAGACGTGCGGATGCTTCACGATCCGATGCGATCACAGTCGCGCGCGTTCACCGTCGGAATAGTCCTCGCTGCACTGGGATTGGCGGGTTGCGCTGTACTCGCTCTGTTTCGGCCACAGGACAGAATCGGCGATGCAGAGATCGTCGTTGCAAAGGAATCGGGCGCGATGTTCGTCGCCATGGAGGGTACGTTTCGCCCTGTGCTGAACTTGGCCTCCGCACGACTGATTCTGGGTTCGCCAGGAAAACCGGCAATAGTCAAGGCATCCGAGGTCGAGGCGAAACCCCGGGGCGCGCTCGTCGGCATTCCCGGCGCACCGTCCGCGCTGCCGGAATCGGCCGACCCTACCAACGCCGCGTGGACGGTGTGCGATTCCGTCGGATCCGACGGGAGAAAATCGTTGACGACTTCGGTCCTGGTCGGCTCGTCCAACGTCGGCGAAAACACGACATATCTGACGAATGACCGTGCATTCCTGGTGAAGTCGGGTTCCGATCACTTTCTCGTGTACGACGGGAAGCGAGCGGAAATCGATGTGGACGATCCGGCGATCATGCGGGCTTTGGGCCTGGAAGGAGCACAGGCGCGACCGATCAGTATCGGATTCCTCAATTCGATTCCCGAAGTTCCGCGCATCGAGGCTCCGCGAATCCGCCAACTGGGATCGGCGCCCCGGTTTCCTCTGCAGAACAAGACTGTCGGCTCCGTCGTCCAGGTTTCGGTGGGTGCGGACCCGCAGTACTACGTGGTACTCGAGAACGGGATCCAGAGGATCGGTGCGGCGCTCGCCCAACTGATCTACTTCTCGGATTCGCAGGGCGCCACCGGGATCGCGAGCGTCACCCCTGATGCCATCAGTCGTATTCCCTCGGTGAGTGAGCTGGCCGTCGACTTGTTGCCGCGGGTGGTTCCGGAGATCGTCGATGATCACGGCGCACCTGTCGGCTGTCTGGAATGGGCTCCCTCACCTGCAGTCGAGGGCGCCGAAAGTAGTTCTGCAACGCTGAAACTTGTCGCTGGATTGCAGGTTCCGATCCCGGAGGGTGGCAAGTTGGTGTCCTTGGCGCAGGCGGACGGATCGGGTGACAATCTCGACAACGTCCATGTCGAACAGGGATTCGGCGGATTTGTTCAAGCGACCGGAATCGAGACGAACAGCACCAGGCGCGACGGAGTGTTCTACGTAGCCGATACCGGTGTGAAGTACGGCGTACCGGACGAAATCTCCGCTCGCGCGCTCGGATTGACGCGAACGCCTGATCGCGCGCCTTGGCAGATGCTCGACCTACTTGCATCAGGTCCCGCGCTCGAGAAGAGCAATGCACTGATAGCTCACGACGGAATCGCCCCCGATACAGCGCCGGCCGCTCCGGTGAACTGAACCCTGCTGACGGTTCAGGGATCGATGTTCTGGCGTTCGGGAAGATGCCGACGAATTACTCGACGAAGAGGCATCGATGCCAACAGCGTCAGTAGGGCGAGGGTGCCGACCGTTCCGGCTCCGACGAGTGCCGTGTCGCGAGATCGGTTGTCGGGGGTCGGCGGCGTGGGTAGGGGATCGATCGACACCGACTGATGGTTGACCTTGACGCGTTCTCCTGGGGCCAATTCGCCCGTCACTGCCGCAAGTGGATCGATGACGCCGTGACCGACGTAGGGATTCCAACCCTGCGCCGGAGCGTGGGTGGTGGCTTCGATACGTTGCATGACCTGAGGCGCAGTCAGTTCCGGGTGAACCGACCGGACCAGTGCGGCGGTTGCCGCGACAAAGGGCGCAGCGAAACTGGTCCCGTTGAACGACTGTACGGCGCCGTCGGAGCCGTACACCCCGTTGGTCAGACCGGGCGACGTCGGGTGAAGTGAGGTGATTCCGGTGCCGGGCGCCGCCACGTCGACCCATGGACCGCCGAGGCTGAAGGAACTGGCGGCGCCATTGGGGTCTACCGACCCCACTGTGAGGACATAGTCGTCGTACCAAGCCGGACTGGCAATCGTCACAACCGAGTTCCATGGATCGGCTAGGGGATTGAGGGGATCCGGCGGCGGATTCTGGTTCTTGCAACCTCCGGATCCGACGTTCCCTGCAGCTGCGACGACTACGACGTTCTTCGCGATCGTGGCGTATTCGATTGCAGCGCCGAGTCGTTGGTCGCTGATCCCGTCCCCGGCAGGCTTGCAGGCGACTTCGGAGATGTTGATGACGCTTGCACCCATGTCCGCAGCGTGACGGACGGCCGATGCCATGGTGTCGACGTTTCCGTACCCGGATGAGTTCTCGGCTACAGCAGGGTCTTCGCGTTGGCCGGCCACCGAGAAGGCGGCACTGGACTGCCTGATCGAAATTATCTGTGCGTCAGGCGCAGCTCCGGAGAATCCGGAACCCTCGACTTGCTGGGCGGCGATGAGACCGGCCACGACTGTTCCATGTGCGTCACAATCGTCGGTGCCGTCGGAGGTACCGACGTAATCACCGCCGCCGTCGAGCGACGGCAGCCGGGGATGTTTGCTGACACCGGTGTCGATGACAGCAATTCGCTGTCCTGCCCCTCTGGTGATCGGCCACACAGAATCAAATCCCAGATCTCGTTGAGAACGTGGAATGTCCGCACCGTCACCACCTGCCACGGCGGGGACGCACAGGGTTCGTTGTTCGGTGGGTTGTGGAGGTGCAGGCGGACCGTCCTCGGGCAGCATTGCAGGATCGATGGGGGAGGGAACCGCGCTCGATGCGCCACCTGCCCCGGCGAGAACGCTGAAGGCAACGATCACGAGACTGGCGCAGATGTTTGTTGCACGTCGAATCACCATCGATCACCGATCGCTCAGAGGCCACGCATGAGCGCGAAGAGGCCACTGACCCAGCAGATCAGCGGAACGATTGCTGCAATCGCAGCGAGGTCCAACAGCTCGGCAGCGCGTCGCATCACGGGGCTGAATGTGTTCTGGGGGGCAAGGATTCCCAGAACCAGTGCCAGGAGGAGAACGGTCATCGTGATGGCGAAGACGACCAATGCATGGTCGCGATGGGTCCATGCCATGTCGCCCAGGAGAACGAGAATCACCGAGATGCCTGCCGCGATGAGTGGCACAGCCTGCTGTGCGCCCGCGTAGGTGCGCCCGCGAAACATCAGCACGACGGCCGTCGCGAATGCGAGAGCAAGATTCGGCCAGACGATCCCCTGACCAGGCCAGGACCACGCGAGTGCGACGGCAGCGACGAGCGCGACCACTGACGTGGCCACGATCAGCCCAGTCAGATAGCTACGCGCCCGCCCTGCCCTTTCCGCCAACTCGGTCAGCCCGGGTAATTCGGGTTCGGGCAGTCCGTCGCGGTCGTCGTCGAGGGGATTACTCGGCGTCGGAACAGGGGGAAGCGGTAGTCGCGCGAACAACATCGACAGTCGAGCGGTGAACGTGAGAACGATCAATGCGGCGGCAATCACCGCGCCGCTGACGGTCGCGGTGCGCGCCTCGGGAAGCGTGGTAGTGACGGCAAAGGTGCCCACCGCCGCGAGAAGGACGACGAGAAGTGCTGTGAAGACAGCTAATCCGGTGCCGCACAAGCGGAAGCAGATCAGAGTTACCGCAGCGGCAGATGCCGAACCGAGAAGCAGATGAGCCGAAAGAACAGTGCCGGGCACGCAGAGTGCGCCGGAGACGAACGCCAGTGGCACCGAAGCGCATCCGAGCGTGACGGAACTTCCAGAGTCTCCGTACACCCGCGCTGCCACGACGGCGGCGACGGTGAGCACCAAAGACGTCACTCCGCCGCAGACGGCGCCGATCAGTCCCGTGTCGCCGAGGACCAGGGCGAGGGCCGCGACGAGCGCAGCGACGAGGGCGGCGGTCGAGCCGACAATGCGCGCGGTGACCGGAGTCCAGCGTCGGTAGACGTCCGCATCCGTGGCCGCGACGGTGTACATGATGTCGTCGAAGAGTGGGGGCGGGGCAGCGGTGTCCGAGGCCTCGAGTACGAGCAATTCTCCATCGCGGATTCCGTGCTCGTGCAGCGACAGCGTCGGTGCCAGCGGTGCCCTGCCGACTTTCGACAGAGTCCAGTCGACGGGCTCGAATTGTTCGGTGGTGTGGTCGAACTCGTTGAAATTGCTGTGGTTGACAATTGTGTCCACAATGCCCGGAATGACCACGGTGAGTGGAACACGAAGCGGCACCGCAAGATCCACCTGCGAATGGGCTGAAAGTACCGTCAACCTGCACAGTTCGGCAGAATGACTCGCGCCTCGTCCGTTTCCGGTGTTCGCAGCGCTGGTTGTAGTGGTGCTGGTCAAGATCTGTCCCCTCCCATGACGCGATTCCCCCTTCGCGTCACCCCAGTTCACCCGAACAATACGACATGAACTGCGCGCCTGTATCGGAGACAGCGCCGACAACAGGTGGCACCGACCCGAGTGTCGGTGTTGTGATCTACTCTCTTGCAATTGCGCGAGTACGCCTTGGGGGGCCGGCGGTAGTCGGACGAGGCGTCTGGCGGCAACAGCTGCAGCACCGATGGGGGTGGGTGAATTGAGCACTGTCAGATTTGCGCGTCGAGCACGCCGTGAATCGCCGCGCACACCGGGCGGCGAGGTGACGCTTCAGCCCCCACCGGAGATACCTCGCGTCACGCCGGGAAACCTACTGACCAAACTACTTCCGGTGATCATGGTGGTTGCCATGATCGGCATGGTGGCGCTGATGTTCTCTTCCGGCATGGCGCGCAATCCGATGTCCCTGCTGTTTCCGGTCATGATGATGGTGTCGATGCTCGGAATGCTCGCCGGGGGCGGTCGTAGCGGTGGAGCAAGAGCGTCCGAAGCGAACGAGGACCGCAAGGACTACCTCCGGTACCTGGATCAGATGCGTAGTGATGTTGCTGCGACGACTGGTGCGCAGCGTGCTGCTCTCGAGTGGAGCAATCCCGAGCCGTCGCTGCTCTGGACACTGGCCGGGACTGTGCGGATGTGGGAGCGTCAGATCACCGACTCGGACTACTGCCACGTTCGGGTAGGTCTGGGTACACAGCGATTGGCCACCAGACTCGTGTCTCCGGAGACCGGGCCGGTCGAGGATCTCGAACCCGTCGCTGCTGTCTCACTTCGGCGATTCGTCCGTGCACATTCGGTTGTGCAGGACCTGCCGACCGCCGTCTCGCTTCGCGGATTTGCTGCGATGTCCATCGAGGGGCAGAGAGATTCCGCTCGTGCGCTTGTCCGCTCGATGTTGATGCAGCTGTGCACATTCCACGGTCCGGACACGCTCCAAGTTGCGGTGGTGTGTGGTCCCGATACCGAATCCGAGTGGGAGTGGGTCAAGTGGCTCCCACACGTGCAACACCCGCAGTCTCAGGACGGCACCGGCACTGCACGCATGGTGTTCGGTTCGTATTTCGAATTCGAAAGTTCCCTCGGGGAACCGCTTTCGATGCGTGCTCGATTCGCTCGCAACACTCCAGCCAGTGCGGGCGTTCCGCATCTCGTGCTGGTCGTGGACGGTGGCTTACTCGAAGGTGACACCGGCCTGTTGTCCGAATCCGGGCTCGACTCGGTGACAGTCCTCGACCTGTGCGGGTTCTGCCCGCGGCTGGTGGCGACGCGTGGGTTGCGACTGGTCGTCGGTAGCGATCAGATCGGCGCGGTGAGCAGCGCAGGAGTTGAGAACTTTGCGAGGCCCGACGCTGCGACGACGAGCCTGGCGCAGGCGTTCGGGCGTCGCATCGCACCGTTCCGTGCGGCATCGCAGAATGCCGTCGACGCAGCTGACGACGACCGATCCCTTCGGACGTGGAGCCAGATGTTGGGGATAGGAAACGTTGCGAGGTTCAATCCTGAGCATGGCTGGCTTCCACGTCAGGGGCGCGACCGACTCCGCGTGCCGATCGGTGTCGGACAAGACGGAAACCCCGTCGAACTGGATCTGAAGGAGTCGGCCGAGAACGGTATGGGTCCGCACGGGCTGTGTATCGGAGCCACCGGTTCTGGCAAGTCGGAGTTCCTGCGAACCTTGGTGCTCGGCCTGATCGCGACCCACTCTCCCAACGCACTGAACCTCGTCCTGATCGACTTCAAAGGTGGTGCAACCTTTCTCGGCCTCGAGGAGGCGCCGCATGTTGCTGCGATCATCACCAACCTTGCCGAGGAATTGGCGATGGTCGATCGTATGAAGGACGCGCTCGCCGGCGAAATGAATCGTCGACAAGAACTGTTGCGTGCGGCAGGAAACTTCGCAAACGTGTCCGATTACGAGAGGGCGAGGCTGGCCGGCGCTGCACTCGATCCGTTACCGGCACTCTTCGTGGTCGTCGACGAGTTTTCCGAACTGCTCAGTCAACAGCCGGAATTTGCCGAATTGTTCGTGGCCATCGGGCGATTGGGCAGGTCACTTCACATTCACCTGCTGCTGGCCAGTCAGCGACTCGACGAAGGAAAGCTTCGGGGTCTCGACAGCCATCTTTCGTATCGCGTCGGGTTGAAAACGTTCTCGGCGAACGAGTCTCGTTCCGTCCTCGGCGTTCCCGATGCTTATCACCTTCCGGGTACACCCGGTGCGGGATACCTGAAGTCCGATTCTGCTGAGATCGTTCGCTTCCAAGGTGCTTACGTGTCAGGCCCGTACGAGGGCGAGCGGATCGTGCCCACTCGATTCTCGGTCGATTCCCCCGTCGAACTGGCGCCGCTGCCGTTTACCGCGAAGCCCGTGACCGGACCAGAGGCCGTTGTCGTTCCCGTCGAGCCCGACGTCGTCGACATGGGTGAAATCGGTGACGATGCACGTACTCTCATGGGAGTCCTCGTAGACCGCATGCGCGGTCACGGTCCACGTGCGCATGAAGTGTGGCTCCCGCCGCTCGAGTCATCTCCGACGCTTGACCAGTTGTTGCCGCGGTGGGCGACCGGTGATCAACCTCGCGGAAATCTGAGCGCACCCTTCGGCATAGTCGACAGGCCGTTCGATCAGCGCCGCGATCTACTCGTCGCCGATCTCAACGGATCGACTGGCAACCTCGCGATTGTCGGCGGCCCGCAGTCGGGAAAGTCGACGGCGTTGCGCACGTTGATCTTGTCTCTGAGCATGACGCACACGCCGGAACAGATTCAGTTCTACTGCCTCGACTTCGGCGGTGGAACGCTCCTCGGACTGAAAGATCTGCCGCACGTCGGATCGGTGGCAAACCGCTTGGATTCCGACCGCGTCCGGCGCACAGTTGCCGAGGTACTCGGTGTGGTCGCCAAACGGGAGCGACTGTTTCGTGACCTCGGCATCGAATCGATGGCCGATTTCCGTAGATTGCGAACAGCTGATCCCGCCGGGGAAGGTGAGGCTGCGGGACTCCGAGAGGACCCGTACGGTGACGTCTTCCTCGTCGTCGACGGTTGGCCAAGCGTTCGTTCGGATTTCGAATCACTCGAGCCCCAGATCAACATGCTCGCCGGTCAAGGTTTGTCCTTCGGTGTACACGTGATCGTCACGACGTCGAGGTGGGCCGAGATCCGGCCGGCACTCAAGGATCAACTGGGTACTCGCATCGAACTTCGATTGGGTGATCCGGGAGATTCGGATGCGGGTCGCCGGAAAGCAGGCCTGGTGCCGGAAGGTCGACCGGGTCGTGGCATCACTCGCGACGGACTCCACCTTCTCACCGGACTACCTCGAATCGACGGCCTACCGGGTAGTGAGAACTCGAGTACGGCTGTGGTGGCGACGGTCGAACGTATTGCAGCCATGTCGAATTCGCGTCCGGCACCCGCCGTGCGGATGCTCCCGGATTTCTACTCGCCGGCGGAACTTCTCGAAGCTGTCGGGACCCGGTGGCCCTCAACGAGCGCGGCCGACGGTCGGTGCCTCACGGTGCCGATCGGGCTCGGTGAGACCGACCTCGCCCCGGTGTACATGGACTTCCGGGAACACCCGCACCTGTTGATATTCGGCGACACCGCGTGTGGGAAGACATCTCTCTTGCGTGGAATAGCCGAAGGGATCATCGCGTCGAACACACCGGCCCAGGCCAAGCTGATCATCGGTGACTATCGGCATTCCCTGCTGGGCGTGGTCGAAGGGAATCACCTCGGCGGGTACTCGGCGTCGTCGACGACCTTCGGTGAATTGATGGTCGACTTGGCTCGGATCGTCGCTGCCAGAATGCCGAACGCCGAAACAACGCAGCAGCAATTGCGGGAACGGTCGTGGTGGAGTGGGCCGGAGATTTACGTACTGATCGACGACTACGACCTTGTGGCCACACCGAGTGGAAATCCGGTGGCGCCGTTGCTCGAATACATTCCGCACTCCAAGGACATCGGTTTGCACCTGGTTATTGCCCGCCGTTCCGGTGGTGCGGCCAGAGCACTGTACGAGCCGGTCATTGCGAGAATTCGCGACATGGCGCCGGCCGGATTGATCATGAGCGGAAGCCGTGACGAGGGAAATCTCGTCGGCACTGTCCGCGCGTCGGCGATGCCGGAAGGCCGTGGGGTCTACGTTTCCCGCTCGCAAACCCAACTTGTCCAAGTTCCGTGGATACCACCGCTGTGACCGCTCCGTCCGCAGTGTCGGTCTCGTTACATTGGGGTGCATCGAATATCTGGGTCGTGTCGGGTCAACGCGAATTCTGTTGCAGTGCAGACCTCAGACGCGAACCGGCGTCGGGCCCCGGTGCGGCCGGTGAGAATGCGATCGATTACATCGACGACGATTATGTCGACGTGGATGGTCGGGTTGTCCCGACAGTCTTGGAGGTGGCCAGGCTGATCTCCAGTGCGATGGACGGGTGCGGAATCGTCGACGCAGACATTCTTCATCTCAGTCATCCCTCGGATTGGGGTGCCCCACGCAGGCGGCGATTGCTCGATGCAGCACGTCGAGTGGCGTACGACGTCGTACTCGTTCCGACGTCGATCGCGGCGGCGAGGTCGGCTCATACGGCTTGGCGATCGCGGTGTGTCGTCCTCGAACTGCGAGGCGGAACGGTGGTCGCTTCTGTTGTCGCTGAGGTCGACGGTGAACTCCAAATCGACGGAACACAAAGTTCGGAGATCGCAGACGTTGCGGGGTTGTTTTCCGCAATCGGGGATCTATCGGTTCGGGACGCTGTGGTGTTGGTCGGGCCGAGCTCTCATGCTGTTGCGGCTTCGCTCGAACGGGGGTCGACGAATGTTCACGGCCACGCGAGCATCCGAATTCTGGACGAGAGCCGGGTGGCTGCGTCTCTGGTGGATCCTCAGACGCTCGTTCGCCAGACAACCGCGCGGGACAGTTCGGGACGAATCGTCGACAATTCGGCTTTTGGCGCCGGGTGGGTAGGCGATACGGATGGCGCGAAGTCGATTCCTTCCTTGGACTCGAATGCCTCTTCGCCGCGTCGCGTCGGCGGGCGGCGCGGAGGCCGTCGATGGTTCGCGGCGGCGCTTGCGGTGGTCGCCGTCGCCGGTGCGGTCACAGCAACGGTCGTGGTGTCCACTCGCGATCGAGGCGATTCTCGGTTGGCGGGGTCGGTCGCAGCCACGGCGGAAGTCGAAGTCGAGATCGTGGAGGCGTCGAAGGATCAGGAAACGCCTGCGCCGAAGACTTCGATCTCGTCGATCGAGTCCGGTGCCACGCCGGAACTCACGCGTGTGGACGTGGGAAGCGTTGCGGCAGAGGTACCTTCCGATTGGAAGCTTCTGTCGCGAGGGACCTCGAGCGGGCGTACCGATTTGGTACCCGGTTCCGGCGCGGATCGCAAGATCGTGGTCATCGAGAAACGTCTTGCGGAAGGTGTGGGATTCGATTCCGTCGAAGCCGTTTTGCGTCAGCAGTTTTCGACGTTCGAGGACCCATTGCGGTTCGCAGAGTTTTCTGTGCTCGACGATGCCGCAGGAAAACAGGCAGTGGTGTACGTCGAGTTTCCGGACGATTTCTCCGAGGTGCGTTGGCACGTGTACGTCGACAACGGACGGCAAGTGAGTATCGGCTGCCAGTATCTGATCGGTGAGTGGGGCAGTCTCGAAGCGGACTGCCTGCGGATGTGGCAGTCGGTCGAATTCACACCGTGACCGGATCGGTCGGTTCTGAAAATATTCTTCGGTCGGGCCGGAACCGTTGGTACGGAGGTCGCGTCAAAGTATGTGTAGCGCACATCAGGGAGTTCCGCTCGACCCCGGTGCACATCCGACGGACAAAGCCCGTTGTGTGTGATCGCCGATACCGAACGGTACTCACCGAATCCAGGGGGGCGACATGGGCTTTACCGCAACTACCGCTGAATTGATCGATTCGGCGGGGACCATCGACGGACATCTCGGTGACATCAGGGGGCTGGTCAACGCTGTTCGGTCGGAGGCCGACGCTTCGCACAATTCGTGGAACGGTGCGGCGCAGGTCGAATACGCAGGAATCATGGAGCGATACAACAGCGCGGCCCTGAAGTTGGACACAGCTCTGACCGACATCTGCGAGCAGATCAAACAGGCCGCGGGAACCTTCGACTCGACCGAAGACGACAACGTCAGCTCGCTTCGCGGCGCGACGGTGAACATGTCCTGACCGCCAGCACTTCATCGTCCGATCAAGCAATCCTCAGCCAGTAGTTCTCACAAGTTAGTTCTCACAAGTTCTCTCCAGTCACACCGAACCGGGAGCAGTTATGTCCGACAGGATCAAGTACGACTTCGGCGGCCTCGCAATGCTGTCCGATCAGATGAAACAGCAGGCCAAAGCGATCAACGACAAACAGGGCGACATCAAGGTTGTCGTGGACAAGCTGCAAGCAGGCTGGGAAGGGGCAGGTTCCGAAGCGTGGAACGACGCACAGCGTCGCTGGGCCCAGGCTTCCGAAGAACTGAACATGGTTCTCGCGCAGATCGCCGGAGCGACGGCGAGCGGCTCGGAGAAGATGCAGGAAGCTGATCGGATCGCCGCAAACGGGTTCGGTCGCTGACAACATCCCATGCCGTGATGACACCCCGCCTGCCCCGGTACCGTCAGGTTGCCGGGGCAGGCGCATGTCGATCGCTCGCATCGCTGTGCTGGACGATGATGCTGTTGGCAGGAATGGCTGCGCTTTGACCTGGCAGCGGGTAGACCGGTATCGTCTATCGGTGGCGTGCCGTAGGGCTCCGGCAGAAATGCGTGGAGACCGGCGGTTCTCGGGTCTCAACTGGCCGCCGAGGATCGTTTACGCGATACGCACATGGTCAGCAGTGGAATGAATTAAGACGAGGAAGATCTGTGTCTACGTACACCCCGAAGGCCGGAGATGTGACCCACACGTGGCACGTCATCGACGCCACTGACGTGGTGCTCGGCCGTCTTGCCGTTCAGGCAGCGAACTTGCTGCGTGGCAAGCACAAGCCCACCTACGCGCCGCACATCGACGGTGGTGACTTCGTTGTCATCATCAACGCAGAGAAGGTTGCCATCAGCGGCAACAAGCTGCAGGGCAAGAACGTTTACCACCACTCCGGATTCCCGGGTGGCCTGAAGTCCCGCACTGTCGGTGAGGTCCTCGACAGGACTCCCGATCGTCTCGTCGAGAAGGCCATTGTCGGCATGCTCCCCAAGACGAAGCTCGGCCGCGCAATGAGCAGCAAGCTCAAGGTTTACGCGGGCCCGAATCACCCCCACACCGCGCAGCAGCCGGTGCCGTTCGAGATCAAGCAGGTCGCACAGTGACATCGCCGGAAGAGCAGAACGTGTCCGAAGAGAACATCGAAGCAGTGGAAGAGCTTGTCTCTGACGCAGTCGAGGTCGTCGAAGAGGTTGCTGCAGCTACGCTCGCACCGATCGTCCTCGATCGCCCGGTCCAGACCGTCGGTCGCCGCAAGGAGGCTGTCGTTCGCGTCCGGATGGCTCCCGGTACCGGTCAGTTCAAGCTCAACGGTCGTACGTTGGAGGACTACTTCCCCAACAAGGTTCACCAGCAGCTGATCAAGGCTCCGCTGGTGCTCGTCGAGCGTCCCGAGTCTTTCGACATCATTGCACTGCTGCACGGTGGCGGCCCGTCCGGTCAGGCAGGCGCACTGCGTCTGGCTATCGCGCGCGCACTCATCGAGGTAACCCCTGATGATCGTCCGGCCCTCAAGCGTGCAGGCTTCCTGACGCGTGACGCCCGCGCGGTCGAGCGTAAGAAGTACGGCCTGAAGAAGGCCCGTAAGGCATCGCAGTACTCGAAGCGCTGATGCTTTGCCGAGGTTGACCCGACGGGTCTGCTTCGGCACCTGTTCACCACAAGAGCGGGCGTCCATCGTTACCGGACGCTCGCTCTTGTGTTTCTCGGAGAAATTCCCTTCTCGAGTTCCCTTCTCGAGGTTCACAGGATTCAGGAGTCGTTCTATGGGTCGGTTGTTCGGTACTGACGGTGTTCGTGGACTTGCCAATTCGGATCTGACTGCAGATCTTGCATTGAGATTGGCAGTTGCCGCGGCGAGCGTACTGACAGCCGACACCTCGGACGCACGTCCGACCGCCGTGATCGGCCGCGATCCTCGCGCCAGCGGTGAGATGCTTCAAGCCGCGGTGACCGCAGGATTGAGTTCCGCGGGTGTCGACGTGCTCGACGTGGGTATTCTTCCGACTCCGGCAGTTGCATACTTGACGGCAAAGCTCGACGCCAGTCTCGGTGTCATGATCTCTGCATCGCATAATCCCATGCCGGACAACGGAATCAAGATTTTCGCAGCCGGTGGACACAAGCTGGATGATGCTGTCGAGGTGGCGATCGAGGATGCACTCGACGGCACTGCGCCGCCCGTCCTACCGACAGGTGCCGGGATCGGCCGCGTCCGTACGGTCGACGACGCCGCTCAGCTGTACCTTGCGCATCTGGCGAGCGCGGCGAGCGAGCCACTCGCCGGACTCACCGTTGTGGTCGACTGCGCCAACGGCGCTGCTTCCGCGCTCGCACCGGTTGCCTACGCGGCAGCTGGCGCTCGCGTCATCGCGATCAGCGCCGATCCCGACG
The DNA here is from genome assembly GCF_048573875.1 of Rhodococcus sp. SB1D. NCBI lineage: Bacteria > Bacillati > Actinomycetota > Actinomycetes > Mycobacteriales > Nocardiaceae > Rhodococcus > Rhodococcus sp. SB1D. The sequence goes on from NZ_JBMAIQ010000020.1 coordinate 49,979, forward strand.
GCCTCAACATCAACGACGGCTGCGGATCGACGCACCTGGAGAATCTTCAGAAAGCCGTAGTCGATCACGGGGCGGACCTAGGCCTCGCGCACGACGGCGACGCCGACCGTTGCCTGGCCGTCGACGAGACCGGAGCGGTGGTCGACGGTGACGCGATCATGGCAGTTCTGGCGATCGCGATGAACGACGCCGGCGAGTTGGTCGAGAACACTCTCGTCGCGACTGTCATGAGCAATCTCGGTTTGCACATCGCGATGCGCGAGGCCGGTATCAACATCGTGACTGCTGCCGTAGGTGACCGCTACGTCTTGGAGGAACTGCGCGCGGGCGGATACAGCCTCGGCGGCGAGCAGTCAGGCCATGTCGTGTTGCCGGCGTTCGGCACCACGGGCGATGGGATTCTCACCGGCCTCCGGCTGCTCGGACGCATGGCTCGCACGGGTAAGTCGGCATCCGCACTGGCCGCAACGATGACAACCCTCCCGCAGGTTCTGATCAACGTGAAGGTCGGGGACAAGGCGACAGTCGCAGCATCGCCGTCGGTACTCGCAGCAGTCGCGGGCGCAGAGCGCGTCCTCGGTGACGGTGGTCGCGTGCTCCTGCGCCCGTCCGGGACCGAGCAACTGGTCCGCGTCATGGTCGAGGCCACCGAACTTCCGCTCGCGCAGAAGCTGGCCGACGAGTTGGCCGAGATCGTCGGTTCGGTTTAGCCCCTCATTACGGCATTCGCGTTTTGAGGGAACGTAATTGCGCCCTGCTGCGTCCAAGGAGTCAAAGGCCGCTCGACGTGCGAGTGGTTCCGCTGAAACTTGGGGGCGCTCGTGGATGTCGACCGCGCTGGAACAGATGAATTGGCACGCCAAGCGGTGTCGGTGGCCCAGGCTCTGCGCGATTCTGCGGACCCGATCAGGCGTCTGCGATTCAGCGGTGCCGTTTCGGGCCGTGATTACGCCGAGCATGGAGCCGCGTTGGCGTCGGCATTGGCGGTCCTGAATTCTCGCTTGACTGGCCGTGCCGATCTTCTCGATACGTTGGCGCCTCGGCTTTCCTCTTCGGCTGAGGTGATCGCTGAGGTGGACGGTCAGGGTGCGCAGCGATTGCGAGACTCCAGCGGGTCGGTCTCATGAGACCGACGGGCGGTACCGCACAGGCAGTACCAAACAGCTACTATTGCGTCGAAGATATTCTTGCACTGCGTGATTCACGCGTGCGTCCTGACGAAATCCTGGATGCTGGTGCGAGGGGATTGCAGTTCTTCGATCGATTTCACGACCTGGCCTCTCGGTTGGGCTTCGAAGAACGGATGCTTACGTCCTACGAGGATGCGTATCGCGCAGAGGCTGGTATCGATTTCGAGGCACTAATGCGAGATGCGTCGGACATGGCCGCAGCGGTGGACGGTTCGGTCGCCGAGATCGCGATGCTGACGACCCTGGCGGAGAATCTTCCTGCAGTGTGGAATGTTTCCGGCGTGGGTGCGGTCGTAGATCAGGCCTTCGCGGCGCGGTGTGAAGCTCGGTCCGATGCGGATTCGGCGCCACTGTTGATCACGCTGGCCGACGAGTTCGCGCGGACGGTTCGAACGGCTTTGGCAGACAAGGCTTTCAAGGTGGCAAGCCTCGACCGGGCGACGATCGGCGGTCTGGGTGCGGGGGAGATCGACCAGCTGACTCACGTCGCTTCCACCGGTCGTGGTGCGGCGCCATGGCTGGACACGGTTTTTCGTTCGGCGTATCTCGATACTCGCGATGAATTCGACAGGGCGTGTGCGGAGTGCGCGAGCGCGGTTGGTCATGCTTTTGACGCCGCGACCCAGTGGGTGACAGACGCGTTCACGTCAACCTTTCCGATCGCCGAGCCGAGTGCATCCGGTGTCGCCGCCGCTCCTGTCTCTTTCTCGATCGGCGGCAACACTTGGGGCTTCACGATTGCGTCCGACGGTCGTGGGGTGAGTCTGGATGTTGCAGGTGCTGACGGGAACTCTGTGTCGGCCACCCTGGAGTTGAGCGAAAATGGTTGGCCGAGAATAGTGCTCGATGCCGATCCGGAGATGTCGCCGCACGAGGCGCGCCCGCAAGAAGCGTCCCAGCCTGCGACACTCCAGCCCGAAACTCCCGACCCTGAGATTCGCGAGCACGAGGTGCCGGTCGAAACCACCGCCGAAGTCTCGCCCGTGCCGGACCCGGAGCCGCCTGTCACAGTCCCTGACGGGTCGATCGTGGTCCCCGACGGAGAGACGGGCGCTGAGTTGGCCGGAGCTGGTCCGCTGTGAAGTCCGTTCACGCGCCGTTCGAAGCGATCCGTCGAACCCTCGATTCTCAACTCGACGACTTCCGTGAGCGCAGAGTGGCCGCAGCGAGCGCGGAATCGCACCAGGAGCCGCCGTCCGAAACGACATCCGCCGAGAATGACACGGATGGGCCGGTCAGGTCCGGCCCGTATCTGCGATCCGCGTCAGAGCCGACGCCGACGCCGCCGTGCTCGCCGCCGGAGTCGGTGGCGAGTACGGACTCCTACTTACGCAACAGCTGGCTGGCCCGCGCGTCGGAGTGAGGTTCGACCGGCAGCAACGGCGCCGTGTGCGGAATCTCGACGTCAGGATCAGCAAAATCCTTGTACTTCTTGTCGCCGGTCAGATGGAACAACAGGAAGCCCGTGAGCAGGCACCGTGTGGCGGCCTGTGTCTTGCGCTCGGATCCACCGAGGCCCAGGGCGCCGAGGAGTCGGCGGCCTTCGATCAGTCCGGCGTCTTGGGCGTCATTCACGGTACGTGCGATGACAGGACCGCCCCACTCCACGCTCAGCGGCCGGGCATTGCTGGTCAAAGAATCGACGTCGTCTTCGCCGGCGAGGATCAATCCGGGCGCTGTGATCTTCGACGCGTAGTTCTCCGCCTTGGGTGCTGTCGGGGCCGGGAACAGTGCGGCTACCGCACCGACATCCCCGCGCTGCGCTGCGGCCAGTACCGCAGCGCCCGCGCCCATGCCGTGACCGGCAAAGGCGACCCGATCGGGTTGGACGCTGATCTGTCCGGGGCCGAGTCGCACGCCGACGCAGATGTCGAGCGTCGCTCGAAGATCTGCAGCCAATCCGAGATGTGACGGGACCGGACCGCGTTCGCTGTCGGGCGCCGCTGCGACAATTCCCCAGGAAGCGAGGTGCTGGAGTGTCTGCTCGTACTTGTGGGACCCGACCATCCACCCGTGCGCGAAGGCAACGGCGGGGAGATTGAAACCGGTTTCCGGCGTGTACACGACACCCGGCTGTCCGGCCAGGGCGAGGTTGCCGCGGAGAACTCGGTGCGGGCCGCGCTTGGACAGCTCACGGTTCAGTGTCTTCAGTTTCGGTGCCACGGTTGAAGACGTTATCCGATGAGCCGCCTCGTGTATGCGGAGCGGACGCCGCAACCAGGTGCGGGAACCGCAAAATGCGCCCACCGCCGATGTCCAAGTACCCTGAGTCACCATGTGCGGAATCGTGGGATACGTCGGCCACCGCCCAGCTCTGGGCGTTGTGGTGGAGGCTTTGCGACGAATGGAGTATCGCGGGTACGACTCGTCGGGAATCGCGATTCTCGACGGAACCGGTGGGGTCGAGATCGAGCGTAAGGCCGGTAAGTTGGCCAACCTCGAGGCGGAGCTCGGCGAGTACGGTGCGGATCACTTCGTCGGTACGTCCGGTATGGGCCATACCCGTTGGGCGACGCATGGGCGTCCGACGGACCGCAATGCGCACCCGCATCGTGATGCCTCGGGCAAGCTGGCTGTCGTTCACAACGGAATCATCGAGAATTTTGCCCCGCTGCGTGCGGAGCTCGAGGCTGCAGGCGTCGAACTGCAGAGCGACACGGATTCCGAGGTCGCGGTTCACCTCGTAGCCCGGGCGTACGCCCAGGGGCCGACGGCTGGTGATTTCATCGAGAGTGCGCTGTCGGTGGTTCGTCGGTTGGAAGGTGCGTTCACGCTCGTCTTCACGCACGCTGATCATGCGGACACGATTGTCGCCGCGCGCCGCTCGACACCGCTCGTAGTCGGTGTCGGTGAGGGCGAGATGTTCCTCGGCTCCGACGTCGCTGCATTCATCGAGCACACACGCGATGCGGTTGAACTCGGACAGGATCAGGCAGTGGTGATCACTGCCGACAGCTACCGGATCTCCGACTTCGCGGGTAACGAGGCAGAGGGGCGCCCGTTCCGCATCGACTGGGATCTCGCGGCCGCCGAAAAAGGTGGTCACGATTACTTCATGCTCAAGGAGATCGAAGAGCAGCCGACCGCTGTCGCCGACACGCTCCTCGGCCACTTCGAGAACGGGAAGATCGTCCTCGACGAGCAGCGGTTGTCCGATCAGGAACTGCGCGACGTCGACAAGGTGTTCGTTGTCGCTTGCGGTAGCGCTTACCACTCCGGTCTGTTGGCGAAGTACGCGATCGAGCATTGGACGCGTCTACCTGTCGAGGTCGAACTCGCCAGCGAATTCCGTTACCGCGACCCGGTTCTCGATCGCTCGACGCTTGTTGTCGCAATCTCGCAGTCGGGGGAAACGGCCGATACGCTCGAGGCTGTCAAGCACGCCAAGGACCAGAAGGCACGCGTCCTGGCGATCTGCAACACCAACGGTGCACAGATCCCGCGTGAAGCCGACGCAGTTCTCTACACGCGGGCAGGACCGGAAATCGCGGTCGCGTCCACCAAGGCGTTCCTGGCGCAGGTGACCGCGAACTACCTCGTCGGTTTGGCTTTGGCGCAGGCTCGCGGAACCAAGTATCCGGACGAGGTCGCCCGCGAGTACGCCGACCTCGAAGCGATGCCCGCATTGGTCAGCAAGGTGCTCGAGACGGCAGAACCGGTGCGCGCGTTGGCGCGCCAGTTCGCGCACGCGTCGACCGTGCTGTTCCTGGGGCGTCACGTCGGCTACCCGGTGGCGCTCGAGGGTGCGCTCAAGCTCAAGGAGCTTGCGTACATGCACGCCGAGGGCTTTGCCGCCGGTGAGCTCAAGCACGGCCCGATCGCCTTGATCGAGGAGGACCTTCCGGTCATCATCGTCATGCCGTCGCCGCAGGGCCGCGCTGTCCTGCACTCGAAGTTGGTGTCCAACATTCAGGAGATCAAGGCGCGCGGGGCGACGACTATCGTCATCGCTGAGGAAGGCGACACCGTCGCCGCGGCGCACGCGGATCACCTGATCGAGATTCCGGCGTCACCGACTCTGCTGCAGCCGTTGCTGTCCACGGTTCCGTTGCAGATCTTTGCGGCCGAGGTTGCCGCGGCGCGTGGCTATGACGTCGACAAGCCGCGTAACCTGGCGAAATCGGTTACGGTCGAGTAGCTTTCGCTAGAAAATCGGGCCCCGCAGTCGCAAGACTGTGGGGCCCGAGCGCGTTACGGCGTCTCGACGACGACGGTTCCGCGCATCTCGGGATGCGGTGTGCAGGTGTAGTCGTAGGTTCCGGGTTCGGTGAACGTGTAGGTGTAGGTTCCCGATTTCTTGAGCGGACTGCGGAGTTTGCCCTTGGCGTCCCCGAGGCCGTTGACGTCGTGGGCCATTCCGTTGTCGTCGAACACCCACGTGACCGTCTCGCCGACATTCACGGTGATGGACGCGGGGGAGTACGCCATCCCGGAGATGGTCACCACGGGTCCGCTGGCCGTCGTTTCCGGAGCCGGTGGTGTGGAGTCGGTGCCGGAACTGCACCCGACCAGACCGAGAGCGAGCACGAGACCCGCGATTGCCGGGCGAAGACGTGATTTCATGGTTTCGAGGGTAGCGACGGCAACTGAAGGGTTCCGACATGCGTGGGTACTACACAGCCGATCAGGTGCGAGCAGCTGAGGCGCCGCTGCTCGACAAGCTGCCCGACGGGGTGCTGATGCGTCGAGCGGCGTACGGTCTTGCGCGAGTAGTCGCGGACGAATTGCGTTCCCGTACAGGGTCGGTCGCGCATCGGTCGGTGACGCTGCTGGTCGGTACGGGCGACAACGGCGGTGATGCCCTGTGGGCCGGTGCGTTGCTCCGCAAACGAGGTGTGAGCGTGCGGGCCGTGTTGCTCGATCCGGCGCGCGCTCATCGGGCGGGCCTCGATGCTCTCTTGAAGGCCGGCGGCCGAGTCGCCGCCGAAGTCGGGTCGCCGGATCTGGTGATCGACGGCATCGTCGGGATTTCCGGGCACGGCGGTCTACGGCCTGACGCGGCCGATCTCGTCGGCCAGGTGGATGCACCGATCGTGGCGGTCGATCTTCCGAGCGGCGTCGACGCGAACACCGGCGCAGTGGACGGCCCGTCGGTGACCGCTGATGTGACGGTCACATTCGGTGCGCTCAAGCCGGTACACGTACTCGCGGCTCCGCTGTGTGGTCGTGTCGAACTCGTGGACATCGGATTGAGCATCAGCGAACCCGAATTCGGTTCGCTCGATCCGGCGGAGGTCGGTGCGCTGTGGCCGGTGCCCGGTCCGGAGGACGACAAGTATTCGCAGGGTGTGGTGGGCATCGTTGCGGGAAGTGAGCAGTATCCCGGCGCGGGCGTGCTCTGTACCGGTGCCGCGGTGACCGCGACCGCCGGCCTGGTCCGCTACGCCGGGCACGGCGCCACCGAGGTGCTCGCCCGGTTCCCGGAGGTGATTGCGAGTGAGACCTTCCAAGCCGCCGGGCGAGTTCAGGCGTGGGTGGTCGGCCCCGGTATGGGTACCGACGACGACGCCGCGCGACTTCTGGCGTCGGTGCTGGCTACTGATGTACCCGTTGTTGTCGATGCGGACGGACTTACCCTCCTCGCTCAGCGTCCCGAACTTGTCGCAGCCCGGACCGCGCCGACACTGTTGACGCCCCACGCCGGCGAGTTCGCTCGATTCACAACTCTTGGCGACGACAGGATCGCGGCCACGCGTGCTCTTGCCGCACGCCTCGGAGTCACGGTCCTGCTGAAGGGCCATACGACGGTGATCTCGGATCCCGGCGGTGAGGTGCTGGTCAACGACGCCGGCGGCTCCTGGGCATCGACGGCAGGTTCGGGTGACATCCTCTCCGGTGTGATCGGTGCGTTGCTGGCGGCGGGTCTGAGCCCTCTCGAAGCCGGGGCCGTCGGGGCGCGGGCTCACGCGTTGGCTGCGAACATCGCCGCTGCCGGCGGTCAGAGCGATGTCGCCGGAGCACCGATTTCGGCTTCACCCCTGCTGGGAGGTCTGCGGGAATCAGTGCGTGTGCTTCGCTCTTTTGCCCTCGATTGAGGGTGTTCAAACCCGAACACGTGTCCGATTCTGCGTGGGTGGCAGGATTGTCGCCATGACGCTTGCCCAGGGAAGAGCACCGAAGGAGCCTGCGGAGGGGAAGGCGAGCCGACTCGACGACGCAGTAGGGCCGCAGACGGAGGCAGTCGTCGATCTGGACGCGATCGCGCACAACGTGCGTGTTCTGCGTGAATTTGCCGGGGATGCAGCGTTGATGGCGGTCATCAAGGCGGACGGATACAACCACGGCGCAGTTGCGGTGGCGCGGACGGCGCTCTCGGCGGGAGCCCGGGAACTCGGCGTCACCACCATCGCGGAGGCACTGGTCCTTCGCGAGGCAGGCATCACCGCTCCCGTCCTTGCCTGGCTGCACGGCGTCGACGCCGATTTCGCCTCGGCGATCCGATCGGACGTCGAGATCGGCGTGTCCTCCCCGCGACACCTGGCCGCTGTCGTCGACGCGGCACGGGTTCTGGGACAAAAGGCGATGGTGACGCTCAAGGTGGACACCGGTCTCAATCGCAACGGCGTATCGAGAACCGAGTGGCCGCAGATGCTCGACGACCTCGCCACTGCGCGGGACGAGGGCACGATCAGGCTGCGCGGAGTGTTCTCTCACCTCGCGCACTCGGACGAACCGCATCACGACGTCATCGACATGCAGAAGCAGCGTTTGATCGACGCGGTTGCCGACGTCCGCGCTCGCGGATTCGACCCCGAAGTCGTTCATCTTTCCAACTCCGCTGCTACAGTCACCCGTCCTGACCTGCGGTTTGACATGGTTCGGCCCGGAATCGCGATATATGGACTGTCTCCGGTGCCCGAACTCGGAGATTTCGGTTTACGACCGGCGATGACGCTGCGAGCGAAGGTGATTCTGGTGAAGAAGGTAGCCGCCGGAGAGGGCGTCTCCTACGGGCATCAGTGGGTCGCACCGCACGACACCACTCTTGCGCTGCTTCCCGTCGGCTACGCCGACGGTTTGTCTCGCTCACTGAGTGGCAAGTTCGAAGTGCAGTTGGGCGGTAAGCGTCGCCAGGCTGTCGGGCGAATCTGCATGGACCAGGTATTGGTGGACCTGGGTCCGGACGGTGACGGAGTTCGCGAAGGCGACACCGCGATCTTCTTCGGCAACGGCGATCACGGCGAACCCAACGCGCAGGCCTGGGCCGACGTACTCGACACCATTCATTACGAGGTCGTGACCGGGATACGTGGACGCACTGTGCGTACGTACATCGGGGGAGAGACGTCATGAAGACTGCAGGAAAGATGAGCATTCTCGGTGGCCTGCTCAGCGCCGTGGCGCTCGGCTCGATGGCCGGCGTGAACGCATTCAAGACCGCGACGCGTCCGGGCCGGGAAATCTACGCGGACGAGGACTTCGACCTCATGACGCGCGACCGCAAGAGCACGGTGCGCACCGAGGACGGTGTCGAGCTGGCAGTTCGCGAAGTGGGACCGGACGACGCTCCGCTGACAGTCGTTTTCGTGCACGGATACTGCCTGAGTGCGCTGTCCTGGCATTTCCAGCGCCGCCAGCTCGAAGAGCGATGGGGCAACAAGGTTCGCATGGTGTTCTACGACCAGCGCGGACACGGAGACTCGGGCATGCCGCGTTCGAAGAGTTGTACGGTTTCTCAGCTCGGCCGCGACCTCGCGACCGTCGTCGAGGCCAAGGTACCCAAGGGACCGATAGTTCTGGTCGGTCACTCGATGGGCGGCATGACGGTACTCGCGCTCGCCGGTCAGCGACCCGAATGGTTCGAGGGCCGAGTCATCGGCGTGGGGCTGGTCGCGACGACGGCGGCAGGCCTGGCCGAGACCGGCCTGACCCGCAATCTGCAGAATCCGATCATCGACGGATTCCGGTTGGCAGTGCGCACCTCACCAGGAATAGTTCAGCATGCCCGGGGCGCTGCGCGAGTATTGATCACGCCGATCCTGCGTGCGGCCTCGTACGGCACCGATGTCAGCCCACGGCTGCATGAACTCTCGGACGGCATGCTCGACCGGACCTCGGTTGTGACCATCGTCAATTTCCTGCGGACGTTGGAACTACACGACGAGTCCGCTTCTCTCGAGGTCCTCGCGCACACACCGGCAGTCGTGATCTGCGGCGATCAAGACATGATGATTCCGTTCATCAGCTCCAAGCGTCTCGCCGCCGATCTCCCCGAATCCGAACTCGTGCGAGTTCACGGGGCCGGCCATCTGGTGCAGCTCGAGTTCCCGGCGATCGTGACGGACGCAATCGACAAGTTGGTGCAGCGAGCGCAGGTAGAAGAGCGGTCCGATGTCGGCTGAGAACTCCACGGGACTTCCCGTGTCCGGACAGATCACGTTGGAAACGGCCGAGGATACCGAGGCTTTCGGCCGACGCTTGGCGGCGGGACTTGTTGCCGGCGACCTGGTGGTGCTGGACGGTCCACTCGGGGCAGGCAAGACCGCGTTGACGCGCGGAATCGGCGCCGGGCTCGGGGTGCAGGGCCGGGTGACGTCCCCGACGTTCGTCATCGCTCGTGAGCATCGTTCGGGCACCCGCCCTGGCGGCGGAGTTCCCGTCGGCATGATCCACGTCGACGCATACCGGCTGGGAGACAGCGGACCGCATGCGCTCGACGAACTCGATGCCCTCGACCTCGACACCGACCTCACCGATGCAGTGGTGGTGGTCGAATGGGGTGGTGACGTCGTGGAAAGGCTCGTCGAACGGCACCTGCGAGTGCAGCTTCATCGGGAACCCGAATCGGATGTGCGGACTGCGAGTTGGTCCTGGACGACGTGAAACGGAGTTTGGTGTCACAGACGTCGTGAAACGGAGTTTGGTGTCACAGACGTCGTGACCCTCCCGGGCCGGAAGTAGTTCTTCACGTGCGGGTACCCTGAGAAATCGTGCTTGTTCTCGCAATTGACACCTCCACTCCGGCAGTCACTGCCGGAGTCGTCTCCCTGTCGGCTTCGTCGCCGGACCCAGTGGCACCGGACACAGAGTCACCGGACACAGTGGAGACGCTTGCCGTGCGTGTCACGGTCAATCCTCGTGCGCACGCCGAGGTCTTGACCCCTCACGTCCTCGAATGCCTCGCCGAGGCAGGGCTCACACCGGCCGACTTGAACGCCGTCGTCGTGGGTGTCGGGCCAGGGCCGTACACCGGACTGCGTGTCGGCATGGCGACGGGCGCTGCCTTCGGTGACGCACTCGGTGTTCCCGTGTACGGCGTGTGCAGCCTCGATGCGATCGCGGCTGCGGTACCGACCACACCGAGCCTGCTCGTCGTGACTGACGCGAGGCGTCGCGAGATCTACTGGGCGCGCTATGACGGCGGAGTGCGCGTCGAAGGACCGGCTGTGAATTCCGCCGGCGACGTCGATCCTTCGCCTTCGACGCTGATTGCCGGATCCGCTTCGCACGTGGACTTCTTCGATCTACCCGTCGACCCGGCGGAGACACCTTCACCGGCCGGGTTGGTGACAGTCGCTGCTCGCGAGATCCTGTCCGGCTCGGTTCCGGCCCCGCTGGAGCCGCTGTACCTCCGACGCCCGGACGCGAAGACCCTTGCAGAACGTGGCAAGTGAGACAGAGCAGATGAAGTACAGCATCGAGCCGATGAACGTCGATGACGCCGAACGGTGCGCGGAGTTGGAGCGCGCGTTGTTCGCAGGCGACGGACCCTGGAGCGCACAAGCATTCGTCTCGGAACTTGCAGGCGCACATAATCATTACTTCGTTGCCCGGGAGCCTGACGGTCACGTCCTCGGCTACGCCGGAGTCGCATTGTTGGGGGCGTCGCCCAACATGGAGGCCGAGGTTCACACCATCGGTACAGATCCCTCGGCTCAGCGACTCGGAATCGGCGGCGCGTTGCTCGATGCGCTTCTGACTCTGGCGGATTCACGGCAGTGCCCGGTGTTCCTGGAAGTGCGCACCGACAACGAACCTGCCATCGCGCTGTACCGGCGGGAAGGATTCGAGATCGTCGGAACACGAAAGAAGTACTACCAGCCCAGTGGGGCAGATGCGTACACGATGAGACGGCCTGCCGTGCTCGGTGTCCGCGAAATTGAGGAGCAGCAAGCATGATCGTCATGGGTGTCGAAAGTTCTTGCGACGAAACAGGTGTCGGTATCGTCCGCTGGAACGGTGACGGAACCTGCGAATTGTTGGCCGACGAGGTGGCATCGAGCGTGGATCAGCACGCCAGGTACGGGGGAGTGGTTCCCGAAGTGGCCTCGCGGGCTCACCTCGAGGCGATCGTGCCGACGATGCGCCGTGCCCTTGCTGCCGCCGGTATCGAGAAGCCCGACGCGCTGGCCGTCACCATCGGACCCGGCCTGGCCGGCGCGCTGCTGGTCGGTGTAGCCGCAGCGAAAGCCTATGCGGCAGCATGGAACATCCCGTTCTATGCGGTCAATCATCTCGGCGGTCACGTCTCGGTGGACACTCTCGAGCACGGTCCGTTGCCCTCGTGCGTCGCATTGTTGGTCTCCGGCGGTCACACACACCTGCTTCACGTCGAAGATCTGGGCAAGCCCATTGTCGAACTGGGCACGACTGTCGACGACGCCGCCGGTGAGGCCTTCGACAAGGTGGCCAGACTGCTCGGACTCGGCTTTCCCGGTGGACCGGCACTCGATGCTGCTGCGCAAGAGGGAGATCGGAACGCAATCGCCTTCCCTCGCGGTATGACGGGGCCGCGCGATTCGCGGCACGACTTCTCGTTCTCGGGACTCAAGACGTCCGTCGCGCGCTATGTCGAATCGAAAGAGCGCGCAGGCGAGACCTTTTCGATCCCGGACATCGCTGCCTCGTTCCAGGAAGCGGTTGCAGACGTCCTGACGATGAAGGCAGTGCGTGCAGCCAAGGATGTCGGTGTTGACACGTTGGTTCTCGGCGGCGGCGCCACGGCCAATTCGCGCATCCGCTCACTCGCCGAGCAGCGCTGCGCCGAAGCAGGCATCACGTTGCGCATTCCGAAACCTCGACTGTGCACGGACAACGGCGTGATGATCGCATCGTTGGCCGCTCACCTGATCGGAAACGGCGCAGGCCCTTCGGAATTGAGTGTTGCGACGGACCCGGGGCTGTCGGTCTCCGTCAGCCAGCTGATGCACTGAAAATCGGCCGACTGAGAATCAGCCGACCGGGGCCGGTTCCCGATCCGGTGTGGTCGCGGGACCGTTTTCGGGCATCGAGGTATTCGGTTCACCGGGCTTCGTCGTCGGATCACCACCACCAGGGGTAGTGATTTCGGTTTCGGTGGAACCGGATCCAGGAGTCTCCGGCGTCGTCGGGTTCTCGCCGCCGCTTTCACCCGGGCCGAGACCGCCGCCGGGGTTTGCCTCGGTCGGATCGACCGGGGGCGTCGCCTCGGTGTCCGGTAGCGTCGGCCACCACGCCGGTGGATCGGGCAGCGTGATTCCGGGAATGGTCGGCCAATTCGGAGTGGTCGTTGTCGTGGTCGGCGGCGTGGTTGTCGTCGAGGTGTCCGGGATCGGCGCAGGCGGAAGTGTGTACTGATGCGTTGTGTACGAGTGCGTGTCGTAAGGCTGCGAGTCGAACGGGGTGGTGGGATACCCGTACCGAGGATACGTGCTGCCGGCTACCGAAGGCAGAGGATCATGAGACGGAATGATCGTCGATCCGGTGCTCGGTGTCGCTTCGGGGCTCACCGTCGTCGTGGTCGACCCGGTTCCGACGGGCGAGACCGCGGTGTCGTCGGTCGGAACCAATTCCTTTGCGCCGTAACCGAGTACCAGTCCGCCGACCACGAGCGCACCGATCAACGCTCCCGATACCTTGGCGGTGGATCCGGAGCGCTGGTCACTTCCGGAGCCCAGCAGCGGGAAACGAATTGCGGTGATCGAATCTGCCAGGAGTGCAGCACCTTTGGTTGCCGCAGTCTCGGGCTCGACGATCTCGACCATGGGGATGTCGACGGCAGCGGCGACGGCGGACCGCACGGCCGGAATATGTGCGCCACCGCCGATGAGTACAACGGCACCGACGGGCCGCGGTGAGCCCTTCACGACTTCACGGATGAAGGTGACGGCGCGCTCGATATCCGGGGCGATGATGGCCTCGAACTCGTCGCGCGTGATCGTCATCGCGTCGATCGGAAGGTCGACGGTCACCTTGGTGGACGTGGACAGTTGCTCTTTGGCGACATGGCACCGGGCGGCAAGAAGTTCCGCGTCGGTGTACCGGCGCAAGTGCCCTGGAGCCTTCTCCGTCACGAAGTCGACCAATGCCCGGTCGATTCCGGCCCCTGCGAGGGCGTCGATACGGTCGGAGTGCAGAACTTCACCGGTGTGGTCGACGACGGACACCGTCAGACCTTGATCACCGACGTCCACCTGAGCTGTCGTGTCGTACCGCTCGGTTTTCCCTGTCTCCGCGAGATACGCGTGTACGGCGGCAGGCTCGGGGATTGCACGGACCTGCTTCGGCGAGCGCGAAAGAGATGACCTGATGCTCGCGAGTTGATCGTCCGTGCGATAGCTGACACCGATCGAGCGCGGCGCTTCAGATCCGTCCGTTACCTGCGTCGTCATCAGCTTGATGGATGCTCTGACAAGGTCACCGACGTTGGAATTGGCCTGATCCGCCGAGACGAAGCGAGTCTCGGCAGGCACGGCGCCTGGCGCGTTTGTGCTGGTATCGGTGTCGACGAGTGCTGAATAGACACCGGAAGATCCAGTGGAAATTCCCAGTGAACAACTCATCGCACACCTCCTCACAGTCAATACCGGTCAATGTTCAATCGACCGCCGTTATATGAACGTTACAGAAGGTTCGTGAGGATTGCTCAGTGCTTTTCGTCTCCGTGACGTCCTTTTCGGACCGAAAGGGTGGTTTTACCTGCGAAATTGTCGATCATTGATTCATGCGGAAAAAAGGCGATTCTCCCCACATCGACCGGGAACGACGACGCGCGCTGATCCGTGGTGCAGTGCTTCGACCCACGCTGACGGTGATCGCCTTCGGATGCGCGTATTTCTTTCTGCCGTGGATCGATGTACATACCGCCAGTGCAATCTTCCTCTTGATCGGTGGAGGCGCCGCGGTACTTGCCGTGACCACCTGGCAGGTGTGGCGAATTCTGCGTTCCGATGTGCCATCTCTGCAGGCGGTCGAAGCTGTGGCGGTGGTGATGCCGACGTACTTGTTGTTGGTGTCCATCACTTATTTTTCGGTCGAGCATGCAAGCCCTGGCAGTTTCACCGAACCGCTGTCGCGTATGGCGGCGCTGTACTTTTCGTTGTCCGTCTTCTCGACAGTCGGATTCGGTGACATCGCCGCGCAGACGGACCTTGCCCGGGGGCTCGTGAGCCTTCAGATCGTCTGCAATCTGGTGTTGATCGGATTCGGCGTTCGATTCGTCGTTGCCGCAGTGTCGTGGGCGAAAGCGCACCGCTCGCCTTCGAGCGGACCTGAAATCACCTAGGACACTGCGGCAATCGGAGTCATCGTCCGGTGTGAACCAACAATTCGACGTTCTGGTCGACGCCGGTACCCGTCAGCTTCGGGTCGCGGTGGATGTCGTTGAACGACAGTTCGCGGTACAGCGAGGCGAGCCCGGCTGCCGACTTGTCGCTGTAGTCGACGGAATTGGGACTCTCCGCCTCGAAGAGCGTCGCAAGCAACGACACCGTTCCGTCATGGTTGTCCGCGATCTCGATGATGCGTCCGAGTTGCGGGTAGTCGATGTGAGAGGCGGTGTTGATCTCCCAGAAGCCCTGCTCGGGGGTCGCGCCGGGCCACGGGGTGATCTTGTTCTCGTGGGTGTGTCCGTTGACCCAGGCAAGTACGTTCGGGAAACGATGCAGCAAGTCGAGAAGCTGTGAACCGCGCAGGCGTGGCTCGAGGACGTTCTCGGGGTCGGGAATGAGATTGTCCATCGTGTCGCTCGTGTGGTGACTGAACAGCACGAAATACGTGTCACCTCGCGACTCGGTGACGCGAGAGCCCGCGGCGTCGTAGTAGGTGCTGCTGCCGGCGCGCAGGGTGTTCTCGATCCACTGGAACTGAGCGGCGCCCAGCGAACCGTCGACGAGGCCCGCGCGGTTGGTGGAGTCCATGCTGATGCCGACGACGCCCGGTGCGATCTCGAACGAGTAGTAACCGATACCGGTTTCGCCGGCGTCGGGGGCGAAACCGTGTCCGACGGGGCCGGGACCGGTGTGCGCGGGATCAAGATGTGCGGCGATGAACTGTCGCGGTGTGAACGGCGCGCGCGACGGGTCGGGGGTGACCTGGCGCGGCGGCGTCGTGAAGGCGGACAGGATTCCGGGTATCGCACTGGGATCGAACTTGGTGGCGACGTCGATCTGCTTGGCCTGCTCCGGTGAACCAGGCACCTCGAATTTGAGAGATCCCGTGTACATCGCTTCGAGCGGCGGGATGCCGCTGGGCACCGTGCCGGACACCGAATCGTCGTGGTTGCCGAACACGCAGTACCAAGGGGTGTTCAGGCCGGGGCTCGACACGGGCGTGAAAGCGGCACCGAAGAAATCGGGGATCTCCGGGAATCCGGCCTTCTTGTACATGTCGAGCATCGGTGACTCGGGGTTCCAGTAGAGATCGGCACCCGAGTTCTGTACACCCTCGTAGCGGTCCTTGGCACCGGTGTTGGCGACGACGGTTCCGCCGTTGAGTGAGGTGAGGAACCAGTCGAGTTCGGCGAATTCCTTGTTGTCCGTGTTGTCGCCGGTGGTGACGACGGCATCGAAGGGTCGCGACGTGTGCGGGCCACTGCCGATCGAATTGACCCGGCGGACAAGTGAAATCAGCCCGTGCGCCGTCAGGGTCTCCTGGGGGCGGAACGCCGAGCCGGTGATCTGGTGGACGTACTCGAATCGCATGGGGGACTGGGCGTCGACGATGTGGACGTCGGTCAGCTGCACGAGTGAGGCGAGTGCGGTGCGTCGGTCCTCGCGTCCCGACTTCGGCTCGGCCAACTCGCTGCGCACGATGTTCGCCCAACCGGGTCCGGCGGTGAGCTTGGTGTAGCCGCTACTGCTGACGGGGGTGGACACGGACTCGAGAGTGGTGCCAGGACCTGACGTCGGAATGGTCGACGCGCCTGCATATTGCAGGCCCCACGGCTTGCCAAGGCTGACCGCGCCGACGGCGCCGAGTCCGGCGAAGGTCAGAAAACTACGGCGATTGATGTTCGTCACGAAGTGAACAATAGGTGAACGTGGTGGACGGCTGTCCTGTTTCGCTCTGGACGAAGAGAAAAATGCGCCCAGTCCTTGAGGGTTGGCACTCTCACGTATAGAGTGCCAATTGGCGCTGATCGAGTTCCGGCACCCGCGACGACGGGACTGCAGTGACGCGCCGTAAACGGCATACCCAAACAGCTGTCCGAGGATCGCCTCGGACGCACATACCCCAAAGTGGAGGGCTCATCGTGGCGAGCGTCAACATCAAGCCGCTCGAGGACAAGATCCTCGTCCAGGCCAACGAGGCTGAAACGACGACGGCTTCCGGCCTGGTCATTCCTGACACAGCCAAGGAAAAGCCCCAGGAGGGCACCGTCGTTGCAGTCGGCGAAGGCCGCGTCAACGAGCAGGGCAACCGCATCCCGGTCGACGTCAAGGAGGGTGACACGGTCATCTACTCCAAGTACGGCGGAACCGAGATCAAGTACGCCGGCCAGGAATACCTGATCCTGTCGGCACGCGACGTGCTGGCTGTCGTCTCCAAGTAAGACACACGTGATCCGCCCCGGAGTCCACACAGGATCCCGGGGCGGAATGCGTTCACGCCCCGAAGATTCAGGAGCTGACAGAACAGATGTCCAAGCAAATTGCGTTCAACGAGACCGCACGCCGCGCTCTCGAAGCCGGAGTCGACAAGCTTGCCGACGCCGTCAAGGTGACCTTGGGCCCGCGTGGACGCCACGTCGTGCTCGCCAAGGCATTCGGCGGCCCCACCGTCACCAACGACGGTGTGAGCATCGCCCGTGAGATCGAGCTCGAAGATCCCTTCGAGAACCTCGGCGCACAGCTCGTCAAGAGCGTCGCCACCAAGACCAACGATGTTGCCGGCGACGGCACCACCACCGCGACCGTTCTGGCCCAGGCCATCGTCCGCGGCGGACTCAAGAACATCGCAGCGGGCGCGAACCCGATGGCTCTCGGCGTCGGCATCAACGCCGCAGCCGACAAGGTCGTCGAGGAACTGCTCGCCGCAGCCACCCCCGTCGAGGGCGAGAAGTCGATCGCTCAGGTCGCCACCGTCTCCTCACGTGACGAAGAGATCGGCAAGCTCGTCGGCGAGGCACTCACCCGTGTCGGAACCGACGGCGTCGTGACGGTCGAGGAATCCTCCACCGTTGCAACCGAACTCGTTGTCACCGAAGGTGTTCAGTTCGACAAGGGCTACCTCTCGCCCTACTTCGTCACCGACATCGATGCGCAGAAGGCCGTCTACGAAGACGCGCTGATCCTGCTCTTCCGCGAGAAGATCAGCTCACTTCCCGACTTCCTTCCGCTGCTCGAGAAGGTTGCCGAATCCGGCAAGCCGCTCTTGATCATCGCCGAGGACGTCGAGGGTGAAGTTCTCTCCACCCTCGTGGTCAACTCCATCCGCAAGACCATCAAGGCCGTCGCCGTCAAGGCGCCGTTCTTCGGTGATCGTCGCAAGGCATTCCTCGACGACCTCGCAGTCGTCACGGCAGGCACCGTCATCAACACCGACGTCGGCCTCTCGCTCAAGGAAGCCGGCCTCGAGCTGCTCGGCAGCGCTCGCCGCGTTGTCGTCACCAAGGACGAGACGGTCATCGTCGACGGTGCAGGCACCGCTGACGACATCGCGACCCGCGTTGCGCAGCTGCGTCGCGAGATCGAGAACACCGATTCGGATTGGGACCGCGAGAAGCTCGAAGAGCGTCTGGCGAAGCTGTCCGGCGGCGTGGCCGTCATCAAGGTCGGCGCAGCCACCGAAACCGATCTGAAGGAACGCAAGTTCCGCGTCGAGGATGCGGTCAACGCAGCCAAGGCAGCAGTTTCCGAGGGCATCGTCCCCGGTGGCGGATCGGCTCTCGTTCAAGCCGGTACGGCTCTGATCGGGAACCTCGGCTTGACGGGTGACGAGGCCACCGGCGTTGCCGTGGTCCGCGAAGCCCTCAACGCCCCGTTGTTCTGGATCTCCAGCAACGCAGGCATCGACGGTTCCGTCGTTGTCAGCAAGGTCGCCGAGATGACCAAGGGCGAAGGCTTCAACGCTGCCACCCTCACCTACGGCAACCTGCTTGCCGACGGCGTCGTCGACCCGGTCAAGGTCACTCGCTCGGCAGTGGTCAACGCCGCTTCCGTCGCGCGCATGATCCTCACGACCGAGAGCGCCGTCGTCGAGAAGCCAACCGAGGAAGTTGCCGACACCGGACACGGTCACAGCCACTGACTCGCTGCTCGTAGTTTCGACAAAGAAGAGATCCCCCACCGGATTCCGGTGGGGGATCTTTTTTCGTCTGGCGATCAGATGAGCGGGATCGTTGCGAACGGCTCGCTCGTCGGCTGCTGCGATCCGCCGGGCGGTTCGACAGTGAACGCCAACTTCGTATTCGGACCGATGCCGTCGAGCACCACCTGAGTAGTGGGTTTGACGTCGCCCGGAGCCATCGTCCCCATCGGGATCATCGTGGTGTCGTCGGTGTCGCCCGGCACCAGCCACATCTGGTAGACGGTATCCGGACTCGGGGGAGTCACATCGTTCATCACGAGGACTGCGGCGTCTTCGGAGGGCGAGAACAGCGTCGTGGCACTACCGCCGCCCGGGATGTCACGCGTCGTGGCATGAACGTCGGGTGCTGCCATGATTTCGGACGCGGCGTTCTGCGGAGGCGTGTTGTCGGACAGCGTGCGTCCGATTCCGATGCCGCCGACCAGGATTGCGACTGCGGCGGCCGCCGCAAGAGCCATGGTCCACGGGCGTCGACGGTTACGACGCTCGGCCAGCGAAACCGGGGCGTTGGGAGCCGCGGTCTGTTCTGCGATCGAGGCGAGGACGCTTCTGCGCAGCGACGGCGGGGGCTCGACGGCGTCGACGACGGTCATCGCGGCCATGGTTTCGGCGGTGAGCCGGACCTGGGCGTCGAATTCGGCGCGGGTCGCGGAGTCCGAAGCGGCAAGTCGTTTGTCGACCTCACGGCGCTCGTCGAGGTCCAACGCATCGATCGCGTAGGCGTACGCGTAGTCGATCAGCTCTTCGTCCATCTCACATCACCCCCAAACATCCACGTAGGCGCAGTAGTCCGTCGCGAATTCGCGACTTGATCGTGGGAATCGCCACGCCGAGATCTTCGGCCACCTCGCGGTACGTTCGGCCGCCGTAATAGGCGAGAGTCACCGATTGGCGCTGAGTGTCCGTCAGCGTTTCGAGACAGTCGGTGACAGCACGATGCTCGTCTCTTCGTGTCACTTCGTCGCTGACGACGTCGAATTCGGGAGTGGCATTGGTGGTGTCGTAGAGAGCCTGTCGATCCGAACTCGACTGTTCGGAGCGCACGCGATCCACTGCGCGCCGGTGTGCAAGTGTCAGGAGCCAGGAAAGCGCGGACCCCTTGGCAGGGTCGAAGCTGTCGGCTGATTTCCAGGCCTGGAGGTAGACCTCTTGGACCGCTTCCTCGGAGAAACCTGGATCACGGAGTACACGAAGAACCATGCCGTACACACGGGAGCTGGTTCGGTCGTAGAACTCGGCGAAGGCGCTCTGGTCGCCACCGGCGACGTTCGCGAGGATCACTGCCAGCTCGCGTGATTCCGCGATTCGCGCGGTGCGGGCCGCAGAATTGTCCGTCGGGCATGCGTCGGCCGCATCCGACGCATGGTCTGGCTCGCTCACGAAGAGTTGTCTCGCTTCATCGCGTACAACCGTAGCGTGCATGTCCGGTTCTTTTCTCTTGGCCCGCCGTTGGCCGCTGTGCGCCTTTATTAACCGCGGGGGGTTGATAAAGGCGCACAGCAGGTGGGGACTACTGCGGCATCAGCACCGAATCGATGAGGTAGACGGTGGCGTTTGCGGTCTTGACTCCACCGCAGACGACAGTTGCGTCGTTGACCTTGATGTTGTCACCGGATCCGGTGACGGTAACCGTTCCGCCCTCGGCGGTGGGGTGAGTTCCGTCGATCGCGTCAGGGGCGATCTGGCCGGGAACCACGTGGTAGGTGAGGATCTTGGTCAGCGTGGCGCTGTCCGTCTTGAGGCTGTCGATCGTGGCGGGGTCGATCTTGGCGAATGCCGAGTCGATCGGTGCGAAGACGGTGAACTCGCCGCCGTTGAGGGTGTCGACCAGGTTGACGTCCGGGTTGAGCTGGCCGGAGACTGCCGCGGTCAAGGTGGTGAGCAACGGATTGTTGGATGCCGCTGTGGCAACCGGATCCTGGGCCATTCCGCTGACCGATCCGGCGCCGCTCGGCACTGCAGCTGCATAGTCGGCACAACCTGCACCGACCAGATCAGAAGCAGGCTCCGCCATCGCGCTGCTGGGAGACATGCTCGATCCCATGGCAGAAGACGTCATGGCGGCGCTGGACGTGTCGGTCGACGAATCGTTGTCGTCCGAGGAGCAACCGACCACGCCGAAGACGGCGAAAGAGGCTGCTGCGGTGACTGCCAGAACTCGAGTAGAGGTGTTCATGGGTCTGCCTTCCTGAAGGGATGTGCTGAGGTGCACTGTCAGAAGGCATTCGGAGGCGGGCGTCGGTCGGATGGGTCGTGTCGGAAATTCTTTTCGACAGTGTCCCGTCCACACGCATTTTCGACGGTGTCCCGTCCACACGCAAAAGCCCCCGAAAACTCTCGGGGGCCTAGTGCGCTCTACCTACGTGTATCAGGAAGCTATGCGGGTGGTGCGACGGTGGCGCGCGTGTAGTTCACGTTCGGTTTCCGACATTCCTCCCCAGATGCCGTACGGCTCGGCGACGGTCAGCGCGTGGCTGCGGCACTGCATCAGGACCGGGCACTGACGGCACATCTCTTTTGCGCGGGTTTCGCGCTGGGCACGTGCTCTACCGCGTTCGCCATCGGGATGGAAGAACATGGAGGAGTCGACTCCGCGGCACAGACCGTGCATCTGCCAGTCCCAGATGTCTGCGTTGGGGCCTGGAAGGTGATTCGGTGCAGGCATGTTGACTCCTTACTGCAAGCTCGCGTTGATCAACGAGCGGACCAAGTTGCCCGGAGGTTATCCGGGCCTTCTGAATCGTTCACGCTTGCTAACCGTAAGGGTGCTGAGTAAATCGCGTCAATAGGCTCGTTCAGTGGCGATCGGCATATATCGAAATGCGAGAGTTAACGAAGTATATATTTACATTTCGGGCCCCTCGTGCGTTGTTCTGCGCCGATGTCGAAATTGGGTCGATCGAGGTGGCGGCCGGCAAGCCTGGCTGCTCGAGATGCGAAACCTACAGATCAGGGATATGTTCGAGGCTGATCGCCCGGCGAAATCACTCGGTCATTCGGCTCGGTTTGCGTCATTTGTCCGATATTGCGTGGGCGGGGTTGCACTCCATTTCGGGACTTAGTGCCCAAGTTTCAACTAGGACATCCGTCCAATAAGTAATGCGCAGTTAACGTCACGGATATATGCCCGTTAAATATCATTACGAGTACATTTGGCAAATCTCAGTTGAATATCTGATTAACTCCGACAAACTTGCCTTTTCGTGTTTCTTGCGACTTTTGGCATCGTTGGTGTGACGCCGGTCGTGCGAATGTCTGCTCGTGCTGCTGCGATGATCAACCTGTGTCGACACCTGCGCGCCCTCAATCACCTGTGCCCAACGAAACAACTGCACTTCCAGGGCCCCTCGAGTCTGCCGCGTTCGGTGCGGATCCGGATCTCGACCGCCTCCCGGCGCCTTGCTCTACCCGAGATTGGTGGACAACGGCAGTAGTGCTGGGTGGTCAGGGCCACTACGCAAGAGCGCGGGCTGCATTGGATGTCCTCGATCGGCTCACGGCCGGGTTCTCGACGCACTCGGATCGAGTTCTTGCCTCTCTGTCTGCCAGCACGAGGGCGTCGTTTCTTCGCCAGAGCGGACGCCATGCACTCGCGTCCACGTGGGACGGGCGCGCACTGGCGATCGTCGGCGGCCTGCCAGGTGATCCAGAGGCTGCCTGTGACGCTCTGACCGGTCTGGCCGCAGACGCCCTCGGCTGTGGCAGGCTCCCGCTCGGCTGGCGCCTGCTGGCGCAATGTCGGGCGCGTCTGGATGCCGAGGGCGGGCTGTGGCGGCAGGAAATTCGGATCGAATGGGTCTCCGCAGAATTGGCGTTGGCGGGAGGCGACTTCGCTCGTGCCCGCAGACACGCAGAACGCGCCGTCGAATTGTCAGCGGAATCGGAGTCTGTGCGGCACCGCGTGAAGTCGGATCTGCTGCGTAGCGCCGCGCTGACCGGAACCGACGCGAGCGCAGCCGTGAAGATGGCAGCAGATGTGTTCGCGCGGTGCCGGCAATACGGCCTGCTGCCCCTGGCCTGGGCGTCGTCTCTGTTGATCGAAGGTGTCAGCGGTGAGAGAACCTCACCGAGTGCCCGGGAGATCGGCGATCTGATTGCGATGCGTGGTGGATCACTCCTACCTTTGTCGTAACCACTCCACCGAAGTCTCCGGAGAACATTCCAGAAGGAGCTGTATCGATATCGCGACTGCTGGGCAGGTATGCGGAGACCAGTCGGTCCGGATGGTTACTCTTAGAGGGTTCCGCTGAGAGCGGGAGCACACCCGCTCGGGAGGTGCCACTGTAACGCCAGGATTTTCGCTGACGATGACAAATACGAGCGATGAGTTGGACACCGCGGTCGCCGCTGCTGCGCAGGGCGACCGTACAGCTCTAGCTTTGGTTCTGGAGAACATCCGACCGATGGTGGTGCGCTACTGCCGCGGTCGAGTGGGTGCGGCCGAGAGAGGACACCTGTCCGCTGACGACGTCGCACAGGAAGTCTGTCTGGCCGTGATGACCGCGCTGCCGCGTTATCAGGACCAGGGACGCCCGTTCATGGCCTTTGTGTACGGAATTGCCGCGCACAAGGTTGCGGACGCACATCGAAGCTCCGCCCGTAACAAGTCGGAGCCCGTTTCCGAAGTACCGGATGTAATAGCACTGGATGATGGTCCCGAACAGCGAGCTCTCGATTCGGAGTCCAGCAGACAGATGCACGAACTTCTCGGCACACTTCCGGAGAAGCATCGAGAAATCTTGATACTTCGCCTGGTGGTCGGGATGTCGGCCGAGGAAACGGCCGTCGCCGTCGGTAGTACCGCCGGAGCTGTACGAGTCGCTCAGCACAGAGCGATCGCGAAACTGAAAAAAGAAGTGACGAAAGCAGGTGAGAGCTTTGGCTAGAGACGAGGGGCATGACGCTTCGAATCTCGGTGATCTCGCCGACGACGGTACGCCAGTGGATTTGGCTGCGGTTCGGCGTGACGATGCGCTGATCGAATCCATTTCGAATGGTGGGCCGGTAGCAACCGATAGCACCGAACAGTACGAACTTGCGTTGATCCTCTCGCAATGGCGTGACGATGTCGTTGCGACTCCGATGCCCGAGGGTCCGTTGTTGGACGATGTCATCGCTGCAATCACAGCGACGCCGTCCGGCTTCTCCGATCGTCAGCGTTCACGTTCCCGTTCTCGATTGCGTGTGGTTCGTCCGATCGCCGCCGCTGCAGCTGTTGCAGCAGTGGTCTTCGGTGGTGCCACGGCGATGGCGTACGACGCCCAGCCCGGCGATGCCCTGTGGGGTGTCAAGCAGGTCGTCTTCGCCGACGAGGCCAACTCGACAGTTGCGAAGATCGACACGACTTCCGAGCTGGAAAAGGCCGAGCGGCTGCTGGCTGCCGGAGACATTCCTGCGGCAAAGATGGTGCTGGACAACGCAGCTCACCGTGCCGATGCAGTCAAGGACTCGCAGGACAAGACCGACCTCGTCGAGCGTTGGGGCAAGTTGATGACGCAGGTCCAGGAGACCACGTCACCCGTAGCGCCGCCGCCGACGAGTGGTCAGCCGGCCGGCCCGACCACTTCGATCACGGCAATTCCGGGCTCCTCGGTCAAACCGCTCAATCCTCAGGGACCTGGCGAACCGACAAGTTCGACCAAACCAGATCCGGGAGTGCAGCTGCAGTTGCCGCCGACGTCGGTTTCCTCGACGCCTCCGACCTCGTTGCCGACGACAACCACGACGACAACGACCACCACCACGACGACGACGTCTCTGGCGCCTGCCTCGTCGCCGTCCGGTGATTTCTCGTCACCGCCGCCCTGAGACCCGCTCTGATCGGCATCGTTCCGATCTGAATTCATACGAAAGTGGGGGGGGGGGGGGGGGGGGGGG
>NZ_JBMAIQ010000021.1:0-61263 GCF_048573875.1 Rhodococcus sp. SB1D
TTCAGGCGCCGTCGCGTAATTCCTGCTCTCGGGCCCGCTTGCGTTCGATTCGCTTACGTTCGTCGTGATCGCGCATACGCTGCGGATATCCCGTCTTGCGGACGTCGTAGACCGGGATCTTCAGGTCCTGTCCCAATTTGCGGGCACCACGTTCGCCGCCGACACGACGACGAGTCCACTCCCCGTCCTTCGCAACCAGGACGACGGTCACCTCGGTCACCGTCGTCTGCGGTTCCACATAGGCCTCGACGCCTTCGTGCGAGTGCGCCCAATTCGCCAGATGATCCGCATCACTTTGCGCTGCGGCCTGAGCCGCACTTGGCGGACGCTTGAAACGATCGAACAGTCCCACGGTCGTACCCTCCTCGGTACCGACGCCGCGGATGCACCCCGGCGATATGTCAAGTTTGCCAGGCGATGTCCGTTGTGCCTGCGCACGACATACCGTTTGGTCCGCTTACGCCGTTACAGCCGGACCCCCGACGCATACCTACTCGCCAGTAGCCGACACACCCGAAACGGACGGCATCCCCCTCATCGGACACGCCCGGCGTATCAATGGAAAGATGAACGACGGTGACGCCGCGCCCGCGCGTCGACATCGGCAAAATAGCTACAAGTAGCCGCACGTCGCGCGCCACTCGAGCACAATGCATTACGACCACAAGTCGACAAAATTCAACAACCCGAACACAACTGTCGAGGAGTCAAAAGACATGGCCTTCTCCGTCCAGATGCCAGCCCTAGGTGAGAGCGTCACCGAGGGAACTGTCACACGGTGGCTCAAGCAGGAAGGAGACACGGTCGAAGTCGACGAACCCTTGCTCGAAGTCTCCACGGACAAGGTCGACACCGAGATTCCGTCTCCCGTCGCCGGCGTCCTGACCAAGATCGTCGCGCAGGAAGACGACACCGTGGAAATCGGTGGCGAGCTCGCCCAGATCGGTGAAGCCGGCGAAGCCGCAGCACCCGCGGCAGAGGCACCCGCCCCCGCCGCCGAGGAAGCTCCCGCCGAGGAAGCGCCGGCTGCCGAAGCTCCCGCTGAAGAAGCTCCCGCTGCCGAGGTACCCGCTGCTTCCGGCGGTTCCGCTGAAGGTACCGCCGTGACGATGCCCGCCCTCGGCGAGTCCGTCACCGAAGGCACCGTCACCCGTTGGCTCAAGGCTGTCGGCGACGAGGTTGCCGTCGACGAGGCGCTGCTCGAAGTCTCGACCGACAAGGTCGACACAGAGATCCCGTCCCCCGTCGCAGGAATCCTGCTCGAGATCAATGCGCAGGAAGACGACACCGTCGAGATCGGTGGCCAGCTGGCCGTCGTCGGCTCCGGCGCACCCGCCGCGGCTCCGGCACCCAAGGCCGCTCCCGCAGCACCGGCAGCACCCCCTGCCCCCAAGGCCGAAGCTCCGAAGGCCGAAGCACCCAAGGCTGAAGCTCCCAAGCCTGCCGCCGCACCGGCCGCACCCGCTCCGAAGCCTGCTGCGGCTCCCGCACCGGCGGCTGCCCCCGCAGCTTCCGGTGACAGCAGCCCGTACGTCACCCCGCTCGTGCGCAAGCTCGCCACGGACAACGGCGTCGACCTCGCGACCGTCACCGGCACCGGCGTCGGCGGCCGCATCCGCAAGCAGGATGTGCTCGCCGCTGCGGAGGCCAAGAAGGCTCCCGCCGCCGCTCCTGCTGCTGCAGCACCCGCGGCCGCACCGGCCGCCACCGCAGCCGCAGGCGTCCGACCCGAACTGGCACACCTGCGTGGAACCACGCAGAAGGCCAACCGTATTCGGCAGATCACGGCCACCAAGACACGTGAGTCGCTGCAGAACACCGCTCAGCTCACGCAGACCTTCGAGGTGGACGTCACCAAGATCGTCGCCCTGCGGGCCCGTGCCAAGGCCGGCTTCATCGAGCGCGAAGGCGTCAACCTGACGTTCCTTCCGTTCTTCGCCAAGGCAGTCGTCGAGGCGCTGAAGTCGCACCCGAACATCAACGCCAGCTACGACGAGGCTGCCAAGCAGATCACCTACTACGACGCTGAGCACCTCGGCATCGCAGTGGACACCGATCAGGGCTTGCTCTCCCCCGTCATCCACAACGCCGGCGATCTCGGCCTGGCCGGCTTGGCCCGCGCCATCGCCGACATCGCCAAGCGTGCACGCTCGGGTGGCCTGAAGCCGGACGAGCTCTCGGGTGGCACCTTCACCATCACCAACATCGGCAGCCAGGGCGCGCTGTTCGACACCCCGATCCTGGTACCGC
Organism: Rhodococcus sp. SB1D; assembly: GCF_048573875.1. Lineage (NCBI taxonomy): Bacteria > Bacillati > Actinomycetota > Actinomycetes > Mycobacteriales > Nocardiaceae > Rhodococcus > Rhodococcus sp. SB1D. The sequence goes on from NZ_JBMAIQ010000021.1 coordinate 2,251, forward strand.
CGCAGGCGGCCATGCTCGGAACCGGCGCGATCGTCAAGCGCCCGATGGTGGTCACCGACGAGAACGGCAACGAGTCCATCGGCGTTCGCTCGATGATCTACTTGCCGCTGACCTACGATCACCGTCTGGTCGACGGCGCCGACGCCGGCCGATTCCTCACCACTGTGAAGCAGCGGTTGGAAGAAGCCTCGTTCGAAGCTGATCTGGGCCTGTAAGCAACTGCTCGGCCGGCCGGGGCGTCATCTCCATCAGGAGGTGGCGCCCCGGCTTTTTCAGTACGGTCGGAGATATACGTTCGGATATCGAAGCACGCTGAATCGAAGGAGGCTTTCCGAATGCGAGTAGTCATCGCCGGCTCGTCCGGTTTGATCGGAACGGCCTTGGTGTCATCGTTGCGCTCCGACAACCACGACGTGGTGCGTCTGGTGCGACGCTCGACCGCCGGCCCCGACGAATCGCGTTGGGACCCGGACCACGACCGTCTGGACCTCTCCGTCCTGCAGGGCGCCGACGCCGTCGTGAACCTCTGCGGCGTCGGCATCGGCGACAAACGGTGGTCGGGTTCCTACAAGCAAGCGATCCGTGACAGCCGCATCGTCGCGACCGACGTCTTGGCCGAAGCGGTCGCGAGTCAGAAGGTTCCCGTCCTCGCCAACGCGAGCGCCGTCGGCTATTACGGCGACACCGGCGACAAGATCGTCGACGAGGATTCGCCGGCAGGCACAGACTTTCTCGCCACGACGTGTCGCGATTGGGAACTTGCCACCGAACCGGCGCGTGCGGCGGGTGCCCGCGTCGTCAATCTGCGGTCCGGCGTCGTGATTTCACCTCATGGGGGCATGCTCGGTCGGCTTCGGCGCCTTTATTCGTTCGGCCTCGGCGGGCGACTGGGCAACGGTCGCCAGTACTTTCCGTGGATCTCACTCGAGGACGAGTGCGACGCGATCAAGTTCGCGCTCACGAATTCCGAACTCTCCGGTCCCGTCAACCTGACCGGTCCGGCCCCTGTCACCAATGCCCAGTTCAATGACGCCATGTCCCGTGCGGTCCACCGCCCGGCTCCCTGGATCGTTCCCGGGTTCGCACTCGAAGCGTTGATCGGAGAATTCGCCAAGAGCGGCATCCTCGGTGGCCAGCGCGCCATTCCCGCAGCTTTGGAAAAGGCGGGATTCTCTTTCCGCCACAACACGATCGGCGAAGCGCTGGCGGCCGCACTCGGTTGATTCCGAAGTCGGGCGTAATCTCTACGTCCATGAGCAGCGCTGCCGTTTCCGCCCGGTTCTCGAAACTGCCGATCGCCGTCGAGCAACTCGGTTCGATCGACTACAACGCCGCGTGGGACCGCCAGCGTGAGCTCGCGGCTGCGCGGGCGGACGACATCGGACCGGACACGCTACTGCTCCTCGAACACCCGCCGGTGTACACGGCAGGACGACGCACGGAACCCGAAGATCGTCCCGTCGACGGCACGCCTGTCATCGACGTCGACCGCGGCGGGAAGATCACCTGGCACGGCCCCGGCCAGCTGGTGGGATATCCGATCGTGAAACTGGCCGAGCCCATCGACGTGGTGCGGTATGTCCGACGCATCGAGGAAGCACTGATCACGGTGTGCACGGACCTCGGCCTGAACTGCGGGCGCATCGACGGCCGCTCCGGCGTCTGGCTGCCCGCCGAACTCGCAAACGGGCAATGGAAGCCCGAGCGCAAGGTTTCTGCCATCGGCGTGCGCGTCCAACGGGGCGTGGCACTGCACGGCTTCTCCCTGAACTGCAATTCGGTCCTGACCGGATTCGACAACATCATTCCCTGCGGCATCCGTGACGCCGGGGTCACGACGCTGTCGCATGAACTCGGTCGCGACGTCACCGTGGACGAAGTCACTCCCGCTGTGACCGAGGCAGTGATCGCTGCTCTCGACGGAACCATGCCCGTCACCGAACGGAACGTCGAGCGCGTCACCTTCGAAAGCGCCTCGCCTACTCCGACTTTTACTACCGTTCAGTACAGCTGACGGGCTCGCCCGAACCCCGTTGCAGTAATCACCGGGCGTAGGATCACTGTCGTGACTATCGCCCCAGAAGGACGTAAGCTGCTCCGTCTCGAGATCCGAAACGCGGAGACGCCCATCGAACGCAAACCCAACTGGATCAAGACCCGAGCAAAGATGGGCCCCGAGTACACGGAGCTCAAGGGCCTGGTCAAGCGTGAAGGTTTGCACACCGTCTGCGAGGAAGCGGGCTGCCCCAACATCTACGAGTGCTGGGAAGACCGCGAAGCCACGTTCCTGATCGGCGGCGAGCAGTGCACACGCCGCTGCGACTTCTGCCAGATCGACACCGGCAAGCCCGAAGCCCTCGACCGCGACGAGCCCCGTCGCGTCGCGGAAAGCGTTCAGGCCATGGGCCTTCGGTACTCCACGATCACCGGCGTCGCCCGCGACGACCTCCCCGACGGCGGCGCCTGGCTCTACGCCGAGACCGTCCGCAAGATCCACGAACTCAACCCGGGCACCGGCGTCGAGAACCTGGTTCCGGACTTCAACGGCAAGCCCGAACTGCTCGACGAGGTCTTCGCCTCACGCCCCGAGGTACTCGCACACAACCTCGAGACCGTCCCCCGCATCTTCAAGCGGATCCGTCCGGCATTCCGGTACCAGCGCAGCCTCGACGTCATCACCGCAGCACGCGACTACGGACTGGTCACCAAGTCCAACCTGATCCTCGGCATGGGCGAAACCCCTGAAGAGGTCACCGAGGCGATGGCAGATCTCCACGCCGCCGGTTGCGACATCCTCACCATCACCCAGTACCTGCGCCCCTCGCCCCGGCACCACCCCGTCGAGCGGTGGGTCAAGCCCGAGGAGTTCGTCGCACACTCGAAGGCTGCAGAAGAGATGGGCTTCGCCGGCGTCATGGCCGGTCCGTTGGTTCGCTCGTCGTACCGCGCCGGCCGCCTGTATGCGCAGGCCATGGCACATCACGGCCGCGAACTTCCCGAGGCGCAGCGTCATCTGACCGAGGGCGGCGACGCTTCCCAGGAAGCCAGCTCACTCATGGCGCGCCTGAATCGCTGATCCACTTTTTGCTGTGCGCCTTTATTAACCGCGGGCGGTTAGTAAAGGCGCACAGCAATGGACGTATCCTGGGTACATGGCGAACGGCAGCAAATCCGGTAAGGGCAAACCCACCAAAGAGGCAAAGGCTGCAGCGAAGGCTGCCCGCAAGCAGGCTTCCAAGGAACGTAGAACTCAGCTCTGGCAGGCATTCCAGATGCAGCGCAAGGACGACAAGCTCCTCCTGCCGCTGATGATCGGCACCCTCGTCGGTGCGGCTCTGGTCTTCTTCCTGGTCGGCCTCATCTGGGGCCTTCAGTGGTTCCTACTGCCGATCGGCATCGTTCTCGGTCTCCTCGGCGCCTTCATCATCTTCGGTCGTCGCGTCCAGAAATCGGTGTACAAGAAGGCTGAAGGTCAGGCCGGTGCCGCTGCGTGGGCGCTCGACAACATGCAGGGTGCGTGGCGCGTTACGAATGCCGTCGCCGGCACTACCCAACTCGATGCCGTTCACCGCGTCGTCGGACGGCCGGGTGTCATCCTCGTCGCCGAAGGTTCGCCGCAACGCGTCAAGGGCCTCCTCGCGCAGGAGAAGAAGAAGACCGCCCGCCTCATCGGCGACACCCCGATCTACGACATCATCATCGGCAACGACGAGGGCCAGGTTCCGCTCTCGCAGCTCCAGCGCTACTTGAACAAGTTGCCCCGCAACATCGACACCAAGCGCATGGACAACATCGAAGGTCGCCTCGCTGCACTGAGCGCACGCGGCGGCGGAGCAGCGCTTCCCAAGGGCCCGATGCCCGGAGGCGCGAAGATGAAGGGAATGCAGCGGACCATTCGTCGTCGCTGACACTCCCCCACAGCAAAACGAAAGACCCGGGCCCACACGGACCCGGGTCTTTCTTTACTTCGAGAAATTTGTGTCAGCGCGATTTCACGAGCAAAGTGCCGGTCGCGCGGTCCTGCATACCGCGACCGTCGATGTCGGTGATGGTCGCGGGAATCACGAACACAAGCAGTGCCTGACGTCCGAGCGCGCGCACGAAGCCCACTCGGATCGGGCCTTCGATACGCGCAACCTGAAGTCCGAGGACGAACTGCCCCGGGGTGAAGTTGAACAGAGCCACGGTGACGACACCGACGGCGAACCACACCATCAGCGTGACAGTCGAGGTCATACCGTCGAAGAAGTCGCCGGTGATGAGCGAGGCCACTCCCACAGCCATCACCCAATCCACCAACAGTGCCGCGATACGACGGCCCGAACCGACCAGCGAACCCGGACCCTCCTGAGGGAAACCGAGGAGCTCGCCACGGTACGACTGCTCACGGCCGTCCGCGCTCTTCGGCAAAGCTGCTTGCGGCCCAGAGAGCCAAGTTCCGGTGATACGTGCCATGCTGTCCAGGATAGGCGTCGCAGCACCGTAGTCCAGATTTGCCGGGTTTTAACTGTGTGGCCGGTCACATGGACTTCGGAAATCCCCAGGATGCTGCGACGCGTAACACTGCCGAAACAAAGGGTTGACGAGCGGGCAACACCAGCTCCCTACCGTCTGCCTCGACGGATTCAACCGACATCACTTGGCTGAAGCGACTTAAGGAGCACAAGCGTGGCGTTCACCACGGCCGAAGAGGTCATCAAGTACATCGCGGACGAGAACATCGAGTACGTCGACATTCGGTTCAGCGACCTGCCCGGCGTCCAGCAGCACTTCTCGATCCCGGCGTCTGCTTTCAACCAGGACGTGTTCGAGGACGGCCTCGCATTCGACGGATCTTCGGTCCGCGGATTCCAGTCGATCCACGAGTCCGACATGATGTTGCTTCCCGACGTCACCACGGCGCAGATCGACCCCTTCCGCAAGGCGAAGACCCTCAACATCAACTTCTTCGTGCACGACCCGTTCACCCGTGAGTCCTACAGCCGCGACCCGCGCAACGTTGCCCGCAAGGCCGAGGAGTACTTGGTCAGCACCGGCATCGCGGACACCGCATTCTTCGGCGCCGAGGCCGAGTTCTACATCTTCGACTCGGTTCGCTACGACTCCGGCATGAACTCCGCTTTCTACGAATTGGATTCCATCTCCGGTTCCTGGAACACCGGCGCAGAGACCAACGCCGACGGCTCCCCGAACCTCGGCTACAAGGTTCGCGCCAAGGGTGGCTACTTCCCCGTCGCTCCGTACGACCACTACGTGGACCTGCGCGACGAAATCTCCACCAACCTGACCAACGCAGGCTTCGAGCTCGAGCGCGGCCACCACGAGGTCGGCACCGGCGGACAGCAGGAGATCAACTACAAGTTCAACACGCTGCTCGCAGCTGCTGACGACCTGCAGCTGTTCAAGTACATCGTCAAGAACACCTGCTGGCAGCACGGCAAGTCAGCAACCTTCATGCCGAAGCCGCTCTTCGGTGACAACGGCTCGGGCATGCACGTCCACCAGTCCCTGTGGAAGGACGGCAAGCCCCTCTTCCACGACGAGTCCGGCTACGCAGGCCTCTCGGACATGGCGCGCCACTACATCGGCGGCATCCTGCACCACGCTCCGTCGCTGTTGGCCTTCACCAACCCGACGATCAACTCGTACCACCGTCTGGTGCCCGGCTACGAAGCCCCCATCAACCTCGTGTACAGCCAGCGCAACCGCTCGGCAGCTGTCCGTATCCCGATCACGGGCAACAACCCGAAGGCAAAGCGTCTCGAGTTCCGCGCACCCGACTCCTCGGGTAACCCGTACCTCAACTTCGCTGCACAGATGATGGCCGGCCTGGACGGCATCAAGAACAAGATCGAGCCGATGGCTCCGGTCGACAAGGACCTCTACGAGCTTCCCCCGGAGGAGGCTCGCAACATCCCGCAGGCTCCGACCAGCCTCGAGACGGTCATCAACCGCCTCGAAGCCGATCACGAGTACCTGACTGAGGGTGGCGTCTTCACCACCGACCTGATCGAGACCTGGATCTCGCTCAAGCGCGAGCAGGAAATCGCTCCGGTCAACCTGCGTCCGCACCCGTACGAGTTCGAGCTCTACTACGACGTGTGATCCGCATCCTGACGTAAGTCAGACCTGGAGTACCGAGTCCACCCGTCCCGCTGCTGCGGGGCGGGTGGACTTGTTTCGGTCCGAGGGAAACCCCTCGGACAGATGATGACCGGCCTTCATACCGGACGCGGTCGAATCGCGGATCAGCCGCGGGCACGTTGACCGGTGGCCGCATTGTTGACGATATGGGCGATTCGACCTGCCCGTGTTGCGTCTCGAGCGGCACTGACGATCCACCACAGCATCTGTTTGCGGGCGCTGGGCGGAAAACTGTCCCAGTTGCTTCGCGCTTGCGTGTCCAGGTCCAGCGCCGCCTGCAAGTCAGATGGTTCCTCGAGGTCTTCGACTTGGTCGAGAATCGTCCACCAACCAGTGGATTTCGCGGCAGCAATGGCACCACGACCAGCAGCGGTCATGAGGCCACGCGCCTCCATATCAGCTGCGCGTTCGCGGTTGAGTCGGGTCCAGGAACTCTTGCGTCTCCGCGGTGTGAACAGTTGCAAATTGCGCTCTTCGTCGAAGACGGTGTTGGTGGAATCGATCCACCCAAAGCAGATCGCTTCCTCAACGGCCTGAGGGTAGGGGCAGCGTGGTCGGCTGGTGGTGGTGCGCCAGGAGCACAACCACACTCCGCGGCCTGACGTGTGATTGTCCGTCAACCAAGTTCGCCACTGTTCGCGAGTCTCGGCGTGGATGATCGGGTAGTCGAACTTCCACGTCTGGGGGTGGACGGAAGCCGGCGGCGATGATTTCGAATCGGTCACTTACTCTCCAAGCCTAGAGGGAATCGGATACGTGTCTCGATAGACGAGGGGCCTGCGCAGGGAACACGTCCCCGCGGCAACTTGGACGTGAATGGTCTTGTCGCGCAATCCTCTTCTGACTGTCATGGTGGCGAGACCCCGAGGTGAAGGGCGAGCCGACTGACGGTGTCGGCAAGCTCGGTTGGTTCGATGACGACCACTGGGGCGGTGAGCGCAATGCGCGCAACCGTCATGGCGAGCCTGCCGAGATCTTCGCTGCGGATCTCGACAAGGCAGCGGTCCGCTGCCACCTCGATCGGTGTGTGGTCAATCCATCTGAGTACGCCCTCGAGGTCGGCGAACGTAGCTTCGATGGCGAGTTTTGCATCGTGGTGACGGGGTGGCGAGCCAACTGATCTCGCGACGAAGCCTGCCGCGTCACCGCCCGGGATCTCGCGTGGCGTGAAATGACTGCCTGCCAGCCAGGGCTCCGAGAGCCGGTCCAGTCGAAATGTTCGCCAATCCGAACGATGGTGGTCCCATGCTACGAGATACCAACGACGCCCCGCCGTGACAAGGCGGTGCGACTCGACGAGTCGTCTGCTGCTCTCGCCATCACCTCGCCGATAGTCGAAACGAACGTGCTCGTGGTCGCGACATGCCGCAGCGAGCACACTGAGTGCTTCGGGATCGACGATGTCGTCATTTGCCCGCCGCATGGAACTGACGCTCGAATGCAGTGCCGACACACGTCGGCGTAGTCGATGGGGCAGGAGTGTTTCGATCTTCGTCAGCGCGCGCAGCGCCGTTTCTTCGATGCCTCCGATGGCGGCCTCGGCGGCGTAGCGCAGTCCGACGGCTACCGCCACGGACTCGTCATCGTCGAGGATCAGGGGCGGCACGTGCGCCCCCGTTGCAAGTCGGTAGCCCCCGTATTTTCCGGACGTGGAATCGACCGGATAGCCGAGGTCGCGTAGGCGATCGATGTCGCGGCGCACCGTCCGCTGCGTGACATCGAGTCGTGCGGCAAGTTCGGCACAGTGCCAGAAGCGATGAGTCTGAAGGAGCGAGAGCAGTTGCAGTGCTCGGCCTGTGGGATCGTTCCGCATTTCTTCAGATTGCCAGCGATCTAGGACTTTATGTGTCCACGATGCTCCCTATCGTCGGAGCAACCGGTCGATCCAGACACGAGATCGGTACTCGACTCAAAGGAGCATCCGTGAATCCATCCGACTTACCCAGGCCCGTCCTCATCCCAGTGAACGGCGTGGAACTCGAAGTCTTCGAAGCAGGGCGACACAATGCCGGGAAACCCATCGTGTTGTGTCACGGATGGCCAGAGCACGCCTATTCCTGGCGATACCAGGTGCCCGCCCTTGTCGAGGCGGGCTACCACGTCATCGTCCCGAACCAACGCGGCTACGGCAATTCGTCACGTCCGACCGAAGTGACGGACTATGACATCGAACATTTGGCGGGTGATCTCATCGCACTTCTCGATCACTACGGCTACGACGATGCCACCTTTGTCGGTCACGATTGGGGTGCCTTTGTCGTGTGGGGCCTTACCCTGTTGCACCCGGACCGGGTAAACAAAGTGATCAACCTGAGCCTGCCCTACCAGGATCGCGGAGAGCAGCCGTGGATTGAGTTCATGGAAGCCGTGCTTGGCGGTGATTTCTACTTCGTCCATTTCAATCGACAGCCGGGCGTCGCGGACGCGGTGTTCGAAGACAACACCTTCCGGTTCCTCCGCAACCTGTACCGGAAGAACGAACCCCTCAGGGAACCTCAGCCGGGTATGGCGCTGATCGATCTCGCCAAAGCAGAGACACCACTCGGTGAGCCCCTGATGAGCGATAGAGAATTGGCCGTTTTCGTCTCCGCCTTCGAATCGACAGGATTCACGGGCAGTGTGAACTGGTACAGGAACCTTGACCGCAACTGGCATCTGCTGGCGGAGGTGGACCCGATCATCCAACAGCCCACACTCATGATCTACGGCGACCGTGACGCGATCGCGAGAGCTGAGAACCTGACAGAGTTCGTGCCCAATGTGGAAGTAGTCAATCTCGATTGCGGTCACTGGATCCAACAAGAAAGACCCGAAGAGACCAACCAAGCGATCTTGAACTGGCTGGAACGGCAGGATGCCACATAGTTTCAAGGCTAGGTGCGGTCTCAGTGAAAATGTCAGTCTCATTCAAGTCCAGTAGGGGGCTTGATCCGGACCGACCGTCTTCGAGATTTGGCGAGAGCGTCGGTAAACAAACCATGCACTCAACCCGACGATGGGCACAAGCCAAATCCCGACAGAGAAGGCGACAGCGCGCCACACACCGACTCGCCCGGACACAGAAACCACATCGGCCGTTCCGACAAGACACAGGGAAAGCCAAATCAAGGCGAGAATGAATCCGCCGCCGTACAGAAGAAAGAATGCTTCGAATCCGTCCATGCAGTCCATTCCACTGTCGGCGCAGTCCTGAAGCCCAGCCGCACCGAGTAGGGAAATGTTCACGGTGGCGATGCTACGGGCCAGGGCGTCCCGAACTGCCGAACAAGCGGGCGGATTCGGCGATGCGAACGCCGCTCAGCCCGAACAGAGTAGAAGCCCCACCCCCGTGGGGAGGGCGGGGCTTCCTCTGGTCCGGCGCTCACGCACAGTGGGAGGGTGGTGGACATGCCGGACCGACGACACGGCAGGGAGTCAAGCTGCCGCGCCCAAGCGCTGACCTGAAGGAATGCGCCTGAGATCGTGGTTACGAGAACCATCAAACCAGACAAACTGGACGCATGTTCAGGAATCGAGAGATTCGACCCCCGCACGTCAGAAAGATCTCACTGCACCCGATAGGTTTCACTGCGGACAGGATCCACCAACCGCCGCATGACCTCGTACGCGCGGTCCGGATCCGTGTACGGCGGAATCATCATCAAAACGAGTTGACGACCATAGATGTCGTCGAGATACATCAAATCGTGGGGCTGGCCAGGGTACGGACCCCGCACTTCCAGTCCGTCGACCTCGTCGATACGACGCTGCGCGCTGCTGATCGTGTTCCAGTCGAACGCAACCCGCGCGATCGGCCCCAACCTCAGCGAAAGTGCGGATATCAGATCGTGAAGCTCCGCCGTGACGTTCGTGGTCCACGGGAACCACGCGCCGTCAACCGATGCCTTGACGGCACCTTGCCCACGAAGCAGGAATCGCGGAGTCCGCGTCGGCGACGGGAAAGGTTGCCCGACATGGCGCTGCGGCACTTCCATCGCATAGTCGAGAGCGCTGATGTGCGCCATGACGAGGCTCCTTGACGGAGGATTCGTGGAACCGTCAGGCAGAGGTGCCCGGTCGTGGGTTCCATACCTTCAGACTACTCCGCTACGCAATCCCGACTACGCATCGACGGAAATGATCACGCCGGTGTCGCCGTACGGGAACGGACCATTACCGATGTGACCGAGGGTGTTGAAGAATTTCGAAATAGGCACCATCACACCGTATTTCGCTTTGACTTTGCTGCGGATCTCGTCGAATTCTGCTCCACCGCTCACCAACTGAGCGGTCCCGGTGACCGGCGACGCACCGTCGGCAACCTTTCCGCGGTGTTGCACGGCACTACGGTGACGCGTGGGTTGTTTCGCAGCCGCTTGGCCTTACCCGATTTCGAGGAAGTCCAGAAGCCGATACGTCCGTCAGGCAGAGGCACGACCCACGTCGGCGTGGCTACGCCGTCACCGCTCTTACGGAATGTGGTGACCGAGATCGTCTTCTCCTCGCCCAGGGACATGAAACGAGCGTATGCCTCCACAACCTCCACGACCATGCACGCGAATGAATTTTCTCTACCCCAGGAGTTTCAAAACGGACAATTATCCGGACGAAGGTGAACAACAGGTGCCGAGTGGTGGAAATGTCGCGGAACGACCACGTCTGAGGTCGATTTGAGGCCCGGAGGTGTTGGAACATGACTTCTCGTGAATGCGGAACTCATCGTTCTCCTCGTCGTCGTCGTAACCGCTCTGGGGTTCGACTTCACCAACGGTTTTCATGACACTGGCAACGCTATGGCCACGTCGATTGCAACCGGCGCCCTCAAGCCCAAGGTGGCAGTCGCTCTGTCTGCTTCCTTGAACCTGGTCGGAGCTTTCCTCTCGGTAGAGGTTGCTGCCACCGTGGCCAAGGGCGTGGTGAACCTCGGAAATGTGGGTGGCCAAGCGCTGCTCACCATCGTCTTCGCCGGCCTTGTCGGCGGCATCATCTGGAACCTGGCAACGTGGTTGCTCGGCATCCCCTCGAGTTCCTCACACGCACTGTTCGGCGGCCTGATCGGCGCCGCCATCGCGTCCCTCGGCATGAGCGGTGTCGCCTGGAGCGGCGTCCTCAGCAAGGTTGTCATCCCCGCAGTTCTCGCTCCCGTCGTGGCCGGCTTGGTTGCCGCGGCCGGCACCTGGCTCATCTACCGCATCACCTCCAACGTCGGAGAAGAAACCAAGGACAAAGGTTTCCGACTCGGCCAGATCGGTTCGGCTTCACTCGTTTCCCTCGCACACGGCACCAACGACGCTCAGAAGACCATGGGCGTCATCTTCCTCGCCCTGGTCGCCCACGGAACCATTTCCGCCGACGCGGACATGCCGTTCTGGGTCAAGCTCACCTGTGCGCTCGCGATCGCTGCCGGAACCTACCTCGGCGGTTGGCGAGTCATCCGCACTCTCGGCAAGGGACTTGTCGAGATTGCCGCACCACAAGGCATGGCAGCCGAAGCATCCTCTGCTGCAATCATTCTCACCTCCAGCCACCTCGGCCTTCCGCTCTCCACCACCCATGTGGCGACGGGTTCCATCATGGGAACCGGTCTGGGACGCAAGGGCGCCGAAGTTCGTTGGGGCGTAGCCGGACGTATGGCGGTCGCCTGGTTGATCACTCTTCCGTCCGCTGCAATCGTCGGCGCTCTGTGCTGGGGACTGGCCGACATCGTCGGCGGCCTGCCCGGTGTCCTGGTCGTCTTCGCCGTGCTCATCGCGTTGGCCGGCTGGATGTACCTGCGCTCCCGCAAGGAGCCCATCGATCCGAGCAACGTCAACGCCGAGTGGGACGGCGGCCTGGTGCCTGCAGAGGTCCCCGGTCCGGACGCCCGCGTCACCACCGACGCCAAAGCCTGAAAGAGGGAATCGACATGGATATCTTGAAAAACACCGTCGACTCGCTCTGGCAGGTCGTACTGGTCGGCCTCCTGCTGGGCGCCGGACTACCGGCGATCTTCGCAATCGGCCTGAAGTCGCTCGACGCCGGACAACGTGGCAGTGGCGGCGGGAGCACTGCCGTCGCGGCTCGCAGTCCGTTGGCCGTGGCAGGCGCAGTGGTGTGCTTCGCGGTCGTGCTCATCGCGATCGTCACCGGAATCCTCTTCATCATGCAGGGCTTCCTCAGCCACACATTCGGCATCGAGATCTTCTGATCCCGTGCGCCCTCACGAGCGGAAAGACATCACCGTGACTGCACCGACTCCATCCCTTCCTCAATCCATTCTTGACTGGCTTCGCGCCGGCTACCCCGAAGGCATACCGCCCAAGGACCGCATTCCGCTGGTCGCATTGCTACGACGCAAACTCTCGGACGCGCAAATTCGAGACATTGCCATCGGCGCTGCACTCGCAGAACTGAGCGACGTCAACAGCGACCAGGTGATCTCGAGCGACGAGATCAGCGCTCAGATCGCCGATCTGACGAGCCAGACTCCCTCGGACGAGGACATCGCGCGCGTTGCCTCCGTCCTTGCTGCCGCCGGGTGGCCCCTCGCTGATCTCGACAACCACTGAAGCTCGATTCGTTGAGTCTTCCACCACTTCTGGCTTCGATACTCGGCTGGCTGCGTGCCGGGTATCCGAACGGTGTGCCGGAGCAGGACTACGTCCCTTTGATGGCCCTGCTCCGGCGACAACTGTCCGACGACGAGATCGCCGTTCTTGCTGACGATCTCGTCGCCGGCTTTCCGCTTCCGGTCGATCCGATCGACTTTCCCGGTTCGGTCGATCCGATCGACATCGGCGTCCTCATCACCAAGGTCACCGACGATATTCCGCACGAATCGGACGTCGCTCGGGTACGTGAACACCTGATTCGTGGAGGTTGGCAAATCGTGGCACAACCTCCGGTCGACGACGCCTGACGGCATTACGGTAAATCGGACCAGTTTGATAACGAACCGGTAACGGTGCCGTCGAGGTCAATACAGACCACTTAGTGTCATAAGGAATTCCGCGCCTCGGGGGGCTCGGTCGGATTTCGGTGTGCAAGCACCTTTGGGGCGGGAGTGATACATGCACGAGGCTCACACAGATTTGGCGAAGAACCCAGATATTTCGAACCCGGATCTTTCGAGAAACCGTATTTCGAAACGAATCAAGCGTCGGATCCTGGGCCTCGCAGCGACAGCACTCGCACTCCCCCTGACCGCAGGCCTGATCAGCGGATCGGTAGCGACCGCAGCGCCCGCGCGTACCGCCCCGGCCGGTGGCTACGAGGAAGTGTTCGTAGACTCGTCGATGGGACCGATCAAGGTTCAGATCCAGTGGGCTTCGCGCGGCGGCAACGCGGCGCTCTATCTTCTCGATGGCCTACGAGCACGCGACGACCGAAACGCATGGAGTTTCGAGACCAACGCTCTCGAGCAGTATCGCGGCGACAACGTCACCCTGGTCATGCCGGTCGGCGGGCAGTCCAGCTTTTACTCCGACTGGTATGCGAACAGCAATTTGAATCGCCAGCCGGTCACGTACAAATGGGAAACCTTCCTCACCCAGGAACTTCCCGCCTATCTGGAATCGCGCGGCGTCTCCCGAACCAACAACGGCGTGCTCGGACTGTCCATGGGTGGCAGCGCGGCACTGACGCTAGCCGCCTACCACCGCGATCAGTTCAAGTTCGCCGGTTCGCTCTCGGGATACCTCAACATCTCAGCTCCAGGCATGCGTGAGGCGATCCGGGTGGCCATGGTCAGCGCCGGGTCCTTCAATGTCGATGCAATGTGGGGACCGCCGTGGAACCCCGCTTGGCTCCGCAACGATCCCTTCGTGTTTGCACCCGAACTGGCTGGGCTCTCGCTGTACATCTCCGCTGCGAGCGGCCTGCCCGGGCAGTTCGATCAACCGCGTCGGCCCGTCGACTTCGTGAATACCGGTAGTGCCATCGGGCTCGAGGCCCTTGCCTTGATGAACTCACGGGCATTCCAACTGCGCATGAACTCCCTGGGAATTCCGGCAACGTACAGCTTCCCGGCCAACGGCACTCATTCGTGGCCGTACTGGGGTGCAGAACTGTGGAAGGCCCGAGGCCAGATCCTCGACACCCTGAACGCTTGGTGAACTGACAACGACTCGATCACCGACAACCGCAGGCCCCGACCGATATTCGTTCGGGGCCTGCGTCGTTCGAATTCAGAGCGCGGCAAAGAGATCCACGGTATTGCCGTCGGGATCGAGAAGAACGGCGTAACGCTGCCCCCATACGGCGTCGAAGGGCGCCTTGTGCCCGGGGAAGTCGGCTGTCATGCGCTGATACGCCTCGTCTACTGCGGCGGGAGTCCCGAAATCGAAGGCCAAAGCGACGGGGTGTCGACCTTCCCCGACAGCGAAGTCCGGATCGAAGCTCGCGATGGTGGACAGCGCGTCCCAGGCCAGCCGAAGCCCACCGTCGAAAGTGAACTCCACATGCGGAGCGTCAGCGGGTGTTTCCGGAATGTCGAGCCCGAGGGTTCGGTAGAACGCGAGGGAACGCGCGAGATCGTTGGTGACGATTCCGACGAGATCGAGTCTCGGAGAGACGGACACGGTATTTCTCCTGTTTCGGGTCGAGAAGTGATCGGCGAGTGTGTGACGATGATCTGATGACCGGCACTGACACCCTCGCTCTCGACGGTAGTCGGACGGTAGCGTCGAGTCTTGAACAAAACGGCCACACCTATGTCGAGACTCGGATCACCGGTTCGGCCGGCCTCTTCAGTTGCACGTGGAAAAGCACCAGCGAAGCCCATACGCCCACGGAAGCAAAGCGGATTCTTCCCGATCTCTGCGCCGACTTCATCGTCGACAGCACCGGAAAGTCGTGGCTCGTCGGACCTGCCACCGGTGCCGATCTGGTTTCGGTCGCCGCCGGTACAACCATGTGGGGCATCCGGATCAATCCACCGGCTCTGCGGAGCCTGCTCGGCACAGCTGCCGACGCGGTGCAGGATTCGAAGATCGCCTTCGACGACATCCTCACTTCCAGACAAGCGCGGGTACTTGCCGACGCCCTGAGCCACGAGGCAGTCGACGCTCACCTACTGGGCCAGTTGTGGCGCGGACTGGAACCCGACCACGGAATCGAGCGTGGTTACTCCGCGCTCATCTCCTCCCCTTCCACGCCGATACGAGAGATTGCTGCAGACCTCGGTGTTTCCGAACGTCATTTCAGACGATCGATCACGTCAGCGGTCGGGCTGTCCCCCAAACTGATTCAGAAGGTGCAACGAATGCAGGACGTGTTGACTCTCAGCCGCGGCGCAAAACTCACGCTGTCGTCGCTGGCCGGTCGCGCCGGCTACGCCGACCAAGCCCACCTCGCACGCGATACGCGTGCACTGGCAGGTCTGACACCGACTCAGCTACTGCGTGAGCACCGGTAACGATGAGCGAAGAACTGTTCGCCGCCCTCGATCACCTGGCTGCCACGTCAGCTGTCGTGATCGATCGCCCCCGAGGGTCGGCACACCCGCGGTACCCCGATGCGATCTATCCGCTCGACTACGGCTATCTCGACGGCACGGTCAGCGCGGACGGCGACGGGATCGATCTGTTCCGAGGCTCGGCCGTCGGCAACGGTGTTGTCGCCGTGGCCGTTGTTGCCGACATCGTCAAGAAGGACGTGGAAGTCAAGATCCTTCTCGAATGTACTGCGCCTGAAATCGACACTGCCACACTATTTCTCCGTGACGTTCTAGGTCTCGGTGCCACTGTCTTGCGGCGCGCCGTCAGCTGAGTTCGTCGAATCGCGGAACAAGATGCTCCGCAACCCACTTCGCTTCCTCGATCAGCGGCCAACCTGCCAGGATCAGTGCAGTCAAACCGGTTCGGCTGCGAAGCGTGCGTACCGAGTCCGTGATCGAATCCGGATCGCCGACGTAATACACCGCCGATGACCCGGTGCCGAAGATGTCGAGGGGTGACCACGCCGTGATACCCGCGTACAGCCCGTCACCGACGTACAACTCCTCCGGTTCCGGAAGTCGGCCGGAGGCAATCTTGTCCGCCCAACCCTGCCGCTGAGCGTCGCGGGCGGTGAAGGTCTTGAGGTCTTGCTTCCCCTGAGTACGACGACGCACTGCGTTGTCCAAGACATGAGCGATCTGCTCGACGCCCGTCTTCTCGAACAACGAACGGAACCGGTCGTGCGCCTGCGCCTTGGTGGGGCGAACGATCACACCGGTGAGCGCACCGAAGTCGGTGAACTCGCGCCCGGCTGCCTCCGCCGCCGCCCGTGCGGCAGAGAATTTGTCTTCGATGAACGAAGTCTCGCGCAGCATCGCCAAGTAGGTGTCGAGCACCTTGCCTGAATTCGCCAGGCCTGCAGGCGAATCACCGGTACCCCACAGCGGAACCTGATGCCCAGCGGGCGCATCGATACGCAGTGGTGTGTTGGGAAAGTTCGACTCCGTGCCTTCGGCGTAGATGCGGCGGAAGTCCGCCCAGTACTGCTCCCCCAACTCGTAACGCTCGTCGTGGGGCACGTTCATGTCGTACTTGGTCAGGATGTTCTCGCGTCCGTTGACCGAGTTGATCAACAGTCGGCCGCCGCTGAAGGCGTCGAAAGTCAATGCCTTCTCCGCCAGCAGTCGCGCCGGCGTCATGTTCGCGTAGACGGCGACGAGGAACTTCATGCGCGTGGTGTGCGCTGCCGCCCACGTCGCCGAGATGAACGGATCGTTCGGCCAGGTGGCAACAAGCGCACCTTCGAATCCGCCGTCGTCGATGGTCTTCGCGAGCTCGATCTGCCTGGCCCCGTCCACGGGGAACAGCCCACCGGGGCTCCACGGGTAGTCCCCGTCTGCCTGGGTGAGATACCAGAATGTCTTGATGCCCATCAGTTCTGCACTCCAGCCGGCAGGTCGAACGATTCAATTCGGGCACGCGAACGGATGGTGTCCGCATTCACGCTGCAGAGCGCGTCGAGGTATGCGACCGCGAAAGAACCGGGGCCCGAGGCATTTTCCTCGGCGATCTCCGATGCCACGGCAACATGCGTGTGCGCGGCAACCAATCCGTCCAGCGCGGTCGACGTGACGGCGAGGTAGGCGGCGACAAGACCGCCCAGAGAGCAACCGGTACTGGTCACGCGCGGCAACAGCGCGCTGCCACCGGAGACTCGGATGCCCTGGGTGTCACCGCCCGCATCGCGGCCGACGATGTAGTCGACCGGTCCGGATGCCGACACGGCATCCGCATGCTTCAAGAGTGACAGAGCGGCGGGCACCGCGTCGGCGGAATCGGAGGCACTGTCGACGCCGCGGGTGTCACCGCCGAGTCCGGCCAGAGCGATGATCTCCGATGCGTTCCCGCGGATGGCGCTGGGGTGAAAGCGCAGCAGATCCACAGCGATACCGCTCCGCCAGGGTAGTCCGCCGACACCGACGGGATCCAAAACCCATGGCGTACCGGCAGTTCGGGCCGCTTCTGCTGCTATCAGGAAAGCTTCGGCTGTCCCGTCGTCCGGCGTTCCGAGGTTGACGAGCACTCCCCCGGCGACGGCAGCGAACCCACCCGCTTCGTGGACGTTGTCGATGTGAGCGTTGCTTGCGCCGGCGGCGAGCAGAACATTGGTCAAGAAGTTCGCAGAAACGATGTTGGTCAGCGACTGGACGAGCGGTACCTGATCGCGGAGTGCGTCGATCGCCGACGCGACGGTTTCGACAGAGACAGTGTCAGACATGAGAATTCCTTCAGAACGGGAGGTAATTGAGGACTGCGGCGATTCAGGACCGCGGACATCGAACATCCGCAAGCGCGCCGCCGGGCTCACCGCCGACAACCATCGGCAAAGTCGGATCTGCAGTCCATTCCTCCAACGAACCGTCGTAGACCTTGACGTCCTCATAGCCGCCGCGGATCAGTGCGAGTGCTGTCAGGCACGCCGAAACTCCACCGCCGCAATAGATCACGACAGGTTCAGCGACGGGTGGTAGAACGTCAGCAGATTTCGACCGAACATCGTCCGCCGGAAGCATCCGGGCATCGGCGTCGAGAAGACCCTTCGCAGACAGATTCACACTTGACGGAATATGTCCGCGTCGCGAATATCGCGTCTTCTCCGTCCCCTCGTACTGCTCAGGCGCCAGCGCGCACACCAGCGTTCCGGCTTCTTCTCCTGCGGACAGTGAGGCAACGCGAGGTAGATCGACCCACAGGCCAAGGTCCGTCACACTCCAACGCTTCGACGCCGACGTGTGGGTGACGTCGTCGCCGCTCGCGAGGGCGAAGCCGCATCGAGTCCATTCGGCGAGGCCACCGTCGAGGACCCTTGCTTCGATGCCGGCGTTGCGAAACACCCACCAGAGCCGTGATGCCCAAGTGGTCGAACCCTGGTCGTAGATCACGATTGTCGCACCCGGTTCGATACCACTGGATTGGAGATCGGACATCAACTGCTCCGTTGACGGGCGTGTGAAATGCAGCGCCGCTTCCCTTTCGGAAAAGACGTCCATGAGGTCGACGTGTCGGGAACCCGGGATGTGCGAGGAAACCCAGCCGTCGTACCCGGACTCCGGGCGATAGTCGCCGTCGAATCGCGCGGGAGGAAAATGAACCGTCGCGTCGAGCACAGCGACGCCTCCCTCGCGCAGCATCGCGTCGAGTTCAGCAGCACTCACCAGCGGCGACGCGGTCTCTCCAGCCACTTCGGACCCTCTCCCTCGGAAACGAACAAGCACGAACCTAAATGAGCACTAGCGTATACGCAAGTACTCACTCGTCGCCGATGGCATAATCGAACGCGCTCTACTTGCATGCACAGGAATGAGGACACATGGATCTCGACGCCGATACGAGCACCACCGATCTGCTGGTGCCGGAGGCTGCGCTGGGCCGGTCCGATCAGACCTCGCGGCAGTACCTGCGCCTGCGAGCCGACATCCTGGCCGGCAAGTTCCCCCAGGGCTCTCCGCTGCACGAGACTCAATTGTGCGAATCGTACGGCGCATCGCGTACCCCGATCCGCGAGGCACTCAACTGGCTCGCGCACGACGGTCTACTCGAACGAGCCGCCCGCGGTTTTCGTGTCCGTTCCGGCACACCCGAGGACGTCATCGAAATCTACGCAGCGCGGGTTGCCCTCGAATCGGAAGCCGCCGGCGCCGCCGCACTCCGCCACAGCGATCTCGACCTTGCCCGCCTGGACGGATTGCACGAGTTCTGCTGCACTGCAACAGAAGGCACCGAGGTTCGTGCCGGAAACTTCAAGTTTCACGAGGCCCTCTGGCAGGCCGCCCACAATTCCACGATCACCTCATTGCTGATCCGCCTCACCACCCAATTGCGAATCTACGACAGCGGCCCGCCGTCGAACTACGGCGAACCTGACCTGCTCAATTCGGAGCATCAAGAGATCCTGAACGCCATCCGCGCCCGGGACGAATCGTCCGCACGTGGTCACATGCGCAACCATCTCGAGCGCAGCCGCGACCAACGAATAAGGATGTTCGCCAGCCGCTGACTTCAGACAGCCCCGAGTTCTGCACACTGACGCCTGCGCCGCCGTCGCTCAGACGGGGAGCGTGCCGGTGTCGACGTCGTACACGCTCTCGGCCGGGCTCGACATCACTCGATCCGCCATCTCCTGCTTGAGCTCTGTCAGCCGTGACTCGTCTTCGGCCGTCCGGTCGGACTTACGGGACAGAGTAATGAACTCGTCGACGACGAACCCCTCCCGAACAGTCAGCGTGACGCTCGCGCCGCGATAGGTGATCCGAAATACATACAGCGCGAGCGTATTTCCACGTTCACGCCTGGCCAAGGAACTGTCAACGGTGTACCGCCCTTCGGTCACCGCGCGCGTGACCAACTCGAACGCATCGCGCACTCCTGGTCCGCCGTGTGCGGTGGTGACGACCAGCTCGCGACGCTCGACGGAGCCTTCCCCGCCGAGCACACCGAGAGCGCGCTCGAGAACCTTGTAGGCATGCGCCACGCCGCCCGGGGCCTGCGGACCGTGATAGCGGAGGGCGTCCTCGTACGTGAAGTCGAGCATCGTCCCGTGATCGGTCACGGTGAGCGTGGTGGCCATGATGGGCGTCCTTGCCGGTCAGTGCTGGCGGTCGATCGGATTGATCCGCGAGACGATGAGCGGATCGATCGGAGTGAAAGGGAAGTGCGGCAGCTCCCGCTCCGGAACGCCGAACGAGGCCGAGAGAACGCTGCGCGAGAACGCGGAAGCCGTTGCACGGTAGCCTATGTCGCCCGGTGTCGGCTGGTCGAAGAAGATGAGGAAATTGATGTCCTCGTCGCCTAGAACCTCGATATGATGGGGATAGGCACGCGGAACGAAATACACCTGACCGGGCTCCAGCAGGTAGGTGTCGAGCGAACCGTCCGGATCGAGGACCGTCATCCGCCCGTGACCACGATGCACGTATCCCATTTCGGCAGTGACGGGATGCCAGTGTGGCTCACGCATTCCACTCTCGCGAATAGTCAACGAGTACATCGAAAGATCCTCCAGCGCCGCCCAATACTGCTTTCGCGCCACTTTCGCCTGTCCGTACGGATATGCGAGAGGCGCGATCTGGCCTTCGAGATCGAAGAGATGCGCGTTGGGAAGGCCGGCGGTATCGGGAACGACGGCGGCGCCGTCCCGCCGAACTATCTGGGACGCATCGGCTCTACCGAAGACGTCGAAGGCCGATGCGGCGAGATCGTACGTATTGCCGAGCACCGCGTTCGACATTGCGCTGACGCTACTCTGCAACGAAAAGTGCTGCGGCAGAGAAGTACGCAGGGCGGCGATGATCTCCGCCTCCTCCTCTCCGACATTCTCGATGTGATAAATCGCGCCGGATTCGACGTGATACATCTGCCCCGCTCGCACCACGAAACTGGCGAACTCGTCAGCATTGCCCAACATCGAGACGAGCACGGTTCCGCTGGTGACGTAGGCGATCTGGTTCGCGTTGACGTTCCATTGTGGTTCACGGATCGCGCCGGGACCGAGAACAATTCGTTTGATCGACAGACCGGACAGGATCGGCAACGAACTCGTGTCGAGCTGCGAGATCGACCCGAGTTCGTTCTCGAAGACACTGGGGCCATTGCGTAGTGAGGCAACGTGTGTAGACATGGCAATTTTATCCTTCCCACTCTGGTCCTTTCGACTCCGCTCCCTTCCGCCTCGCTGACGTCAGTCCTCGATGAACGCGAGAATGTCCTGGTCCAGTGTCTTCTGATATGAGCCGTAGATACCGTGAGGTGCGCCCGGATACACCTTCAGCGTGCCCTTCTTCACCAGCTTGATCGCCTTCTCGGCCGCTGCGCCGATCGGCACGATCTGATCGTCGTCGCCCTGAGCGATGAGGAACGGAACGTCGATGGCTTCGAGATCGGAGGTCTGGTCCGTCTCCGAGAATGCCTTGACGCAGTCGTAGGCCGCGGCGAGGTTGACCAACATACCTTGCCGCCAGAAGTCGTCCTTCGCCCCTTGCGAGACGTCGGCACCTTCGCGGTTCGCGCCGTAAAAGCTCTCGCTGAGATCCTTGTAGAACTGCGATCGGTCTCGCAGAACTCCCTCACGGATGCCGTCGAAGACCTCGATCGGTGTGCCTTCGGGGTTGCCGTCCGACTTGACCATGATCGGCGGTACGGCGCCGGCGGTGATCACCTTGGCCACGCGCCCTTTGCCGTGCTGCGCCGCGTACCGGACCACTTCCCCGCCGCCGGTCGAATGGCCAACCAGGACCAGGTCTTTCAGGTCGAGTGTGTCGATCAGCTCAGCCAGGTCCTTGGCATATGTATCCATGTCGTTGCCGGTGTACGTCTTCGACGAGCGACCGTGTCCTCGACGATCGTGCGCGATAGTCCGGTACCCGGCGTCGGCGAACAACTTCATCTCGACCTGCCACGCGTCAGAACTCAGCGGCCACCCGTGGCTGAGGACGATCGGCCGGCCGACGCCGTGCTCGGTGTAGTAGATCTCGGTTCCGTCTGAGGTGGTGATGTAGGGCATGCTCTGCTCTTCTCTGTCGAGTCGTGGACTGAGATCCGGACACGGTGCCCGGTTTCCTCACTCTGCGAGTGCCCACTACGGGGGCAGTCGACTCATCGATCGACAGAAATGTGCGTGGGGGCAGAAGACTCCGGCCCGACACCACGAAGCGTCGTGCCGGGCCGGAGCCTTCAGTCAAAGGGAAACGATCAGTAATCGTCCTCCGTGTAGACGATCATCCCGCGCAGATTCTTTCCTTCGAGCATGTCGGCGTACCCCTCGTTGATCTCCTCGAGCTTGTAAGTCTTGGTCACCAACTCGTCGAGTTTGAGTGCGCCGCTTCGGTAGTGATCGAGCAACTTGGGAATCTGGGACCGTGGCCCTACCCCGCCGAAGATGGCTCCCTGCAAACGCTTCTGCAGAAGGGTCAGCTCGAAGAGGCTGAGCGTCACCTGCGAATCTGCGTAATGCCCCATTCCGACGACCACGACCTGGCCACCCTTGCCCGTCGCGCTGAGCGCGGGCTGAATGATGTCGCCGTGAATCTCGCCCACGGTGATCACGGTGACGTCGGCCATCTTGCCCCAGGTGATCTCGCCGATCACCGGTAGCGCTTCCTCGAGGGAGGCAAAAGTGTGTGTGGCGCCGAATTCCTTTGCCTTGTCGCGCTTGAACTCGACGGGATCGATCGCGATCACAAATCGTGCTCCGGCGGACGCCGCACCCTGCACCGAGTTGATTCCGACGCCGCCGACGCCGACGACCACCACCGTGTCGCCGACCTTGGCTCCACCGATCGCGGTGGCCGATCCCCAACCGGTGGCAACACCGCAGCCGAGCAAGGCCGCCTTGTCGAGCGGGATGTCCTTCTCGATCTTGATCACCGACGCCTCGTTGACGGTCACGTACGGCGAAAATGTTCCGAGCAGGCACATCTGGATGACCGGCTCGTCGTCGAGGGTGACGCGGTACGTCTTGTCGGAGATCGCCTGCCCGGTCAACAGGCCGGCTCCCTCGTCGCAGATGTTCTGCAGACCCTTCGCGCAAGACGGACAACGTCCGCACGCCGGGATGAAGGCGAGAACCACGTGGTCGCCTTCTTCGACGCTCGCGACACCCGGTCCGACCTTCGTCACCACTCCGGCGCCTTCGTGCCCGCCCAGGGCCGGGTAGAAGGGCAGCGGGCTGGCGCCCGTACGCAAATGTTCGTCCGAATGGCACAGCCCCGATGCGGCGAGTCGGACCTGCACCTCACCCGAGACCGGGTCCCCCAGCTCGACCTCTTCGATCTCCCACGCCTGACCTGGCGCCTTGACTACCGCTGCCTTGACCTTCACCTGCACTCCTCGAAATTCTTCGTGATGCACGGACGACGAAAGAACGCGCCGGCATTTGTGTCGCCGATCACACTCCATGTACGAGTGTGCCTGAAGTAGCCCGAGAATACCGTCGGTCCGTGTGCCTTTTTGGTAGTGGGCACTACCAAAAAGGCGCACGGCTAACATGGACACAGTGGCCAAGGGAACTCGCAAGACCAGAACTCGCAGCAGTACTCCCGAGCGAGGCGAGTCCGGTCCCGTCGCCGGCACTTTTCCGATCGATACCGGGACGTGCGAACTAGTCCGCGATCAGTACTCCGACGACAGCTGGATCATCCAGATCAACGGAGTGCCCAGTTCCCACGTGAACGTCGCGGATCCCACGGTGCTCGATTTCGAGTACATGCGGTGGATCGCTCATCTGGTCGATTCCGAACGTGACAAGGCCGAGCGCCTGCGGGTGCTTCATCTCGGCGGTGGCGCCTGCTCCATGGCCAGATACTTCGCCGCCACGTACCCTGACGCGCGTCAGGTGGTGGTCGAAATCGACGGTGCTCTGGCGGAACTCGTACGCGATTGGTTCGACCTCCCGCGCGCGCCTCTTCTGCGCATCCGCGTCGGAGAAGCCCGCGCCGTCACCGAAACTCTCACCGAGTCCACCCGGGACATCGTGATTCGAGATGTCTTCGCCGGCAGCACAACTCCGACACCACTGACGACGGCGCAATTCACCACCCACGTACGACGCGTGCTCGCACCGGGCGGCATCTACATCGTCAACTGCGGCGACACCCCGGATCTCCAGGGCGCGCGCAGCGAGGCCGCAACCATCGGCGCACAGTTCGAACGCATGGCGATCATCGCCGATCCCGCGATGCTCAAGGGCCGCCGCTACGGCAACATGATCATCGCGGGCAGCGACGTACCGATCGGCGGGCAACCCGCGCTCGCGCGCGAGCTACTCGGCGGCGGAGTTCCCGCCCACGTGTGGCAGGACGCCGAAGTCCGCAAGTTCGCCGCGAATGCGCCGGTTCGCCAAGACTGAGCAAAAACGCTACTCCCCGCCGAAGACCCTCTCCACCACTGCTTTTGCCCGACGCGTGATGCGCAGGTAATTGTCGAGGAATTCCCCTGCGTCGTCGCCGTATCCAGCGACCTGCGCCACCGCCGCGAGAACACGGCCCGGGCCGGGAAGCTGATCGGTCGGCTTCCCCCGCACCAGAACGAGGCAGTTGCGTGCCTTCGTCGCGGTGATCCAGGCGTCACGCAGCAGTTCGACGTCACCTTCGCTGAGCAGTTCCGCGGCGCCGATGGCGTCGAGAGTCTCCAGCGTCGACGTGTTGTGCAGCGACTCGATCTTGTCGGCGTGGCGCAGCTGCAGCAATTGCACAGTCCACTCGATGTCGGCCAAGCCGCCGCGACCCAGTTTGGTGTGCGTCGCCGGATCGGCTCCGCGAGGAAGCCTTTCGGAATCGACTCGCGCCTTGATGCGCCGGATCTCGCGCACCGCCGCGTCACTGACGCCGCCTTCGGGGTAGCGGGTCTTGTCGATCATGTGCAGGAACCGCAGTCCCAATTCAGGATCACCGGCCACCGGGTGCGCACGAAGGAGTGCTTGAATCTCCCACGCCTGAGCCCACTTCGCGTAGTACGCGTCGTAAGACTCCAGGGTTCGTACCATCGGTCCGTTGCGACCTTCCGGGCGCAGTCCGGTGTCGACCTCGAGCGGTGGATCTGTACTCGGTGCCCCGAGAAGCTTGCGCACCTTGTCGGCAATGCTGTTGGCCCACTTGACCGCAACGGTCTCGTCGACGCCCTCGCGGGGTTCGCACACGAACAGAACGTCCGCATCGGATCCGTAGCCGAGTTCGCCGCCGCCGAGTCGGCCCATGCCGATGACGGAGAAACTGGCCGGCGCCTCGGTCCCGAGTTCGGTGACGCTGGCCTTGATCACCGCGGAGAGCGATGCATTGAGCACCGCGGCCCACACCGAGGACAGCGCCTTGCAGACTGCAGGAACATCGAGCATGCCGAGGATGTCGGCCGACGCGATTCGCGCAAGTTCGTGTCGCCGCAGCGAGCGGGCCGCAGCAACAGCACGATTGGGATCACTGTGTCGGCCGGAGGCGGTGAGGATTCCGCGAGCGACGTCCTCGGGCTTCGGCTCGACCAGGCGCGGTCCACTCGGCGAATCCGCGAACAAGCGAATCACGTCGGGAGCCTTGATGAGCAGGTCGGGTAGGTACGCCGACGAGCCCAGCACGGTCATCAGACGCTCGGCCACCGCAGCCTCGTCGCGGAGCAGGCGCAGGAACCACGTCTGGTCGACGAGCGCGTCCGAGAGCCTGCGGTAAGCGAGCAGACCGGCATCGGGATCCGGTGTGTCCGCGAGTGATTCGAGCAGAGTCGGCAACAGGAGCGCTTGAATGCGACCCTTGCGTGAAGCGCCACTCGTCAGTGCAGTCAGATGCCCGAGAGCATGCTCGGGTGCCGTGTAACCGAGAGCGGCCAACTGGCGAACCGCGGCTTCTGGCCCCAGGACCAGTGCTTCCTTGTCCATCCGCGCCACCGATTCGAGAAGCGGGCGGTAGAACAACTTGGCGTGCAGGCGGCGAATCCGATGCGAATTCCGCTTGATCTCGGCGCGCAGGACTCCCAGGGAATCCAGACGACCGTCGGGTCGCATGTGCGCGGCGCGGGCCAGCCAACGCAGCGCTTCCTCGTCGTCCGGCGGCGGCAGGGTGTGTGTGCGCTTGAGCTTCTGTAACTGCAGACGGTGCTCGAGCAGACGCAGGAATTCGTACGACGCAGTCAGGTTGGCGGCGTCGTCGCGGCCGACGTATCCACCCGCCGCCAATGCAGTCAGTGCATCGACGGTGCTCTGGACATGCAACGAACTGTCAGCGCGCCCGTGCACCAATTGCAGGAGTTGGACGGCGAATTCGACGTCGCGCAAACTTCCGCGGCCGAGTTTGAGTTCGCGCTCACGCAGTTCGGGGGGAACCATTTCCTCGACGCGTCGACGCATGGCCTGGACTTCGGGGACGAAGTCCTCGCGCTCGGAGGCGATCCACACCATCGGGCTCATCGCCTCGGAGTACTGGCGACCGAGCTCCATGTCGCCGGTCATCGGACGAGCCTTGAGCAGTGCCTGGAACTCCCAGGTCTTGGCCCAGCGCTTGTAGTACGTGATGTGGGATTCGAGGGAGCGAACCAATTCTCCGCGCTTGCCTTCGGGCCGCAGCGCAGCATCGACCTCGAAGAATGCGGAGGTACCGATACGCATCATCTCACCGGCAACGCGACTGGCCGTCGCATCGGCCGGTTCGGCGACGAACACCACGTCGACGTCGGAGACGTAGTTCAGCTCGCGCGCACCACATTTGCCCATGGCGATCACGGCGAGCCGGATCGGACAGCTGCCCTCGGGACACACCGTTGCGATGGCCACCGCAAGTGCAGCGGTCAGCGCGGCGTCGGCCAGATCGGAAAGCTGGTGCCCCACAGTCTGATACGGAACTACGGGTTCGTTCTCGACGGTCGCCGCAAGATCAGCCGCAGCCAGCAGCATCAACTGGTCCTTGTAGCTCTTACGCAGAGCAACAACAGCTTCCGGCCCGGTTACCGTGGCGCGGTAGGTCAATGAACCTTCGGTGGCACCCTCGTCGACAGTTGCACCCACGACCTCGAGCAACGCTGCAGTCGCCTCGTCCTTGGTCGGCAGAGCGGTGCCGTCGAGCAGTTTCCAGCCGATCGGATCCGCGGCCAGGTGGTCGCCGAAGGCCGACGACGCACCCACCAGTGCGAACAAACGGCCGCGCAGGCTCTTGTCCTTGCGCAGGACCTGATCGAGTTCGCGCCACCCGTCGCCGAGCCCGTCCTTGATCCGCACAAGGGTGCGCAGAGCGAGGTCGGCGTTCGCGGCACGCGACAGCGACCACAAGAGTTCGATGCTCTCGGCGTCGACCCAACCGAGCTGACGCAACTCGTCGGCAGCGGTGGGCTCGACCAGCCCGAGTCGACCCGGTCCTGGAACTGCTGATCTCGCAGCGGGCGGTTTCACCGTCACAGACCGAGGTAGGTCTTGAGCTCGAACGGCGTCACGTGGCTGCGGTATTCCTCCCACTCACGACGCTTGTTGCGCAGGAAGAAATCGAAGACGTGCTCGCCGAGTGCTTCGGCCACGAGCTCCGACTTCTCCATCTCGCGCAGAGCGCTGTCCAAGTTGCTCGGCAGTTCCTTGTAACCCATGGCGCGGCGCTCGGCGGAGGTCAACGACCACACGTCGTCTTCTGCCTCGGGCGGCAAGGTGTAGCCCTTCTCGATGCCGCGAAGACCGGCAGCAAGCAGGACCGCGAAAGTCAGGTACGGGTTGCAGGCCGAGTCTGGGCTACGGATCTCGACGCGGCGCGAGGACGCCTTGTTGGGCGTGTACATCGGGACGCGAATGAGAGCCGATCGGTTGGACGGGCCCCACGACGCAGCAGTGGGTGCCTCTCCCCCGTGGACGAGTCGCTTGTACGAGTTGACCCACTGGTTCGTGACCGCACTGATCTCGTTGGCGTGCTCGAGGATGCCGGCGATGAACGCCTTGCCGGTCTCGGAGAGCTGCATCGGATCGTCCGGATTGTGGAAGGCGTTGGTGTCGCCCTCGAACAGGCTCATGTGGGTGTGCATCGCGGAGCCGGCCTGATCGCTGAACGGCTTGGGCATGAAGCTCGCCCGGACGCCTTCACCGATCGCGACCTCCTTGACGACGTACCGAAACGTCATCACGTTGTCGGCCATCGAGAGTGCGTCGGCGTAGCGCAGATCGATCTCCTGCTGACCCGGCGCGGCCTCGTGGTGGCTGAACTCGACCGAGATGCCCATCGACTCGAGTGCGTCGATGGCGTGGCGGCGGAAATTCGGAGCCGAATCGTGCACGGCCTGGTCGAAGTATCCGCCCGAGTCGGCCGGGATCGGTGGAGTGCCGTCGATCGGGCCGTTCTCCAGAAGGAAGAACTCGATTTCCGGGTGGACGTAGCAGCTGAAGCCCAAGTCGCTGGCCTTGCTCAGCTGGCGACGCAGTACGTGGCGCGGATCGGCCCACGACGGCGAACCGTCGGGCATCGTGATGTCGCAGAACATGCGAGCGGAATGCTGCGCACCGTCCTTGTGCGCCCACGGCAGGATCTGGAATGTCGAGGCGTCGGGCCGAGCGACGGTGTCGGCTTCGGAGACTCGTGAGAATCCCTCGATGGCGGAACCGTCGAATCCGATTCCCTCCTCGAAGGCGCCTTCGAGTTCGGCGGGGGCGATCGCCACCGATTTGAGGTACCCGAGAACATCGGTGAACCACAAGCGGACAAACCGAATGTCGCGCTCTTCCAGGGTACGAAGCACGAATTCTTTTTGGCGATCCATGCACGCGAGACTAAGCAAGCCACGTTAAATCTGTGTTACATCAGTGGTCCCGGTTAACAGAGTGATTGGTCACCATCGAATAGGCGCAGCGTACGGCGCCGCGCCGGCTAACATGTCAGACCCTCTTCCGGAGCCTTCAAGTAAACGAAGTAGTCGACGACGGCATCGTCGACGCAGGAGTTTCCGTCCAGAACCACCGTGTGTTGGGTTCCGTCGAACGTGATCAGAGCAGCGCCCAACTGCTTCGCGAGATCCACTCCCGCCTGATACGGGGTCGCCGGATCCTGCGTCGTGGACACGACGACCAGCTGCGGCAGACCGGCGTCAGCGAGTGCCTGGGGGTCGAGCGCGTGAGGGCTGCCGGTAGCCGGAACGGGCCAGAACGCGCACAGGTCGAGCGGCGCTTGACCCGTCCCGCGGCCGTCGTCGAGGAACGGCGCCGCCTCGCGGTACCGAGTGTCGGATTCGCCGGCCTCGGCGCGGTCGGTGGTTGCCGGATCGTCCACGCAGCGAATGGCGTTGAACGCGTCGTTGATGTTGGAGTAGCTGCCGTCATCCTCACGGCCTTCGTACATGTCGGCGAGATTGAGCAGCGAGTCGCCGCGTCCGTCGGCCAGACTCGACAGACCCCCACGCAGCGGCGTCCACAACTGTGGCGAGTACAGAGCTTGCTGCACGCCCGTGATCGCGTCGGAATAACTCAGCCCGCGCGGATCGGTGGTCTGTGCCGGCTTCTCGATCAACGGATCGACGAGTGCCTGAAAGCGTGCCTGCGCCTGCGCCGGATCATCACCCAGCGGGCAATCCGTTCGCGAGACACAGTCGGCGACAAAGGCGTCGAACGCGCCTTGGAAGCCCTGCCCCTGCAAGACCACTTCGTCGACCGGATCCTGCTCGGGGTCGAGCGCGCCGTCGAGGACCATCGCTCGGACGTTCTGCGGAAAGGTTTCCGCGTACGTGGATCCGAGCCGGGTCCCGTACGAGAACCCGAGGTAGTTCATCTTCGGATCGCCGAGAACGCCCCGAATGACGTCCATATCTCGCACCACCTCGTAGGTACCGACATGAGCGAGGAACTCCGTACCGGTCCGCTCAGCGCACTTGGCGGCGTAGTCCTTGCTGTCCGCCTCGGCGAGAGCGATGCCCTCCGGCGTCATGTCGACGTTGACCTCCGCACGCTCCGCGTCGGTCTCCTCCGGCGTCAAACACCGAACCTGCGGGGTCGACGCCCCGATCCCCCGCGGATCGAAGCCGATCATGTCGAAACGTTCCTGCAATTCGGTGCCCGAACCCGAGGTCGCCATCGACAGCCCGGACCCACCCGGCCCGCCGGGGTTCAGCAACAGTGAGCCGATGCGGTCGCCGGTTGCCTTCGAACGCGAGATCACCACCTTCGCGGTGTCGCCGTTCGGATTCGCGTAGTCGACGGGAACGCTCACCTCGGCGCAGTCGATCCCACGCCCCAGCGGCGCAGTTCCTTCTTCGACAAATTGGTCGCACGAACCCCAGTCGAGCGTCTGCTCGTAGAATTTCTCGAGGCCGGACGGCACCGCGGACGCGGCAGAACCAGCAGGTTCCACTGATTCGGGCGTGCCTTCCGAA
The DNA here is from genome assembly GCF_048573875.1 of Rhodococcus sp. SB1D. Classification (NCBI taxonomy): domain Bacteria; kingdom Bacillati; phylum Actinomycetota; class Actinomycetes; order Mycobacteriales; family Nocardiaceae; genus Rhodococcus; species Rhodococcus sp. SB1D. Next base: position 32,655 of record NZ_JBMAIQ010000021.1, read on the forward strand.
CTGGTGCAACCGACAACCAACACGAGCACTGCTGCGCTTCCGGCGAGGGCACCGGAGAGGCGAACGAACTTCGACATGCCATCGATGGTGCCAGGAAACCGCGATAGCCAGCGGTTCGCCTCGTCTCGGCACCTACCTGATACGCGCGCGGTGATGTGACCCATTGCACCCCGTCAACTATTCGTGTCGGCGATGTCCGGTGGCAGACTGAACACGTCATCACCCACACCCGGGGACCCGAAGGCGATCAACGCTCAGGGCCTCGAGGCCAGAAAGGGACAACGATGTCCGAAACACCTCTCTACGGTTCTGTACCCAGTGCAGTTTCTGTACCCACTGCAAGCTCTACCGATGCACCGAAGCGTAAGACGCGCATTCACCACCTCGCCGAGATGAAGCAGAACGGCGAACGCTGGTCGATGCTCACCGCTTACGACTACTCCACGGCACGCATCTTCGAAGACGCAGGCATCCCGGTGCTGCTCGTCGGCGACTCTGCCGCCAACGTCGTCTACGGCTACGACACCACCGTGCCGATCACCGTCGACGAACTGCTCCCGCTCGTGCGTGGCGTGGTTCGCGGCGCGCCGCACGCACTCGTCGTCGCCGACCTCCCCTTCGGCACCTACGAGGGTTCCGCCGAGCAGGCCCTTGCGACTGCGACACGGTTCATGAAGGAAGGCCTCGCGCACGCCGTCAAACTCGAGGGCGGTGAGCGGATGAGTAAGCAGATCGCGGCTATCACCTCGGCCGGCATCCCCGTCATGGCTCACGTCGGATTCACCCCGCAGAGCGTGAACTCGCTCGGCGGATTCCGCGTCCAGGGTCGTGGCGACGCGGCCGAGCAACTTGTGGCGGACGCCATTGCAGTCCAGGAAGCCGGGGCGTTCTCCGTCGTCATGGAAATGGTTCCGGCCGAGATTGCGGGCCAGGTCAGCCGCAAACTCACCATCCCCACCGTCGGCATCGGGGCCGGTTCCGAATGCGACGCTCAGGTACTCGTCTGGCAGGACATGGCGGGTTACACGAGTGGTAAGACAGCCAAGTTCGTCAAGCGTTTCGGTAACGTCGGTGACGAACTGCGTTCCGCAGCCGCAGCCTATGCATCAGAAGTTCGCACTGGCGCTTTCCCGGCCGCAGAACACAGTTTCTGATCCGAGACCGGCGAACGCCGCCTGTCTCTCAACCAGCCAGGGGTGCGTTCAATGATCGGTAACCGTCGAAGTTCTACTGCCGCAGCTGTAGTCGGCGCGGCAGCTCTCGTCACGGTGCTGAGCGGATGCGCGGGAGGGTCCACCAACTCTCCCGCGCCCAGCAGCACTACGCCCGCGAGTTCCACCACGACGGCGCCGGCAACAACCGCGTCCGGTTCGACGTTCACCGACGCTCAAGTCCAGCAGTTGTGCTCGGATATGGAAGGGCAGCTGCAGAACTGGCGGACCGTCACCCCGACGCTCGGCAAGGGCGGACTGAACACGATCGTCATCACGTGGGCGACGCAGAACGGCATCAACCTGCTCGATCTCGCTCAGAACCGCGAAAGCATCGACGCGGCAACCTCAGCCGCGTGCCCCGACGTCCGGAGCGGCGCGATTTCCGCACTCGAGATCCCCGATCTCGCCTCCGGCCTGGTGGGCTTCTGATGACCGACACTTCCGCGCAGCCGTCGACTCTCCGGAGTCTGTATCCCCCGATCGAGCCTTTCGTCACCGGCTTCCTCGATGTCGGTGACGGCCAGAGCATGTACTGGGAAGTCAGCGGAAATCCGGACGGCAAGCCGGTGGTGTTCCTGCACGGTGGCCCCGGCGGTGGTGCGCAACCGGCGGTACGCCAGTTCTTCGATCCGGCCGCATACCGCATCGTTCTACTCGACCAGCGCGGCTGCGGGCGGTCCACCCCTCACGTTGCCGACGGCGCCGACCTGTCGGTGAACACGACGGACAAGCTGCTGGCCGACATCGAAGCCCTGCGCGGACATCTTTCGATCGACAAGTGGATGGTTTTCGGCGGGTCCTGGGGTTCCACGCTGTCCATCGCCTACGCCGAAACGTTTCCTACGCGCGTCACTGAGCTGGTCCTGCGCGGGATCTTCCTCCTGCGTCGTAGCGAGATCGACTGGTACTACAATGGCGGCGCGGGAAACATCTTCCCGGAGCGCTGGGACAAATTCCTCGAACCGGTACCCGAGGCGCAGCGCGGCGAAGACCTCGTCGCGGTCTATCACCAACTGCTCCATTCCGAAGACCCCGACGTCGCAGCCCGGGCAGCGATCGCCTGGTCGGCCTGGGAAGGATCGACGAGCTACCTGTACCCACAGGCGGACAAGATCGAACAGAACTCCGAGACCCGATTCGCCTTGGCTTTCGCCCGTATCGAGAACCACTACTTCGTCAACGGCGGATTCTTCGACGAGGGTCAGCTCCTACGCAAAAGCTCCGCACTGCACGGCATTCCGGGGACGATCGTCCAGGGCCGCTACGACGTCGTCTGCCCCGCCACCAGCGCGTGGGCGCTGCACAAGGCGTGGCCCGAATCCAAGCTCGTGATCGTCGACGACGCCGGACACTCCGCGATGGAGCCCGGCATCGCACATCACTTGGTGGAAGCCACCGATTCTTACCGGTAGCTCGCTACGCCGGGAACGTGAACTCCACCGTCCGTTTGACGGTGTCGACGGCGGTGAGTCGCACCTTTGCGCGCTCACCGTCGTCGGGCGTTCCGACGCATTTCGCAATCACGACGACCGACGGGACAAACACTTCCGCCGAGCGCTTTCCGTCCTTGGCGCGCATCACCACTGCGTCGAAGACCTCGCCGACCCGGCCGTCGAGCAGCGTGGACTCGGTCAGATCGATGCACGCACGGTCGACCTTGTTCGCCAGCGAGTCGGACCCACTCATGATGTCGGGCAGCTCGGGAAGTGCAGTGCGCGCCCATTCCGGTACCGGCGTACCAGCTGTGATCGCCAGACACACCTCGGTGCTGAAACGATCGGACAGCCGGCGCAGCGGAGCAGTCACGTGAGCGTAGGGCGCTCCGATCCCCGCATGCACCGTCAACTCCGGTAGTCGGCCGTCGAAGGCCGCGTAGTCTGCCCCGCGCAGCAACGACGGCGCAACCGACATCAGCGCCATAGTCGACGGCTCGTTGGAATCGAGTCCGGCAAGAATCTGCCCGACGCTTTGCCCCTCCGGCCACGTGATACCCAGCGCCACTGCAGTTCTCCGCAAGGTCCGAACCGCGGACTCCTCGGCCGGTGGCAGCGTGCGAAGCAACCCGATACCTGCGTCGATCATCATGCGGCCGGCACACATCCCGGTCAGCAGCGACACTTCTGCGTTCCAGTCGTCCGCTTCGGTGCGTGGCTCCAGTTCGATCCGCCAGCGAGCCGAGGACTCGTCCTCCGGCTGATCCCGAACCACTGACTGCTCGGGCAGTTTCAGCTCGATGGCACCCCTGGCAACCGCCGAGACACTGCGCAATCGTCCGAACTCCGGTAGTGCGGCGATGGACGGATGCAAGGTTCCCGCGTCGGCATCGCGCTGCACGGTCGAATAGTCCAGACGTGCCACCGATTTCACCAGAGCGCGTCTCACCTGCCACGACGTCGGCTCGGCCTGCGCGTCGAGTTCGATCCGCCACAGCGCGGCGGGACGAACCACGTCCGGCAGCAGACTCGCCGATCCCTCCGACAACGCTCGGGGATGCAGCGGGACGGAACCGTCCGGGAGATAGAAGGTTTGGCCCCGCTTGCGGGTTTCGATGTCGAGAGCGCCACCCGGCGTCACCACCGCCGCGACGTCGGCGATCGCGTAGTGCACGACGTACCCGGTCGAGATCTTCTCGATGTGCACTGCCTGGTCGAGGTCCATCGATCCGGGAGGGTCGATGGTCACGAAGGCGATACCCGTTTCGTCGACACGCCCGGCACCGAAACGATCCACGGCATTCTCGGCCTCGGCCTGCGCCGCAGCCGAGAATGCTCCTGGCAAGTCGAACTCCGCCCGAACCACTCCGAAGTCGATTCCCTGCACCATCATTCGACTTGCGGGCACGCATCCTCCATGATCGGTTCGGGCCGGTGTAGCAGCAGTACCGGTCCCAGTTGTTCGAGTCCCGACTGTTCCAAGGCTCAGTTATTCCAAGGCTCAGTTGTTCCAGTCTTCGTCTGCCCGATCGGCGGCTTTGTTGCGTTCGGCAGCGATCTTCAATGCATGCTCGGCAGAGTCCCGATCAGGGTACGGCCCCATCCTCGTCAGCGAGGACGCACCCTTTCCCTGCGTGACGGAACCGTCGGACACGTCGAAGTACCAGAGTCGATCTTCATCAGTCATATCCACAGTGTGACATCAGAGTGAGATAGAAGCTTGTAGATCGCTGTGAGACTGATATTCTTTCTACTTGGCCTGGCAGGTGAGAACCGGACATTCGAACGGTGAGTTCTGCTTGAATGCCCAACACAAGCTACGAACAGAAAATGGAGTGCGCATGTCCGCAATTCTTTACGATTACCTCCTCCCGCTCATGGGCCATGACGCGGCAACGTACTGGGCTACGCTGCTGGTCATCAAGCCTGTCTGACAGCTTTTCGAACAAAGAAGACCCCCACCGATCCGGTGGGGGTCTTCTTTTTCTCACTGTGCAGATCGCGGGCGGACGAGTCGGCGTGTAAGCCGGATCCTGTCCTGCGGCACCGAAGTGCCGAGTGGCGACCATCCATCTGGGCACACCGTCGCCGGGTGCCTCGAGCGGTTCACCCGCAGGCTCGGGCGAGCAGCCCTCGAACACCTGCGCAGCCGCACCGCGAGCGATGCGACCTTCAACCTTGCTCCGGGCGGGGTTTACCTAGCCACCCCGGTCACCCGAGGTGCTGGTGCGCTCTTACCGCACCGTTTCACCCTTACCTGCCTCGAAAGGCAGGCGGTCTGTTTTCTGTGGCACTGTCCCGCGAGTTGCCTCGGGTTGCCGTTAACAACCGCCCTGCTCTGTGGAGTCCGGACTTTCCTCGGCCCCAGGCCTGTGCGCGATACGCGCTGGTTCCAGAAGCCGCGGCCGCCCGGCCAACTCGTCCGCCCCCGTATGCTACCGGGCGCCTGTCGGTGGCCGGCACTATGGTCACCGTATGACTCGGTACGTGGCCCTGCTACGCGGTATCAACGTGGGCGGCATCAACATCAAGATGGCGGACCTGGCGAGAGTCTTCGGTGACCTCGGATTCCAAGGGGTGAAAACCGTGTTGGCCTCAGGCAACGTTCTGTTCGACAGTCCGAGCACCGACATCCCGACGCTGAAGAAACAGATCGAATCCGCCCTTGCCCGCGAGTTCGGCTACGAGGCTTGGGTGTTCGTCCTCGACCTTCCGACACTGCAGGCGATCGTGGACAACTACCCGTTCGAGCGCGAACGCGAGGGTTGGCATGCTTATGCGATGGTTGCCTCCGAGCCGGAAATCCTGGAGGAATTGAGCACTGCAGCAGCGCAACTCGATGCCTCGGTCGAGCGTGTGGCGGCAGGCGACGGAGTCCTGTACTGGGAGGTCGAGAAGGGGCAGACCGTCAAGAGCGCGTTCGGCAGGAACACCGGAAAACCGAAGTTCAAGGCGTTCACCACAACCCGAAACCTGAACACGCTCTACAAACTGCTCAAATGACGCTCGCCCCGACACGGAGCACCATCGCGTGACTCTTCTACCGATCCTGCTCGTCGCCCTCGTCCTCGTCTTCGCGATAGTGCGTCCACGCGGGCTTCCCGAGATCGTCATCGCCGGGCCGGCAGCTGTCGTCGTTCTCCTGACCGGCGTCGTAACTCTCGACGAAGCCCGCGACGAACTGGCGAGCATGGCACCCACCGTCGTCTTCCTGGTTGCCGTGCTGGTTCTCGCTCATGCCGCCGATGCTCTCGGCGTCTTTCGCTGGGTCAGCCAGATCCTGCAGCAAAAATCCCTCGCCGATCCACACCGGTTGCTGATCTATGTGTTCGGCGCCGCCGCCCTGACCACGGCGGTCCTGAGCCTCGACGCCACCGTCGTGCTGCTGACACCCGCGGTGATCGCGGCCGCACGATCCATCGGAGCAAGTCCCCGGCCGCATTCCTATGCCAGTGCGCACCTGTCGAATTCGGCGTCGACCCTGCTGCCGGTGTCCAATCTGACCAACCTCATCGCGTTTGCTGCAACAGGTTTGACGTTCTTGCACTTCACCGCGTTGATGGCGTTGCCGTGGGTTGTGACGATCGCTGTCGAGTACCTGATTTTTCGACTGTTCTTCCGTTCGGAACTCGCGCGGGGCGACAGCGCCGAACCGCCGGTGGCAGCCAGATCTGCGCCTGCGCCGATTCTGCCGCTGACGGTGATCGGAATGACGCTGCTCGGTTTCGCGGTTTCGGGTTTCTTCGGGATCGAGCCCGCCTGGATCGCGGTGGTGGGTGCGAGTGTCCTGGGAGCGATCGCTCTGGCTCGGCACCGTACGACCGCCGCCAAGATGCTCTACGCTGCCGACCTCTGGTTCTGCGCGTTCGTCCTGGTTCTCGGAATCATCGTCGCCGGAGTCGCGAACGGGCCGGTGGGCGAATGGATTGCGCAGATCCTGCCAGGCGACACCAGCTACGGCTCACTGCTCTTTGTCGCCGCGGTAGCGGCGGTTGCGTCCAATCTCGTCAACAACCTGCCGGCAACCTTGCTGATGATCGCAGCGCTCGGAACGGCGGCACCTCCAGCGCTGGTGCTTGCGATGTTGATCGGCGTCAACCTCGGCCCCAACCTCACCTACGTGGGCTCACTGGCAACGATGCTCTGGCGACGAGTCGCCACCAGCGCGGGCGCACCGCCCACGCTGGCGACATTCACTCTGCTCGGGGTCATCACGACGCCACTGACATTGCTCGCCGCCGTGAGTGCCCTGTGGTTGGTGATCTGATCAGAGGCTGATCAGCCGTCGGGGCTCTTTCAGCGAAGGTGTGACGTGTCGTTGACCAACCGGACCGAGGCTCCCCCGTCGGGATAGAACTCGGTGATACTCAGCGACGCCAGATCCAGATGCAACCGGTACAGCAACGACGGCCCGGCATCGAGGGCCAGCTGCACCAAAGTCTTGATCGGGGTGACGTGAGAGACGACCAACAGCGTCGCGCCGCCGTAGGTCGAGATCAGGTCGTCACGCGCGGCGACGACTCGTTCGCGTACCTCGTCGAAACTCTCGCCGCCCGGTGGACGCACCGAAGTGTCCGAGAGCCATTCGCGATGCAGGTCCGGGTCACGCTCGGCTGCCTCGCGGAACGTGAGTCCGTCCCAGTCGCCGAAATCGGTTTCGATCAAACCCTTGTGCTCGACGACGGGTAAGCCGAGCACGCGGGCCGATGCCTCTGCCGTCTCACGGGTTCTGCCGAGGGGTGAGCAGACGATGGCGTCGATACCGCCTCGGTTCCCGAAGCGTCCGGCTGCGCCGGCAGCCTGCGCGCGGCCCAGTTCCGTGAGCTCCGGATTCCCACGTCCGGAGTACCGGCGATCGACCGACATCGCTGTCTGTCCGTGACGTAGCAACAACATTCGTGTCGGCTTGCCGGTGGTGGCGATCCATCCCGGAGAGCCGGCGATCTGCGGCTCCGACGTCTCTTCGGACGGCGCGGCGGGTGCGGGGGCTGCGGTTTCGATGCCGGCAGCCGCGTCCATCGCCTCGTTGGCAAGACGATCGGCATGAGAGTTCTCGCCGCGAGGAATCCACGTGTAGGTCACTCGCGAGAACTGCGTCGCCAGCTCGGCAGCGCGCCGCTGCAGCGGAATCATGTCCGGGTGCTTGACCTTCCAGCGCCCGGACATCTGCTCGACGACCAACTTGGAATCCATGCGGACGTCGACCGTCGACGCGCCGAGTTCACCGGCAGCGGTCAACCCGGCGATCAGTCCGCGGTACTCGGCGACGTTGTTGGTCGCGATACCGATGCTTTCCTTGCGTTCGGCCAACACCGAGCGCGAGGCGTCGAACACCACCGCTCCGTAGCCGGCCGGACCGGGATTGCCCCGCGATCCACCGTCGGCCTCGACGATGACCTGCGAGAGAGTCACAGACCGGACTCCTTGGTACGCACCATGATTGCATTGCACTCTGGGCAACGAACTACGACGTCGGCCGGCGACGCGGCGATTCGGGAGATCTCGCCGCGGTCGATCTCGATCCGGCAAGCGCCGCATCGGCGTGCCTGCAGAAGCGCCGCGCCCGGTCCGCCCAGGCTGCGCTGCTTCTCGTAGACAGCAAGGAAATCGGCGGGGAATTCACCGACGAGTCGTTCACGATCGGCGGCGCAACGCTCCTGCGCCTTGTCCAGATCAGCGACGGCATCGTCGCGGCGACGCTTGGCGTCGATCAGCTCTTCTTCGGCCTGGGACAGCTGGGCACCGGCGTGATCGTGATCGGCCTGCAACGCCTCACGCTGCTCCATCACTTCGAGCAACTCGTCTTCGAGGAGCCCCTGACGCCGGACCAGGCTGCCGAGTTCGTGTTCGAGTTCGGTGAGCTGCTTCGCCCCGACCGACCCGCTCTGCAAGAGTGTGCGGTCACGATCCTCGCGCTGACGAACCGCGTCGACCTCGCCTTCGAGCTTGCGAATGTCGCGATCGATGTCGTCGATCTGGATTTCGACGGCTACGGACGCGTCTTTACGGCTGATTCGCTCGGCCTCGAGACGTTCGACTTCCTGCTGCTCGGGAAGCGCTCCGCGTCGGTGGGTGATCCGAGTGAGCTCAGCATCCACCCCGGCGAGGTCGAGAAGCTTGGATTGCACCTGTGGTTCGACGTTCACGCTGTATAACTCCTGCTGTAAGTCCGATGTCGGCAGTGCTCGCGAAGGACGGCTCTCGAAGAACTGCTCTTGAATTGTTCGTGCAACCGTACCTTGCAGAGCGCTGCACTAATGCGCACTCAAACACCACGGATCGGTGCGAATTGTCGAAACCCGGCTTTCCCACTCCGGATTGTCGGCAAACGCGGCGTCGAGCACCGATTTCGCCTGTGCGCACCACGGGTATTCACTCGCCCAGTGCGCGACGTCGACCAGAGCCGGGCCACCGGCGCGTAGATGCTCGTCCGCGGGATGATGCCGCAGGTCCGCAGTGACGTAGACGTCGGCGCCCAGTGCCGCCACCACGTCGAGATACGAGTCGCCGGAACCGCCGCACACCGCCACGGTACGAACGGTCGCTTCTGGATCTCCGGCCGCGCGAACACCCCACTCGGTCGAGGGCAGTGAGCGCGCCACTCGCGCGGTGAATTCCCGCAAGGTTTCGGGGTGGTCGAGCTCACCCAACCGCCCCAGTCCGAGTGAACTGGGGAACGCTGCGAGTTCGAAGACATCGAAGGCCGGTTCCTCGTACGGATGGGAGGCACGCAATGCGCCCAGCACTGCGCTTCGCTTTCCGCGAGGGGCAATCACTTCCACACGATTCTCGCGAACCTGCTCCACAGCGCCGACGGTCCCGATCGTCGGATTCGCTCCGTCGGCGGGCAGGAACTGACCCGTACCGGTGACGGTCCAACTGCACTGGCTGTAGTCACCGATCCGCCCAGCCCCGGCCTCGAAAAGTGCATCCTGCACGGCCGATGCATTCTCCACCGGAACCATGACGACCCACTTGTCGAGCGGCTGCGTCGGCTTGGGTTCGATCGGGCGCAGCACGGTCAGGCCCAGAGCCTGCGCCAACGCGTCGGACACTCCGGGGTCGGCCGAGTCCGCATTGGTGTGCGCCGAGAACAGCGCGCACCCCGCCTTGATGAGCTTGTGAACCAACGCACCTTTGGGTGTGTGAGCACCGACGGTGTCCACCCCACGCAGCAGAAGTGGATGGTGAACGACCAGAAGGTCGGCACCGGAGGCGATGGCGTCGTCGACCACTGCCTCGGTCGGATCCACCGCGAAAACCACTCTCGTCACAGCGTCGGCCGGATCGCCGCAGACCAGGCCGACCGAGTCCCACGATTCCGCCAGGGCCGGCGGATAAGCGGATTCCAGCACGGCTATGACGTCCGCAAGGGTTGGGCCACTCACAAGATCTCCTTCATCGCTTCGATCAGTACCGCAACCTGCTCGGCTGGACGGACGGCCACGCGCAGCCGATCCGGGCCGAGTCCGGGAAAGGTGTCGCACCTGCGGACGGCGATTCCGCGGGCACGCAGGTGCTCTCGCATCGTGGCGCCGTCACGGACATCGATGAGCACGAACGGCCCCGCAGCGGGTTCGTGCACGGCAATCCCGATCTCGGTCAGTCGCCGCGACATGTCTCGGCGGTCCACGGAAATCACGTCGGCTTTGATCCTCGACTGCTCGACGGCAAACGGTTCGCAGCACGCCGTGATGGCCTCGATCTGCAGACTGCCCAATGGCCAGTGGGCTCGGCCGTGACTGAGTCGAGCCAGAAGATCGGGAGAGCCGATCGCGTATCCACACCGCAATCCGGCGAGCGCCCACGTCTTGGTCAGGCTCCGAAGGACCAGTACATCCGCCGACTCGACACCGGCGATGCTCTCCGTTTCGCCGGGGACCGCGTCGCCGAAGGCCTCGTCCACCACCAGGATCCGGCCCGGCTGACGCAATGCCAACACATCGGCCTTGGGGTGAAGCACGGACGTCGGGTTGGTCGGATTGCCCAGAACGACAAGGTCCGCGGATTCGGGTACCTGCGCGGTCCGAAGCTCGAAAGGCGGCTCCAGAATCACTTGAGTCACCGGCACACCGGCCTCTCGCAGTGCCAGTTCCGGCTCGGTGAACGACGGATGGATCAGCGCTGCCGAACGAGCGCCCAGGCGCGGCAGCATCGCGAATCCCTCGGCACCGCCCGAGAGCAACAACACCTCTTCGGGCCGGCGCCCGTGCCGCTGCGCGACCGTTTCGCGAGCCTTCAGTTCCGCTGCGGCCGACGGGTACGAACCAAGCGTCGCCAGCCCTGCGGCCAGCCGATCCCGCAACCACTTCGGCGGGCCGGAGCCTTGAACGTTGACGGCAAAATCGAGTAACCCGGGCTCCGCTTCGACATCGCCGTGATGTCGCAAGCTCTCCAGGTCAACCGTTCCGGTACTCACCCGGTCAGCCTACGGTCGAGCACCGTGCGCGGACATCACCCCTGCCGTCCGGGACAATGAGTGCCGTGACGACACCACCGCTCGACCGTTTTCCGGTAGTTCTTTTCGATCTGGACGGAACCATCACCGATTCCGCTCCCGGCATTCACGGCGGCTTCCGACACGCGTTGGCAACTGTCGGCCATCCGGAGCCGACGGAAGCGATGTTGGCATCGGTGATCGGCCCGCCGATGGTCGACACCTTCAGGTCACTCGGTATGGCCCCGGCGGACGTGGATCGGGCGATCGCCGCGTACATCGAGCGTTACGACGCGACCGGGTGGCAGGAGAACTCGGTGTACGAAGGCATGGACGTCGTCCTGGGTAAGGCTCGCGCGAGCGGCACCCGACTGGCCGTCGCCACCTCCAAGTCGGAGCGATTCGCCATTCGAATCCTCGAGCATTTCGGCCTGGCCGAGCACTTCGAGTTCATCGGCGGCGCGAGTGACGACGGAACTCGTCGGGCTAAACCCGATGTGATCGCGCATTCGCTGACCTCGCTCGGGATCACTCCCGTCCTCGCATCCGACGGCGGAACCCCCGACGTTCTCATGATCGGCGACCGTGATCACGACGTGCTCGGCGCCGCGAAGTACGGCATCCCCACCGTCGTCGTCGAATGGGGCTACGGTTCCGCCGAGGAAGCGCGGCAAGCGTTTCGCTCCGTATCGTCGGCATCCGAACTGGGAGGACTTCTCGATGGCCGCCACTGAACCACTCCACGTGACTGAACCACTCCATGTGACGTTTGTGTGCACCGGCAATATCTGCCGGTCACCGATGGCCGAAAAGATCTTGCTCGCGCATCTGGACCGTGAAGGCCTCGCCGACCGAGTCCGTGTCAGCAGTGCAGGTACCGAGGGGTTTCACACCGGTAGCGAGGCCGACGAGCGGACCAACGTCGTGCTCCGAGCGGCCGGATATCCGACGGGCCACAGCGCCGCGCAGGTCAATGCAGATCATCTCGCCGCCGATCTTGTCGTCGCCCTCGACACCGGGCACGAACGTGAGCTTGCTCATCTCGGCGTGCCCACCGAGCGTCGGCGCCTACTGCGATCGTTCGACCCCGAGGCGGACGGAGAATCGGTTCCGGACCCGTACTACGGGGACCAGGAGGACTTCGAACTGGTGCGAGACCAGATCGAAGCAGCCATTCCCGACATACTCGACTGGATCCGCGAGCGAGCCTGAACCCGGAGCAAAATTCACTCCCGTTCGGGCAACGGATACCGTGGACGTGTGCGAAGACTGAAATTCCTGTTGCGGCCCGGTTGGTTGGTACTGGCAGCTGTGGTCGGGCTCTTCGCCTACCTGTGCTTCACCGTGCTCGCTCCATGGCAACTCGGCAAGAACACCAAGACCGAGCACCGCAATGATCTGATCTCGAACTCGATCAACGCGGAGACCGTGCCGATCGGTGACGTCATCACCGATTCGACGATCGCACCGGACGACGAATGGCGAAACATCACCGCGGCAGGCACCTATCTGCCCGACGCCGATATCCTCGTCCGACTGCAGTCCATCGAGGGCGCGCCGTCCTACGAGATCCTGACGCCTTTCCGCCTGGACGACGGCCGAACGATCCTCGTCAATCGCGGATACGTTCGGCCGATCAACGGCGCCGAGGCACCGCCCATCGCCGCGCCGCCGACCGATCCGGTCACTCTCAACGGTCGCGTGCGTCTGTCGGAAGGCACCGCGCCCGGCCGAGTTCCGATGTTCGAGGACGGCGCGAAACAGGTCTACTCCATCGACCCACAACCTATCGGCGAGTTCATCGGAACGGACCTGATCGACGCGTACATCCAACTCGAACCCGACCAGCCCGGCGGCCTGGGGACGATCCCTCTCCCCCAACTCGATGCAGGCCCCTACCTCTCGTACGGGTTCCAGTGGCTGGCGTTCGGCATCATGGCGCCGCTCGGACTGGCCTACTTCATTCGCGCGGAGTGGCGCGAACGTCGCAAGGAGAAGGCAGCTCAAGCAGCTGTCGACGGTTTCGCAGCGGACGACGCCGCTACCGAGACGACCCCGGAAGCGCCGGTGTCCGCGCCTGCCTCATCCCCCGCCGAACCGGCTCGTGCCTTCAGCCGTCGCAAGAAGCCGGAGCCGGAATCAGTGCCGCTGACGGCGCAGGAAGCCAAACTTGCCGATCGATACGGCAATACCCGCTGAAATACCCGCTGACACCACAACTGCAATGATCTGCACCGCCGACGAAAGCCTCGACGCGCGGCGCAGATCGTTCGGCGTCGGCACAGTCCCGCGGCCGAGGACGGGACGCATCTCCACCCCGTGCGCGTACTCGGTCCGACCACCCAACGAAATGCCCAACGCCCCTGCCGCCGACGCTTCCGCGACGCCCGCATTGGGGCTTGGATGAGCCGCTGCGTCGCGTTTCCACGCTGCCAGTGATTCCTGAACCGAGCCGCCTACCACCGGTGCACACGCAGCCGTCAGCGCACCTGTCAGCCGAGCGGGGACGATGTTGACCAGGTCGTCGAACCTCGCCGCAGCCCACCCGAATCTGCGGTATTTCTCGGAGCGGTAGCCGATCATCGCGTCGAGGGTGTTGGCGGCGCGGTAGACGAACAGACCCGGCACGCCCGCAATTGCACCCCAGAACATTGCACCGACGCTTGCATCCGAGGTGTTTTCGGCGACCGACTCCAGCGCTGCACGCGTGAGGCCCTCCTCGCTCAGTACCGATGGATCGCGTCCACACAGTGAAGGGAGAAGCTCGCGCGCTTTCGTCAGGTCGCGATCGACCTGTGACGCCTCCAATCGAGCGGCCATGTCGATGCCGGTGCGTGCAAGCGACGTCCCGCCGAGCACAGCCCAGGTAGCCATCGCTGTCGTACCCGTGACGGCCACCCAACCGGCCCGGCGCGACACTTTTTCGGCTGCGAGCCCAAGTCCTGCGGTGCCGGCCAAGAGCACGGCAACATGAAGTGTTCCGGCCGCGCGCGAGTCCCGGTAGGACATCTTCTGCAGCGCGATAGCCGCGGTTCCGAAGCCGGCAACCGGATGGAACCGCCCCGGATCGGCGAAGACCCGATCCGCGACGAAGCCGAGGAGAAGCCCGGCAGCTCGCGCATTGAATCGAGACTGGGACGAACGAACCGAAATCTGCACGAGCGTAGTTGTAGCAGCGACGCTCGTTCTCTGGCCAACCGTCACGTGTCTGCACGAGCCGATCTCTACCCGTCCCAGTCGATCGTCAGGTAGATCAAGCGGTGCATTCGGTTGATTTCCCAGACACGGGCAATCCCGGTCGCCAGTGCGTCGCTTTGGGAACGAACCCGGATCGTCTGCCCCGGGAACAACGCAACACTGAGACTGGGCATCTCGGCGATGTGTATGTGCGGACGGGTGGGATGCACGCGCGTCGGGTCGACGGCTACTTCGATCACAGAACTGGACATGCGTCCAGAATGGCGTATTGCGGACAATTCGTTGCCGAAAATGAAAAAACCCCGATCTGCGTCGACGCAGATCGGGGCTTGAATTCTTCGGTGGGCGCGGAGGGTTTCGAACCCCCGACCGCTGGTGTGTAAAACCAGAGCTCTACCACTGAGCTACACGCCCGAACTCCCGGTGAGACCCTCACCGGGAGTGCTCTAAGACTCTAGCGCGGCAAGCGCGTTTGCCCAAAGTCCGTGGTCACGGGCTTCTCCGGGGCCGTTCATCTCGGCAAAACGAATGATTCCGTCTTTGTCGATGACAAAGGTGCCACGATTCGCGAAGCCCAACTTGTCGTTGAACACCTCGTACTTCTGAGCGACCTCACCGTGCGGCCAGAAGTCCGACAGCAAGGGAAATGTGTATCCCTGCTCGGCCGACCAGATCTTGTGAGTCGGCGAAGCACCGACAGAAATCGCGAGAATGGCGGTGTCGTCGTTCTCGAACTTCGGAAGCTCGTCACGGACCTTACAGAGCTCCCCCTGACAAGTCCCGGTGAAGGCCAACGGATAGAAGACCAGCAGAACGTTCTTCTTACCGCGGAAATCTGCGAGCGAAACTTCCTGGTTGTTCTGGTCCTTCAAGGTGAAATCCGGTGCCTGGGCACCAACTTCGAGAGGCATGTGCGATTCCTTGGGAAAGTGCGGAAAGGACCGGGTCAGCGCTTGTTGGCCGGACGAGCCTTCGGCTGAACCAGTCGACTTCCCGACCAGTCACCGAGGTTGGCTGCCGATGTCTGCGTCAGGCCGGCAGTCGGCGCCGATTCGGCGATCTCGCTGGGCTCGACGTGTCCGTCGAGACCGGTCTTGGGAGTGAGAACCCACACGAAGCCTTCGTCGGCGAGGGGCCCGATGGCATCCATCAAGGCATCTACCAGGTCACCGTCCTCGTCGCGCCACCACAGCAGCACGACGTCGATGACCTCGTCGGAATCCTCGTCGAGCATTTCCCCGCCGATGGTTTCCTCAACCGCGGCACGAATGCCGTCGTCGGTATCCTCATCCCAGCCCAGTTCCTGCACCACCATGTCAGTGGTAATCCCGAGTTTCTGAGCGTAGTTCTGGGCATCCGCCGCGGCGACCACGGTGGGGTCCTCCTTTTGTTGATGGTGTGTGGCGACCCCGCACACCTACCGTTTGACGATCAATTAGGGAAAGCGAACATGGTCTGAGGCGTTAGCGCAAGCCGACCACGCCGAAAACTTTCACCAAAGATCGTCTTCTGACACACGGCGAACCTTACGCCTGCGGATTACCGCAGGTCACAGGGATCCACATTCATCGAAGATCGACTTGCGAATCGAATTGCTCGTATCGCTGATCGAATTGATTTCATCCGCCGAATGATCACTCTCGATCACGACTGCAGATGAACGTAGGTTCGCGGCCAATTCGTCGAACAGTCCGGAAAGTTGCGTCGGAAGTTCACTCGCGACCGAGTCGAACCACGAGGCGGTGTCCCTGGCCGACGAAGCAGCAGCGCTTGCTTCGGCTCTCAGGTCGGTCTCACCATGATTTCCGGCGTCGACGTAGGCATTGAACGCAACCACGTCGTTTTTCGATCGAGAGACCGCTTCCTCACAGATCGCGAAAGCTGCCTCTGCCGCATCTGCCGCCGCTTTCGACGAGGACGCGGCGGCCATCGAAATACTCACCTCGGATTGGTATGCAGCCACGTGCGCTTCATTGGGTACTGCCGATCCGGTCACCGCCGCCGAACATCCCACGATCACCGACAGTCCCACTGCGATCGATCCGACCGAGACCCACGCCCCGACCCTGCCGTAATTGATTTCTTTGTTTATTTTTTCCCACCCCTTCATACGTTCCGATCGATCCCCCAAGCCTGTGACTACGGGGAACCATCACACCCCTGCGTCACGCCGAAAAACGCTACCCGAGAGTAACCAGAGGCGAGGTATGCCGGACCGACCGGGATGGTGAAAGATGAGGTACGCGCCATATTCACGATGGAAGTGCGTCGGACCTAACAAGGCCTCGATCACCTATGTAAGGACGCCCCACCACGCGTCCCCAAACCAATGAGGAGCACACGTTGTCTGACCTGATCCAGGGTCCCGCGTCCGGGCAGAACGCCGATTCCGGCGCCGCCGGCGAGTCGGGTTCGCCCGCGTCGAATACGCCGGGGGGAACCGACGGTCGCGTTCGCGTCATTCGCGAAGGTGTTGCGTCGTACCTGCCGGACATCGATCCGGACGAGACCACCGAATGGCTCGAATCATTCGACGGACTTCTGGATCGATCCGGACCCACGCGTGCCCGCTACCTCATGCTCCGCATGCTCGAACGCGCCGGCGAGAAGCACGTCGCACTCCCCGCGCTCACTTCGACCGACTACGTCAACACGATTCCGACCGAAAACGAGCCGTGGTTCCCCGGCGACGAAGAGGTCGAGCGCCGCTATCGCGCCTGGATCCGTTGGAACGCCGCGATCATGGTCCACCGCGCTCAGCGACCGGGCGTCGGCGTCGGCGGTCACATCTCCACCTACGCATCCTCGGCAGCGTTGTACGAGGTCGGCTTCAACCACTTCTTCCGCGGCAAGGACCACCCGGGCGGTGGCGACCACATCTTCATCCAGGGTCACGCCTCCCCCGGCATCTACGCACGCGCCTTCCTCGAGGGCCGCATCCCCGCGGAACAGCTCGACGGATTCCGCCAGGAGAAGTCCCACGCCGACTTCGGCGGCGCACTGCCGTCCTACCCGCACCCGCGGCTGCTTCCCGACTTCTGGGAGTTCCCGACGGTCTCGATGGGCCTCGGCCCGATGAACGCCATCTACCAGGCCCGGTTCAACCACTACCTCAACGACCGCGGCATCAAGGACACCACCGATCAGCACGTGTGGGCGTTCCTCGGCGACGGCGAAATGGACGAGCCCGAGTCACGCGGCCTCGCTCACGTCGCGGCAACCGAAGGCCTCGACAACCTCACGTTCGTGGTGAACTGCAACCTCCAACGCCTCGACGGCCCGGTCCGCGGCAACGGAAAGATCATCCAGGAACTGGAATCGTTCTTCCGCGGTGCCGGCTGGAACGTCATCAAGGTCGTCTGGGGTCGCGAGTGGGATGCGCTGCTGCACGCCGATCGCGACGGCGCACTGGTCAACCTGATGAACGTGACGCCGGACGGTGACTACCAGACGTACAAGGCCAACGACGGCGCGTTCGTACGCGATCACTTCTTCGGACGTGACCCCCGCACCAAGGAACTGGTCAAGGACCTCACAGACCAGGAAATCTGGAACCTCAAGCGCGGTGGCCACGACTACCGCAAGGTCCACGCCGCCTACGCAGCGGCCATGGCACACAAGGGCCAGCCGACGGTCATCCTGGCGCACACCATCAAGGGCTACACCCTCGGTAAGCACTTCGAGGGCCGCAACGCCACGCACCAGATGAAGAAGCTGACGCTGGACGATCTCAAGGCGTTCCGCGACATGCAGCACATCCCGATCTCGGACGCCGAGCTCGAGAAGGATCCGTACCTGCCTCCGTACTACCACCCGGGCGCGGACGCTCCCGAGATCAAGTACATGCTCGACCGTCGTAAAGCACTGGGCGGGTTCCTGCCTTCCCGCAACACCGACGCTGCTCCGCTCAAGCTCCCCGAGGACAAGACGTACGACGTCATCCGCAAGGGTTCGGGCAAGCAGGAAGTCGCCACCACCATGGCGATCGTGCGCATCCTCAAGGAACTGTTGCGCGACAAGGAAATCGGCAAGCGCATCGTGCCGATCATCCCGGACGAGGCTCGCACGTTCGGTATGGACTCGTGGTTCCCGTCGCTGAAGATCTACAACCGCAACGGGCAGCTCTACACGTCCGTCGACGCCGAACTCATGCTCGCCTACAAGGAGAGCCCGATCGGCCAGATCCTGCACGAGGGCATCAACGAGGCCGGTTCGACGGCTTCGTTCACCGCAGTCGGCACGTCGTACGCCACCCACGGTGAACCGATGATTCCGCTGTACATCTTCTACTCGATGTTCGGTTTCCAGCGCACCGGCGACGGCCTGTGGGCGGCTGCCGACCAGATGGCTCGGGGATTCGTTCTCGGCGCCACCGCCGGTCGTACAACTCTGACCGGTGAAGGTCTTCAGCACGCCGACGGACACTCGCTGCTCCTGGCATCCACCAACCCCGCAGCTGTCACGTACGACGCCGCGTTCTCGTACGAGTTGGCGCACATCGTCAAGGACGGCTTGCGCCGCATGTACGGCGGCACCGAGGGCGTCGACGGTTTCGGTGGCGAGAACATCTTCTACTACCTGACCATCTACAACGAGCCGTACGTTCAGCCGGCCGAGCCCGAAGGTCTCGACGTCGAGGGCTTGCTCAAGGGCATCTACCTCTACAAGACGTCCGAAGCAGCCGGCCCGAAGGCACAGATCCTCGTCTCCGGTGTCGCGATGCCCGAGGGGCTGCGCGCGCAGAAGCTGCTTGCCGACGAATGGGGCGTCTCGGCCGACGTCTGGTCGGTCACGTCCTGGGGTGAGCTGCGCCGCGAAGGCGTCGAGTGCGAACGTCAGGCGCTGCTCAATCCGTCCGAGGATGCTCCGGTTCCCTTCGTCACCACGGCGTTGTCGTCGGCCCAAGGCCCTGTCGTCGCGGCTTCGGACTGGATGCGGGCGGTCTCGGACCAGATCCGTCAGTGGGTTCCCGGCGACTACACCACGCTCGGTACGGACGGGTTCGGGTTCTCCGACACACGCACTGCAGCGCGTCGCTACTTCAACGTCGATGCCGAGTCCATCGTCGTTGCCGTGTTGATCGGTTTGGCGAAGGAAGGATCGATCGAGCGGTCGAAGGCCGTCGAAGCAGCGAGCCGATACCGCATCGACGACGTGAATGCTGCTCCCGAGCAGACCGGGGACACCGGTAGCGCCTAAGTCGTAGGGCAACAGTCCCAGCGATCGAAAACAGACCTACGCCCATCGCCGCGGGTGTCATCTCGACATCCGCTGCGGCGATGGGCGTAGGTTTTTCTCATGCCCGAACCTGATCCCGAGAAACCCGAAGAGGGCGTACGCCGCACTCGACCACAGTCGTCCGGGTTGCAGGCTGTACTCGCCCGCCGTCGTCAGGTTCGCGATCCACTTCCAGAAGCCTTGCTCCGCCGCGTCAAACAGTTCTCCGGCCGGCTCTCCACCGAGGCCGTGACCGTGATGGAGGAGCAGCTTCCGTTCTTCGACAGTCTCGACGCTTCGCAACGCGCCGACGTTCAACTGTTGGTGCAGACGTCGGTGGTGAATTTCCTGGAATGGCTGCGGCAACTCGACTCGGAGATCAGCTTCGGATACGAGTCGTTTCCGGTCATCCCTCAGGATCTTGCTCGACAGCTCACGCTGCGCCAGACCGTCGACATGGTCCGGGTGGCGATGGAGTTCTTCGAGAAATGGCTGCCGGCTCTCGCCCGCAACGATCAGCAGCTGATCGCGCTGACAGAAGCCGTCCTGCGCTACGGGCGTGAACTCGGTTTCGCAGCAGCGACGGTGTACGCAAGCGCTGCCGAGTCGCGGGGTGCCCTGGACACGCGACTGGAAGCGCTCGTCGTCGACGCCGTCGTGCAGGGAGACACCGGCTCGGACATGCTCTCTCGCGCCGCCACCTTGAACTGGGATGCCACGGCTCCGGCCACCGTCATCGTCGGGTCTCCCCCGCCGGACGAGCGGGTCTCGGTTGCCGGCACCGTCCACGCGACTGCCGCCGCGCACGGGCGCGCTGTTCTCGCCGTGGTGCAGGGTCCGCGACTGGTGATGATCGTCAGCGGGGAACTGAGTAGCAAGACGGAAGGCAGCCAATTCCTTCAAGACCTGCTCATGAGTTTCGCCGACGAGCCGGTGGTGATCGGCCCGACGACACCCTCGTTGAGCGCAGCGCACTTCAGTGCGTCCGAAGCGCTGGCGGGAATCAAGGCTGTTGCCGGGTGGCGCGGCGCACCTCGTCCCGTTTTCGCGACTGAACTGCTCCCGGAACGGGCACTACTGGGAGACGCCGCTGCCGTGAAGGCTCTTCGCGATTTCCTTGTCGCGCCTTTAGCTGAATCCGGCACAGTCTTGACCGATACTTTAGACAGTTATCTCGACTGTGGAGGTGCGGTTGAGACTTGTGCACGTCTTCTGTTTGTTCATCCAAATACCGTTCGGTACCGCTTGAAGCGAATCGCGGAAGTTACCGGCCGGGATCCAACGAATCCACGCGACGCGTATGTACTACGGATCGCCGCTACCGTGGGCCGATTGACACAAATCGATCTCAAATCGAACAATTCGGTTACTTCAGTCACATCTTTAACATCCGGACAAACAAACCTGTAACCCCTGAGCGTCCAATTTCGATGGCCGAGCGCGACGTGGGATTTTGTGGGAACCCTACAAAACACTTCGCCAGAGTTCATCGCGACCGACATCTCGCAGGTCGCTCGCGGCGGTGTTCTCTTAATAAGTGATTTCGTTGCTCGCCCCGGGACAGGGCTCTCAGACACCCGGCATGCTCAGCCCCTGGCTGGCACTGCCCGGAGCACAAGACCGCCTCGAAGTGTGGTCGAAGGCAGCCGGCCTGGACCTCGTCCGACTCGGCACGACCGCGACCGCCGAAGAAATCACCGACACCTCGGTAACCCAGCCCCTCGTCGTTGCCGCTGCTCTGCTGGCATACGAGGAAATCGAATCACGTGGGCTCCTCGGCGCCGACGTCATCGCTGCCGGCCATTCGGTGGGTGAACTTGCCGCTGCTGCGGTCGCCGGTGTTATCTCCGCTGACGACGCGGTCGCGCTTGCCGCCCTCCGTGGCGCCGAGATGGCCAAGGCTTGTGCGCTCGAGCCCACGGGCATGTCAGCCGTTCTCGGTGGAGACGAAGCCGAAGTGCTCGCACGAATCGAAGAACTCGGGCTGGAAGCAGCCAACCGCAATGCGGCCGGCCAGATCGTGGCGGCCGGACTGCTCACCGCGCTCGAAGAACTCGCAGCAAACGCACCCGAAAAGGCCCGAGTCCGCGCACTACCCGTCGCCGGAGCTTTCCACACCCGCTTCATGGCGCCGGCGCAGGACGCCGTCGCAGCTGCTGCCGCCAAGATCACCCCTTCCGATCCGACGCGCACACTGCTTTCCAACTCGGATGGCGCACCCGTCTCCTCGGGCGCCGACGCCCTCACCAAGCTTGCCGCGCAGGTAACCCGCCCCGTTCGTTGGGACCTCTGCTCCGCGTCGTTGCGGACAGCAGAAGTCAGCGCGATCGTGGAACTCCCGCCGGCCGGAACCCTCGTCGGAATTGCCAAGCGTGAAATGCGTGGCACACCGACGGTGGCCCTCAAGAACCCGGAGGATATCTCCGCACTGTCCGAGCTGACCTAGCTCGGACGCCCACCCGGCCGATCAGCCCGAACGGCGGCCGGACGTTTCACCCCACCTCAATCGATCAAGAAGGGAGCCACACCAGTGGCCCACACTCAGGAAGAAATCATCGCGGAACTCGGCCAGATCGTGGAGGAGGTCACCGGTATCGAGCCTTCCGAGGTCACCGTCGACAAGTCCTTCGTGGACGACCTCGATATCGACTCCCTGTCCATGGTCGAGATCGCCGTTCAGACCGAAGACAAGTACGGCGTGAAGGTCCCCGACGAGGATCTTGCAGGTCTGCGCACCGTCGGCGACATCGTCGCGTACATCCAGAAGCTCGAAGCCGAAGGCGCCGAAGCCAAGAACGCAGAGTGAGCCGACCGTGACTTCCGCTTCTACCCGCAAAGGGAAATTCCCCGACATCGTCGTCACGAGCCTCGCGACGTCGACCTCGGTGGCTGGTGATGTGGATGGCACGTGGAAGGCGCTACTCGCCGGCGAAAGCGGCATCGGAATCCTCGATGACCCGTTCATCGACGAGTTCGACCTTCCCATTCGCATCGGCGGGCACCTGAAGGTTTCACCGGACGAGGGCTTGTCCCGCGTCGAAATTCGACGGATGAGCTGGGTGGAACGCCTTGCCCTCACGTTGAGTCGCACGGTCTGGAGCAACGCCGGCAGCCCTGAAGTCGATCAGGACCGCCTGGCCGTTGTCATCGGCACCGGACTCGGCGGCGGCGACACGCTCATCGACGCCGTCGACAAGCTCCGTGGCGGCGGATACCGCAAGGTGTCCCCGTTCTCGGTGCAGATGGTCATGCCCAACGGACCGGCCGCAACGGTCGGACTCGAACTCGGGGCCCGCGGTGGCGTCATCACTCCGGTGTCGGCATGTTCATCAGGTTCCGAGGCAATTGCTCACGCTCACCGCATGCTTGTCATGGGTGACGCGGACATGGTTGTGGCTGGTGGAGTCGAGAGCTTCATCGACGCCGTTCCGATCGCGAGCTTCGCCATGATGCGTGCGATGAGCACCAACAACGACAATCCGGCCGCAGCTTCACGTCCTTTCGACAAGGACCGCGACGGATTTGTCTTCGGCGAAGCCGGCGCCTTGATGATCCTCGAAACCGAGGAGCACGCAAAGGCACGCGGGGCAACGATTCACGCCCGCCTGCTTGGTTCCGGAATCACTTCGGACGGGTACCACATCGTGGCACCGCATCCGGAAGGCCTGGGCGCGGCGCGAGCCATGACCCGAGCAATCGAGATGGCCGGACTGACGAAGTCCGACATCAAGCACATCAACGCCCACGCCACTGCGACGCCGATCGGTGACATCGCAGAGGCAAAGGCAATCAACGCAGCGGTCGGCAATCACGCTGCGGTGTACGGCCCGAAATCCGCGCTGGGACACTCGATCGGCGCTGTCGGCGCCCTCGAATCAGTCCTCACGGTTCTGGCAGTGCGTGACGGGATCAT
The DNA here is from genome assembly GCF_048573875.1 of Rhodococcus sp. SB1D. Classification (NCBI taxonomy): domain Bacteria; kingdom Bacillati; phylum Actinomycetota; class Actinomycetes; order Mycobacteriales; family Nocardiaceae; genus Rhodococcus; species Rhodococcus sp. SB1D. Next base: position 56,067 of record NZ_JBMAIQ010000021.1, read on the forward strand.
CCCGCCCACGCTCAATGTTGACAGCCAGGATCCAGAAATCGATCTCGATGTCGTCAAGGGTGAACCCCGAACCGGCTCTTTCGATTTCGCACTGAACAACTCGTTCGGTTTCGGTGGGCACAATGTCGCGCTCGCCTTCGGTCGGGCCTAGCCCGAACCGCGGTTTGCACCTGTCCGCGGGTGTCGTTGCAACACAACGTCACCCGCGGACAACACCGACCTTTCGTTCCACCCAAGGCTCGTACTGAAGGAGGACGCGATGACCATCCTGGCCCCCGTGACAAAGTCCGAATCATCGACAGACCCGCGCGATCCTCTTGCGCGCCTGGAAAATCTGTTCGACCCCGGCACAACAGTGCCGCTCCACGCCCGTGACAAGTCCGGTGTGCTCGCTGCGTCCGGAAACATCGACGGCGTCCGCACCATCGCATACTGCTCCGACGCCACTGTCATGGGTGGCGCCATGGGCGTCGACGGTTGCAAACACCTCGTCAAAGCCATCGATACCGCTATCGAGGAAGAGTCCCCCATCGTGGGCCTCTGGCACTCCGGTGGCGCGCGTCTGGCTGAAGGCGTCGAGGCGCTCCACGCCGTCGGACTGGTCTTCGAGGCCATGGTCCGCGCGTCGGGTCTCATACCTCAAATTTCCGTCGTGCTCGGCTTTGCCGCTGGCGGAGCCGCGTATGGTCCAGCCCTCACCGATGTCGTGATCATGGCGCCGGAAGGCCGAGTGTTCGTCACCGGGCCAGACGTAGTTCGTAGTGTCACCGGCGAACAGGTCGACATGGTGTCACTCGGCGGTCCGGACACACACACCAAGAAGTCGGGTGTCGCGCACATCGCCGCACACGACGAGGCCGACGCATTGCACCGCGCGCGCCGCCTGGTCTCGATGATGTGCGAGCAGGGCGAATTCGATCAGCGGGCAGCGGAACTCGGCGACAGCGATCTGCGCGCCATGATGCCTGCCTCCGCGAAACGCGCGTACGACGTTCGTCCGATCGTTCACGAAATGCTCGACAACGTCGAAGGCGAGTCGAGTTTCGAAGAACTGCAAGGCAATTACGCTCGGAGCATCGTCACCGGTTTCGGCCGGATGGCCGGACGCACCGTTGGCGTCATTGCGAACAACCCACTGCGACTCGGGGGGTGCCTGAACTCCGAAAGTGCAGAGAAGGCCGCTCGGTTCGTGCGACTGTGCAACGCATTCGGCGTGCCGCTCGTGGTCGTCGTCGATGTTCCCGGGTATTTGCCGGGCGTCTCGATGGAGTGGGAAGGCGTTGTCCGACGCGGAGCGAAGTTACTTCACGCCTTCGCCGAGGCAACGGTCCCCCGCGTCACCGTCGTCACTCGAAAGATCTACGGCGGCGCCTACATCGCGATGAACTCGCGAGCACTGGGAGCCACGGCCGTATTCGCTTGGCCCAACTCCGAAGTAGCCGTGATGGGTGCGAAGGCTGCTGTCGGCATCCTGCACAAGCGGGCCCTCGCAGCTGCACCGGACGACGAGCGTGAAGCATTGCACGACCGACTCGCTGCCGAGCACGAGGCAATCGCGGGCGGCGTCGACCGCGCGGTCGAAATCGGCGTCGTCGACGAGGAAATCGACCCGGCGAAGACTCGCAGCATCGTAACCGCTGCCCTCGCGTCTGCACCATCTGTCCGCGCGCGGCACAAGAACATTCCGCTCTGACAACCCTGGACAGCAAGGTGGGCCTCGCCGATACGGCGGGGCCCACCTTTGTCATTCAAGTCTTTGTCGTTCAAGCCGCGAGAGCACTCCGGGTTCAGGATGGACCTCGGTCAGCTGACACGCCTTCGCAGCCATGTCACTTCGGCACCTTCGCCTGAACTCCGGAAGGGTTCGAGTTCCTCGTCCCACGGTGTACCTATCGCCCGATCGATTTCCGCGGCGATGTCTCCACCGGAATTCATGATGGACCGCAGTTTCATCTCCCCTACGACGACATCACCGTTCGCACTGGTGGATCCGCGCCACAGGCCCAGACCGGGCACATGGCTGTACCGTTCGCCGTCGACGCCGTGACTCGGGTCCTCGGTGACCTCGAACCGCAACATCGGCCACGCGCGTAGCGAGTCGACCAGGCGGGCACAGGTTCCGACGGGACCCGTCCAGTCCGTCGTCGCACGCAGAAGCCCGTCGTAGGCAGGCTGTGAGGTCCATCTGAGCTTGGCAGGGCTGTCCAACGTGGCGGACAAAGCCCAATCCACGTGCGGGCACAGCGCCGCGGGCGACGAGTGGATGTAAACCACACCAGTCGTCACGTCCGCGAATTGATTCATTTCGCGCACTCGAGCCTCCTGCTTCGACGAGGGACGTCTTCCCCAACGACCTCTGTCGAGTTCGTGCAGCACGCTCGATTGAACAGTGTGCCTTGTGTTACCCGTGTTGCGCCAGTGGAAGGAGAGAAATTTGTGCTCTACCGCGAAACTTCACCGACCACGCCATCCGACAATTCGGTCCACAAAGGCTTGGCCCAATCACCGAAATCGCGATCGGTAAGCACGACGCACGCAGTATCGATCGTGGGATCGACCCACAGGAACGTCCCGGACTGGCCGAAATGACCGAAGGTAGCGGCCGAGTTCTCGAGACCCGTCCAATGCGGACGCTTGTCGCCCCGAATTTCGAATCCGAGCCCCCAGTCGTTGGGGCGCTGAGAGCCGTAACCCGGAAGAATTCCGTTGAGCCCCGGGAACTGCACAGTTGTCGCCTCTGCGAACGTCTGCGCCGAGACCAGAGTCGGCGAGAGCAGTTCAGCCGCGAACTTGGCCAAGTCGTCTGCCGATGCCTGCGCACCGTGACCGGCCGGACCGACAAGAGCCGCGCTGGTCATCGCCAACGGCGCGAACACAGCCTCGGCCAGATAGTCGGCAAATTCGATCTCGGTCTCCCGGGAAACCAACTCGGCAAGCACCTCGAACCCCGCACTCGAGTAGATCCGCTTCGACGCCACCGGCGCCTGAACAACACGTTCGGCGAATGCCAATCCCGAAGCATGTGCGAGGAGATGACGAACGGTCGACCCCTCAGGCCCGGCCGGCCCATCCAACTCGACCGCCCCCTCCTCCACTGCCACGAGAATCGCGTAGGCGCACAACAGTTTTGTCACCGAAGCCAGGGGGAAAACATGCGCCTGGTCGCCACTGAAACCACGAATGCGGTCGCCCTCACCGGGATTCTTCCCGGAGAGGACGACCGCTGCCGCATTGTCGACCGGCCACTGCTGGATTACGTCGAGACTGTGAGTACTGGGCACCCGATCAGACTACTGGCACAAGAGTTGCGCTTCCGATCACCAGTCAGCTTCGGTGTAGCGGATGACGCCGCGGATGTTCTTGCCATCCAACATGTCCTGGTAGCCGTCGTTCACGCCTTCGAGCGTGTAGGTCCGAGTGACCATGTCGTCGAGGTTCAGCTTGCCTGCCTTGTACATCGCGAGGAGGTTCGGCACGTCCTGGCGAGCGTTGCCACCGCCGAAAATGTTGCCCTGAAGGTCCTTCTGAAGCATCGCCATCAGGAACAGGTTCAGCTTCACATCCATGTCCGTCAGGTGCCCCATTGCGGTGACGACACAACGGCCGGCCTTTGCCGTCAGAATCATCGCTTCTTCGACGTACTCACCCTTCATTTCGCCGACGGTGATGATCGTCTTCTGCGCCATGCGGCCATACGTAGCGTCGATGATCGGCTGAATGGCAGCGGCAGCGCTTTCGAAAGCGTGCGTTGCGCCGAACTTCAGAGCCTGCTCACGCTTCCACGGCACGGGGTCGATGGCAAAGATATACCGGGCGCCCGATGCAACTGCACCCTGTAGCGCACTGATACCGACGCCGCCGACACCCATGATCACAACGTCTTCGCCGGGCTTCACATCGGCGATGTGGGTTGCCGATCCCCAACCGGTCGGGACGCCGCAACCGACGAGTGCGGCAACCTCGAACGGAATATCCTTGTCGATCTTCACCACTGACGACTGGTTCACGACCATGTAGGGCGAGAACGTCCCTAGCAGGCACATCGGGATCACGTTTTCGCCGCGAGCCTGGATTCGGTAGGTACCGTCACTGATGGCCTGGCCGCTGAGGAGGCCCATCCCGAGGTCACACAGGTTCTGATGGCCGGCCGAGCACGCCGGACAGGTTCCACAAGCCGGAATGAAGGACAGAACGACGTGGTCGCCGACCTCCAGACCCTTGACCTCCGGGCCGAGCTTGGTGATGACGCCCGAACCCTCGTGCCCACCCATGACGGGGAACGACGGCATCGGGGTCGCGCCGGTGACGATGTGGTGATCGGAGTGGCACATTCCGGCCGCTTCCATGCGAATCTGAACTTCGCCGGCTACCGGCTCACCGATCTCGATCTCCTCGACGGACCACTTTTCATTGAGGCCCCACAGGATTGCACCCTTGGTCTTCACGTCACTTCACCCTTTCATTCGCACACCCGCATCTATCTCTGTGACCATAGCCACAAATCTGCGAAATTGGAACGTGTTCTAACGAAAGATTTTGCACTGCAGGTCAGACGTCCAAATGACCTGGCACAACCGGCGCGGCAACGACGGAATAATGACCCACTGAGTGGGACAGGCCACACGGGCACCCGAAAGTAGAGCCGCCCCGAAAGCACGCAACCATTCGACTCCACCTCCCACCAATCGGTCGGACACAGAGCAGCGGGTCTGAAACAGGCCTGGGCATGTTCTGGTGCATCTGAGGTTTGACCCCTCAGGTTTTGAATGTGGTGTTCGCCGGCCTCGGTTGCTGCTGCGGGTCGATCGAGGGCGGCGGAATGAACCAGGGTTTGTTGTCGACTCCGATGCGGATTTCCCATTTTCCGACGAACCCGGATTTGCGGTGCATCAACCGGTGGTGCGAACGGCACAGCAGGACCAGGTTGTTCATCACCGTCGGGCCACCGTTGGCCCAGTGCCGGATATGGTGCGCATCCGTCCACGCCGGCACACATGTGCAGCCCGGGAACGCGCAGCCCCTGTCTCGGGCGATCAACGCCACTCGCTGTTCGGCGGTGACCAGCCTCTTTCCTGGTTGCGCATCCAAGGGCGCGCCGTGACCGTCGAGCAGCACAGTGGAGAGGAAACAATCACACCCGAGAAGTCTGGTCTGCGACACCGACAGTGGTCCGAGCCAGGGCATGTGCCCGACATCA
>NZ_JBMAIQ010000022.1:0-60751 GCF_048573875.1 Rhodococcus sp. SB1D
CCCCCCCCCCCCCCCCAAAAAACCCCCCCGCACAGCCCTTGGGCTCTAGACATACATGGACATCCAACTATAGGATGGTAGACATATTCACTGCTGCCTCCTGGGCGGTCCATACGAGCAAGGAACGGGTTAGCACAATGGTTGAAAATGCGACGGTTCACGAGTTGACGCACTTCGTCGGTGGCAAGCGTGTTCCCGGGACATCTGATCGATTTGCGGACGTGTTCGATCCCAACACCGGCAAGGTGCAGGCCCGCGTCCCCCTCGCGAGCAAGGCCGAGACCGAAGCCATCATCGCCAATGCCGAAGAGGCGCAGCAGGTGTGGGCAGCGTTCAACCCGCAGAAGCGCGCCCGCGTGCTGATGAAGTTCCTGCAGCTCGCTCAGGCCGAGATGGATTCTCTGGCCCGTCTCCTCTCGTCCGAGCACGGCAAGACCGTCGCCGATGCCAAGGGTGACATCCAGCGTGGCCTCGAGGTCATCGAGTTCGCCGTCGGCGCTCCGCACCTGCTCAAGGGTGAATTCACCGAGAGTGCCGGCACCGGCATCGACGTGTACTCCATGCGTCAGCCGCTCGGCGTCGTCGCAGGCATCACGCCCTTCAACTTCCCCGCGATGATCCCGCTGTGGAAGGCCGGCCCCGCCCTCGCCGCCGGTAACGCCTTCATCCTCAAGCCCTCCGAGCGTGACCCCTCCGTCCCGCTGCGCCTGGCCGAGCTGTTCCTCGAAGCAGGACTGCCCGCAGGTGTGTTCAACGTGGTCAACGGTGACAAGGAAGTTGTCGACGTCCTGCTCACCGACGACCGCATCAAAGCCGTCGGCTTCGTCGGCTCCACGCCGATCGCTCAGTACATCTACGAGACGGCCGCAGCTCACGGCAAGCGCGCACAGTGCTTCGGTGGCGCCAAGAACCATGCGATCGTCATGCCGGACGCGGACCTCGACGAGGTTGCCGACGCCCTGATCGGTGCAGGCTACGGCAGCGCCGGCGAGCGTTGCATGGCCATCTCGGTTGCCGTTCCCGTCGGCGAGGAGACCGCGGACGCTCTTGTTGCGAAGCTGAAGGAGCGCGTCGCGAAGCTCAAGATCGGTCGCAGTGACGACGAAGGCGTCGATTTCGGACCGCTCGTTTGCCAGGATGCCCTCGACCGCGTCAACAACTACGTGCAGATCGGCATCGACGAGGGCGCAACGGCAGTCGTCGACGGCCGCGGCTTCACCCTCGAAGGCCACGAAGGTGGATTCTTCGCCGGCGCAACCCTGTTCGACAACGTCACCTCGGACATGCGCATCTACAAGGAAGAGATCTTCGGACCCGTCCTTCAGGTGGTCCGCGCTGCCGATTACGAAGAGGCACTGCGTCTTCCGACCGAACACGAGTACGGCAACGGCGTCTCCATCTTCACCCGCGACGGCGACACCGCGCGTGACTTCACCGCTCGCGTCAACGTCGGCATGGTCGGCGTGAACGTGCCGATCCCGGTCCCGATCGCGTACCACACCTTCGGTGGCTGGAAGCGCTCCGGATTCGGTGACCTGAACCAGCACGGTCCCGACTCCTTCCGCTTCTACACCAAGACCAAGACCGTGACGCAGCGCTGGCCTTCCGGCAAGAAGGAAGAGACCAACCACTTCGTCATCCCCACGATGAACTGATCGGAACACTTTCCATGTTTACTCTGACCGATGACGAGCGGGCGATTCGTGACACTGCCCGCGACTTCGCGGCCGAGCATCTGGCGCCCAACGCAGTGGAGTGGGATCAGACCAAGCATTTCCCGGTGGACGTCCTCCGTAAGGCGGCGTCCCTGGGAATGGGCGGTATCTACATTCGTGAAGACGTGGGTGGCAGTGAGCTGAGTCGCGTCGACGCTGCCCGGATCTTCGAAGAGCTGGCCAAGGGCGATCCGTCGATCGCCGCGTACATCTCCATCCACAACATGGTCACGTGGATGATCGACCAGTTCGGCAACGACGAACAGCGCCACAAGTGGGTCCCCGGACTCTGCTCGATGGATCAACTGGGCAGCTACTGCCTCACCGAACCCGGCGCTGGCTCCGATGCTGCGGGCTTGAGCACCAAGGCCGTTCGTGACGGCGACGACTACATCCTCAACGGCGTCAAGCAGTTCATTTCCGGCGCAGGCACTTCCGACGTGTACGTCGTGATGGCACGCACCGGATCTGCCGGTGCCAAGGGGATCTCGGCGTTCATCGTGCCCAAGGATTCGCCCGGACTGTCGTTCGGTGCCAACGAGGTCAAGATGGGCTGGAACGCGCAGCCCACCCGTCAGGTGATCTTCGAAGACGTGCGAGTTCCTGCCGCCAACATGCTCGGTGAAGAGGGCAGCGGCTTCCGCATCGCCATGAAGGGTCTCAACGGCGGCCGGCTGAACATCGCCGCCTGCTCGGTCGGTGGGGCCCAGGCAGCGCTGGAGAAGGCAGTCGCATATCTGGTGGACCGCAAAGCTTTCGGTTCGGCACTGATCGAGTCGCAGGCCCTGCAGTTCCAGCTCGCCGACATGCGTACCGAACTCGAAGCGGCCAGGACGTTGCTGTGGCGCGCCGCCGCCGCGCTCGAAGACGGAGCGTCCGACGTCGTGGAGTTGTGCGCGATGGCCAAGCGCTTTGCCACCGACACCGGATTCGACGTAGCCAACAAGGCCCTCCAGCTTCACGGCGGGTACGGCTATCTTGCTGAGTACGGGATCGAGAAGATCGTCCGCGATCTTCGGGTTCATCAGATCCTCGAAGGCAGCAACGAGATCATGAGGGTGGTCATCGCGCGCAGCGTGGTCGCATCAGGTCAGGGAAAGCAAGGAGCAGCATGAGCGACGAGCTCGAGGTATTGATCGAAAAGCGTGACGGACTGGGGCTCATCACCCTCAACCGGCCCAAGGCGATCAACGCCCTCAACCACTCGATGGTCAAGGCGATGGCCAAGGCACTCGCGGAATGGAAGTACGACGACGACGTCAAGGCGGTCGTACTCACGGGCGCCGGCGAGCGTGGTCTGTGCGCCGGCGGCGACATCGTCTCGATCTACCACGACGCCAAGGACGGCAAGACCGGTTCGCTCGATTTCTGGCGTGAGGAGTACATCCTCAATTCCGAGATCGCGAACTACCCGAAGCCGTACGTCGCAATCATGGACGGGATCGTCATGGGCGGCGGCGTCGGAGTGTCCGCACACGGCGACATTCGCATCGTGACCGAGCGCTCGATGATCGGAATGCCCGAGACCGGAATCGGTTTCATCCCTGACGTGGGCGGAACTTACCTGCTCTCGCGTGCTCCCGGTGAACTCGGAACGCACATCGCGCTCACCACGGCGCGACTGAGCGCCGGCGATGCCATCGCAGCAGGCTTCGCGGATCACTTCATCCCGTCGGAGAACATCGAGACGTTCATCGCCGCACTCGCGTCGTCTTCGGTTGCCGACGCCGTGGCGCAGTACGCGGAGCCGGCTCCGGTGTCGGAACTGTTGGCCCAGCAGAGCTGGATCGACGCCGCGTACTCTGCCGACGACGTCTCCACCATCGTCGAGCGTCTTCGAGCGAGTGGAATCCCCGAGGCGGAGAAGGCAGCGGAGCAGATTCTCGGCAAGTCTCCGATTGCACTGTCGGTGACCCTGCGATCCCTGCGACATGCCAAGGAAGCAGCAAGCTTGGAAGAAGTCCTCAACGAGGAGTTCCGGGTCTCGACGGCAGCGCTCGCCTCACACGACCTGGTCGAGGGTATTCGCGCCCAGGTAGTCGAGAAGGACCGAAACCCGAAGTGGTTGCCGGCAACCCTCGAAGATGTCACGGCTGAATCCGTCGATGCCTACTTCGCCCCGCTGGGCGACAACGAGCTCGGACTCACCCCTCAACCGCAAGGCAACTGATCACCGCCGAAGGAGCATCACTAATGAGCACCATTGGATTTATCGGACTCGGTCACATGGGAGGCCCGATGGCGGCCAATCTTGTCAAGGCCGGACACAAGGTCGTCGGTTTCGACCTGGCACCTGCGGCGCTGGAGCAGGCAGTCAAAGACGGTGCATCGGTGGCGGATTCGGCGGTCGACGCCGTTCGCGGTGCCGACGTCGTGATCACGATGCTGCCGAGCGGTAAGCACGTTCTGGGTCTGTACGAAGAGCTGCTGCCGGTGGCAACACCGGGCACCCTGTTCATCGACTGTTCCACCATCGACGTCGCCGACGCCCGCGAGGCACACGACAAGGCCGAAGCGGCCGGTCACCGCAGCGTCGACGCTCCGGTCTCCGGTGGAGTCGTCGGGGCTACCGCAGGCACGCTGGCATTCATGGTCGGCGGTTCCGAGGCTGACTTCCAAGCCGCGTCACCGTTGCTGGACGTGATGGGCCGCAAGGTCGTTCACTGCGGCGACGCCGGTGTCGGCCAGGCAGCCAAGATCTGCAACAACATGATCCTCGGCATTTCGATGATCGCGATCAGCGAGGCGTTCGTGTTGGGCGAAAAGCTCGGCCTGAGCAACCAAGCGCTCTTCGACGTGGCGTCCAACGCCTCGGGACAGTGCTGGGCACTGACCACCAACTGCCCGGTTCCGGGACCTGTGCCCACCAGCCCGGCCAACAACGACTACCAGCCCGGCTTTGCTGTTGCACTGATGGACAAGGACCTGGGTCTGGCAGCAAATGCGCTGCGCAACAACGGCGTCGATGCAGAGATCGGACTCAAGGCAGCCGAACTCTACAGTCGCTTCCATGCCGCGGGCGGTGGCGGTCAGGACTTCTCTGCCATCATCAACGACATCCGTGACCGTTCGACCGAAGGACAGTAGTGACCGACTTCAACACCATCATCCTCGAGCGTAAGGGTCGCGTCGGCGTCATCACGCTCAACCGCCCGAAGGCTCTCAACGCGCTGAACTCCGAGCTGATGAACGAGGTCGTCGCCGCGGTTGCCGACCTCGAGGCGGACAACGGCATCGGAGCCATCCTGATCACCGGTTCCGAGCGCGCCTTCGCCGCCGGTGCCGACATCAAGGAAATGCAGTCCAAGACGTACATGGACGCATACGTCGAGGATTTCTTCACCCCGTGGGATCGCGTCGCAGCAGCTCGTAAGCCGCTGATCGCCGCCGTCTCCGGATACGCGCTCGGTGGTGGCTGCGAGCTTGCGATGCTCTGCGATTTCATCATCGCTTCGGATACCGCGAAGTTCGGCCAGCCCGAGATCAAGCTCGGTGTCATTCCGGGTATCGGTGGCTCGCAGCGCCTTACGCGCGCCGTGGGCAAGGCCAAGGCCATGGAGCTGTGCCTCACCGGCCGCAACATGGACGCAGAAGAAGCCGAACGTGCAGGCCTGGTTGCCCGGATCGTTCCGGCCGCCGATCTGCTCGACGATGCCTTGAAGACCGCAACCACCATCGCCGAGATGTCGCTGCCGATTGCGATGATGGCCAAGGAAGCAGTCAACCGCTCCTTCGAGACCACCCTCGCCGAGGGCGTCCGCTTCGAGCGTCGGGTGTTCCACTCGACCTTCGCGACGGAGGATCAGAAGGAAGGCATGACCGCGTTCGTGGAGAAGCGGTCGGCAGAATTCAAGCACCGCTGAATTTCAACAGCGCCGAATTTCAACAGCGCTGAAACTGCCCTCACACTCGTCGAGAGTGTGAGGGCAGTTTCTTTGTGTGTACGGGTGGTCGGTTCACCACTTGGTCGGTGCGCCGCCGGTGTCGAAGTCACCCGCAGTCTTGCGAAGTTCAGTGAGGATCGTCACCAATTGCTCGAGCTTGTCCTGCTGGAGTCCGGGGTGAGCGAACACCTTGCTGTTGAGCATTTCGGTCGCTTCGAGGGCCAGTGCGCGACCGGTGTCCGAGATCTCGATGAGCGTTGCACGGCGATCGCTGGGATGCGGGACCCGCCTGACCAACTCCGCTTTCTCCAAACGGTCGACGGCATTGGTGACGCTGGTGGGGTGAACCTGGAGTCGGGCACTTGCCTTGGCCATCGGGAGTGCGCCCGACCTGGTGAAGGTGAGAAGCGTCAGCAGTTCGTAGCGGGCGAAGGTCAGCCCGAGAGGCTTGAGTACCTCTTCGACCCGCGCCATCATGATCTGCTGCGCACGCATCACCGACGTGACCGCAGCCATACCGTCGGCGACATCGCTCCAACCGTGCTTCGTCCACTGACGATGCGCCTCTTCGATGGGGTCGAGGGGGAGCGGCGCGGGGGGAGACATAAGTTCGATCATCCCATGCTGGCAAGCGGTCGGGTGCCTTGTCTGATTGTGTGTCGCAGCCGCTTACGTCTGTAGAGTCCCACGGGTGATTTCAATCCTCGTAGCGGGTGGCGTCTCGTTGTTCGTCGCGCTCTTCCTGACTCCGTTTCTCATTCGTGTGCTTTCGCGGCAGGGGCTCGGGCACGAGATTCGGATCGAGGGTCCGCAGAGTCATCAGGGCAAGCGTGGCACCCCGTCGATGGGCGGGATCGCGATCATCGCCGGTATGTGGGCGGGCTACCTGGCGGCACACATCATCGGATTCGGCTCGCGGCTACCGCGGCTGTCTGCATCCGGTTGGCTGGTTCTCGCGCTCGCCACGTCACTGGGAATCGTCGGCTTTCTCGACGACTTCATCAAGATCCGTAAGAAGCGCAATCTCGGGCTCAACAAGACAGCGAAGACCGTCGGTCAGCTGGCGAGTGCCATCATCTTCGGCATTTTGTTCCTGCAGTTCTCCAACAACAACGGAGTCACTCCCGGAAGCCAGTACCTGTCCCATGTTCGTGACATCTCGGTGTTCTCCATGGGTGCCATCGGCTTTGTGGTCTTCTTCTGCATTCTGGTGTTCGCCTGGTCCAACGCCGTCAATTTCACCGACGGCCTCGACGGTCTCGCGGCCGGTTCGATGGGCATGATCCTGGGGACCTACGTCGTCATCGCCGGTTGGCAGTACCGGAACTCGTGTGTCCTCGAGCCTGCCGCCGGTTGCTACGACGTTCGTGACCCTCTCGATCTAGCGATCGTCGCTGCCGCCGCAGGCGGGGCGTGCCTCGGCTTCCTCTGGTGGAATGCCGCCCCGGCTCAGATCTTCATGGGCGACACCGGCTCCTTGGCACTCGGCGGCCTGGTTGTCGGCCTGTCCGTCACGACGCACACCGAGCTGCTGATGGTCATCATCGGCGCCCTGTTCGTCGCTGAGATCCTGTCGGTGATCATCCAGGTTCTGGTCTTCCGATCGTCCGGTCGACGCGTATTCAAGATGGCCCCGATCCATCATCACTTCGAGTTACTCGGTTGGCCGGAAACCGTCGTGATCGCAAGATTCTGGATCTTCGTCGCGATCTCGTGCGTCCTGGGACTTGCCACCTTCTACAGCGAGTGGTTCTCCGCTGCCGGTTAGACCGATTCACTCTTTCGGGTCGTAGCCAGAAGAGCGATCAGACCGAGCGACACACACGCCGTCATCGTGACGGCCAGGGCTGTGCTCGTGTTTCCCAGTAGACCGACTGCCGGCGCGATGGCCGCACCGACGCCGAACTGGAATGCACCGAGCATTGCCGCGGCAGTACCGGCCGCTTCGCCGTGACGAGCGAGGGCCAGTGCCGGGGCGTTGGGCAGAACGAACCCGATGGCGCCGGCCATGACCCACAGTGCGATCACGAATCCGGCGAGTCCGCCGAGTTCCAGGACCGCGACAGCAATGACGACGGCCCCGGAGACAACCGCAGCCACGAGGGCCCACTTGGTGATCTGCTGAGGAGTCCAGCGATCGAGCAGTCGAACGTTGACCTGCGAAGCGCCGATCAACGCGATAGCGCCCGCACTGAAGAGCAGTGCGAACTCCTGCTGATTGAGGCCGTACTGATCCTGATAGACAAACGACGCGCCGGAGACATACGCGAACAACGACGCCATGCCGACGCTGGAGACGAGCGTGAGGACCATGAACGTGCGGTCGCCGAGCAGCGAACCGTAGGTACGGAGAACCGACGTCAATCCGCTCGGGCGACGCTTTTCCTTCGGCAATGTTTCGGACAGTCCGAACGCACCGATCATCGCTGTGCCGACGCCGATCAGTGCCAGTACGACGAAGATCCCGCGCCAGTCGAGGGCGACGAGGAGGGCGCCACCGATGCTGGGCGCCAGGATCGGCGCAACGCCGAGCACGAGCATCAGCCGGCTCATCACAACGGCAACGGTGTTACCGCTGTAGAGGTCGCGGACGATCGCCATGGTGACCACTGCCGCGGCCGCCGCGCCCATGCCCTGGAAAACCCGCAGGATGCCGAGGACAGCGATGCTCGGTGCGAAGACCGCCAGCAGCGAAGCCAGGATATGGACGCCGATTCCGGCAAGCAGCGGCTTTTTGCGGCCGAGAGTGTCCGAGAGCGGCCCGACCAACAGCTGGCCGAGTGCGAGGCCGATGAGAGTTCCGGTGATGGTCAGCTGAACCGTTGACGACGAGACCCCGAGATCGGCACCGATATCCGGCAGCGCGGGCAGGTACATGTCGATGGTGAAGGGCCCGAGTGCAGTCATGGAACCGAGGGCAAGAATCTTCCCGACGCTCGGCTTACGGTCGATACTGCTCGTTTCCAGCGGGGCTGCCTTCACGGGCGGGGCTGCCTTCACAAGCGGGGCGATGGCGGTGTTCTCGGCACTCATGAAACCTTCTGGGTTGTCTGGGTCTGGCGAACTGCTCGGTCGTTCGGTCGAATTTCGGGCCGCAATCGAATGACATGCGCCCACCGAGGGAGTCAGCATCGAGACTGACCGATTTGTTCCCGAAAGGCCCGCGGTTTTCCCAGAGACTGGAACGCTTGGCGAGAATGCACTCGAATCATGCTGAGCGGAACTGTGGTTCGAGATCGTCACTCAGGGCAGAGTTACTCACTGACGCGGGTGTGGCTGAGTGGCTAGGCACCGGCCTGCAAAGCCGTTCACACGGGTTCGAGTCCCGTCATCCGCTCGTGTCGGAGACCGGCAGGCATATCGCCTGCCGGTCTCTCTTGTGTGGTCCCGGTTCGCGGGGTCGGCTGCGATAGTCTGGGCTGCCGGAGCGAGCGGACCACATGAGTGAGGCACTGAATTGATTTCGGGACAGGACCTGCGATCGCGGCGCTTGCACGTGGGGATCAGTCAGTTCCAGTTCGCCCGCCAGGCGGGAGTCTCGTCAGCAGTCGTCTCCGCGTGGGAACTCGACAAGGCATATCCGAAGCCACCGGTTGAGCGAGCAGTCCTCACGGCCCTCTCCGCGTTGGAAGCAGCCAAGCGTGAGGGCACGTACGCGGCCCCCCGGAAGCGATCGAGCGGTAGTACCCGTGCGCGTCGAGCGACACCGGTCAACGACCCCGCCTCGGTGGCCAGGCGTGCGGTCGCGGGGGCAGGAAACGGTGGCCCCACCGTATTGACGGCGTTCTCCGGTTGTGGCGGTATGGCCGAAGGCTTTCGGATGGCGGGGTTTTCGGTGGAGGGATACATCGAAGTCGTGCCGGAGGCGCGCGCGACCTTCGATCGGAACTTCCCCGGCGCGCGGTGCCTCGGTGAGGACATCCGGGCGATCGACGAAGCCCGTGTGAAAGATCTTCTGGCACAGGTGAATATCGATGTGTTGGCCGGGGGGCCGCCGTGTCAGGGTTTCAGTCTCGCCGGCCGGCGAGACCGCGACGATCCGCGTAACCATCTCTTCCGAAACCTACTCGAGCTCGCCGATCTGGTGAGGCCGAAGGTCGTGGTGATGGAAAATGTTCGGCTGCTGCTGAGCATGAAAGACCCGGACGGTGGGATGGTCGTCGACCGGATTCTCGGCGAGATGGCTGCATGCGGTTACGACGCGTCGGTCAACACGGTCAATGCGCAGGATTACGGCGTCCCGCAGTTCCGGGAACGAGTGTTCATCGTGGCGACCCGCCGCGACAGTGGTATCGGGCCGCTGCGTTTCCCGCCGAAGACTCACGGCGTGAATGATGTTGCGCCGCTGAGGACTTTCCGCGATGCCACCGTCGATCTGGCCCCGCTGGAATCCGGGCAGGCCTGCGAGACGGACCCGCTGCACTGGGCCGTCGAACATCCCGAGCACGTCTTGCGGTGGCTGCGTGATGTACCAGAAGGAATGTCGGCTCACGACAACGAAGATCCGGCGATGCGACCGTCGTCCGGATACAACACGACGTACAAGCGCCTCCGGTGGGACGAGCCGGCGTCCACGGTCGGAACCACTTTCGGGATGATCTCGGCTTCACGCAACGTGCATCCGAAACACACGCGATCGTTGACCGTTCGAGAAGCTGCTCGCCTCCAGACCTTTCCCGACGACTACGTCTTCGAGGGTAAGTGGGGAGCGGTGCGCACGATGATCGGCAATGCGGTGCCGCCGCAGCTGGCGTCGGTACTGGCAGGAGAGATCAAGAAGGCACTCGGCTGAGATAGGGCACCTACGGAAAATGGGGCCGACGATGTCGGCCCCATTTCGAGTTACGCCCTGGCAGGGGTGTGGTCCAAGCGAATCAGCTGAGGTTGAGCTTGGCGATCAACGGCTGGACGACCTTGATGATGTCGATGACGGCGCTGAGGGTGTTGATGGAACCCATGTTTCGGTCCTCCGTGTCGTATGTACAGGTTTGTATGTACAAGGTTGTGTCTGCGTGGTGTTTCTGTACGACCTTGTGTCGCAGACACAACTTAGCAAACTGGACGCTTGTTTGGGTCGAAATGACCGCTTTGCGCTGAAGTTGCTGAAAAGTTCACGGATTGTTCAGGAACGTAAACAAAAAACAGGCCGGACTCCCCGAAGTCCGGCCTGTCGATGACGCTTTGCGATCAGCTGAATGCCGAAAGTGCGCTGATGAGGCCGATGCCCGCAACTGCGACCTTGAGGACACTCAAGACGTCTTCGAGCTTGACACCCTCGGGCAATACGTTTTCGACAGACTCCATGTTGGATCCTTCATGTGTTGGGGTCGTGGTCCAGTGCCACTGCAAGCAAGATACCCAATCGTGACCACCTGTGAAACCCCGGCACGAAGATCACAGTTGTGTTGCGCCGGACTCACTGGCCGTCGCGACAACGGTGGCTGCCACTATTTGCTCCACGCTGATGCCCGCTGCCGGTAGGCAGTGGTAGAAGATTCGTTCGCAGAGGTCGACCATTTCGCCTCGCTCGAGCGTCGGCTCGTCGATCCAGTTGACGACGATTTCCTCCATGAATGCCTGCCACCCGGCGATTGTCGCCTCCACGGTCGCATTCGATTCGATGCCTAGATTCGTCAGCGCAGCGACGATCCACGTGGTGAAAGTGCGGCGCATGCCTCGGTAGATCGTGCGCATTCGAACGTCGCCACTGCCGGCCATACGCATCACGGCGAGGTAAATGGTGGGGTGCTCGATAACGGCGTCGACGAATGTCTCGATACCTGAGCGCAGCTGGGACGTGATGGGTAGCTCGGGATCCGGTCGCATTCGATCTTCGAGATCGGCCGAGGCGGCCTCGAGGATGGCGTTCTGGAAACCCTTCTTGTTCTTGAAGTAGTGGAACAGCAGTGGCGGCGAGACACCGGCCTCGGCTGCGACGCGATCCATCGACAGTTGGTCGAAAGGCTCGGTCCGCAACATGTGTACTGCCACCTCGA
Organism: Rhodococcus sp. SB1D; assembly: GCF_048573875.1. Taxonomy (NCBI): domain Bacteria; kingdom Bacillati; phylum Actinomycetota; class Actinomycetes; order Mycobacteriales; family Nocardiaceae; genus Rhodococcus; species Rhodococcus sp. SB1D. The sequence goes on from NZ_JBMAIQ010000022.1 coordinate 11,596, forward strand.
GGATTTGCCTCTGACGGTCTTCGGGGGAGCGGGGGACTGCAGCCATTCCGTCATCTTATGTATTGGTTCGAATGGTTCATTGACTTTTACTCAACGCTGTCTATAACGTGAGGTAACACATACGTGAGGCGAGGAGTCCAACAGTGTCTGCTTTCGACATCGTGGTCAACGACGGGTTGTGGTTCGACGGGACGGGGGCTCCAGGTCTGCGTCGTAATCTCGGAATTCGAGACGGCGTGGTCGCGGAGGTGTCCACGACGCGCCTCGAGATCGGGCCGGACACAGAAGTGATCGACGCGGCCGGCAAATGGGTTCTCCCCGGCTTTGTCGACGTCCACACGCACTACGACGCCGAAGCCTTGGTCAGTCCAGGGCTTCCGGAATCGGTTCGCCACGGCGTCACGACGGTCGTGCTCGGCAATTGCTCGCTGTCGACGGTGTATTCGACGCCGCGCGAGATCGCGGATCTGTTCAGCCGGGTCGAAGCAGTTCCCCACGACGCGGTGCTGCGCATCCTCGAAGCGAACAAGACCTGGACCGGTCCCGCGGCGTACACCGCCGCCCTCGAAGCCCTTCCCCTCGGACCCAATGTCGCGGCCTTCATCGGTCATTCCGATATCCGCACGCACGTACTCGGACTGGGGCGCGGTACCGACAAGAAGGTCAAGCCGACTCGCTCGGAACTCGGCCGGATGGGCTCGATGCTCGAGGACGCCATCGACGCTGGGATGCTGGGCCTGTCGTCGATGACCAATGCCCTCGACAAGATCGACGGCGACGAATATCGTTCTCGCTCTTTGCCGTCGACGTATGCACGGTGGAAAGAGTTCCGATTCCTCAATCGCATCCTTCGTGATCGCGGAAAGATCTTGCAGAGCGCTCCGACCATCAACCTGCATCCGAACGTCGCGGCGTTCTTCGCCGAAAGCTCGGCGATCGGGCGCAAGAAGCCGCTCAAGACGTCGCTGCTCTCCGGCGCGGATTCGAAGGCCTACCCGGTGATCGTGTACTTCATGCTCGCTGCGGCCCCACTGCTCAATCGCTTCGCCAAGACCGATTTCAAGTGGCAGCACCTTCCGGTTCCCTTCACCGTCTACGCGGATGGAATCGACCTGGTCGTGTTCGAGGAGTTCGGTGCCGGCGCCGCCGCTTTGCACCTCAAGGACCAGGTGGAGCGCAACGAACTGCTCCAGGACGAGTCGTACCGTCGCGCATTCCGTAAGGACTACGACAACAAGTTCTCACCCCGCATCTGGCATCGCAATTTCTACGATGCGGTCATCGTGGGATGCCCGGACGAGACGTTGATCGGCAAGAACTTCGGTCAGGTCGGTGACATCCGCGGAGTGCACCCGGTGGACGCGTACCTCGACCTGGTGGTGAAGTACGGGCGAGATCTTCGCTGGCGCACCACCATTGCCAATCACCGGCCCAAGTTCGCGAAGAAACTCGCCGCGAGTTCCGGTGTGCAGATGGGCTTCGGCGATGCCGGCGCGCATCTGCGCAACATGGCGTTCTACAACTACCCGGTGCGACTCCTCAAGCGCGTCAAGGACGCTCAGAGTGACCGCAAGCCGTTCCTCACCATCGAGCGCGCAATCCACCGCCTGACGGGCGAACTGGCGGACTGGTACGGCATCGACGCCGGGCATCTACGCCAGGGTGACCGCGCGGACTTCGTTGTCATCGACCCGGCCGGGCTCGACGAGTCGGTGGACGGGTTGTTCGAGGCAAAGGTTCCCGAGTACGGCGGGATCAGCCGGATGGTCAACCGCAGCGACGACGCAGCCGTCGCTACGGTGATCAACGGCCGACTCGTCTACCGCGAAGGTGAATTCGCCCCCGGATTCGGAATCGAAAAGACAGGTCAGTTCCTGCGTGCCGGTGAAAAGGCTCCGGTTACCAGGGCCGCGAAGACTAGCGTGGCGCTATGACTACACCGGCGGATCGCCTCACCTCGTACTCCCGGTCCGGGCTGACCTTCGACGTACGCGACGAAGGTCCGGCAGACGGTCCGGTGGTGGTCCTCCTGCACGGTTTTCCGCAGGATTCGAGCTCGTGGGATCAGCTCGCACCGCTGCTGCACACCCGCGGCTTCCGCACGGTGGCGCCGGATCAGCGAGGGTACTCACCCGGCGCCAGGCCGAAAGCGCGCTGGGCATACCGCGGGTCCGAACTCGCCGCTGACACTGTCGCACTGATCGACGCGCTCGCGGTGGGCAAAGTGCACCTGGTCGGCCACGACTGGGGTGCCGCAGTCGCATGGCAGGTCGCTGCCGAGCGGCCCGATTTGCTCAACACCGTTACCGCGGTGTCGGTTCCGCATCCACTGGCGTTCGTCAAGGCGATGGTGACCAGCACGCAGGGACTGAAATCGTGGTACATGGGGGCGTTCCAATTGCCGTTCGTTCCCGAGAAGGTTCTGTCCTCCACCTCGGCGGGTGAGAAGTTCCTGATCTCGAGCGGGCAGACGCCGGAGAACGCACGGCGCGATCTGAATGCCATGCTGGCTCCCGGTCGGCTACGCGGCGGTCTGAACTGGTACCGCGCGATGTGGATGACCAAGCCGAACCCCGCAACTGCCAGGGTCACCGTGCCGACCCTGCACGTCTGGAGTGACGGCGACGCCGCCATCGGCCCCAAAGGGTCTGCGCTCACCCCCGCGTTTGTCGACGGCCCGTACCGGTTCGAGGTTCTCAGCGGCGTGAGCCACTGGATTCCGGACGAGGCGCCGGTCGAGTTGGACCGACTGCTGGGTGAGCATCTCAGCAGCTGACCGCGTTTTGATCACTGAAGCCCCCGCCGTTCGGCGGGGGCTTCAGTCGTCAGCAAGGTCGTCAGCAAGGTCGTCGACCAACCGTGGTCAGCGAGCTCCGAATCGCTCTTCCACCTGCTCCTTCGTCAGACCGAACTCCTCGAGCGTGTACTTGTGCGACGGTTTGCGAGCACCCGAGCGGCTTTCCTCGTGCATGGCCTCCATCGACTGCTGCGCGACAGCTGTCAACGGGATGTCGAAGTGCGTGTAGATGTTCTCGACGGTTCCCAGCGGATCGGTGACGAAGTCCTGATAGTCGACGTCGATGAACTGTGCGGGATTGTGGTGTGCGCGTGCACTGTCGAACTGCTCGAGCCCCCTGGCCCACAATTCGAGCTGACTTTCGCCGATCACCTTGTCGGTGAACGTGTTCGACCAACCCTCTGTAGCCTGGGCGGCCAGGCTGCACACCGACGGAATGATCGTCGAAGGGGAGCGGTGAGTCTGGATGACAAGCGCGTCGGGGTACGCCTCCATCAATTCGTCGAGCGCGAACAGGTGGCTCGGGTTCTTGAGGACCCACCGTCGATCCTGATCGGGCAGACCGATCAGCTGCAGGTTCTTCTTGTGTCGTGCATAGGCGTTCGACCACTCCTGGTCCTTCAGCCATGCGGAGTACGTGGGTAGATTGGCCAGACACTCGTACGACACGGACTTGAACGTCTGACGCAAGAGTTGCCAACATTCTTCGACTTCGCTGGCCGACATGTAGTGCACGCCCATGAATTCGGGATGCTCGACGTGGTGTTGACCGAATGTCTCCTCGATCTTGGCGAAGACCGGGTTCGATTCCCACGTATCGCGAGGCGGGCGAGGCTGAGGGAACTCGGTCAGCCACATCTCGAGGCCCTGGTGAGCCGGGTCGACCGTGAGGAGGCGGTGCAAGGCAGTGGTGCCCGTCCGTGGCAATCCGGTGACGAAGATCGGCCGCTCGATCTTGACGTCGGCGTGTTCCGGATGCTCCTTCCACGCCGATTCGCTGAGCAGACGGGCCACCAGGGCGCCGCGAAGGAATACCCGAGAGATCTTGCTGCCGAACGGCGTCAGATCCTCGTCGCGGTCGTAGGACTCGAGCAGGACCGACAGAGCTTCGGTGTAATCGTCGACGCCGAAGTCCGTCAGTCCGGTCATCCGCGTCGCCGAGGCGTGGAGATCCTCGACGGTGCCGACGTGAGTGCGTTCAGTCATGGTGCTCCTAGTGATGGAATTCGCCGCAGTTGACGTCGATGCATTGGCCGGTGATCGCGCTGGCCATCGGAGACGCCAGGAAGATCGCCGCGTCGGATACTTCATCCATCGTCGGCAGGCGCTTGAGGTCGGTGTTCGACGCAGTGTGCTCGTAGATCTGCTCGACAGTCATGCCGAACTTCTCCGCCTGGTGCGCGAAGTATCCCTTGAGGGTGTCTCCCCAGATATAGCCGGGTGCAATCGAATTGACACGAATTCCCTGCGGGCCGAGTTCGGTGGCCAGGGACTGCGACATGGCGAGCAGGGCCGACTTCGCCATCTTGTAGCTGCCGTAACGCTCTTGCGAATGCCGCAACACCATCGAATTGATATTCACCACGGAGCCGTCCGACTCGCCAAGTGCCGGCGTGAACAGCTGAGTCAGGCGCAACGCACCCAGTACGGTCAGTTCGATGCTGTCGCGGATGTGCTGGTAATCGGTGCGAGCCAACGGTTTCATCGACGGAATCGAGAATGCATTGTTGATCAGAGTGTCCACTTTGCCGTAGGCGGCAATGGACTCGGCCACCAGATTCTCGGCGGAAGCCTGGTCGGTGATGTCGGTGGCAACGGTGACGGCGCGCCCACCGGCATCGACTATTTCCTTCGCAACGTCGTCGAGTCGCGATTGCGTACGTGCTGCGAGAACAAGACTCGCGCCGGCCGACGCACATCGAAGGGCCAGAGCGCGGCCGAGTGCCGGGCCGACTCCGGAGATGACTACTACACGGTCTTCGAGCAAGGCGGTCATGATTACCCCAGCATTCGGTTGTCGATGGCGGCCTGGCGCTGGGCAATGCGTGCTGCCCAGTCCTCGGCGGTGATGGCGTTGGTGTCGAAATGCGGCAGGTGCTTCGCAATATCTGCGACGGCGACGATTTCGACGGTGGGACCGTCCTGCGGCGTCAGCTCGCGGGACACGCGCTGCCAACGGAACTGCAGAATGCCGCGCGGATGTCCGACGGTTTCGATCCAGTTGGTGACACCGGGGTTCTTCTCGCTGACCACCATTCGAACCATCCCGTCCGGATCGACCTGTGCCTGGCCGTTGTTGAGGGAGGTCTGATGATTGACGTAGTCCAGTGAGATGTACCAGAGGCTCCCCAGTTGGAAGCCGAGATACGGTGCGTCGGAGGCGGGAACGGTGATGATCATCGCCTGCTCGTCGGTGAGTTCGTAATGTCCCACCGACGAGTACTGTGTTGCCAGCCCGCCCGGTGTCAGGCGTGGTTCGGTCATGGTGTTGACCGTGAGCTTGAGGTAGAACCACTCCGGGAACTGGAGCCACGTCTTGACCCGCGTGACCAGTGCCTTCCCAGCCCGGGCGTAACGCTTCTCGGTCTCTTCGGCGGTGAGAGGTGGCGGCGCGATCCCGATCGAATCGGTGCGCTCGATGCGGATCACACCGCGCTGCTGACTCCAGTCGCTGTAGACCTCGCGAACGACCAGCTGCGAGGATCCGGGCGCCAGGGTGTAGTAGTTGGCTCGGCCGTCGGCAGGGCCGGGGCCGAACCAAGCGACGAAGTTACCGTCGTCGTCTATCTCCAGCTCGCGGTCGTCGAAGGCGATTTCGCTGCCGGGAACGTTCGAGTTGGTGTAGTTCCCACTCAACACTTGGAAGCTGAGATCGGCTGTGGTGCCGCGCTTTCCGGTGACCTTGTATTCCTTGTCGTCGTTGATTCGGGCGCCGAAGTACAGAGTGTCGGGGTTGTCGAGGCCCATCTTGGTGAATGGTCCGGTGCCCTGGATGAAACTCGGATGGGTCTTTTCGCCGGCCCAGGCGGCATGCGTCGTCGCGATGATTCCGCCGGCCAGATATTGGTATCCCTCCAGTAGATCCTGTTCGGATCTGATGTGCGGCGCAGTCTCGATCAATTTCTCGGCTTCGGCGATCGCCTCGGCAAACGGGTCCGTCAGCACGCTGGCTCCTCACAGTTCCGACTATGTCGCCGGTCCAGAGCGTCGTGGTACAAATATGTACCTATTTGGTAGATGTTGGGTATTTCGACAATAGAACGCGTTCTAGGGAGTGGTCAATGGGTGGACCGGAGAAGACGCCTGAAGAGGGACGCCCGAGGGGGAGACAATCGCCTCCCACCGAACGGGTGGTTCAGGTGCTCGACTACCTCGTCGGCCGCCCTGATCAGCGGTTCGGGCTGTCGGAACTGGCCCGCGCGCTCGAGATCAGCAAGCCCACCTGCTTGGGAATCCTCACGGCGCTGGCTGATCGTGGATACCTGACTCGGGACGAGGTGTCGAAGACCTATGGGCTCGGTCCGGCCTTGATCGCGGCCGGACGTGCAGCTCAGCGAGGATTTGCCGTCGGACCCATTGCCCGCACCCATCTGGAGAAAGTGAGCACGGAGTTCGGGACGACGTGCACGGCGTCCGGTGTGATCGGTGATCAGATCAGCGTTCTCGAAGTGACCGGACCGATCGGCGCGCGTCGCGCTGCCAAGGTCGGTCAGGTGTACCCGTTCGCTCCGCCGGTCGGGCTGATGTACGTCCTCTGGGGTTCGGATCACGATATGGACAGTTGGCTGAGCAAAGAGCCGAGCCTGCCGGTGCGCTTGGATCGCGAGCGTCTGTGGAACGTGGTCCGCGAGTGTCGGGCTGCGGGGTATCTGGTCGAGAGTCTGGATCCCGTCGGGCAGCGACTGCACACGCTGATGGCGGGCGTTGCGACGCACGATCTTCCGCCGGAGGTGCGTGAACTGCTCGGTGAGATGGTGTCGAGCCTGGGCGAGAGGGTGTATCTCGGACGCGACATCAGCTCTGACGACGAGCATCCCGTCAGTCTCATCGCGGCCCCGACCTACGACGCCGAGGGGCATCAGGCCCTTGTGCTGACACTTTATGTGGGTGGGGCGATCACGGGCGCCGAGATCGAGCGCCGCGCCGCGGTGCTGGTTGCGGCGGCGGATGCGGTGACGGCGGAAGTTGGTGGCAGGAGTCCGGTTCGCGGTCTGTGACGTCTTATTGCCGGTCATTGACCTTTGGGTAGAACGAGTTCTATTCTGTGATTGCGTTCAATTTAGAACCAGTCCGGTACATAAATGTACCGATGCGGAAATGGTGTTCCGCACGGAGTACGTGATGCTCAGGAGCGAAAGACATGGCAACACTCCAGACCCCGCCCGCCTACGAGTTGTCGCATCTGCGAGCACTCGAAGCGGAGGCGGTCCATATTTTCCGCGAAGTCGCAGCGACTTTCGAAAAGCCGGTCCTCCTGTTCTCCGGAGGTAAGGATTCCGTCGTGATGCTGCACGTAGCGGCCAAGGCATTCTGGCCTGCCCCACTGCCGTTCGCTGTGATGCACGTCGACACCGGTCACAATTTCGACGAGGTGATCGAATTCCGCGACCAGACGGTCGATCGCTTCAACCTGCGTCTTGTCGTCTCCAGCGTGCAGGACGACATCGACGCCGGACGCGTCATCGAGGACACCGGAGTCGGTTCCAGTCGCAATCGCCTGCAGACGCACGCGTTGCTGCGCGGAATTCGCGACAACAAGTTCGACGCCGTGTTCGGTGGTGCTCGCCGAGACGAGGAGAAGGCGCGCGCCAAAGAGAGGGTGTTCAGCTTCCGGGACGAGTTCGGGCAGTGGGATCCGAAGGTGCAGCGACCTGAACTGTGGAACCTGTACAACGGCAAACACCGTAAGGGCGAACATATTCGGATCTTCCCGCTCTCCAACTGGACAGAGCTCGACATCTGGCAGTACATCGAGAGCGAGCAGATCGACCTCCCCGGCATCTACTACGCCCATCGTCGCGAGGTGGTTCCACGCGACGGAATGTTGTTGGCACGCACCCGCTTCCTCGAGCTGCGCGCCGGCGAAGAGTCCTACGAGGCGTTGGTGCGCTTCCGTACGGTCGGCGACGCAACGTGTACCGGATGCGTCGAATCGTCGGCCGAAACACCGGGCGCTGTCGTGGAAGAAGTTGCGGCGAGCCGTATCACGGAGCGTGGCGCAACCAGAGCTGATGACCGGATTTCCGAAGCTGGCATGGAAGATCGTAAGAAAGAGGGGTACTTCTGATGCCGCAACTGCTGAGAGTCGCTACAGCGGGCAGTGTCGACGACGGAAAATCGACACTCATCGGCCGCTTGCTCTACGACTCCAAGTCGATCTTCGAGGACCAACTCGAGGCCGTGGAACGGAGCAGTCGAGAACGCGGCGACGAGTACGCCAACCTCGCGCTACTGACCGACGGATTGCGCGCCGAGCGTGAACAGGGCATCACGATCGACGTGGCCCACCGGTATTTCGCGACCCCTCATCGGAAGTTCATCATCGCGGACACTCCCGGGCACGAGCAGTACACCCGCAACATGGTGACCGGCGCGTCGACGGCCGACCTTGCCCTGATCCTGGTGGATGCTCGCAAAGGGGTGCTCGAACAGACGCGGCGGCACGCCTTCTTGTCCACTCTCCTGGGGATACCCCACCTCGTGCTGTGTGTGAACAAAATGGACCTGGTGGGCTGGTCTCAGGAACGGTTCGAGGAGATCAAGGAAGAATTCCGACATTTCGCGATCAAACTGGACGTCCACGACCTGACGTTCATTCCGGTCTCGGCGCTGTTGGGGGACAACATCGTTGCCCGGACCGAGAACATGTCCTGGTACGACGGGCCTTCTCTGCTGCACCATCTCGAGCAGGTGCACATCGCGTCGGATCGCAATTTGATCGACGCGCGTTTCCCGGTGCAGTACGTGATCCGTCCGCAGAAGCAGACCGACGCCGACCTCCACGATTTCCGTGGATACGCCGGAACGGTGGCCAGTGGCGTCTTCAAGCCCGGCGACGAAATCGTGGCTTTGCCTTCAGGATTCACCTCGACGGTGAAGGCAGTCCACGGGCCGGGCGGTGACGTGATCGACGAAGCGTTTGCGCCCTCGGCCGTATGCATCGAGCTGACCGACGATCTCGACGTCAGCCGCGGGGACCAATTGTGTCGGCTCAACAACCGGCCGCAGGTCGGGCAGGAAATCGATGCGATGGTCTGTTGGTTGACCGAACAGACAACTCTGTCGGAGAACAATCGCTACTCGTTGCTGCACACCACGCGCTCCACGAAAGCGCAGATCGTCAAGCTCGACTACCGGCTGGACGTCAATTCTCTGCACCGCGACGAGAAGGCAGAATCTCTGTCCCTCAACGAGATCGGCCGCATCTCGATCAAGACGCAGCAGCCGTTGATGTTCGATCCCTACCGCCGCAACCGCGTGACGGGCAGCTTCATTCTCGTGGACGAGACCACGGGCAATACCGTCGCCGCCGGAATGATCAACGGTCCGACGCTCAAGGAATCGCGCGTCGTCTGGCACAGTTCGGAGGTTTCTCGCGAGGAACGTGCGACTGCCGGCGCCACCGTGTGGCTCACCGGTCTCTCGGCCTCGGGTAAGTCGACGATCGCGGTGGAACTCGAACGCCGCTTGGTGGCCGCGGGTATCCCGGCGTACCGCCTCGACGGCGACAACCTCCGGCACGGATTGAACGCGGATCTGGGATTCAGTGCCGATGACCGCGCCGAGAACGTCCGCCGAGTCGGCTCGGTGGCGCAGTTGTTCGCTGATTCAGGTGCAGTGGCAGTGGCCTGCCTGATAAGCCCGTACCGCGAAGATCGTGATCGAGTGCGGGCGGCGCACGAGGCCGCCGGGCTGAAGTTCGTCGAGGTCTACGTCGACACCCCGATCGAGCAATGTGAAGCCCGAGACCCCAAGGGCATGTACGCCAAGGCCAGGGCCGGGGAAATCACGGGATTCACCGGAGTCGACGATCCCTACGAAGCTCCGACAAGTCCCGAGCTGGTGATCAGACCCGAAGACGGAACGCCTACCGAACTTGCGCTGCGAATTATGGAAGTGTTGGACCGGTGAGCGAATCCACACACAGCAGAATCGCCGACGAGGCACTCGCGGCGGAATTGGCGCAGGCCGCCGGTGCGATCCTCCTGGGGATCCGAGCCGAGGGTCTGGGTGTCGACGACGGTCGTGAACTGGGTCGCCGGGGCGACAAGGCCGCCGATTCCTACATCCTCGACCGGTTGGCTGCCGAGCGGCCGGGCGATGCCGTGCTCTCTGAGGAATCTGCCGACGATCGCAGTCGTCTGGATGCAGCTCGGGTCTGGATCATCGATCCGCTGGACGGCTCCAAGGAATACGGCTTGCCGAATCATGCGGATTGGGCAGTGCACGTGGCGCTTTGGGAGCGCGGTAGCGGAATTACCGCAGCCGCGGTTGCTCAGCCGGCGCTCGGAGCGGTGTACTCCAGTGGCGACGAGGCAGCTTCGGTTGCCGCCAACTCGCCGCTCCGCGTAGTAGTCAGCGGATCGCGACCACCCGCATTCACCGAAGCGGTGGCAGCCGAACTCGGCGCCGACGTGGTGCACATGGGATCGGCCGGCGCCAAGGCGATGGCGGTGGTGCGCGGCGAGGTCGACGCGTACCTGCACGCCGGTGGGCAGTGGGAATGGGATTCGGCTGCGCCCGTCGGCGTCGCACAGGCGGCGGGACTGCATTGCAGCCGCATCGACGGTTCGCCGCTGCTCTACAACGAATCTCATCCGTACCTGCCGGATCTCGTGATCTGCCGACCGGAGTTGTCGGAGTCGATCCTGGGCGCAATTGCCAAGCACTCCACGGAGTCTGCGGTCAGCGGACGCGTCGCCATGGCGCGTGAATACGTGAACGCATTGCTCACTCATGACGCAACGAAGGTCCGCTTCGCCGCCGACGCCTGGCGGGTCGAGAACGGTCAGCGAACCGGTGACAGCGGCGCCTTCATCAGCAACGAGCTCGAACAAGGCCAGCAATATCGCGGAATCGTGGCGATACGTGAACTCGCGCTGCGTGAGTGGGGCGAGAGCGTAGTAGCCCGGTATCTGCTCGACCTCGGAACACCCGGCCAGGCACCGGCCGTCACGGTTTTCGTGACCGAGTACTTCGGGATACCGGCAGGCGAGATCGAAAGCATCCTGGCAATCATCGAACCCCACGAAGACGATTCGAAAGAGGCTGGAACACAATGACATCGGACAAACTGATCACCGATTTCTGTGCGCTGTGGGCAGACGCCGATGTTGCAAAGATCGTCGACTACTTCACCGATGACGTCGTTTATCACAACATCCCGATGGAGCCCGTGGTCGGTCGCGAGGCCGTCCGGGCGTTCATCGAGCAGTTTGTCGGTGCCTTCGGCAACATCGACTTTCAGATCAAGCGTCAGGTCGCGGACGGCAACACCGTCATGAACGAGCGCGTCGACGTCTTCACCATCAACGGCGCCGAGGTAGCGCTCCCGGTCATGGGGGTGTTCGAAGTCGAGGACGGAAAGATCAAAGCCTGGCGCGACTATTTCGACATGGCGCCGATCAATGCGGCAGCCGGCCAGGCCTGATCGGGGCGCCTACTCCGCGATGACAGCGTGCGGGTAGTCCGACGAGCGGTGCTGGAAACGCGTAATGGCGGGATTCACGATGACGCCGTCACGGATTTCGATGGCGCGGTCGACGGTCTCGTCTGCCTTCCAGGCCGTCTCTCCTGCCATCACAGTGGGCAGGTAGGGAAGAAGTGATTCGCTGATCTCCCACGACGCGGAGTTCCACAGGTATGACGGACTGTGGTCGACACCGTAGTAGGTGATGTTGTCACCGACGATGAAGGTCGGCTCGGCAAACGAGGTGGGGCGAGCCCAACTGAAGCCCATGCCTTCGTCGCACGATACGTCCACGATGAGGCTGCCGGGTTGGAAGTCCATGAGGTCTTCCTCGGTCAGGAACGTCAGTGGGGCGTCCGTGTTCTGCAGTACGCAGTTGACGACGATGTCGTGCTCGGCCAAGAAACCGGGCACCGGCACGCTGTGGTTGTCGAGCATGACGTGGCTGCCACGGACGTCACCGTTGTTGTTGTCGAACGAGACCATGCGCGCCGAGTGGATGGGGGAGCTGACGGCGGTGACTCCACGCTGGGTGAGGACGTCCACTTCGTGGATACCGTGCGCCTTGAGTGCTGTGACCGCGCCGCGTGCAGTGGCTCCGAAACCGATCACGGCAGCGGTGAGACGCCGGCCGTAGTCACCGGTGGAACCGATCAACTGCAGGGCGTGCAGTACCGAGCAATAACCGGCGAGCTCGTTGTTCTTGTGGAACACATGCAGATTGAACGATCCGTCGCTGTGCCAGAAGTTCATGGCCTCGAAGGCGATGAGAGTCAGTTTCTTGTCGATCGCGATCTGTGTCAGTTCGGTGTCCTGGACACAGTGCGGCCAGCCCCAGAGAACCTGACCTGATCGTAGCTCGGCGAGGTCACGCACCAACGGCTTCGGTAGCAGAACCACATCGGTTTCCGCCAAAATCTGCTTGCGCGTGCGGATTCCGGCAACGAGGCGCGAGAGGTAGTCGTCGGAGTAGCCGAAGGGGTGACCGTAGCCTTCTTCGAGGTAGATCCGAGAACGTAGTTCGGCATCGATGCGATCGAAATGCGCAGGATGGATCGGCAACCGGCGTTCTGCCGGTTTGCTCGACTGTCCGATGACTCCAAGGGTGCGTGCGTTGTTCAATTGTGTATCTCTCGATAGGAGCAGGTAGAGATGTCAGGCAGGAGCCTGAGGGACTAGCAGAAGCCGCAGGAACGCTGGCAGATTGCCTCGGCCAGGACCGCGTGAAAGCGTGCTGGCTGCGCTGCTGTCGATCGCCGACGGCAACAGAAAGGCGCGTCGGTATGTGCTCAGTCTAGTCCGGAACGGCCCTCACCCGGTGGCCGGGCGCTGTGTTGTGCTCCGCTGACGTGTGGCTACTGCTCGCGCAGGCGTGAATCCAGTACGGCCAGTTGAATTTTGCTGGCGTCCGCGTGTACCTGACGTCCTTTGTCGGTGACGTCGACGAAGACTCCGCGCCGGTCGGCCTCGCACAGTGCTCGCTGAACCAGTCCGGCCTTCTCGAGACGGGCCACGCTACGGGAGAGCGCGCTGGGACTCAGGTACATCTCCGAGGCAAGCTCCTGCATGCGTGGACGTTCGCACGTGGCGTCCATGAGTCGGTCGAGAGCCTCGAAGTCGCTCATGCTCAGCCCATGCGCCGACTGCATCTGGCGATCGAGTTCGCACGCGATGTCGTTGTAGCTGGTCGACAGCGAGCGCCAGGTGTTGCGCAATTCGGATTCCGACGTCACGACCGCATTCTAGTTGAAGACTCGATTACGTGCAATTGCATTAAATGCTTGTGCATTATGTGCATGTGCATCTATTCTCGCTCACGTGACTTGCACAGACTCGACACTCAAACCATTCGATTCGCCGGACGCCCCGGTTTCTACGGAATCCTCGGTTCCGGCCACAGGGGAGGGCTGGTCCCTCAAGCTGTGGGGCATCCTCGCGGTGCTCTGCCTCGTGTTGTTCCTCGACGGTCTCGATGTGTCGATGGTGGGCGTCGCGCTTCCGTCCATCGGCAATGAACTGGGCCTGTCCACTACCTCGCTGCAGTGGATCATCAACGGCTACGTCCTCGGATTCGGCGGCCTGTTGCTACTCGGTGGACGTACCGCCGATCTTCTCGGGCGCAGGAAGGTCTTCCTGATCGCACTGACCGTGTTCGCAATCGCCTCGCTGGTCGGTGGCCTTGTCGACAACGGAACACTGCTGATCGCATCACGATTCGTGAAGGGATTGGCTGCGGCCTTCACCGCTCCGACCGCAATGTCCATTCTCACCACGACGTTCAAGGAAGGTCCGGCCCGTAACCGTGCGCTGTCGGTGTTCTCCGTGTTCGGCGCCAGTGGTTACTCGTCCGGTCTGATCCTCGGTGGGCTGTTGACCAGTGCCGGTTGGCGATTCACGTTCCTGATGCCGGTTCCGTTTGCCGTCATCGCGCTGATCGGTGGGTACTTCCTCATTCCGCGGGACCGTCCCGCAGATACCGGGGGACACGACCTCGTCGGCGCCGTCACCCTGGTGACGGGAATGCTTCTCACGGTGTACACGATGGTTTCGGCTCCGACCCGTGGATGGGCACACCCGATGACGCTGGGTTCGTTCGCTGTCGCAGCCGTGCTTCTGGCGACGTTCTTCTTCGTGGAGAAGAAGGTGGCGCATCCGCTTGTGCGACTTGGGCTTCTGCGCGTCGGCACCATCGTTCGTGCAAATCTGGCCATCATCGCGCTCTTCGGTTCCTACCTGAGCTTCCAGTTCATGATGACGATCTTCCTGCAGTCGGCCCTCGGCTGGTCGCCCCTGAAGATGGCGATGGCACTGCTGCCCGCGGGCATCATCGTCGCATTCGGATCGCCGTTCGTCGGACGGCTGGTCGACCTGTACGGCAGTGCCAAGCTCATCATCGCGGCACTGACCTCGCTCAGCGTCGGGTACCTCTGGTTCCTCTTCGCGGGCAGCGATTCACCGTCGTACGTCGTGGCGATTCTGCCGAGCGTCATCCTGCTCGGACTCGGATTCGCGCTGGGGTACACCTCGATCATGGCCCAGGCCACCTCGGGTGTCGACGACTCGGAGCAGGGTTTGGCGTCCGGGCTGGTGAACACCTCCGCTCAGGTCGGTGCGGCGCTCGTGCTCGCTCTGACCACTGCCCTCGTGACCGCTGGATCGCACACCGCGTCCGGCGCCGGTACCGCCGGATTCGAGCAGTTCCATCCCGGACTGATCCTGGTTACCGGAGTCGCGCTGGTGGGCTTGGCGATCACCGTCTCGCCGCTGTTACGTGGAAGGTCGCAGCGGGGAAGATCCGTGCGTGAAAGGCGCGCTGAGGAAGAAAAGGAATTGGCCGAGGTCAACTGAATACTTGCTTCATCCGCGAATGCGCTCGGCCGCGTAGGAGACAATCCTGCGCGGCCGAGTTGCTGTGTCTGAACTATCGGGTGGCAGATTTCAGGGCAGCGTCTTTCAGTGCTACGTCGAAGCTCGTCGACGTAGCTTGCGAACCGAGAATCAAGGCAAGGCGCGCCAACATGGCTTCGCGGTCGGACGGATCAGCCTGATCCAGTGCATTCGACAGTGCCAACCAGACGTGTTCGCGATGGCCCTCGTCGTCGACCACCGCAGTTGTCGCCGACTGTGCCGTATCGAAGTGCGTCGGCGCAGTGCCGGCGGTGAGGTGTTTGGCCACGTCGTTCAATTGCGTGGGATCGCTGATGCGGCACAGCACCAATCCGTCGGGCCGAATCACGAAGATTTCGCCGACACGAGCGCCGAGGGCAGATGCGAGATTGCCTTCGGCATCGGGAACCGTGGAGTCGGTAGTTCCCACGGTGATCACGCGTACGGTTTCCGGTGCAAGGGCCTGAGCAAGGATTTCGGCTTGCGTGTCGAGTTCGGATACCAGCTCAGCTGACAGTCCGAAAGCCAGCAGGCCGAATCCAGTACCGCGCAGACTGTTCAAGGAGGTAGATGAACCGTCCGCCGAGACCTGGACGACCCTGTCTTCCAACGGATCGCCGGGTAGTACGCCCTCGGCGCCCGCAGCTGTCGGCCACGTCAGCGGGGAGAGCCGGGCGTGCGTCGCACTCGACTGGCGCGGGTTGATGAGGTGCGCGAATTCGCTTCGCTTGGTGGCGAGTTCGAGTACGGCATCGCGGGTGGTCCGGTAGCCGTGACTTCCCGGCGACATGATGAGCGTCGACTTGCCTGCGTTGTCGACGTTCTGCTGCCACGCGCTGCGACGTTCCTTCGAATACGCGTCGAGGATGGTGGAATCGGCAGCTCCGTTGATGACGGCGGCTAGTTGCCACACCAAGGTCTCGGCGTCTTCCATGCCCGAGTTCAGGCCGCGAACACCGAAGATCGGAACGAGATGCGCGGCGTCGCCGGCAAAAAGCACACGGCCGTGAGTGAAATCTTCCAGAGCGAGTGCGTGGGCGCGGTAGAAGCCGAACCATTCCAGGGTCCAGGGGATGTCGCTCTGGAGCCATTCGAGGTGACGCGTGATGCGGTCACGGATGCGATCTTCTTGCGTCTCCGCTTCCGGATCGTCCGAGGCGTCGAGCTGGTAGTCGATGCGCCAGATGTCCCGTGGTTGGCGATGCATGATGATCGTGGACCCCGGGTTGCTGGGTGCGTCGAACCACACCAGACGCTCGGCCGGGAGTTCCGATTCCCAATGAATGTCGGCAATGACGTAGTTGCCCTCGTAGCTGTTGCCCTGCAAGCGGATTCCGCTGAGTTCGCGCATCTTGCTGCGTCCACCATCGGCGGCAACGACCCACGCCGCGCGCAGTTCGCGGGTTCCGAACGCGGTGTCGACGGTCAGAGTCACCTCGTTGTCACCGACGGAGATGCCGGCGATCGACGACGACCAGTGGAAGTTCACCAGTGGGTGAGCGAGCAGCTTGTCGGTCATGATCTGCTCGAACTCGGATTGCGAGACGTTGACCATGGGTCCACGCGCGTCGTGCTCGGCGGATGCCATGCGGAACTGCAGTACTTCCTGATCGCGGTAGTAACTCCGACCACCCACCCACGGCAGAACGAGGTCTTCGAGCTCGGCACCGAAGCCGAGGCGTTCGGCAACTTCGAGGCTGTGGCGTGACACGCAGATCGCGCGACTGCCGAACGAGACCTGATCGGCCGCTTCGAGAATCGTGACGGCAATGCCGCGCTGCGCCAAGCCCATGGCTACGCCCATGCCGACGGGGCCGGCTCCGACGATCACGACGGGAAGTGCGTCGGCCGAAGGCGCCAGGGAGGCGAAGTCCTCGGGTGCGTACTTCTTCGGATGAAAGTAGGTCGACATGGTCACGAGGCTTTCTGTGCGGCAGTGTTTTTCGGGATCAATTGAGGTTCCGGGAGCAGCAGGATGGAAACCAGGCTGATCACGGCAATGATCACGAAGTAGGCGGTGATGGCGAACGAGGTGTCGAAGGCGGCGTAGAGCGCGGTGGCGATCATCGGGGCCAGACCGCCGCCGAGGATTGCGCCGATCTGGTAGCCGAGTGACGCTCCGCTGTAGCGGATGTGTGCGGGAAACAATTCGGCGAACAGTGCCGCTTGTGGGCCGGCGCAGCAGCCGAGCGTGAAGCCGAGGGCGATCATCGATACGAGCATCACCGGAACGATCGCTGTGTCGATCAGCGGAAAGAACACCGCTGCCGCCACTACCAGGGTGATCGAACTGCGGATGTAGACGGTCCGGCGTCCGAGAGTGTCCGACTTGTGAGCGCTGAAAGCCATTCCCGCCATCCAGAACGGGCAGGATGCGATGAGAAGAAAGAGCATCGTGGTCTTGCTGAAGCCGAGTTCGGTCTCGCCGTACTTGAGGACGTAAACCATGTACGCGTACGCGATTCCGTTGGTGGCGATGAAGGTTCCACCGGCGAGGAGCACAGTCTTCCAGTGTCTGGTGAGAACCTCGAGAATCGGCATGGACTCCGCCGGTGCCTCGGACTTCGACGCGGTGAACTCGTCACTTTCCTCGAGGCCGAGACGGATCCACATCGCAACGCCCACCAGAACTGCGCTGAGCAGGAACGGGATTCGCCATCCCCAGGAGTTGAATGCATCGTCGTCCATGAAGGCGGCGAGGGGGAGATAGACGAGATTGGCCACCAGTACGCCTGCGGGAACACCGATTTGTGGTGCGCTGCCGTACAGCCCCTTCCTGCCCTCGGGTGCGTTTTCGGTGGCGACCAGAACTGCGCCGCCCCACTCGCCGCCGACACCGAGTCCCTGAACGAATCGCAAGGTCACCAGGAGTATGGGGGCAAAGACGCCGATAGCGGCGTAGTTGGGTAGCAGCCCGATGGCAACGGTGGCGCAGCCCATCAGCATCAACGAGGTGACCAACATGGATTTGCGTCCGATGCGGTCGCCGAAGTGGCCCATCACGATTCCGCCGATGGGACGCGCGACGAATCCGACGGCGAGGGTGGCGAAGGCGGCGAGGGTGCCGGCCAGATCGGACGTGCCGGGGAAGAACTGCTTGCCGAGCACGAGTGCGGCGGCGGTGCCGTAGATGAAGAAGTCGTACCACTCGATGGCGGTGCCGACAAAGCTGCCGAGGGCGGCCTTACGCGCCTTGACCGTCGCGGCGGCGCGCGTTGCGGTCGGTGAGGCGATGGAGGTCATGAAGTGCCTTTCGAGATGAATGTGGCTTGAAGAAACAATGACGTGCGCCACAACAATTGAAAAGCGAAAGAATTGGAGGTTCTTGCACGGAAAATACGTGGAACCAGCTCCGCTGCCTGGTAGCGGGACTATTGGGCAGGTTCTGAGGGTGAAACGAATTCTATGAAAGCGCGTGCGACGCGGCTGAGGCGAGTGTTCTGGTGCCAAGCGAGAACTACGTGCACCGACGGCACGGCGGGGGAAGCGATGGTCTTGACGACCACCTCGAGCCCCTCGTACGTGACGTCGATCTTGGGCCGCTGGAGTAGCAGCGTCCAGCCGAGGCCACGGCCGACAAATGCCCTCGCCGTCTCGAAGTTCGCAGTTCTGTAGGCAACCTTCGGGGCGAATCCGCCTGCGCGACAGACGTCGAGCGCGTGTTTGGTGCTCGGCGGCGCGTCGAGGAGAACCATCGGGTGTTCCGCGAGGTCCGGAAGATGGATCGGTCGCTCGGACCGCGCGAGTGGGTGTTCTGCACCCAGGACGATCAAGGGTTCGCGGATGGCCAACGGAACTGTGCGCAATTGTGGAGACAGGTCCAGGTCGTAAGCGATCGCGAGGTCCAACTCGCCGTTCTCGAGATGTGTCTGGAGCCGATTCTGAGTGTCCTCGCGGAACTCCACCTGCGCGTCAGGATTCTCACGGGTGAACCCGGCGATCATCGACGGCAACACCGTCGGCCCCAGAGCGGGATAACAGCCGATCGCTATGGGCCCCGACACGCTTCCGCCGGTTCCGAGCGCATCGGATTCGAGTTCCCCGGCTTGCTGAAGTAGCGCCCGGGCGCGCACCAGAACCGCTTCACCGGTGCGGGTGAGTTGAATGCCGAATGAGCGACGGCGAACGCACAGTTGAACTTTGAGCGCGCGTTCGAGTTCGGTGAGCGCCGCGGACAGGGCGGAAGGAGAGAGGTGCAGGCGCTCGGCCGCGGCACTGATCGTTCCGGTCTCGGCTACCGCGACAAACGCGGCCAGCTGACGCATCGTGTACGTGGGAGCAGGATCGATGCGAGGCATGAGATCGACAGTAGTCGGGTAGATTGCCCTGAATATTTTGGTGTGGCACCGTGAAGAGGTCGACGATCAATCGCTGACCTGCGTCTTCGTGGTGCCCCCGGCAGGATTCGAACCTGCGACCTTTCGCTCCGGAGGCGAACGCTCTATCCCCTGAGCTACGGGGGCGCACCGAATACTCGGTGTGCCGATTGGGCTGCGTTAGCGTAGCGCATCACGGGGGGACAAGACCAAACCGGCACCCGCCTCGGCATGGCGTCGTCGCGGGAGGTAGTCGAGGATGCGGCCGGGGACCATGGTCGTCGAATCATCTGTACCGACTGACTCGGATGCTTTTTACGCCTAGGCTCGGCTCTGAGCACAGGCTCGGGCGGACTGCTCGGGCACCCTCGTGAGGTACGGGAGTCGTTGATGACCGATCACCACTATTCCGAAGACCAGCTCGCGCTCGACCTGAAGTGGTGGGCAGCGGCCAACTATCTGACCGTCGCGCAGATCTATCTGAAGGACAACACGCTTCTGCGGGAACCGTTGCGTGCCGAGCACATCAAGCCCCGACTGCTCGGGCACTGGGGGACCAGCCCCGGCTTGTCGATGATCTACACGCTCCTCAATCGGCACATCGTCGCCACCGGCGCAGACTGGCTTTACGTGACCGGTCCCGGGCACGGCGGTCCGGCGCTGGTCGCGTCGACGTATCTCGAGGGAACGTACTCGGAGATCTATCCGGAAGTCTCGGACGACGCCGAGGGCATCCACCGGATGTGTCGGCGATTCTCCGCTCCCGGCGGAGTGCCCAGCCATGTGAGTGTGCAGACACCCGGAAGCATCCACGAAGGCGGCGAGCTCGGCTACGCCCTTGCCCATGCGGCCGGCGCTGCCTTCGATCATCCGAACCTCGTGGTGGCCTGTGTGATCGGCGACGGCGAAGCGGAGACCGGGCCGTTGTCCGGTTCGTGGAAGCTCCCGGCGTTCCTGAATCCACGACGCGACGGCGCGGTGCTGCCGATCCTGCACGTGAACGGTGCCAAGATCGCCGGGCCGACGGTCTACGGACGCAGCAGCGACGAAGACATCCAGGCCTATCTTGGTGGACAGGGGTGGGCGCCGATCGTCGTCTCCGGTGACGACCCCGACGCGGTGTTTCCTCAGCTGTATCAAGCGATCTCGCAGGCGCACGAGAAGATCCGCGAGATGCAGGGTGCCGCACGCCGCGGAGAGGAGTGGACGGGTTCGTGGCCGGCAATCGTGTTGCGGACGCCGAAAGGATGGACCGGTCCACACACCGTCGACGGAATCTTGGTCGAGGGCACACATCGTGCGCACCAGGTGCCGTTGTCCGGCGTGCGAAGCAACGAATCACATCTGCGGCAACTCGAAGAGTGGATGCGGTCGTACCGTCCGGACGAGTTGTTCGACGCCAACGGATCACTCGTCGCGGAACTGGCGGCGCTGTCGCCGACGGGGGACAAGCGCATGGGGAGCACTCCCTACGCGAACGGTGGACGACTTCGCGTCGATCTCCCGATGCCGCCGCTCGAAAAGTACGCGCTTCCCATCCAATCCCCGGGTTCGACCTTCCACGAGACGACGCGAGTGCTCGGCGAGCTTCTGCGCGACATCTACGCCGCCACGGAAACCGAGGACAGCGGCGGGATCTTCCGACTCTTCTGTCCGGACGAGACGTCGAGCAATCGCCTCGGCGCCGTATTCGAGACAACCGATCGCTGCTGGCAACTGCCGATCACCGACTACGACGACGGGCTGTCCGCGGACGGTCGTGTCATGGAGGTCCTCAGCGAGCACCTCTGCGAGGGATGGCTCGAGGGCTATCTGCTGTCGGGCCGACACGGGATGTTCGCGAGCTACGAAGCATTTGCGATGGTGAGCGTGTCGATGCTCATCCAGCACGCCAAGTGGCTCCAACATGCCGTCGACCTGCCGTGGCGGGCGTCTGTTGCTTCGCTCAACGTGCTGCTGACCAGTACGTGCTGGCGCAACGATCACAACGGATTCAGTCATCAGGGCCCCGGCATGATCGACGCCGTTATTCCCCTGGCCCCCAGTGTGATCCGCGTGTGGTTGCCGCCGGATTCCAACACCTTGCTCTCGATCTCGGATCACTGCCTGCGTAGCACCGACCACGTCAACCTGATAGTCGTGGACAAGCAACCACACCTGCAGTACCTCACGCTCGAGCAAGCGCACGAGCACTGCGCGGCGGGCGCTTCGGTCTGGGAATGGGCCGGAACCGAGGCTCGCGGACAGGAACCGGACGTGGTCCTGGCCGCCGCGGGAGATGTGCCGACGCAGGAGATCCTGGCTGCTGCACAGTTGCTGCGCGATCACACACCCGAACTGATCACCCGCGTCGTCAACGTCGTCGATCTGATGGCCTTGCTGACGCCAACCGAGCATCCCCACGGATTCGGGGAGCGGGTCTTCCTCGATCTGTTCACCGCGCAGACCGACGTCGTGTTCGCATTCCACGGATACTCGCGTGCCGTGCACGAACTGATTCACGGGCGTCCGAGTCCCGAGCGCTTCCACGTTCGCGGATTCAGTGAACAGGGAACAACCACAACACCGTTCGACATGGTTGTCCTCAACAAGATGAGCCGCTACCACCTGGTGATCGAGGCGCTACGACGCTCCAAGCGTCGGCCGGCCGGGGCGTCCGAGTTGGCGGAGTTCTGCCGCACACAGCTCGAAAAGCACTCGCGTTACATCGTCGAGCACCTCGAAGACATGCCGGAAGTAGAAAACTGGACCTGGTCCTGAAATTCAGGACCAGGCCCAGTTGGGTCTGAACAGTTTCGGCTCAGTTCAGTTCTGCTCAGTTCATGGGCAGTGGCACTGCGCCGCGAGCTGCCAACATGTCGGTCATCAGCTTGGACTCGCTCTGCTGCGTGTTGACCATCGTCTGCGCCAGGCTGCGCACCGGCCCCTCGGTGGCGTCGGCTGCTGCGTACTCCATCATCGGAAGCCCACCTTCGTGGTGACGAAGCATCAGCTGCAGGAACAAGGTGTCGAGTTGCAGACCTTCCGCTGCGCGGAGAGCCGCAAGGTCCTCGGGGGACGCCATGCCGGGCATCGTGTCGACCGGCCCGGAATGACTCATGTCCATCGTGGCCGAAGTCCCGTGCGATCCATGGCCGGAGCCCGAATCCGACGACATCCACTCCATGTACGGGCCCACCTTGGACAGCGGCTGATCCCACATGGTCAGCCACGCCTGCATCTGACCGAGCTGGTTCTGCTGCGTGGTCAAGATGTCGAACGCGAGCGTGCGTACGTCGTTGTCCGTGGACTTCGTCAGGGCGATGGACGCCATGTCGACGGCCTGGCTGTGATGCACGCTCATGTCCTGCGCGAAGCCCACGTCCACCGAATCCGAAGCCGGAACGGTCAGTGACGACTTCGCATCGGGTCCGAGGAGGTTGGTCAGTGCGCCGAGCGCAAAACCGACGGCGATCGCGCCGATCAGACCGATGATCAGCAGTGCGGTGCGCTGACTCGGCTTCGAAGACTGATCGGTGTTCGTCGAACTATCCACCGGCGGGAATCTGTTCGTCGGTGGCCGGGGTAGCGCCCGTGCCGTCCATCTGGATGGCGTCGGCGCCCGGAGGTGTCGGATCGAACGGCGACGTCGACGGAGTGAACAGCGGGTTGGTGCAGCTCGCGCCGACCTCGGGGTAGACGTTCGGGTTCTGGTTCAGCGCAGTGATGAACTGATCGATGCGATCGTCGTCGGCCTTGTCGATCTCGAGGCGATGGCCCCACGACTGCAGAGAAATGGGGCTGCTCTGACCGGGGTACGGCGACATCAGCATGTAGGACTTGCCGTTCACGCGTCCGGCGAGACTGTCGATCTGGTCCTGGTCGACGAGATCGGGGTTGTACGTGATCCAGATGGCGCCGTGCTCGAGCGAGTGGACGGCGTTCTCGGTGCGAATCGGGTCGGCGTACACGGTTCCGGTGCAGTTAGCCCAGGTGGCGTCGTGTGGGCCACCGAACGGCGGGGTCTGGTCGTACGCCACGCGCTGAGTGGAATCGACGTGCTGGCCGGCCGGGTACTCGATCTTGAGGACGCCGTCGATCTTGTCCGACGGATCCTTGTTCTCCGAGCTGTACTTGTACGGCTCGAGGGCCTGCCGCTCCTCGACCTTGGGCCACAGATTGATACCGAGCACGGCGATGAGTGCGAGCACAGCCACACCGGCGCCGATCGACAGCCAGGGGATCTGGCGGGGAGCGGGGACGCCGCCCTTGCCCTTCTTGGCCGGCCGACTGTTCTTGTTGGCGGCCTTGATGGCCTTGGCTGATTTGGCCCCGGAGTTCTTGTTGGGACCGCGACTATCGGAACCGCTTGGCATCGATTGGGCTCTTTCGGTGTGTGGGCTTGAGGTGTGGCGCGCCCGCGCATGAAGGTACGCGGTGGTAGCTCGGGCATTACCACTGTACTTTCCGAGTCTGAGGGCAAACTTTGAGAGTGGCGTGCGACACGCCACAGCGGCCCCGCGCACGTTCACGGAGAGCGAGGCGTGAGGCGAGTCTCCACTTCCGGTGTGCAGGCAATAGGATGAATACCTGTGACTCCAGCTGACCTTGCCGAACTGCTCCGCGGAACCGCAGCGAGCGTCCTTGCCGATCGTGGCCTCGACGTATCCGTGCTACCCGAAACCCTCACCGTCGAGCGACCACGCAACCCCGAGCACGGCGATTACGCCACCAACATTGCCATGCAGGTAGCCAAGAAGGTCGGCACGAATCCCCGCGAGCTGGCGGGCTGGATCGCCGAAGCCCTCACCGCTGCCGACGGAATCGAATCCGCCGAGATCGCCGGGCCCGGCTTCCTCAACATTCGGTTGGACAAGGACGCCCAGGGCGCGATCGTCGTGTCGGTTCTCGAAGCCGGTGCGTCGTACGGCTCGGGTGACTCCCTCGCCGGCAAGAAGATCAACCTCGAATTCGTCTCCGCCAACCCCACCGGACCGATTCACCTCGGTGGAACCCGTTGGGCCGCAGTCGGAGACGCGCTCGGACGCATTCTGTCCGCGCAGGGTGGTTTGGTAACACGTGAGTACTACTTCAACGATCACGGTGCCCAGATCGACCGCTTCTCGCGTTCGCTGATCGCTGCAGCGAAGGGTGAACCTGCTCCCGAAGACGGTTACGCCGGTGCATACATCGCCGACATCGCCGCCTCGGTTCTGAAGCAGCGTCCCGACGTCATGGATCTGCCTGCCGACGAGCAGCAGGAAACCTTCCGCGCCATCGGCGTCGAATTGATGTTCACGCACATCAAGCAGACCCTGCACGACTTCGGCGTCGACTTCGACGTCTACTTCCACGAGAACTCGCTCTTCGAATCCGGTGCGGTCGAGAAGGCCGTCGAATCCCTCAAGGGTTCGGGCAACCTCTTCCACGAAGACGGTGCGTGGTGGCTCAAGAGCACCGACTACGGCGACGACAAGGACCGCGTCGTCATCAAGAGCGATGGCAACGCCGCCTACATCGCCGGTGACATCGCCTACTTCCAGAACAAGCGCGCACGTGGGTTCGACCTCTGTATCTACATGCTCGGCGCCGACCATCACGGTTACATCGGCCGTCTCAAGGCTGCCGCTGCCGCATTCGGCGACGATCCGGACACCGTCGAGGTGCTGATCGGCCAGATGGTCAACCTCGTCAAGGACGGCACTGCCGTCAAGATGAGCAAGCGCGCCGGCACCGTCATCACCCTCGACGACCTGGTCGAGGCAATCGGCGTCGACGCCTCGCGTTACGTCATGATCCGCTCGTCGGTCGACTCGAGCATCGACATCGACCTCGACCTGTGGACCAAGACCAGCAGCGAGAACCCCGTCTACTACGTGCAGTACGCGCACGCACGCCTCTCGGCGATCGCTCGCAACGCCGCAGACCTCGGTCTGTCCGCCGACGCGAGCAACCTCGCCCTGCTCACCGTCGAGCAGGAGGGTGACCTCATCCGCACGATCGGCGAGTACCCACGCGTCGTGTCGAGCGCGGCGAATCTGCGTGAGCCGCACCGTATTGCCCGCTACCTCGAAGAACTCGCGGGTGCGTACCACCGCTTCTACGGCGCGTGCCGCATCCTTCCGCAAGGCGACGAAGACGCCACCGACGTGCACCGCGCGCGTCTGGCTCTCTGCGCCGCCACCCGACAGGTCCTGGCCAACGGTCTCGAACTGCTCGGCGTCACCGCACCGGAGCAAATGTGAACGCGCACCCCGCCGGCCCCAAGCACGCCGAGCAGTTGCAGGCCCCCGGCTTGCCCGACCGTCCGACCAGCCCCGAAGCCTTCGGCGAACTCTCACCGCAGGTGTGGCCGCGCAACGCTTCTCGCGGCGACGACGGTGAAGTGACCCTCGCGGGTGTCAAGGTCGGTGAACTTGCCGAGAAGTACGGCACTCCGTTGTTCGTCATCGACGAGGACGACTTCCGCTCGCGCTGCCGTGACATGGCCCGCGCCTTCGGCCCGGATGCCAAGGTGCACTACGCATCCAAGGCATTCCTCTGTGGCGAGATCGCACGCTGGGTCGCCGACGAAGGCCTCTCGCTCGACGTCTGCTCCGGCGGCGAACTGGCGATCGCGTTGCACGCGGACTTCCCGGCCGAGCGAATTGCCATGCACGGCAACAACAAGTCAGTCGCCGAACTGGCCGCCGGTGTCGCCGCGGGCGTCGGACACGTCGTGCTCGACTCGTCGATCGAGATCGACCGACTCGATCGTGTCGCCGGTGAGGCCGGTGTCGTTCAGGACGTGTTGATCCGACTGACCGTCGGCGTCGAAGCGCATACCCACGAATTCATCTCCACCGCACACGAGGACCAGAAGTTCGGTTTCTCGCTGGCCGGGGGAGCGGCAATCGACGCGGTCCGTCGCGTCTTCGCTGCCGACAACTTGCGCCTGGTCGGCCTGCACAGCCACATCGGTTCGCAGATCTTCGACGTCGACGGTTTCGAGGTGGCAGCGCACCGCGTGATCGGTTTGCTCCGCGACGTCGTCACCGAGTTCGGAGTCGAGAAGACCAAGCAGATTTCGATCATCGACCTCGGCGGCGGCATGGGGATCTCGTACATCCCCTCCGACGACCCGCCGCCCGTCGACGAACTGGCAGCAAAGCTCGGCCACATCGTGCGCAACGAGTCAGCACTGGCCGGATTGCCGGAGCCGACGCTTGCCGTCGAACCCGGCCGCGCCATCGCCGGACCTGGCACGGTGACGCTCTACGAGGTCGGCACCATCAAGGACGTCACGGTGGGTAGCTCGCTGACACGCCGCTACATCAGCGTCGACGGCGGGATGAGCGACAACATCCGCACGTCCCTCTACGGTGCGGAGTACGAAGCCAAGTTGGTTTCGCGAACTTCCGAGGCTGATCCCGTCGTTGCACGTATCGTCGGTAAGCACTGCGAGTCCGGTGACGTGGTCATTCGGGACACCTGGATGCCCGAGGACGTCGGGCCCGGTGATTTACTAGCGGTAGCAGCGACCGGTGCATACTGCTATTCGATGTCGAGCAGGTACAACCTGCTCACCCGCCCAGCCGTGGTGGCGGTGCGTGACGGAGTCTCACGCGTGATTCTGCGGAGGGAAACAGTGGAAGATCTGCTCAGCTTGGAGGTATCGCAGTGACGAGCGAATCGGCGCATCGCGCTATCGGTGTGGCCGTTCTCGGCCTCGGCAACGTCGGGAGCGAGGTCGTTCGGATCATTCGTGAGCAGGCCGAGGAACTCGAAGCTCGCGTCGGCGCCCCGTTGGAACTGCGGGGGGTTGCCGTCCGCCGTATCGGCTCGGACCGCGGAATTCCCGAGGAACTGCAGACGACGGACGCCGAGTCCCTGGTCGGTCGTGACGACGTCGACATCGTGGTCGAGGTGATCGGCGGAATCGAGCTCCCTCGCAAGCTGATTCTCTCTTCCCTCAACTCCGGTAAGTCGGTCGTGACCGCCAACAAGGCGCTGCTCGCGGACCACACCGGTGAATTGGCGGAGGCTGCAGAGGCCAACTCTGTCGACCTGTACTTCGAGGCCGCTGTTGCCGGCGCGATCCCCGTGATCCGCCCGCTCACACAGTCGTTGGCCGGAGACCGTGTCAACAAGGTCGCCGGAATCGTGAACGGCACCACCAATTTCATCCTTTCGGCGATGGACGAGACCGGCGCCGACTACGAAGAGACCTTGGCCGAAGCCGGACGCCTCGGATACGCGGAAGCCGACCCGACCGCGGACGTCGAAGGCTACGACGCCGCGGCGAAGGCAGCGATCCTCGCGTCGATCGCGTTCCACACCCGCGTCACTGCCGCGGACGTGTACCGCGAAGGAATCTCCACGATCACCTCCGCCGACCTGGCTTCGGCGAAGGCACTCGACTGCACGATCAAGTTGCTCTCGATCTGCGAGCGCATCGTCACGCCCAAGGGCAAGGAGCGGATTTCCGCTCGCGTGTACCCGGCGCTGGTTCCGCTCAGCCATCCGCTGGCCTCGGTCAACGGCGCGTTCAACGCCGTTGTCGTGGAAGCAGAGAACGCCGGCCGGCTCATGTTTTACGGCCAGGGCGCAGGCGGCGCCCCCACCGCTTCCGCGGTGATGGGTGACCTGGTGATGGCTGCGCGCAACAAGGTTCACGGCGGCCGCGGCCCCCGCGAGTCCAAGTACGCCAAGCTGAAGGTCGCCCCGATGGGCGACATCCTCACGCGCTACTACGTGAACATGGAGGTCGCGGACAAGGAAGGTGTGCTGTCCGCAGTCGCCGCCGAGTTCGCCAAGCACGGCGTGAGCATCTCCGTCGTCCGCCAGGAGGGCGCCGGCGCCGGCGCGCGTCTGGTGGTCGTCACTCATGTAGCAACCGACGCGGCTCTCTCCGAGACCGTGGCGGCCCTCAACGAACTCGAATTCGTCACCGCTGTGACCAGCGTGCTGCGACTGGAAGGCACTGAACAATGACCGGCATCGTCAACCCCGTCCACAAGGCATGGCCGGGTCTCATCGAGGCATACCGGGACCGTCTCGCGATCGGTGACAACTGGAAGACCGTCACCCTGCGCGAAGGCGGCACCCCGCTCCTGCCGGCCGGCCACCTCTCCGAGATCACCGGCTGCGACGTCTACCTCAAGGTCGAGGGTCTCAACCCCACCGGTTCCTTCAAGGACCGCGGCATGACGATGGCCGTCACCGACGCCTTGGCCCGTGGCCAGCGCGCAGTTCTGTGCGCGTCCACCGGCAACACCTCCGCCTCGGCCGCTGCGTATGCAGCCAAGGCCGGCATGACCTGCGCCGTGCTCATCCCGCAGGGCAAGATCGCCATGGGCAAGCTTGCGCAGGCAGTCATGCACGGCGCCAAGATCATTCAGGTCCAGGGCAACTTCGACGACTGCCTCGAGCTGGCACGCAAGACCACGGCCGAATTCCCCACCATCGGTCTCGTCAACTCGGTCAACCCGGTGCGGATCGAAGGCCAGAAGACCGCGGCATTCGAGATCATGGACGTCCTCGGCAAGGCTCCCGACGTGCACGCACTCCCGGTCGGAAACGCCGGTAACATCACCGCGTACTGGCGCGGATACTCCGAGTACTACGCGGACGGTCTGACCACGGTCAAGCCCCGCATGCTCGGCGTCCAGGCAGCCGGAGCGGCTCCGCTGGTCAACGGTGCACCCGTCAAGGATCCCGAAACCATCGCCACCGCAATCCGAATCGGTTCTCCCGCTTCCTGGAACGGCGCTGTCGCCGCGAAGGAAGAGTCGAACGGTGCATTCCGTGCCGCCACCGACGAGAAGATCCTCGAGGCTTACCGTCTGATCGCCGCCACCGAGGGCGTCTTCGTCGAACCGGCGTCGGCAGCCAGCGTCGCCGGCCTGCTCGCCGCACGTGCAGAGGGCTGGCTCGAGCCGGGCCTGACCGTCGTGTGCACGGTGACCGGTAACGGTCTCAAGGATCCTGACACGGCTTTGAAGGGTATGCCGAACGTCGAGCCGATCGGTGTCGATCCCGTTGCCGTCGCGGCTGCCCTCGAGCTTGCATAGTGTCCGTGGATTCATCGACCACTCCGCGGAATCCGGTGTCTGACATGACTATAACCCTGCCTATCGGCCTTTCGGTGACTGCTCGCGTCCCGGCCTCGAGTGCAAACTTGGGGCCGGGGTTCGACACCCTCGGTCTGGCGTTGGGGTTGTACGACGAAATCGTGGTCACCACAACGGATTCAGGCCTTCAGATTCGCGTCGAAGGTGAAGGCGCTGCCGACGTGCCCTGGGGTCCTTCGCATCTCGTGGTCCGCGCCATCGAGCGTGGTCTCGAGGCGGCCGGAGTGTGGGCCAGTGGCCTGGACGTGTTGTGCCGCAACGCGATTCCACATTCGCGCGGGTTGGGATCCTCGGCTTCCGCGGCTGTCGGTGGATTGGCAGCAGCCAACGGTCTGGCGCGCGCTCTCGATGCCGAGATCGGCTTGACGGAAGAGCAGTTGGTTCAACTCTCGTCCGAGTTCGAAGGTCACCCGGACAACGCGTCTGCCAGTGTTCTCGGTGGCGCAGTCGTCTCGTGGAGTTGCCCACCGGCCGTCGAAGGTGACGAGCCGATCTACTCCGCGGCCAAACTCGACGTCCATCCCGACATCCGTGCTGTGGCACTGGTTCCCGAGGAGCGGTCGTCCACCGCACACACTCGCGGGCTCCTGCCCGAATTGGTTCCGCACCAGGATGCCTCGTTCAACGCGAGCCGCAGCGCGCTCGCCGTCGTTGCGCTCACTGCTCGGCCCGATCTGTTGATGGCGGCCACCGAGGATCGCCTGCATCAGGCACAGCGCGCACCCGCGCTTCCGCTCACGACGCGATGGATCGGGATCCTGCGCGAGGCGGGTATTGCTGCGACCGTTTCCGGAGCCGGCCCCACCGTGTTGGCGCTCAGCACAGAACCTTTCCCCGTCGAACTCGCGGAAGCGGCGCGGGCAGACGGACTACGTGTGCTCGAATTGGACATCGCCGACGGCGTCGAAGTATCCACGACGACGGTCTGATCCCTGCCTTGGTCCTGGTGATCGCCCACTACCGATCGGTAGTGAACTGACACACCCAGTCGTCCAAATTCTTGCCGGACTCAGGTTTGGGCGCTATCCTGGGCTATGTCCGTACATCGTGCGCGTCAGTCGCCGGTGCATCACCAGGGGGCAAAACTCCTTCCCAATCGGGGTCCACAGTCCTTGGCATGATTCTCGCAGGCATGATCCTCACGCTTGTACCTTCTCCGAAGGTTTGAATCCTCCGCGGATCGAACACTCAGAGGTTCCATCACTCTGGGGTTCAACACACGGGGGAGTGAATCGTCGACGAAGGCGCGTTGGGCAGGTTTGCGAGCGCATGAAAAGTTTGAGGCGAGAGTTTCCGACAATCATGTGACGGCGGACAAGCCGGCAGTTCTGGACAGCAACCACGTACGGCACCACCGAGTTCGGTATTCAGTCGAACTGCGGGACGAACCCTCGACTTTGCGCAGTGCGAGTGAGGGAAGGAAAGGACCTCCGTGACCGATACGGACCTCATCGCCACTTCTGCACCCGCCGGGTCGGAATCAGGCGACAATTCTCAGGCGTCATCTTCAGCATCGAACGGTGCGGTGGCGACCTCCACGAAGCGTGCCGAAACGCGCCGTGGTGCCGGACTCTCCGGCATGGTGCTCACCGAACTCCGCACTCTTGCGGGTGAACTGGGCATCAAAGGCACTTCCGGCATGCGCAAGGGTGACCTGATCGCAGCCATCAAGGAGCGCCAGGGCGGCAGCGCGAAGGCTGCACCCGCACAGAGTGAACTCACTCTCGACGACGCACCCGTTGCGCGCACTCGTGCCAAGAGCACTCGCGCCGCACGCACCGAAACCCCCGCAGCCGAAACAGCTCCGGCAGCCGAGTCGGCTCCTGCCGAGGCCGCGCCTGCGCGTACGGAATCCGCCGAGGATTCCGATCAGAGCGCACCTCGTCGCGGACGTCAGCGTCGTGGCGCCGCTCGTCGTGCAGGTTCACCCGACCAGGGCGAACTGAGCATCGAGCAGGAAGCTCCTTCGGCGAAGTCCGACGCGGACACCGCGAAGGCCGCCGATTCTTCGAAGGTCGCCGAGACCGCCAAGGCCGAGGCTCCGGCCGAGCGTCCTGCGCGCACCGAGGGCAAGTCCGACGCTGATCAGGCTCCTGCCGAGCAGGGCAACGAGCGTCCCCGCCGCGAGCGAAACCGGGACAACCAGGGCCAGCGGGACAACCAGGGCCAGCGCGAGAACCAGGGCAACCGGGGTAACCAGGATCGCCAGGACCGTCAGGATCGCGGCAATCAGAACAACGCCGGCCAGAACAACGCCGGTCCTCGCACGGACAACCGCAACAACGGGCCGGACGACGACGAAGAGGGTGGACGCGGACGCCGCGGACGCCGTTTCCGCGAGCGCCGTGGCCGTGGTCGCGATCGCGGTGAGGGTGGCGCACCCAACGATTCACGCGAGACCGAGATTCGTGAGGACGACGTCCTGCAGCCGGTCGCCGGCATCCTCGACGTCCTCGACAATTACGCCTTCGTGCGTACGTCCGGGTACCTCGCCGGCCCCAACGACGTCTACGTCTCCATGAACCTGATCCGCAAGAACGGCCTTCGCCGTGGCGACGCCATCACCGGTGCCGTCCGCGTCTCGCGTGACGGTGAGCAGGGTAGCCAGCGTCAGAAGTTCAACCCGCTGGTCCGTATCGACACGGTCAACGGCGGCGACGTCGAGGCCGCGAAGAAGCGCCCCGAGTTCAACAAGCTCACGCCGCTGTACCCGAACCAGCGTCTGCGCCTCGAGACCGAGCAGCACATTCTCACCACGCGTGTCATCGACCTGGTGATGCCCATCGGTAAGGGCCAGCGCGCCCTCATCGTGAGCCCGCCCAAGGCCGGTAAGACCAGCGTGTTGCAGGCGATCGCGAATGCCGTCGCCACCAACAATCCTGAGTGCTACCTGATGGTCATCCTCGTGGACGAGCGTCCCGAGGAAGTGACCGACATGCAGCGCAGCGTGAAGGGTGAGGTCATTTCCTCCACCTTCGACCGCCCGCCGGGAGATCACACCGCAGTTGCCGAGCTGGCAATCGAGCGTGCGAAGCGCCTGGTCGAGATGGGTAAGGACGTCGTCGTACTGCTCGACTCCATCACGCGTCTGGGTCGTGCGTACAACAACTCCTCGCCGGCGTCGGGACGCATCCTCTCCGGTGGTGTCGACTCGACGGCGCTCTACCCGCCGAAGCGTTTCCTCGGTGCTGCCCGCAACATCGAGAACGGTGGATCGCTCACCATCATCGCTACCGCAATGGTCGAGACCGGATCCACCGGCGACACCGTGATCTTCGAAGAGTTCAAGGGCACCGGCAACGCCGAGCTCAAGCTCGATCGCAAGATCGCCGAACGCCGCGTGTTCCCGGCCGTGGACGTCAACCCGTCCAGCACGCGTAAGGACGAGTTGCTCCTGAGCCCGGACGAAGCTGCGGTGCTGCACAAGCTTCGTCGCGTCCTGTCCGGTCTGGACTCGCATCAGGCCATCGATCTGCTGATCGATCGACTGAAGAAGAGCAAGAACAACCTCGAGTTCCTGATGCAGGTCTCCAAGACCGCACCGGGTGCGATCGACGACTGATCGATTCGACGTCAAAAGGCCCACAACCAGCTGGTTGTGGGCCTTTTGCGTGGGCGGAACAAAACCGAGGGGCAGTGCGTTGACAACTTCGTACAGCCATCCCGAGGCGTGCGAGACGCGGATTATCCGGTGAGGTACCGCATCTGGCATACTGAACGGCCGAGTCCGGTTCCGGTTCACGATGTCGATTGGCGACGTCGACCCGGCGACCATTGAAAGGGACACCATGAAGGCAGGAATCCACCCAACCTACGTAGCGACCACCGTCGTCTGCGGTTGCGGTAACACGTTCGAGACCCACAGCACCAAGGAGTCCGGACGCATCAACGTCGAGGTTTGCTCGCAGTGCCACCCGTTCTACACGGGCAAGCAGAAGATTCTCGACACCGGTGGACGCGTCGCTCGCTTCGAGGCTCGCTACGGCAAGCGCGCAGACAGCAAGGTCCCGGCCACCGAGTCCTAGCTGTTCCGCCGACGCCCGATCTGCCATGCGCAGATCGGGCGTCGGCTTTTTTGTGCCTGCACTCGGTTTGCGCGTTTCCCGGGTCCCGGCGTCGAAATACCTTCAAGCGCGCACCGTAGGAATCGAAACTCAGAGCGGAGCGAACCATGGCAGGCGCAACCCAGCCCTCGGCCATCGACGACATCTTGGCGGAGCACGCCGGTCTCGAAGCACAGATGTCCGATCCGGCGCTGCACAACGACCCTGCCGCTGCCAGGCGCGTCGGTAAGCGGTTCTCCGAGCTCTCGCCGATCATGTCGACGTACAACAAGCTCACCGCTGCGCAGGACGATCTGGAAGCCGCGCGCGAACTAGCCGCCGACGATTCCAGCTTCGCCGCCGAGATCCCCGATCTCGAAGCCGAGGTCGCGCAGCTCGAGCAGACGCTTACCGATCAGTTGGCGCCGCGTGATCCGCATGACGGCGACGACATCGTCCTCGAAGTGAAGTCCGGTGAGGGCGGCGAAGAATCCGCGCTCTTCGCCTCGGACCTGGCCCGCATGTACGTCCGCTACGCGGAACGGCATGGCTGGCGCGTCGAGATTCTCGACGCGACGGTCTCCGATCTCGGCGGATACAAGGAAGCCACGCTGTCGATCAAGAGCAAGTCGGACACCCCGGACGGAGTGTGGGCGCGGCTGAAGTTCGAGGGCGGCGTTCACCGCGTCCAGCGAGTGCCCGTCACCGAATCCCAGGGACGCGTTCACACTTCGGCTGCCGGCGTTCTGGTCTACCCGGAGCCCGAAGAGGTCGAGCAGGTCCAGATCGACGAAAGTGACCTGCGTATCGACGTCTACCGTTCGTCCGGCAAGGGCGGTCAGGGCGTCAACACGACCGACTCTGCTGTCCGAATCACGCACCTTCCGACCGGCATCGTCGTCACCTGCCAGAACGAGCGTTCGCAGCTCCAGAACAAGGCGCGCGCCATGCAGGTCCTTGCAGCCCGTTTGCAGGTAGTCGCCGAGGAAGCCGCGGACGCTGAAGCGTCGGCAGGTCGCCAGAGTCAGGTTCGGACGGTGGACCGTTCGGAGCGCATCCGCACCTACAACTTCCCCGAGAACCGCATCACCGATCACCGCATCGGATTCAAGTCGCACAACCTCGACGCGGTGCTCGACGGTGAGCTCGACGCACTTCTCGATGCATTGGGCAAGGCGGACCGAGAGGCGCGTCTCGCGGCCGAGTAGATGCAGACCATGACTGACCTCCATCCCGCCGGGAACTCGGTGAACCGCGTGTCGGTCGAGCGTGGCAGGCTGTACCCGTGAGTCGACTTCCACTTCGTTTGGCGCTGATCGAAGCTGCAAAACAGCTCGACGCCGCAGGTGTGCCCAGCCCACGCACCGACGCCGAGTTGTTGGCATCCCACCTGCTCGGGGTCGAACGCACGCGTCTCGGACTGATTCCGTTGGTCGATCCCGAGGTCATCGCGGCGTTCGACGAGTTGGTTGCCCAACGGGTGAAGCGGATTCCGTTGCAGCACATCATCGGAGTCGCGTCGATGGGCAACATCGACGTCGCTGTCGGGCCGGGTGTCTTCATTCCGCGGCCGGAAACCGAACTGCTCATGGGTTGGGCACTCTCGTTCCTCGAAGGTTGCGGAAGCAAGCCGCCGGTAGTTCTGGACCTGTGCACGGGATCGGGTGTACTCGCGCTGTCCATCGCCGAGGCCCGTCCGGACGCCGTCGTTCACGCCGTGGAGAAGGAGCCCGCCGCGTTGGCGTGGGCGCGTCGTAATGCTGCCGACCGCGAGGCCGCCGGTGATACACCGATCCATCTGCATCAGGGTGATGTCACCGATCGGAACCTGTTGCCAGGGCTCGAGGGCGGCGTCGATCTGGTCGTGTCCAATCCGCCGTACATCCCCGAAGGCGCGCAATTGCAGCCTGAGGTCATGGATTACGACCCACACACCGCACTGTTCGGCGGTACCGACGGTCTGTCCGTCATCAAACCCATGATCAGCAACATCGCGCGGTGGCTTCGAATCGGCGGCGCGGCAGGCATCGAGCACGACGACACCAACGGGGACGGCGTCGCTGCGCTGTTCTCGGCGCGCCGGGTATTCGGCGAGGTTGCGCAGCATCCAGATCTTGCCGGTCGTCCGCGATTCGTCGTCGCCAGACGTGTCGCCACCGACGTCGAAGCACAGCGGAATCGAACGCCCGAAGCGCAGAGTGAAAGGATGGCTGAGTGAGCACCGTGTACGACTGCAGTCAGACAGATTCCCGAACCGCAGGCTTGGCCGCCGCGAAGAACGCGCTCAAGGCCGGCCGACTCGTAGTTCTCCCTACCGACACCCTTTACGGACTCGCCGCCGACGCGTTCGACAGCGAAGCTGTCACGAGTCTTTTGCGCGCCAAGGGACGCGGGCGAGACATGCCCGTCCCGGTTCTGGTCGGATCGTGGAACACCATCGACGGGCTCGTCTACAGCGTGCGCCCGCAGGCACGGGATCTGATCCGCGCATTCTGGCCCGGCGGACTGAGCCTGGTCGTCGAGCAGGCGCCTTCACTTGCCTGGGACCTCGGTGATACCCGCGGAACCGTCATGCTCCGCATGCCCTTGCATCCGGTTGCCCTCGAACTGTTGCGCGATGTCGGACCGCTTGCCGTCTCGAGCGCCAACATTTCGGGGCGTCCGCCGGCAACTACCGTCGAGGAAGCCCGAGATCAGCTCGGCGGATCTGCCAGCGTGTATCTCGACGGGGGCAAGGCCGAACACGCCGTTGCTTCCACGATCGTCGACCTGACCGGCAATTCACCGCGTATCTTGCGAGTGGGTGCCGTCTCGGCAGAATCCATCGCCGAGGTATTGGGCACCAGTCCGGAAAGTCTCGTAGAGGGAGTTTCGTAACGATGGTCGGCGCCGGCGGCGAGCGCGCGGGGGAATCCACGTATTGGGGACCGGATTTCGGTGAGCTTGCCACGGCAGACCCCGAGATCGCGGCTGTTGCGCTGGCGGAACTCGAGCGTCAGCGCGACGGACTTCAACTCATCGCGAGCGAGAACTTCACCAGTCCCTCGGTACTGGCTGCCTTGGGTTCGACCCTGAGTAACAAGTACGCCGAGGGCTATCCGGGTCGGCGTTACTACGGCGGGTGCGAGTACGTCGACGTAGCCGAGAATCTGGCGATCGATCGGGCAAAGGCGCTGTTCGGCGCCGAGCACGTCAACGTCCAACCGCATTCGGGGGCCACTGCGAATCTCGCGGTGTACGCCGCATTCGCCAAGCCCGGCGACACCGTATTGGCGATGAGTCTGCCGCACGGTGGGCATCTGACTCACGGGTCTCGGGTCAGCTTTTCGGGGCAGTGGTTCACCACCGTTCCCTATCACGTCGATTCGGCCACCGAATTGATCGACTACGACGAGGTTCGCACCCTGGCTCTGGCGCACAAGCCGAAAATCATCGTCGCCGGCGCGACCGCGTACTCCCGCACCATCGACTTCGCAGCCTTCCGCTCGATCGCAGACGAGGTCGGTGCGATCCTGTGGGTCGACGCCGCCCACTTCATCGGACTGGTGGCAGGCCGGGCGATACCTTCGTGCGTTCCGTACGCCGACGTCGTCTCCGCGACGACGCACAAAGTCCTCAGAGGCCCGCGCGGCGGAATGATCCTGTGCCGCAGCGAGTACGCCTCGGCTGTAGATCGCGCGGTGTTCCCCTTCATTCAAGGCGGCCCGATGATGCATGCGATCGCCGGGAAGGCGGTTGCCTTCAAGGAAGCGTCGACGCCGGAATATCGTTGGTATGCACAGGAAGTGGTTGCCAACGCATCGGCACTCGCGCAGTCTTTGGAAGCTCGCGGCCTGCGCACCGTGTCCGGTGGAACCGACACACATCTGGCGCTTCTCGACCTGCGCGCAAGCGGTGTCACCGGAGTCGACGCCGAGCGTAGGTGCGGACTGGCTTCGATCACGCTCAACAAGAACGCGATTCCGTTCGATCCGCAGTCGCCCGCCGTCACGTCCGGAATCCGCGTCGGATCCGCGGCCGTCACGACCCAGGGTTTCAACCGCTCCGACATGAGAGTGGTGGGGGAGTTGATCGCGCGCGCAGTTGTCGCGGACCCCGCCACCACGTCAGGAGAGGCCGAGTTGGCAGCAGTTGCCGAAGGCGTTCGCGAACTGGTCCGGGCAAAGCCTGCCTATGCCCGCCAGACGGGTGATCTCGAGCAGTGATCATTTCCTACGAGGCGACCACGTATCTGGCACAGGGTGGCGGGGGAGCGGGTGTTCCCATCCGTGAACTTTTGCTCGTGCTGTGTACGGCGGCGGTGGTGACCTACCTGGCGACTGGCGCAGTCCGGTTGTTGGCGCTGAGGTTCGGCGCTGTCGCGATTCCTCGTGATCGGGACGTTCACGTCGAGCCGATTCCCCGTCTCGGTGGCGTCGGAATGTATGTCGGCATGGCTGTCGGTCTGCTGTTTGCGCAGCAATTACCCGCGCTCACAAGAGGTTTCGGCTTCGGCAGTCCTGACGTACACGCTGCGCTCGTAGCTGGCGCCGTCATCGTCCTCGTGGGTGTGATCGACGACAGGTGGGGCCTCGACGCCCTCACCAAATTTGTCGGTCAGGTGACTGCTGCCGGCGTTCTCGTGGTGATGGGCGTCAGCTGGTTCATCATCTACAACCCGTTCGGCGGTGACGGTGGGTCCACCATCATCCTCGATCAGATTCAATCCGGACTGTTCACCGTTGCTGTTGCCGTCGCGACCATCAACGCCATGAATTTTGTCGACGGTCTCGACGGATTGGCCGCCGGGTTGGGTCTGATTGCGGCGCTCGCCATCCTCATCTTCTCGATCGGTCTTCTCCACGATCAGGGCGGCGACGCGAGTGTCTACCCGCCGGCGATGATCGCGGCGGCCTTGGCAGGCGCTTGTCTCGGTTTTCTTCCACACAACTTCAATCCAGCGCGCATCTTCATGGGCGATTCCGGGTCGATGTTGATCGGTCTCATGCTGGCCGCGATCTCCACCAGTGCATCCGGTCGTATTCCGCTCACTGCCTACGGAACCCGCGACCTCGTCGGCCTCCTCGCGCCGTTGTTGCTGGTCGGGGCTGTGATGTTCATCCCGATGCTGGACATGCTCCTGGCCGTGATCCGCCGGACGAAAGCGGGCGTCAGTCCGTTCAGTCCGGACAAGATGCACCTGCATCATCGCCTCTTGCAGATCGGACACACGCACCGACGAGTTGTGCTGGTCATCTACCTGTGGGTCAGCGTCCTGGCGTTCGGTGCCGTCGGATCCTCGCTGCTCAATCGTCAGCTGGTTGTTGTACTCGTCGCGGCCGGTTTGGTTCTTGCGTTGTTCTTCACTGCGGTGCCTTCCCTTATCGATCGCAAGCAGCAGCGTCGCTAGCCAAGTTTTCCGATCCATTACCCTTGGGTATCGTGACGAACACGCCGCAGCCTGTACCTGCCTCGCAACCCATCCCTGATTCGACCGCCGCCATGAAGTCGGCCGTGAAGTGGGGTGTGATGGGGCTGATCGCGCTGGCCGTGGTCGGCGCGCTCCTGGGCGGGCTCTTCGCCGGTAAGGAAGGCGTCTACGGCGCTTTGATCGGCGCAGCCGTCGGCGGCGGGTTCATCCTGTTCACGGCGTTGGGCGTGCTGCTCACAGCGAAGCTGCCTGCGCTCACGGCCGGTGCCGTTCTACTCGGTACCTGGCTGCTGAAGATGATTCTCGCGATGGTGGTTCTCTTTGTCCTCTCGGACATGGATTTCTACAACAAGACCGCCCTCGTCCTGGTCATCATCATGTCGCTGGTCGTGGTGCTCGGTGCGGAGACTTACGGCGTCCTGGGAACCAAAACTACGTACGTCGATCCCACTCCCAGCAGCAACGTCGACGACGACGAGTAGTACTACAAGAGGTAACTAATCGGACTTCCAGGTACCCCATCTACACAATGTCGTAGATGACTTGATAAGGTTCGGTTCAAGCGAGAGCAATGGTGGGCCGAGTAACACTCAGCCGACGATGCCATGTGCTCGCAGGTGGTCGAAATTCTGACCACTGAGTCGACGAGAGTCGCCGACACCGACAGACGCCAGGCCCCTCTAGGGTTCTCCAGCTGCTGACGAATGCGCGAGTCGAACTTGTCGACTTGTAGATCGTCAATGTCCGATCGAACCGCAGTCAATGATGGCTGCGGACCGACTACGGGAGAGAACGCTGAGCGTCACCACCCTGGCCGCGGATGAATTCCATGCGCCGTCACTAGACGATTTTTTCCCGCCCTCCGTGTTGATTCACGCGGGCCCCTTCGAGCTCGACCGTCTGATGCTGATTCGTCTGCTGATGTCGGTGCTGGTCGCAGCCTTCTTCGTGATCGCAATGCGCAGCCCTCGACTGGTTCCCCGTGGACTGCAGAACGCAGCTGAGCTCGCGCTCGACTTCGTTCGTATCAACATCGCCGAGGAGATCCTGGGCAAGGAACAGGGCAAGCGCTTCCTGCCGGTCATCACGACGATCTTCTTCATCGTGGTCGCCAGCAACCTGGCCAGCGTCATTCCCTTCCTGAACATCTCGCCGAACGCACGAATCGGTATGCCGCTGGTACTCGCAGCGCTCGCCTACATCGTGTTCAACTACGTGGGAATCAAGAAGTACGGCTTCTTCAAGTACGTCAAGAGCAGCATCGTCGTTCCCGGCGTCCCGCTGCCCCTGCACTTCCTGTTGGTGCCCATCGAGTTCATCTCGACCTTCATCCTGCGCCCGTTCACGCTGATGGTTCGTCTCATGGCCAACATGTTGGCCGGCCACATCCTGCTGGTGCTGTTCTTCAGCGCGACGAACTACTTCTTCTTCGTGTCCGGCGGATTCCAGGCGATCTTCGGTGTTCCGTCGATCATTGCCGGTATCGCATTCACGTTCTTCGAGCTGCTGGTCATCTTCCTGCAGGCTTACGTGTTCGCGCTGCTGACCGCGGTGTACATCGATCTGGCGCTCCACGCCGACGAGCACTGACCTTTTACCTCCTCACCAGCTACACCAAGAACTGAGCCTCTTGCCGAATCCGGCGGAGGTCAACAGAAAGGGAATGGAACACCATGAGCATCGCTTACCTCGCTCAGGAAGTTGTCGAGACCAAGTCGCGCGGCTACGGAGCCATCGGCTACGGCCTCGCAGCAATCGGCCCCGGCATCGGCGTGGGCATCGTTGTGGGCAAGGCAATCGAAGGCATGGTCCGCCAGCCCGAGATGGCCGGCCAGGTTCGTACCACCATGTTCCTCGGTATTGCATTCACCGAGGCCCTCGCGCTGATCGGCCTCGTCGCCGGCTTCATCTTCTAAGACCGACATGGCAGCCACCATCGCAATTCTCGCGGCGGAGGGGACGACTGAACACAATCCCCTCATCCCCGAGACATACGACATCGTGTGGTCCGCGGTCGCGCTCGTAGTAGTTGGTTTCGTCTTCTGGAAGCTCGTTCTTCCGAAGTTCCAGAAGGTCTTGGCCGAACGCACCGAGCAGATCGAGGGCGGCATCAAGAAAGCCGAAGACGCACAGGCGGAGGCAGCAGCAGCGCTCGAGCAGTACCGCGCGCAGCTCGCCGAAGCTCGTACCGAGGCAGCGCAGATCCGTGAGGAAGCGCGTACCCAGGGTCAGCAGATCATCGCTGACATGAAGGTTCAGGCGCAGGACGAGAGCGACCGCATCGTGGCCGCAGGCCACAGCCAGCTCGTCGCCCAGCGTCAGCAGATCGTCGCTGAGCTCCGCTCGGATCTCGGCAAGACCGCTGTAGACCTGGCCGAGAAGGTCATCGGGGAGTCCCTCGCCGACGACGTGAAGCGCGCCGGAACGGTTGATCGTTTCCTCAACGAGCTCGACACCGTCAGCGCTGATTCAGCCAGGAAGTGAGCAACATGTACGCAGCGAGCCGTGAAGCCTTGGCGCAGACTCGTTCTGCGCTGAGCAGTGCCCTGGGCGCCGTCTCTGCAGGAGCCGCAACTGCTGCTTCTGCTCAGGCTGGGTCCGAGCTCTTCTCGGTGGTCGAGGTACTCGACGGCCAGCGCGCTCT
Source organism: Rhodococcus sp. SB1D (assembly GCF_048573875.1). Lineage (NCBI taxonomy): Bacteria > Bacillati > Actinomycetota > Actinomycetes > Mycobacteriales > Nocardiaceae > Rhodococcus > Rhodococcus sp. SB1D. The sequence goes on from NZ_JBMAIQ010000022.1 coordinate 52,973, forward strand.
TCGCAGCGCGCTGGCTGACGCTTCGGCACCGGCCGCTGGTCGCCAGGCTTTGGCAGAGCAGTTGTTCTCCGGAAAGGTCGGCGCCGAGGCGCTCGCCACCGTGAAGGCAGCTGCAGGCCAGGACTGGTCTGCGGCCCGCGACTTGGTCAACTCGCTCGAACTGCTCGGACGCGAAGCTCTGCTCCGCGCCGCAGCCGATCAGAGCCAGTTGGACACCGTTGAGGACGAGCTCTTCCGTCTCGGTCGCATCGTGGCAGGGGATCCCAGCCTGGAGCAGACGCTCTCGGATCTGTCGGTTCCCGCAGCCCGCAAGCGTGAGTTCCTCTCCCGCTTGCTCTACGGCAAGGTCACCGCGGTCACCGAGGCACTCGCCGGACAGGCTGTCGGCCGGTTGAAGTCTGCACCCGCAGACACTTTCGATCAGCTGTCGAATCTTGCCGCAGCGCAGCGCGATACCACCGTTGCTCACGTTCGCAGCGCCTCGGCGTTGAGCTCGGAGCAGTCGGATCGCTTGGCGAGCACTCTTACCCGCACCTACGGGAAGCCGGTAGCAGTGCACGTCGAGGTCGATCCAGAACTCCTCAGCGGCTTGGTCGTCCGGGTGGGCGACGAGGTTATCGACGGCAGCGCAGCGGGTCGACTCGCAGCACTGCGGAAGAACCTCAAGTAGTCCTTCAGCCGAACACATACTCCAGATCTTTTCGAAGACCAGACACCGAGAGCAGGAAAAACATGGCGGAGCTGACGATCTCCTCCGACGAGATCCGTAGCGCGATCGACAACTACACCGCGAGCTACTCCCCGGAGGCCTCCCGTGAGGAGGTCGGCACAGTGACCGACACCAGTGACGGCATTGCGCACGTCTCTGGCCTGCCTTCGGCTATGTCCAACGAGCTGTTGGAGTTCCCCGGTGGAATCGTCGGCGTCGCGCTCAACCTGGATGCCACCGAAATCGGTGCCGTCATCCTTGGCGATTACCAGAACATTCAAGAAGGCCAGGAAGTAAAGCGCACGGGCGACGTTCTGTCGGTTCCCGTCGGCGATGCTTTCCTCGGCCGCGTCATCGACCCGCTGGGTGCGCCCATCGACGGCCTCGGCGAGATCGAGAGCACCGAGAACCGTGCACTCGAGCTCCAGGCCGCTTCGGTGCTCGAGCGCCAGCCGGTCGAGGAGCCGCTCCAGACCGGTATCAAGGCTATCGACGCCATGACCCCGATCGGCCGCGGCCAGCGCCAGCTCATCATCGGCGACCGCAAGACCGGCAAGACCGCGGTCTGCATCGACGCCATCCTGAACCAGAAGGCCAACTGGGATTCCGGCGATGTCAACAAGCAGGTGCGCTGCATCTACGTTGCCATCGGTCAGAAGGGTTCCACCATCGCGGGCGTCAAGGCTGCCCTCGAGGAGAAGGGCGCGATGGAATACACCACCATCGTTGCTGCTCCGGCATCTGATTCCGCAGGCTTCAAGTGGCTCGCACCGTACACCGGCTCGGCCATCGGCCAGCACTGGATGTACCAGGGCAAGCACGTTCTGGTCGTGTTCGACGACCTGACCAAGCAGGCAGAGGCGTACCGCGCCATCTCGCTGCTGCTGCGTCGCCCGCCGGGACGCGAGGCTTACCCCGGTGACGTCTTCTACTTGCACTCCCGTCTGCTGGAGCGTTCGGCGAAGCTGTCCGACGCACTCGGCGGTGGCTCGCTGACGGCTCTGCCGATCATCGAGACCAAGGCGAACGACGTCTCGGCTTACATCCCGACCAACGTCATCTCCATCACCGACGGTCAGGTGTTCCTCGAGTCCGACCTGTTCAACAAGGGCGTTCGCCCCGCGATCAACGTCGGTATCTCGGTCTCCCGCGTCGGTGGCGCTGCACAGACCAAGGGCATGAAGAAGGTTTCCGGTTCGCTGCGTCTGGAACTGGCTCAGTTCCGTGAGCTCGAAGCGTTCTCCGCCTTCGCTTCCGACCTCGACGCTGCCTCCAAGGCTCAGCTCGAGCGCGGCGCCCGTCTGGTCGAGCTGCTCAAGCAGGATCAGTACAGCCCGATCCCCGTCGAGGACCAGATCGTCTCGATCTACCTGGCCGGCGAAGGCATCTTCGACAGCGTTCCGATCGGCGACGTCCGTCGCTTCGAGAAGGAACTGCTCGAAGACCTCAAGCACTCGGCTGCTGGCGTCTACTCCAGCATCAACGGCGGTAAGGCACTCGATGCCGACAACGCTGCTGAGCTGATCGCCGCGACGAACAAGTTCAAGGAAGGCTTCATCGCATCCGACGGAAGCCGGGTCGTGAACGAAGCCGAGGCTGATGCTTTGGGCGCCGACGAGGTCGCGAACGAGCAGATCAACGTCAAGCGCAAGACCGTCAGCAAGTGACGTACGCGCCCATGACACTGCGAATTCCGAAGGGAGAGTGATTGATCGATGGCGAGCATTCTCGAATTGCGGTCTCGTATCAAGTCGGTCAACTCGACCAAGAAGATCACCAAGGCACAGGAACTGATCGCGACTTCGCGTATCACCAAGGCTCAGATTCGCGTCGCCGCGTCCAAGCCGTATGCCGAGGAGATCACGAAGGTACTCACCGAATTGGCGAGTGCGTCTGCTTCGCTCGATCACCCGTTGCTCAACGAGCGTCCGGAGCCCAAGCGGGCAGCGGTCCTCGTTGTCACCAGTGACCGCGGCATGTGTGGTGGCTACAACTCCAACGTCCTCAAGCAGGCAGAAGAGCTCATGGCTCTCCTCCGCAGCGAGGGCAAGGAGCCGGTCGTGTACGTGCTCGGTTCCAAGGGGCTCGGCTACTACACGTTCCGCGGCCGCGACATCGGTGCTGCGTGGACGGGCTTCTCGCAGGATCCGGGTTACTCGGATGCCGCGAAGGCCAGCCGCCACCTGGTGGAGCTGTTCATGGCTGGTTCGGGTAACCAGGTTGCCGCTCCGAACGGTGAAGGCACGATCGAGGGCGTCGACGAACTCCATATCGTCTACACCCGCTTCGTGTCGATGCTGACGCAGACTCCCGAGGTTCGCCGTATGGCTCCTCTCGAGGTCTTCGTGTCGGAAGAGCGCATCGAACTCGGTGACGACATGCTGACCAACGGCCACGACGACGACCATGACAATGGCCCCGTCGCGGACTTCAGCTTCGAGCCCGAGCCCGAGAAGCTTCTCGGCGCTCTTCTCCCGAAGTACGTCAGCACTCGTATCTTCTCGTCGCTTCTCGATGCTGCGGCATCGGAGTCGGCAGCCCGTCGTACTGCCATGAAGGCCGCGACGGACAACGCAAACGAACTGGTGAACACGTTGAGCCGTCAGGCCAACCAGGCTCGCCAGGCCCAGATCACCCAGGAAATCAGCGAGATCGTCGGCGGCGCCAACGCGCTCGCCTCGAGCGCAGGAAGTGACTAGCACATGACCGCAGCAGTAACCGAAAACAACGGGGCAGGTTCGGCTTCGGCCGTAGCCGGCCGCGTCGTGCGGGTCATCGGTCCCGTCGTGGACGTTGAATTCCCGCGTGGCGCTGTTCCTGAACTGTTCAACGCCCTGAACGCCGAGATCACGCTTCCCTCGGTCGCCAAGACGCTGACGCTCGAGGTTGCACAGCACCTCGGTGACAACCTGGTCCGCACCGTCTCCATGCAGCCCACCGACGGCCTCGTCCGCGGCACTGCAGTGACCGACTCGGGCAAGCCGATCTCGGTTCCCGTCGGTGACGTCGTCAAGGGCCACGTGTTCAACGCCCTGGGCGATTGCCTCGACACCCCCGGCCTCGGCCGCGACGGCGAGCAGTGGGGCATCCACCGCAAGCCACCAGCCTTCGATCAGCTCGAAGGTAAGACCGAGATCCTCGAGACCGGCATCAAGGTCATCGACCTTCTCACCCCGTACGTCAAGGGTGGAAAGATCGGCCTGTTCGGTGGCGCCGGCGTCGGCAAGACCGTTCTGATCCAGGAAATGATCACGCGTATCGCTCGCGAGTTCTCGGGCACCTCGGTGTTCGCAGGCGTCGGTGAGCGTACCCGTGAGGGCACCGACCTCCACCTGGAAATGGAAGAGATGGGCGTCCTCCAGGACACCGCCCTTGTCTTCGGCCAGATGGACGAGCCGCCCGGAACGCGTATGCGCGTCGCCCTGTCCGCACTGACGATGGCGGAGTACTTCCGCGACGTTCAGGGCCAGGACGTTCTGCTGTTCATCGACAATATCTTCCGCTTCACGCAGGCAGGCTCCGAGGTTTCCACCCTCCTCGGCCGTATGCCTTCGGCAGTGGGCTACCAGCCCACGCTGGCGGACGAGATGGGTGAGCTCCAGGAGCGCATCACCTCGACTCGCGGTCGCTCGATCACCTCGCTGCAGGCTATTTACGTGCCCGCCGACGACTACACCGACCCCGCGCCGGCTACGACGTTCGCGCACCTCGATGCCACCACCGAGCTTTCGCGCCCGATTTCGCAGATGGGTATCTACCCCGCTGTGGATCCGCTGAGCTCGACCTCCCGCATCCTGGAGCCCGGCATCGTCGGTGCCGAGCACTTCCGCGTTGCCAACGAGGTCAAGCGCATCCTGCAGAAGTACAAGGAACTGCAGGACATCATCGCCATCCTCGGTATGGACGAGCTTCAGGAAGAGGACAAGGTCCTCGTCGGCCGCGCCCGTCGTATCCAGAAGTTCCTCGGCCAGAACTTCATCGTTGCCGAGAAGTTCACCGGTGAGCCCGGCTCCGTCGTGCCGCTCCGCGACACGATCGAAGCCTTCGACCGCGTCTGCAAGGGCGAGTTCGATCACCTGCCCGAGCAGGCATTCAACAGCTGCGGTGGACTCGACGACGTCGAGGCTGCAGCCAAGAAGATGGCCGGGAAGTAGTCCACGATGGCTGAGATGACCGTAGAACTCGTTGCCGTCGAGCAGCGCTTGTGGTCTGGTTCGGCGACGCTGGTCAGCGCTCAGACCACCGAGGGTGAAATCGGAATCATGCCTGGGCATGAGCCGGTCCTCGGCCAGCTGATCGAGGGCGGAACCGTGTCGATCACCTCGGTCGACGGCGAGCGTATCGTTGCTGCGGTACACGGAGGATTTCTCTCCGTCACTGCGACGACGGTGACGATCCTTGCCGAGTCCGCGGACATGGCACAGGACATCGACGTCGAGGCAGCCAAGGCTGTCTTGGCCGAGAACTCGGGCGACCTCGAAGCGATTGCGGTCGCCAAGGGTCAGCTCCGGGCCGTCGAGCGCGCGTAAGTTACTCGAGTAAAGCCGCGACGGGAGCCGACGAACAGTGACATTCGGAATGACTGTGTTGATCATTCTGGTTGTGCTGCTCGCGGTTCTCGTCGCGGCTTTTCTGTATCGTCTGCTGGTTCTGCGTCGCGGCGGTACCGCTGCACTGCTTCGTGTTCTGCCATCTCCGGGGGACAGCGGGTGGCGTCACGGAATCATTCGCTACGGCGAAAGCACCTTTGTCTTTTTCAAACTGTCGAGTCTGCGGCCGGGCCCGGACTCCAGGATCGATCGTCAAGGTATCGAGGTCGAGAGCCGTCGTTCTCCCTCGGGTACCGAATTCGACATCATGAGCGACGACATCGTCGTGGTCAAGGTCAATGACGGCTCGTCGGCCTACGAAATCGCTTTGGACAGTGGAGCATTGACAGCGTTCCTGTCCTGGGTGGAATCGCGGCCGGACGGGCGCGCCCGTAGGCGACGCACCGCCTGACCGGTCCCGCTCAAGCCCCGGCGCCGGGCTTCCAGAGCACATCGCCTTCAGGATTTGCCACTCTTCCCATGATGAAGAGCAGATCCGACAATCTGTTGAGGTATTTCGCGGGGAGCACGCTCGTGTCCTCCGGGTTCGCATTGATGGCGGACCAAGCCGCACGCTCAGCACGCCGCGAGACGGTTCTTGCTACGTGAAGCAGGGCTCCCAAGGCGGTTCCGCCCGGCAGAATGAACGAATTCAACGGTGCCAGTTGCTCATTGAGTTCATCGCACCATCCTTCGAGTCGATCGATGTAGGACTGAGTCACTCGTAGCGGCGGGTACTTCGGGTTCTCGACCACGGGGGTGGACAAGTCGGCCCCTGCGTCGAAAAGGTCGTTCTGGATCTGGCGCAGCATTGCGAGGAGATTCTCCGGGGGAGTGCCGAGGGCAACGGCCACACCGATCGCTGCATTGGTCTCGTCGCAATCCGCGTAGGCGATCAGACGCGGATCGTTCTTGGACACGCGGGAAAAATCGCTGAGGCCCGTGGTCCCGTCGTCGCCGGTCCGGGTGTAGATCTTCGTCAGGTGAACAGACATAGGGCTACGGTACCGGCGCGGTGCCGACGAGGTTGTGGCTCTAGGCTGTGAACCGTGAGTGAGCACTTTCTTGTGACCGGGGGTAACCGCCTCGAAGGTGAAGTACTGGTGGGAGGGGCCAAGAACAGTGTGCTGAAGCTGATGGCCGCGGCGCTGTTGGCCGAAGGCACCACTGTCGTGACCAACTGCCCGGACATTCTCGACGTACCGCTGATGGCGGACGTTCTGCGAGGTCTGGGCTGCGAAGTCGAACTCGAAGATTCCGAAGTGCGGATCACGACGCCGGCCGAGCCGAAGTATCACGCTGACTTCGATGCGGTGAAACAGTTCCGAGCGTCAGTGTGTGTTCTCGGTCCGCTGGTCGCGCGTTGTAGACGCGCTGTTGTTGCCTTGCCTGGCGGTGACGCCATCGGTTCGAGGCCCCTCGACATGCACCAATCCGGGCTCCGCCTGTTGGGTGCGCGCAGCGAGATCGAACACGGATGTGTAGTGGCCGAGGCAGACGACCTGCATGGAGCGAACATCCGCCTGGTCTTCCCGTCTGTGGGTGCAACCGAGAACATCTTGATGGCAGCGGTCCTCGCCCGTGGTGAGACAGTGATCGACAACGCTGCACGTGAGCCCGAGATCGTGGATCTGTGCAACATGCTCAACGAGATGGGCGCCAAGGTATCTGGCGGCGGAAGTTCGACGCTCACCATTCAAGGCGTCCGCAAGTTGGAACCGACTACGCACCGTGTCATCGGCGATCGGATCGTCGCTGCAACGTGGGGTGTCGCGGCATCCATGACCAGGGGTGACGTCCGCGTTCGTGGGGTGAACCACAAGCATCTCGGACTGGTCCTCGACAAGCTTCGGACGGCCGGCGCGGAGGTGACTCCCGAGGTTGACGGTTTCCGCGTCATTCAGCGTGAACGGCCTAAAGCGGTCAATTTCGCAACATTGCCGTACCCCGGATTCCCGACCGACCTGCAGCCGATGGCAATCGGTTTGGCTGCGGTTGCCGAAGGCACGTCGATGATCACCGAGAACGTATTCGAATCGCGTTTCCGATTTGTCGAGGAAATGATCCGACTCGGCGCCGACGCTCGTACTGACGGTCACCATGCGGTGATCCGCGGAGTTCCGGTGTTGTCGAGTGCACCGGTGTGGTCTTCGGACATTCGGGCCGGCGCCGGGCTCGTGCTTGCGGGGTTGGTTGCGGACGGAACCACCGAAGTTCACGACATCTTCCACATCGACCGTGGGTACCCGCGATTCGTCGAGAATCTCCGTGGACTCGGGGGAGTGATCGAGCGGGTGGGCTCCGAATAGGTTCGGTGCTCGGCGTCACACTCGGGTCTATTCGCGATTGGCAGATAGGCGCAACAGTCTGACCTGGCCTTAGCAGGCCAATCGCTGTAGTGACCAGGCGATTTGTGAATTGATTGAAGGTTCGCGTAACTTATTCCAAGTCAGAGCGACACGGACACCGACTCCCGCCTTT
>NZ_JBMAIQ010000023.1:0-53518 GCF_048573875.1 Rhodococcus sp. SB1D
GCCCCGGCCCCCCCCCCCCCCCCCCCCCCCCCCCCCCCCCCCCCACACGTGTGGTCGTCCGTGCCCTGAAGAGGGCGTCACGTCCGAACTGCATCACTCTCGAAGTACGCCCGAAGAAGGGCGGGAGAGCTAGTCCTGCTCGAACCTGCGTTTGAATCGATCTTCCATCCGCGACGAGAATCCGCCGCCGGACTTCCGGCCGCGTCCCCGCCCGGATCCGCCGGCACTACCCCTACCCGGCGGACCGGAGGGATGATTGCCACCTTCGGAAGCGGAGTCGGCGGCCGGCGCAGACTTACGTCCACCACCCCAGAGGAACAACACCCCTGCGCCGAACATGAACAAGAAACCGAACAGGCTGATGATCGGAAAACCGCCCGGCTTGAGCGGGAGTGCAACCCCCGCGATCAGCAGGACCAGACCCAGCACGAATAGAGCCGCTGCTTGGAACCGCCGTCTACTCGACGGCGCCCGCATACGGCCGCCCCTCACATTGGAGGCGAACTTGGGGTCTTCGGCATAGAGAGCGCTCTCGATCTGATCGAGCATGCGCTGCTCGTGCTCGGAGAGTGGCACGGTACCTCCCCCGGCACTGGAAGTTTGGCAACCACCCCACGGTGTGAGGCGGCGGGTAATCAAGTTGGACGATTACCTGTTTTCATAATACGAGCAGTTTAGGTCTCGGACCACCAACTCCGGGTACGAGTTCCGCCACAAGCGTACGTATTCGTGCGGAAGGGCCCCGATTCGGCTCCATTTGCCTGTGCGGACCAGGAAATTCCCCGGAAACAACTGCCGACACGGACCATTTGTTCACGACGCTCGCAAATGCTCGGACGCGTCCTGACCGATGAAATCTTCGACCGCCGTGAGAAAACGGCCGACCTCGGCGAAGAATGCGTCGGAATCGGAGTCCGTGATCACGATCGACACGCCGGTTTCCACGGCCGCACGCGTAGAGGACCACCCTGCGAAGAACTTCGACCACGCTCCGAACGCGGGCGCTGCGGCGTCCATCAGAACCCACGCGTTTCCGCTTCGCTTGCGCTTCGAGCCGGCACCGGCAGGAGCTGCGGCCAACACTGCCCCGGCACCACGTAGGGCCGCCAGGTAGGCACACCGGAACCGGTCGGCAGGATCGCCCGCCCCAATCGCTTCCTCGAGAAGCGCATCCGCCTTCCGGAGCAGCCCCCACGCCACACCGGACTTTCCCACTCGAGCAGTGCGGTCGCTGGCGTCCCTCGCGCCGAAGGACCGCCTCGCCGACATCGGCAATCGAGAAATTGCGGCATCCGACGGACTCGACAACTCGGCAGGAAGAGTTCGTTGGCACTTCACACGTTCAGGCTTCACACGCTCGGACATCGGGGCACCTCCTGCACCGTGAGGATCCAAGACCAGGTGGGCCGGAGATGCCCGCTTCCCTTCGGGCATCTCCGGATCACCCACATCGAACATCTGTTCGACCTATTCAATATAACTGCACCCACCGACACGCCGTCAAGAGAAGAGGTGAGACCGGTCGACCCGCAGATCGCCTGGACACCACATACGGTCGACCTCGATCGCGCAGAATTCGCGAGTCGACTCCACGAGGCACTGGCCGTGTACGTCACCGCGATGGACTATCCGCGAGGAACCGAGTTCCATCGCGCACCGATGTGGCAGGAGCACGCGAACCGGCCTGGCTGGAAGGCAGTCGGCGCTTTGGCGGTTCCTCAGCAACCGTCACACGAAAATCTGCCGCTGGTGGGGATCGCTTACGGGTATCGCGGGAGCCCGGACCAGTGGTGGCATCAACAGGTACTGCACGGGCTTCGGCGCTCGGGTCGTCCCCAGAGCGAGATCGACGCGATTCTGAGCGACTACTTCGAACTCACCGAACTCCACGTGCATCCGAACGGACAAGGTCACCGGTTGGGCGAATCGCTCTTGCGTCACCTCCTCGTCGATCGACCCGAACGCAGTGTTCTGTTGTCGACACCCGAGGTGTACGACGAGGACAACCGAGCCTGGCGGCTGTACCGTCGCCTCGGCTTTCGTGACGTGCTCCGCAGATTTCGTTTTGCCGGCGACAACCGGCCGTTCGCAGTCCTCGGCCGTGGACTGCCGCTGTGAGCGCGCTTCTCGACGCCGTCGTCGTCGGCTCCGGACACAACGCGCTCGTATCGGCCGCCTACCTCGCACGCGAGGGTTGGTCGGTCGAGGTTCTGGAGAAGGACACAGTTCTCGGCGGCGCCGTCTCGACCGTCGAGCGATTTCCCGGATACAAGGTGGACCGGGGGTCGTCGGCACACCTCATGATCCGACACAGCGGCATCATCGAGGAACTCGGACTCGGCGCGCACGGACTGCGCTACATCGACTGTGACCCGTGGGCGTTCGCGCCGCCCGCCCCGGGCACCGACGGGCCGGGCATCGTGTTTCACCGCGACCTCGACGCAACCTGCTGGTCCATCGAACGAGCATGCGGGACAAAGGACGCCGACTCCTACCGGCGATTCGTCGCGGTCTGGTCGGAGCGCAGTCGACATGTCATGAAAGCGTTTTCCGCACCGCCCACCGGATCGAACCTGATCGGTGCGTTCGGAGGTCTCGCCACCGCACGCGGCAACAGCGAACTGTCTCGGCAGTTCCTCGCGCCTGGCGACGCACTGCTCGACGAGTATTTCGACAGTGAGGCACTCAAAGCAGCGCTTGCGTGGTTCGGCGCCCAGTCCGGGCCTGCGATGTCGGAACCAGGAACCGCTCCGATGGTCGGCTTCGCGGCCCTCATGCACGTCTTGCCGCCAGGGCGAGCAGTCGGTGGAAGCGGCGCACTGAGTGCTGCGCTGGCCTCCCGAATGGCTGTCGACGGCGCCACCGTCGCGCTCGGTGACGGCGTGACGTCGATCCGCCGAAACTCGAGTCACTGGACCGCCACAACCGAGAGCGGTCGAGAAGTTCACGCTCGCAAGGTAATCGCCGGGTGCCACATCCTGACCACGCTCGATCTCCTGGGCCGAGGGGGCTTCGACCGAACCACGCTCGATCACTGGCGGCGGAAAATCAGGGTCGGCCCCGGCATCGGCGCGGTACTTCGACTGGCGACATCCGCGCTTCCGTCGTACCGCGGCGACGCCACGACACGGGAAAGTACCTCGGGATTGCAATTACTCGTCTCCGATCGCGCACACTTGCGCACTGCACACGGCGCAGCACTGGCGGGGGAACTTCCTCCTCGCCCTGCGGTTCTCGGAATGAGTTTCAGCGGAATCGATCCCACGATCGCCCCGGCCGGTCGGCATCAGGTGACACTGTGGTCGCAGTGGCAACCGTATCGCCTCAGCGGACATCGCGATTGGGCATCGGTCGCCGAGGCGGAGGCCGACCGGATCGTCGGCGAGATGGAGGCTTTCGCACCCGGGTTCGCCGATTCCGTCCTCGACCGGTTCATTCAGACCCCCCGGGACATCGAGTCGGAATTGGGGATGATCGGCGGAAATGTCATGCACGTCGAGATGTCACTCGATCAGATGATGTTGTGGCGACCGCTTCCGGAACTGTCCGGCCATCGCGTTCCGGGAGCAGACGGGTTGTATCTGACCGGAGCATCGACTCATCCCGGTGGCGGTGTGTCCGGAGCCAGCGGTCGCAGTGCGGCTCGAATCGCACTGTCGGACAGCCGCCGGGGCGCGACTCGTCGTTGGATGCGTCGTTCGAGCAGGTCGTGAAGGTCACCCGCCGAACTTCACCCGCCGACACGCCCCCGCCTCGATGACTGGCTACGCCACGGCTGGCACGATGACCACTGTGCAACAGTCCACCGATCCCGCCGCCAAGCCGACCAGTCGGAAACGTTTCCTGACGGTTGCCGCGCTCGCCCTCATGCTTGTTCCCTTGCTTGCCGGGTGCATCCGCGTGCAGGTGTCGATGGGAGTGTCCGCGAACGATCGTGTGACCGGACAGGTGGTAGCTGCCGCTATTCCGGCGAACGAGGCGGACAAGGGTCCGCAGCTGACCCCACCTTCGTCGCTGGAGGACAAGATACGGGTTCAGGAGTACAAGAAGGACGGGTACGTCGGCAGCCAGGCGTTCTTCAGCGACTTGTCCTTCGGTGACGTCGCCCAACTGGGCTCCATGTACGCCGAGGGGTCCGGGTCGTTCCAGATCACCCTCAAGCGATCCGGGGACACCGTCACGCTCGACGGCAAGGCAGACCTGAAGACGGTTCCAACTCAGGGCGCCGACGTCCAGGTCAGCATCGCCTTCCCGGCACGGGTCGGCACGACCAACGGAACACGAGACGGCGATTCCCGGGTGTCGTGGACCTTGCCCGCCGGCGAGGTGTCCACGATGCGCGCCGAGGTCAACTACGCGGACCCAAGCACCCGAAGCTTCGCCGGGTGGGCAGGAATCATGGCCGGGCTGGCGCTCGGTGTCGCGATTGTCGTCGGTGCGATGGCCTGGATGGCGCGCAATCGAGCACCGATCAAGCGCGCGCCCGCCGCGAAAGCACCGGTCATGAAGACGCCTGTCACGAAATCACCTGCCAGCAAGCAAGCTGACAACAAGAATCCGAAAAACACCACGAAGTAGCGCCTGGCGATTGCCCCACTCGATTGCCCCACTCGATTGTCGTCGAGCGGGGCAACCGGAGATCAGACGGCTTGTGCTGTCCCGACCGAAGTGTCGGGAGTGAGACCGAGTCGCTCGAGGACCTCACTGGTGGCGCGCGCGAAGTTCAACGTGATGAAGTGCAGGCACGGAGCGCCTTCGGCGATCAACCGCTCACCCATCTCGGTGGCCAGATCGATGCCGAGTTCGCGGACCGCTGCACGGTTCTCGTCCGGACCGCTTCCGGCCGCGGCGTCGAATCGACGCTCGAGAGCGGGGGGCAATGACGAGCCCGAGAGCTCGAGCATGCGCCGCACCGAGCGTAGCGACGTCACCGGCATGATCTCCGGGATGATCGGCTTGGCGCCCTGTTCTGCGTCGTACGCACTCACCCGGTCACGAAGACGCAGGTAGTCCTCCACGTCGAAGAACATCTGTGTGATCGAGTACTCGGCGCCGGCACGCAACTTCGACACCAGGTACTTCGTGTCGTATGCCAAGTCCGGAGCGCGGTAGTGCCCCTCGGGGAACGATGCGACGCCGACGTGGAAGTCGCCCAGGTCACGGACCATCCGCACGAGTTCCTCGGCGTACTCGACGCCTTCGGGATGCTTCTTCCACTCGCCGAGCGGATCGCCGGGCGGATCGCCGCGCAATACCAGGATGTTGCTGATCCCACGATCGGCGTAGGCACCGACCATGGCGCGAAGCTCTTCGGTGCTGTGTGAGACAGCAGTCAGGTGAGCAACCGGCAGCAGGGTCGTCTCTTCGGCAAGTTCGCCGGTGACACGCACCGTACGATCGCGCGTCGAGCCACCTGCGCCGTAGGTCATCGAGACGAACGCCGGTCCGAGCCGCTCGAAGGTACGCACCGCACGCCACAGGCGCGCTTCGGCGTCCGCGTCACGCGGCGGCGAAAACTCGACCGAGAACGGAATACGGCTACCTGTCGAGGAAGCGATCCGATCGACGATCGACGGTGTTCGGGTGGCCCACCCCTCGCTGGAGCGGCCCCTGACTGGATCGAATGTCACCGGTCAAGCATATGTTTTCCAGCTGCAAACAAGCTCATCGCCCAGTACTGCGTATCCCGAATGTCAGGATCGCGCAGTTCACGGCCCGACCCGCCGTTGATTCCAACCCCTACTAAGCTGGGCCCCAAGCTCGCTTCCGTGTAACCATCCGGCGCGAGAACATACCGATCTTGGAGGCCACCCTGTCCGCAGGAACCGCGCGCGTTGGACAGAGTTCGACCAACACCGCACCGCATCCGACCTCACTCGAACTGCCAGGTCTGTTCGAAGCAGCGCTCCGCGACTTCTTCGCTTCACGCCGCGAACTCGTCTCGAACATCGGCGGTGGATACGAGGAGGCCGTCAGCACCCTCGAGGCCTTCGTCCTGCGCGGAGGAAAGCGCGTCCGACCGTCGTTCGCCTGGACGGGATGGCTCGGCGCCGGAGGCGACCCGAACGGTAAGGGCGCAGACGCGGTGATTCGTGCGTGCGCCGCCCTCGAACTGGTGCAGGCCTGCGCGCTCGTCCACGACGACATCATCGACGCATCCACGACCAGGCGCGGCTTCCCGACCGTTCATGTCGAATTCGAGGACCAGCACCGAGACGAGGAGTGGAGCGGCGATTCCGCGCACTTCGGCGAGGCCGTCGCCATTCTTCTCGGCGACCTGGCCTTGGCCTGGGCGGACGACATGATCCGAGAATCCGGGATCAGCCCCGAGGCGGCCGCACGTGTCAGCCCGGTCTGGTCGGCAATGCGGACCGAGGTGCTCGGTGGCCAATTCCTCGACATCAGCAATGAAGCCCGAGGCGACGAGACCGTCGAGGCAGCCATGCGGGTCAACCGCTACAAGACCGCCGCGTACACGATCGAACGCCCACTGCACCTCGGCGCCGCGCTGTTCGGTGCGGACGCCGAGTTGGTCGATGCCTACCGGACCTTCGGCACGGACATCGGTATCGCCTTCCAACTTCGCGACGACCTGCTCGGTGTCTTCGGAGATCCGTCCGTCACGGGCAAACCGTCGGGCGACGATCTCATCGCCGGTAAGCGAACTGTCCTGTTCGCGATGGCGCTTGCCCGCGCCGACGCCGCAGATCCGGCGGCAGCAGAACTGCTCCGCAACGGAATCGGCACCCAGCTGACCGACACCGAGGTCGACACTCTGCGCCAGGTGATCACCGATCTGGGCGCCGTCACCGACGTCGAAACGCAGATCGACACCCTCGTCGAGGCAGCTGCGAACGCCCTCGACTCGAGCACGGCAACGGCAGAGTCCAAGGCTCGCCTGACCGACATGGCGATCGCGGCCACGAAGCGAAGCTACTGACCGTGGCACACGTGCACCGCACTCGAACCGTCAGCTCGCCGACCGATCGAGTCGTGATCGTCGGCGCGGGACTTGCCGGACTGTCTGCGGGGTTGTATCTGCGTGGCGCCGGCCGCGACGTCACGATTCTCGAGAGCAACAGCTCGGCCGGTGGGCGAGTCGGTGTCTACCAGGGCAATGACTACAGCATCGACAACGGCGCAACGGTGCTCACGATGCCCGAACTCGTCGAAGACGCGCTTGCGGCCGTCGGTGCCGACCCAGCCTCGACAAACCCCAAATTCGTTGTGCACAAGCTCGATCCGACGTACCACGCGCGATTCGCAGACGGCACCGCTCTCGATGTCCACGCCGATCCAGAAGACATGGCTGCCGAGGTCTCCCGTGTCTGCGGGCCGGAAGAAGCGCAGCGATACCGTGCGTTGCGGCGATGGCTGAACCGGATCTTCGACGCGGAATTCGACCGCTTCATGGACGCCGACTTCGATTCTCCACTCGGACTGGTCAATTCGCGTGACGCAGTCAAAGATCTGAGCCGGCTCGTCGCACTGGGAGGATTCGGGAAACTGGGCGGGCAGGTGGATCGCAAGATCCGCGACCCTCGCCTCCGGCGGATCTTCACCTTCCAAGCGCTGTATGCGGGCGTTGCTCCGTCTCGGGCCCTCGCGGTGTACGGGGCGATCGCTCACATGGACACCTCACTCGGCGTCTACTTCCCCGAGGGCGGGATGCGCACAATCGCCGAGTCGATGGCCGACGCCTTCACCGAGGCCGGCGGAATTCTGCATCTCGGCCGCACTGTCGAACGCCTCGAGGTGAGCGATCGGCGCGTGCACACTGTTCACACACGCGACGGCGAGCGCTTCGACTGTGACGCCGCCGTCCTCACTCCCGACATGGCCGTCACGGACTCGCTGTTGCGCCCGCATACGCGATTGCGTCCGCGCCCGGTGCGTACATCGCCGTCCGCTGTCGTGATTCACGGCACTGTTTCCTCCGCGGTCGCCGACGAATGGCCCGCGCAGCGACACCACATGATCGACTTCGGCGAGGCGTGGAAGCGTACCTTCGCCGAGATCACGGCACGCCGCGGCCGCGGGCGACTGATGAGTGATCCGTCACTGCTCGTCACCCGACCGGCACAGACCGATCCGAGCCTGACCTTCTCGCGAGACGGCCGAATCCGTGAACCGCTGTCAGTCCTCGCGCCGTGCCCGAATCTGGACAGTGCAAGGCTCGACTGGTCGACTCTCGGCCCGGCCTACGTGCGTGAAATCATCCTCACGCTGCAAGAACGTGGCTATACGGGACTGGTGGAGGGGTTCGATATCGATCACATCGACACCCCGCAGACCTGGCTCGAAAAGGGCATGGCCGCGGGTAGCCCGTTCGCGGCGTCACACACCTTCACCCAGACGGGGCCGTTCCGACGCAAGAACCTAGCCCGCGGCTTCGACAACGTCGTTCTCGCCGGATCGGGAACCGTTCCGGGGGTGGGAGTACCGACCGTTCTGCTGTCCGGACGGCTCGCCGCCGAACGTATTACCGGTACACGCGAGCGAGCCAGCGCGGTGGGCACTCGTGCGAGCAACTAAACTAGCCCCTCGTAACCGACCATTCATCCACGATTCACCGACTCGGGCGCTGCATGCGCCGATCGACACCGATCTCCTCGGGGGAGGAACCTGCACCGATGACGTCCTCTGCCGCAGCCACTGAAAGACCGTGGCACCTAAGGGCCGCCAATTTCCTTCGGACTCCCGAAGGTCACAGTGCACTGCTCGGTTTCTTCGGCGCAGTCATGATCACCTTCGGCGGATTCGGTGCCGGTAGCGTCCGGCGCCAAGATCCGCTGCTCGAGTCGATGCATCTGTCCTGGCTCCGTTTCGGCCACGGATCGATTCTGTCGGCGGCCATCGTCTGGATCGGTGTCCTGTGCATGATCGCCGCCTGGGTTCGACTGGGCCGCTCGACTCTGCGCGGTGACGTCTCGTTGCGCGGATTGCGCTACGTCGTCCCGGTCTGGACGTTTCCGCTGCTGTTCGCGGTGCCCATGTTCAGCCGTGACGCCTACTCCTACCTGGCGCAAGGCGCGTTGTTGCGCAACGGCTTCGACCCCTATGCCGTCGGCCCCGTCGTCAATCCGGGAATCCTGCTCGACAACGTCTCAAACGTGTGGACGACGACAACTACCCCGTACGGTCCGGTTCACCTTCTCCTTGCCGACGCCATCGTTCGGCTGACCGGTGAGAACGTCATCGCCGGCACGATGCTGTTGCGGATCACGATGCTGCCCGGACTCGCCCTGATGATGTGGGCCGTTCCCCATCTCGCGACGAAGCTCGGCGGAAACACCTCGATCGCCCTGTGGCTCGCAGTACTCAATCCCCTCGTCCTGATCCACCTGATCGGCGGCGTTCACAACGAGATGCTCATGGTCGGCCTCATGGCCGCAGGCATTGCGCTCGCTCTCGAACGCAAGCACCTCTTCGGGATCGGGCTGATCGCGCTCGCCGTCGCGATCAAGGCAACCGCGGGCGTCGCACTTCCCTTCATAGTCTGGATCTGGATGATCCACGAGCGGGAGGACGCCGCAGCGGCCGGGCGAGAACCGGCGTCACCGATCCGATCGTTCGTCAAAACGGCCGGCGCAGGTTTCGCGGTGTTCGTGGCGGTACTCGGATCCACCTCACTGATCGCCGGAGTCGGCCTCGGCTGGACGACGGCACTCTCCGGTTCGGCAAAGATCATCAACTGGCTCTCGCTGCCCACGATCGTGGCGCACATCGGAACCATGGCAACCTCCTGGTTCGCCGGCGACCATTTCAACGACATCCTCGAAGTCTCCCGGACCATCTCGGCGGTTGTGTTGGTCGCGATCATCGCCGTCGTGTGGTGGCGCTACCGCAAGACCGAGCGCGACGCCGTCATGGGCATCGTGATCGTGATGGTCGCCATCGTCGTTCTGTCCCCCGCAGCACTCCCCTGGTACTACTCCTGGCCGCTGGCAGTAGCTGCCGGTTTCGCAATGTCGCCGACGACTCTCGCCGTACTGACCGGGCTGTCCACCTGGCTGATGCTGGTGTTCCAGCCGGACGGATCGATCGGCCTGTACACCTTCCCGCACGTGGCTCTGGCCATCGTCGCTGCCGTGATCGCGGCGATGTCCTTGCAGACGGAAGACCCACTGCGACTTCGTGGACGCAAACACGAGAAACCGATCGAAATGACGTCAGCCGCCTCGGCGCCCTCGACGTCAGGATCTGCGTGATCCGCGTGTCATGAACGCACTGCCTGCGTCCTATGAATTCTGCGAGGACGTGACGAGGGAACACGGCCGAACGTACTTTCTGGCCACCCGGTTGTTGCCCGTACCTCGACGCCGCGCAGTTCACGCGCTCTACGCATTTGCTCGCGTCGTCGACGACATCGTGGACGAACCCTCGGGTCCGCATGAACGAGGCACGGTGCTCGCCGACGTCGAACGTGCAGCCGTCAACGCACTCGACAACCCCACTGCGACAGTTGGCTTCCCGTCGACGGTTCCCCTCGACCTGACACGCGTACTCCCGGCCTTCGCCGATGCTGTGAAGACGTTCGACATCCCGCGCGCATATTTCGACGCCTTCTTCGAGTCCATGCGGATGGACGCCCCCGACACGGCGAAGTTTCGACCCGTTTACAACACGATGGACGAACTCAGCGAGTACATGTACGGCTCTGCCGTCGTCATCGGTTTGCAGATGCTCCCGATTCTCGGAGTGAGCGTTCCGCAGCAGGAAGCGGTAGTGCCCGCGTCGAATCTCGGTGAGGCGTTTCAGCTGACCAACTTCATCCGCGACGTCGGTGAAGACCTCGACCGGGGACGTCTGTATCTACCGGCGGGCGAGTTCGCCGCATTCGGCGTCGACATCGAGATGCTCGAGCACGGGCGCAGAACCGGAACGGTGGACGTTCGGGTCAAGCGCGCGCTGGCACACTTCATTGCCGTGACGCGGGGGCGGTATCGGTCTGCCGAATCCGGCATCCCGATGCTCGATCGGCGGGTCCAGCCGTCTATCCGCACGGCTTTCGTGTTGTACGGAGCAATTCTCGACCAGGTCGAGCGCGCCGACTTCCGGATACTGCATCGACGTGTGTCCGTTCCCGGACGCACGCGACTTCGAGTCGCTGCGCCGGGTCTGGTCCGGTCGGCAACCTACGCGGCGAAAAACCGCATGCGGTGAGTTGTCAGAAGGCCGGCAGCTCAGAAAGCCATGGCCTGTGCGCGGCGGATGACCTCACGCGCGAGATCACCATGCAGTGCGTCCACCGGGCGCCCCGGCAGGGAATCGTCGGCCAGGAACAACCAGCGGAGGATTTCGACATCGGTGTAGCCGCCGTCGTGCAGCACCGCCAGCAGACCGGGCAGCCACTTGACGATCTGGCCGTCCTCGCCGAAGAACACTTCGGGGACACCGAGAACGCCATGCCGCTTGACCGCGATGATCTTGTGATCGCGAAGCAACTGGTGAACCTTGCTCACCGGCAACCCGACGTTCTTCGCCACATCCACAAGCTGGAACAGGGAAACCGAAGAATCCAGGACATCATCACAATAAGGAATCGCGCTCACCGCGAGAAGTTTATCCGGTCCGGCGAGCCCGCTGTGTACCGCCCGGTGCAGTGCTCGAAACTGCCGCTCCGCTCAGGTCACAGCGCTCTGTGACGTTCTCGAGACTTCCGCGTCGGTATCGCTGGCTACGATGGACGGGATGCGGCGTATCAGTAACCGGGATTTCGCGGTGGATGTAATTCGGTGCCCTCACTGCGGGAACCGGTACGCGGTATACAACCACCCACATTGCTGACAGCTACCACCCAGACCGCAAGCAGACAGATCACAAGCACGCAGATCGCAAGCACGGAGGAACAGTCATTACGGAGGTCGAGGGTTGATCGGCGAAATGCTCGAGCGCCGCTATCGAGTGGACGCACCGATCGCGCGCGGCGGTATGTCGACCGTGTATCGAGGCCTCGATACACGGTTGGATCGACCTGTCGCGATCAAGGTGATGGACCCGCAATTCGCCGGCGATCCAGCGTTCCTGACTCGTTTCGAGTTCGAGGCCCGGGCCGTGGCCCGACTCAAGCATCCGGCCCTTGTGGCCGTCTACGACCAAGGCAGCGATCGCAATCACGTGTTCCTCGTGATGGAACTCGTCGACGGTGGAACCTTGCGTGAACTCCTTCGTGAGCGCGGACCGATGCCGCCACACGCAGTCGCTGCAGTCGTGGCACCTGTCCTGGACGCGTTGGCGGTGGCGCATCGAGCGGGACTGGTTCACCGTGACGTCAAACCCGAGAACATCTTGATCTCGGACACCGGCGAAGTGAAGATCGCCGACTTCGGATTGGTGCGTGCAGCTGCGGCAGCAACCACCACCTCCAACAGCGTGATCCTCGGCACCGCGGCCTATCTGTCGCCGGAACAGGTGACGTCAGGAATTGCCGACACTCGAAGCGACGTCTACTCGACCGGTGTGTTGATGTTCGAACTTCTCACCGGTACAACACCGTTCACCGGCGATACGTCACTCTCCATCGCCTACCAACGCATCCACGACGATGTCCCGCGCCCAGGTTCACGTATCCCCGGTGTACCGGCGCAGTTCGATCGTCTGGTCGCCGAAGCCACTCACCGCGAGCCCGCACATCGTTTCGCCGACGCCGGTGAGATGGCAGCTGCACTTCGCAGTGTGAGCGAGCAACTGGAACTTCCGGCATACCGCGTTCCCGCTCCGCGTCGAAGCGCCCAGCACCAGAGCGCGCAAGTTGCCCCGGCCCGGCCACAACCGGCGCCCGCGCCTCCCACGGAGGTACACCCGAACTCTGCTGCGCGCCCGAACCCTGCTGCCACGACGGTATTGGCGTCCGGCGTGGCCCCGGCTGTGGCAGCCACCACGGCGCTCGGCACGGGCTCTCCTCCCCCTGGCGGTATCCAGCACACTCGCGCGGTCACCGCACAAACTGCTCGTCCGGCGACGGTCGACGGTGACTCGGATTTCGACGACGGTTCCGATTTCGGCGACGACCACCCGGGGCACGACGATCCGCATGCTCATTTTGTCGAGGCACGTCGTAAATCGCGACGAGCCACCCTGATCTGGCTGCTCGTCATCGCGGTCCTCGCGCTCGCGTTGGGCTTCGGCGGATGGTGGATGGGATCTGGCCGCTATACAGCCGTTCCCTCGATCGACGGGCTGACCAAGGACACTGCGGTCACCGCTCTGCAGGACGCCGGGCTCTCCCCCGACGTCCAGGGTCAGTACTCCGACGCCCAACCCATCGACACGGTGATCGGGACAGACCCGGCCTCCGGCTCGAGGGTTACCAAAGGCTCGACCGTGGCGTTACTGACTTCGCTCGGGCGTCCGACTGTCCCGCCCATTCCGGCCGGCGGCGACGTCTCGGCCCTGGGCGCACAACTCGCCGACCGCACTCTCGTCGCGGTCGACGGCGGGGACACATTCAGCTCCAAGATCCCGATCGGCGGCGTGGCCGCGCTCGACCCGGCACCGGGAACCGAAGTTGCCGTGGGCTCCTCGGTCAAGGTCATCACGTCCAAAGGGTCACCGCCCGTAGACATTCCCGATGTGAAGGGCATGTCCGAGAACGCTGCGCGCGCCGCCCTCGACAAGGTAGGCATCTCAGTCAGCACCACCAGAACAACGTTCGACGACGCCGTCGAGGGCGGTAGCGTGATCGGCACCGATCCCGCAGTCGGGTCCTCCGTCAACGCCGGCACCTCCGTGGTTCTCCTCATCTCCGATTCCGTCAAGGTTCCCTCGCTGATCGGCCGCTCCGTCTCCTCAGCACGCGAAGAACTCGGCCGCCTCGGCCTCGAGATCACCGTGCGTCAGCTCACCCAGAACGACAGCTCGGTCATCATCAGCCAGAGCGTCAAGAACGACCTCGTTGCCAAGGGCACCGACATCAGCGTCGTCGCAATTCCCTGACAGTCCGCTTCGGCCTAATCTGAATTCATGGCCACGTGGGAACCCGAGAGCATTGGGATACTCGACTTGCCGTCGGGGAGATCGATTCGGGGTCGAGGACTCCGCAATCCACTTCCTTCCGGACCTCTCCCCACCTTCGGCGTCTATCTGACCGGCAAAGAACCTCCCGACACCGAATGGGAGTCGGAGTGGGTCCGCTGGCGAGATTTCTGGTTGCCGAGCGATCCCGATGCGCTGCGCAGGGCCTTGCACGAAGTGTGGGTGCGCTCGGAAACCGAAAGAGTCGAGATCGCTTGTGGTGGTGGATACGGCCGCACCGGAACAGCGTTGGCCGCTCTTGCCGTCATGGACGGAGTGCCCAGTAAGGACGCCACCGCGTACGTTCGCGCACGTTACTCACCTCGCGCCGTCGAAATGCCCTGGCAGCGCCGATTCGTCACACGATTCACGCAATAGCGAACGCCCCCACCTGCGCGAGCGGGTGAGGGCGGTTGCCGAAAATCTATGCCGGCGCGAATCAGCTTCGGCGAAGCAAGGTTTCAGCCTCGCAGCATCTCGGCCACGAGGAACGCGAGCTCCAACGACTGTTGGGTGTTCAATCGGGGGTCGCACGCCGTCTCGTAGCGACCGCCGAGATCGAGGTCGGAGATGTCCTGCGCGCCGCCGAGGCACTCGGTGACGTTCTCACCGGTCAGCTCGACGTGGATGCCACCCGGATGCGTGCCGAGACCGTTGTGGACCTCGAAGAATCCCTGGACCTCGTCGACGATGCGGTCGAAGTGGCGCGTCTTGTACCCGGTGGAGGCTTCGTGGGTGTTGCCGTGCATCGGATCGCACTGCCAGATGACCTGGTGACCGGTGGCTTGGACCTTCTCGATGATCGCCGGCAGCAGGTCGCGGACCTTGCCGTTGCCCATGCGCGAGATCAGAGTCAGACGACCTGGCTTGTTGGTGGGGTCGAGACGCTCGACGTATTCCACCGCCATTTCCGGCGTCGTGCTCGGGCCGATCTTGAGGCCGATCGGGTTGGACACCAACTCGGCGAAGGCGATGTGCGCGCCGTCGAGCTGACGAGTGCGGTCACCGATCCAGAGGAAGTGAGCCGACAGGTCGTAGAGCTTGGGGTGATCGCTGTCGTTGTCGAGACGCAGCATCGCGCGCTCGTAGTCGAGAACCAGGGCCTCGTGGCTGGCAAAGATCTGTGCCTGGTGCAGGCTCGGATCGGTGACGCCACACGCGTTCATGAACTGCAGGCCGCGGTCGATCTCGGCTGCCAGTTGCTCGTAGCGTGCGCCCGCGGGAGACGCTGCGACGAATTCGCGGTTCCAATCGTGCACCTTGTGCAGGTCGGCCATGCCGGCGCCGGTGAGTGCGCGAACCAGGTTCATCGCGGCGCTGGCGTTGGCGTATGCACGCACCAGTCGCGAAGGATCGTGGGCGCGGACTGCCTCGTCGGCGACGAGCGAGTTGATCATGTCGCCGCGGTAGGACTTCAGACCCAACGAGTCGATGTCGGCAGAGCGCGGTTTGGCGTACTGGCCGGCGATGCGAGCCACCTTGACGACCGGCATCGAGGAACCGTAGGTGAGCACGACGGCCATCTGCAGCAACGTGCGGATGTTTCCCTTGATGTGCGGCTCGGTGTTGTCCGCGAAGGTCTCGGCGCAGTCACCGCCCTGGAGCAGAAATGCCTCACCACGCGCGACCTGCGCGAGACGCTCTTGCAGCGCCTCGACTTCGCTGGCCACCGTGATGGGAGGCACGCTCTCGAGCACAGTCCGCATGGCGGCCGCCTGGTCAGCGGGCCACGAGGGCTGCTGAGCAGCGGGCTTCGCGAGCGCCTCGTCGAGCTGCTTACGCAGTCCGGCAGGCAGCGGCGGGAGTTCGGGCAAGCGGTCGATCGGCACGTCGACAGTCCAGTTCACCTCTACAGGATATTCGCTCGCTCGTCGGCGCGTCACACAGGCTCTCGATCGCAGCCCAATCGGAACACTTCCCGCGCACCGAAACCTGGGTCAGCGAAGTGACCGTGCAGCCGAAATGGCGTCGAACTTCACGAGGTTGTGCCTGGCGTCGGCAAGTGCGTCGTGTGCGTCGGCGGGCGCCGACGGGAGGGCAGGACTGCCGTTGTCTTCCCAGAACTGTCGGAGTTCGCGGGTGTACCGCGGCATCGACTGCGGTAGTTCCGTCATGTCGCCCCACAACTGGCACAGCGCGACGTGGTCGTAGGCGGCGACCCACGCCCAGAGCTCCGGAACCACCATCGGCCGCGGAACGAAGAATTTCAGAAGATCGTCGCGGATCTTCTCGCGTGATTTCCACAGCGGCGACGAAGGCTGCGGCAACTTCGGCAGCACGTTCTTGCGCACCCAACTACCGGCACGGGCGGGATCGAACTCCGTCGAAACCGCGTAGTACTCTCGGCCGTCCTCACAGACAACGCCGATGGACACGAGATCGATGGTTCGACCGTCTTCGATGAATTCACAGTCGTAGAAGTAGCGCACGTCCGAAAACTATGCCGCACGCGCAGGCTCTGGAGCCAATGCGCGTGCGGCCGGTGTGGGAAATCTCTAGCTGGCTTGTGCGTCCGGGAGCGAATCCTTGTCGGACTTCGCGGATTCCTTCGACTCAGCCGAGGCCACGAGATCGACAACCGACTCGCCGCCTTCCGCCGGAACGTCGACGGCAGCTTCGGGTTTCGTGGGCGCCTGGTTCTTGAGGCTTGCCGCGTAGATGTCCACGTACTCCTGGCCGGAGAGTTTCATCAACTTGTACATCACCTCGTCGGTCACAGCGCGCTCGACGAAGCGGTTTCCGCCCATGCCTTCGAAGCGGGAGAAATCGATGGGTTCGCCGACGATCACGGTGACCTTGGCGGGACGCCACATCCGTGAGCCGATCGGATTCATCTTGTCGGTGCCGACCATCGCTACCGGGATCACCTTGACGCCCGATTCAAGTGCGAGGCGCGCCATTCCGGTCTTGCCCTTGTAGAGGCGACCGTCAGGCGAGCGCGTCCCCTCGGGGTAGATACCCAGCAGGCTGCCCGAACCGAGGACCTTGAGACCGGCGTTGAGTGCATCCTGCGCCGCGTCTGCACCGGTTCGGTCGATAGGGACCTGACCGACCGCGGTGAAGAACCACTTCTGGAAAGCGCCCTTCAGACCGGAACCGGTGAAGTACTCACTCTTGGCAAGGAACGTGATGCGGCGGTTGACGCGAAGCGGAAGGTAGAACGAGTCCAGAACCGCCTGGTGATTGCTGGCCAGAATGGCCGCCCCGTCAGTCGGAATGTTCTCGTGACCCTTGACCGTCGGACGCCCGAGCAGCCAGAGAATCGGCCCCAGCAACACATACTTGAAGAGCCAATACCACACGGCGTCCCTCCCATTCACAGCTGAATTTCGCTGAGTACGACCTTACTGCCGACCGGTAACCCCCGCTACACACGCCCCTGCAGGATCGACCCGATCACAGTCCGGCAGACGTGGTTCCAGCGCCGTCGACCCCACCGAGATCCTGAGGCACTACCGATCGGGCCAAAGCGGCGGCGCCGACCATGCCCGCAGCTTCGCCCAGCTGAGCGGAACGGATGCGGGCCAGTGGGCGGTGCTTCGCCCC
This sequence comes from Rhodococcus sp. SB1D, assembly GCF_048573875.1. Classification (NCBI taxonomy): domain Bacteria; kingdom Bacillati; phylum Actinomycetota; class Actinomycetes; order Mycobacteriales; family Nocardiaceae; genus Rhodococcus; species Rhodococcus sp. SB1D. The sequence goes on from NZ_JBMAIQ010000023.1 coordinate 17,563, forward strand.
GGTCAACAATGTCGCGTATTGCTCGCGGGCGTCGTCGAGAAACAGTGGGGCAGAACTCGCGACGCCGCCGGCGATCACGACCAGATCGGGATCGTAGACGTCACCGACCATGGCCAGACCCACGGCCAGCCAGCGGGTGAACTCGGCGATCGTTGCCAGCGCGAGTGGGTCACCGTCCTGCGCGGCGTTGGCGATCCGGCGACCGGTGAGCGAACCAGGATCCACCGCTACCTCACGCGCCAGGACCGTCGACGCGGCCGGGTCGGCGGCAAGCAGTTCGATTGCCGTGTCGACGAGCGCCGTTCCGCTGCAATAGCGCTCCCAACACCCACGTTTGCCACACGCGCACTGACGCCCGCCCGGAACGACCTGGATGTGGCCCAGTTCGGGAGCGACGCCGTGACTCCCCCGGTACAGCTCACCGTTGATCAGCAGCGCTCCACCGATTCCGGTCCCGATCGCCACCATCACGACATTGCGGCCACCTGCGGCCGCGCCGAATCGGTGCTCCGCGAACGCCGCTGCATTGGCGTCGTGTTCGAGAACGACCGGCAAGCCGAGCCGCTTGCTCAAGTCACTTCCGACCGGCGCGTCCACCCATGGCAAGTGCGGAGCGAACCGAACCGAGCTTCGATCGGAGGTGATGAAGCCGGCGACCGCCAACCCCACGGCCGATACCTCGTGCCTGGTGACCAATTCGCGCACGACGCGATCGAGACCGTCTTCGAGTGCCCTGGCCGACTGCGGGGTCGGGGCTTGAATCATCTCGAGCACTTGTCCGTCGACGTCCACGACGGAGGCCCTGATACTCGTCCCGCCGACGTCGATGCCGACCGTCAAGATGTCGTCCATGGTGGAGTCGGAGACCGCTTTCAAGCGGCGCGCGCTCATCGCGACGATTCCCGCGCGAGCGGCGTCCGCTGGAGTGCGCACCCTGAATCGGTGCCTCGTGCGTCGGTGACCATTGTGTCGATTGTGCTCATCTCGGGCCGTTCGCTCTACCCGGGGTACTGAGTCAGTCCTTGACCGTCACGTTGATCGGGACAAATGCCGCCGTGCGAGTTCGCTCCGCACCTGGCGTCGTCGGACCGCCTTCGGGTCCACGATCGGGGCCTGACGGCCCCCCGAGAAACTCGTCGAGAATCTCACGAAGCAACGCAAGGAATGCTGCTGCTTGACCCGCGAGGAATGCCAACAGTTCGTGGTGCTCACCGCGAACCAGTGCGGCGAGGGCGCACACCGGACACCAGCTGCAGCCGGTGAACACCGGCTGCGTGTCCGTGGACGCCGAGTCACTCGCAACGTCGGCCGTCGCTGCTGCGGCCTTCTGCAGCACCGGTTCCAGGCGCGTCAGAACGGTTTCCGCCAGCGCGCGAAACTCCGCGACGAGGCGCTCGTGCTCTTCGCTCATACCGGCCACACCGCGGGATCCGGGCTGAACCGGATGATCAGGTAACTGCCGTCCAACTCCGCCCCGTTCACGACACAACGACGCAGCACCGACGCCAAACGAACTCTGCGTCGTACGCCGTCTGCTCCCACCAGCACATCGTCCTCCACCCGGCCCAACGACAACGACGACGGATCCACGAGCGGAAGGTACATCCGCATCACGTACACCGAATCGACTCCGGTCCCGGACTCCAACGACACCACGATGTTGTCCGCGGTACCGACGGTGCCCGAATCCGTGCCCGTTCCACCCTCGAACGTGGCCGCGATCTCGCCCAGAGCGGCCAACCCTACCGGTTCGGCGCAAGCGCGTTCGACCGTTGTGACGGACATTCCATCGGTTGATCCACGCAGTTCGTCCACGACGAGTGCCTGAGCCGCCCGGATCGACGCGAGCCACTGCGCCGCCGGTGAATCGTCGACACCCTTCCCGGCGGACGAGTTGAACTGCGGGACAAGGTTGTTGACCACAATCCCGTCAACTCGCAACCCGGCCAGAGCCAGCCCGGACAACGTCCGACGAGTCGCCGCGACCGACACGCCGTCGGCCGACGTCACCACACGCACGCCGGTGTTCTCCCGATCCGAGAGGTGAACCGCGATCCGATCCACCGACGCGAGCACGCGTTCGACGACGGACACGAGCAGGAGCAGCCGCATGTCCGTACCTGTCACAGCGACCATCCGCCTGTGCCGCGGCCACAATCGCTCGAGATACTCCGACACCATCGACGGCGAGCCGAGTATCCGCAGCGCTTCGGCGGCGGCCGGACAGTCCACGATCACGAGGTCGTAGTCGCCGCTGTCCGAGAGGTCGACGATCTCGGCGAGCCCGAGCATGTCTTGGATGCCCAGGGATCCCGTCAACTCTTCCGGTTCCAAGCCCTCGAACGACGAACCGTGTTCGTGATCTCCCGCTCCGAAAGTTCCTGCAGCGTCGATCAACCCCGACAATCCTCGGAACTTGTCCTCGAGGAGCGCTGACGTGTCGAGTTGCCGGACGTCGAGACGCTCGGTGAGAGATGTGGTCGTTCGCGGATTCGGCACGCCCAGGACGTCTGCAAGAGAACCTGCCTGATCGATCGACACGAGCAGCACTCTCGCCCCATCGGTCGCAGCCGACACAGCAGTCGCTGCGGCAAGCGTCGTCGTGCCTACTCCGCCTTTACCGACGAACAGTTGGACGCGCGATCGTTGCTCCGGCACTCAGCCCTCGACTCGCTTCTTCAGTTCCTTCAGAGCTGTGTCGGTGATGATCTTCTCGGCCTTGCGCTTGAACAGTCCGATCATCGGAATCGTCAGGTCGACCGTCAACTCGTAGGTGACCGACGTGGTGCCGTTCGGGCCGGGCTCGAGTGTGTACGAACCGAATTGGGACTTCTGAATCTCGCCCGAGATCAGCTCCCAACTCACCGCCATACCGTCCGGTGCCCACGAATACTGCAGTTCGTAGGTGTCCTTCACCATCCCCGCGTCGAGGACGAAACGTACTCGGTCCGCGCGGCCGCCCTGTCCCGGCGCCGTCACCTCGACGGACTTCGCCGCGGCCACCCACTCGGGGTACCGCTCGAAATCGGCGATGACGTCCATCACGGCGTCGGCAGGAGCGTCGATGCTGATCAACCCCTTGGTCTTCTCGGCCATACGACTGCGCTACCTTCCTTCGTCAAAAGTCCAGAACCTGCACAACGTGCAGTGCTTCGATTATCAGTCCGGTGCTACTCCGGCGGCACGTCCCGCTTCGAGTTCGCGTTTGAGCTGGAACGACATGACCTTGCCGTCGACCCGACGCTTGCGGTTCATCCCGGCGAGGTCGAGGGTCGCCAGATCGGACGGCGATACGCCGACCGGCTCACAGTGCAGGAAGTAGTGCGCGATCGTCCCGTCCATGACCGGTTCGAGCCACACCTCCATGGTGCCGACCAGCTGACCTGACACTCCCCAACGGAATCCTGCGGGACCGCGATCTTCCCGGACTTCGAGCTCGAGATCACTGAACCAGCGACGCCACTGCGCGCGCGAGGACAACAGTTCGGCGACCCGCTCGGGCGGGGCGGCGATGAAAGTCTGGTCTGCGACCTGAATGCTGCTCACCGAAGTAGCTTCACATATCGCGTCCGCGAAGCGTCGAGGGGTGTCGCAACACTACATACCGGACAGACTGTAAGCCTGGCCACAACTGCGTCGGACATGCGACTACAGTAGGAGACGAAAACCCTACTCGTCAGTATTTCGCAGTGTCGGAGGTATTTCGTGCCTGAGTTCAGCGCACCCCAGACGTTCACCATTCCCGAGGATGCCTCCGCGGTCGACTCGGTCTTCGCCTTCGCGAAGACGAAGCCGGCGGCGGTTGTCTACAAGCGCAAAGTCGGAAATGCATGGGTCGATGTCACTGCAGGCGATTTCGCCGCTCAGGTGACTGCCGTCGCCAAGGGCCTCATCGCGATCGGCGTCAAGCAGGGCGACCGCGTCGGCCTCATGTCGGCGACGCGTTTCGAATGGCCGCTCGTCGACTACGCCATCTGGGCAGCCGGTGGCGTGACGGTTCCGATCTACGAAACCTCCGCAGCCGAGCAGGTTCGTTGGATTCTCGAGGACTCCGAAGCAATCGACCTCATCGTCGAGAACGACACTCACGCCGCGACCGTGAAGGACGTCGCTGCAGCCGCCCCCGCGCTGCGCACGGTCTACCAGATCGATGCCGCGGCGGGCGGTAAGGGTGTCGTCGAGGAATTGACCGCACTGGGCGCCGACATCTCCGACGAGGACGTCCACGCCCGCGTCGCGGCACTGAAGGCATCCGATCCCGCGACCCTGATCTACACGTCGGGCACCACGGGCCGACCCAAGGGCTGCCAGCTGACGCACTCCAACCTGATTGCCGAGTCGAAGGGCATCCTCGACTCCAACCTCGGCACGCTGCTCAAGACTCCTGGCGTCCGCACGCTGATGTTCTTGCCGCTCGCGCACGTTCTCGCTCGCGCAGTCAGCATCGCGTCGTTCGACGCCGGTGCAGCGCTGGGGCACACGAGTGACATCCCGAACCTCGTTCCGACGTTCGGCGAGTTCAAGCCCGACTTCATCCTCTCGGTGCCGCGCGTGTTCGAGAAGGTCTACAACAGCGCACGCGCCAAGGCGCACGGCGACGGCAAGGGAAAGATCTTCGACGCGGCCGCAGACACCGCCGTCGCGTGGAGCGAGGCGCAGGACAAGGGCGGCGCCGGCATCGTTCTCAAGGCCAAGCACGCTCTCTTCGACAAGCTCGTGTACTCGAAGCTGCGCGCAGCGCTCGGCGGGCAGTGCCAGCTGGCCATTTCCGGTGGTGCACCTCTGGGCGCTCGACTCGGCCACTTCTTCCGCGGTATCGGCGTCACGATCTACGAGGGCTACGGACTGACCGAAACCACCGCGGCCTTCGCCGTCAACACCATCGGCGCACAGAAGGTCGGCTCTGTCGGAAAGCCGTTGGCCGGCAACTCCGTTCGTATCGCAGAAGACGGCGAAATCCTCCTCTCGGGACCGGTGGTCTTCACCGGCTACTGGCGCAACGAGAAGGCCACCGCCGAGTCGATCGAGAACGGCTGGTTCCACACCGGCGACCTCGGCACCGTCGACAAGGACGGCTACATCACCATCACCGGCCGCAAGAAGGAAATCATCGTCACGGCAGGCGGCAAGAACGTCTCCCCCGCTCAGCTCGAGGATTCCCTTCGCGCGCACCCGCTGATCAGCCAGGCCATCGTGGTCGGCGACCAGAAGCCTTTCATCGGCGCCCTCATCACCATCGACGCCGAAGCTCTCCCCGCCTGGAACGAGCGCAACAACAAGGCCGCAGGAACCACAGCGGCCGACCTGGTTTCGGACGGCGAACTGGTCGGCGAAATCCAGGACGCCATCGACGAGGCCAACAAGCTCGTCTCACACGCCGAGGCGATCAAGAAGTTCCGCATTCTTCCGGTCGACTTCTCCGAGGACACAGGCGAACTCACGCCCACGATGAAGCTCAAGCGCAACGTCGTGCACGAGAGCTTTGCCGCCGACATCGAAAAGATCTACGCCAAGTAGTCTTTCGCCGATCAGTCCTCTGCCGACACGAACGTGCCGACATGAACGGCCCGCACCGAATTCGGTGCGGGCCGTTCGCGTTCGAGTCCCGTTTGCTCAGCCGAGGAGATTACGCAGTTTCGAAGCGAGCGTGTCCCACTTCCAGTCTTCGGCAACCCATGCCCGGCCGGCTGCTCCCATCGCGGCCGCGCGATCACGATCGGACAGCACCTCGATCACGGATTCGGCGACGTCGCGAACAGAGGTGCCGTCGACCACGAGCCCGGTCTTGTTCTGCTGCACCGTTTCCGGAGCGCCACCACTGCGCCCGGCGATGACCGGCACACCGGTAGCCGAGGCCTCGAGGTAGACGATTCCCAGTCCTTCGACGTCCAATCCGGCGCCTCGGGTACGGCACGGCATGGCGAACACGTCGGCGATCGTGTGGTGCGCCGCCAACTCTGCGGCGGGCACCGTGCCCGTGAAGACGACGTGATCGTCCATCCCGGTCTTACGCGCCAATTGGCGGAGATGGTCCTCGTACGGCCCACCTCCGACGATCACCAGTACCGCCCCGTCAATGCTCTTGCGTACGGTCGGCAGCGCCTTGATGAGCATGTCCTGCCCCTTGCGTGGCACGAGCCGCGACAGGCACAGGATCGTGGGCCGCTCGCCCAGCCCGTATCGCTTACGCAGTTCCGCGCGGGCGACCGAGTCCGGGTGGAACACTGACGTGTCCACTCCGGAAGGAAGGTGCTCGAGCGCCGCTTGCGGGCCGAAGGCCGCCGAGAACCGCCCACGGGTGTATTTGCTGACGAACGTCACCGCATCGGTGTGGTCACCGATCACACGCAACGACTGCCGCGCACCGGGAATCATCGACCATCCGACCTCGTGGCCGTGAGTACTCGCGATCACTCGGCTCGCTCCGGCACGTCGAACAACCGGCGCCAACAACGCCAACGGCGCTGCCGCACCGAACCAGACCGACTCGCAGTCGTGCTTCTTGACCAACTTCGCGGCTCGACGAGCGACAAAAGGCGACGGCAGCATCAGCGTCGTCGGGTGCCGAACGACCTCGAAAGGCTGTGCCGCATCGAACTTCTTGTGCGAGTCGCCCCGCCACCGCGGTGCGTACACCACCAACTTGTCCGGCGGCAGATGCCCGGCGAACGTGTGGAGATAGGACTGGATACCTCCGGGGCGAGGAGGAAAATCGTTGGTCACCAAGAGGGTCCGGCGCATCCGTCCACCGTAGGGCACTCGGTGCTTCAAACGTGCGAAGGGCACCTCGCCGCTGCAATCGACCCAGCCGCGAACCGCTCAGCCCAGATGGCTGTTGGTCCAGTCGACCCATCCGGCTCGCAGTTCCTCGGTTCCGACGCCAACGACCGCTCGGATCCGCGAATCGAGGTCTTCGGCAGTCATCTTTCCGGAGGCGAGAGCGCGAAAGAGGTCGGTCAGCTTTGCTTCTCCGAATCGATCGGCGATATACGCGTTGATCGACCACGCCGATTCGTACGCCAGTGAACTCACGACCGGTACACCGCTGAACTGCGTGTCGTCCGGAAACTCGGTCGGAGTATCGCCGGAGCGTACCGCTGCCGCCAGAGTCGGCGCGATCTCACCCCAGGCCCGCGAGGATCCACGGTTTCCCGCGTATTCGGCAAACCCTTCCAATACCCACATCGGCGACCCGTCACGGGTTTTCGATCGGGCGGCTATGTGCATCAGTTCGTGGCGCAACACAGTTCGCCTGGTGATGTCGGTCAACCTCGAAGCCGCGGCAGGCGAGAAGACCACCCGCTGGCCGCTCACGTCGGAAGACCCGTCCGCCGTCGCATCCGCGACCGACACTGCGGCAATCGAAGCGCCGTCGTGATGGGAGCCGACCAGTGCGGTGAATTCCTCAGCGGACCCCGCCACCATGAGCACCGCGCGCTCGGACCACCACGGCCCCCACAACTGCGTCGTGTTCTCGATGGCTGAGTCCACATCGGCAGCCAAAGCGTCGACGAACGCCTGCTGACCCGGGTGGCCGATCACCAGCGCGTTACCCGCAGAATTCTCGGCGACGGCAAGCGGGCCGAAGTCCCAGGGGCCGTTCCAGGATTCGCCCGCCGTTCGGGCGCCGTCCAGTCCGACGATCGACCCGTCCGCAAGAACCGACCACTGATCGCCGCGTTTCGCGAGTGTCATGGACACTGCCTTGCGCGTGGGCAATGCGTCGACGCCGTCGAGGGCGTACCGCAACAGAACTTGCGCATTCCATACTTCGACGTCTCCGCCCGGCGCACCGGTTCGCGGCGCCGGAGTCAGGCCGCCGCTGGGAATCTCGTATCCCCAGTCGGAGAATTCGAGCGCTCCCGCTGCAGTGGCTCGTCGAACTTCCGCCTCGAGCACACCGGGTGCGGCGGAACTGTCGACGAACTTCGCCAGCCCCGACGGATCGTCGGACATCTGAGCCGCGGCCCATGCATCGAGAAAGCTCTGGACTTGAGCGCTGCGTTCCGCGTCCTGTTCGGCGGCGGCGTTTTCGTCGGAATCGGACCTGTTCGTCAGGAAGATCGTCAGGCCCAGAACGAGCACCACGGCTACACCGAGCGCCACGAGGGCCGGATACTCCCAACGGCGTGGTCGATCTGCGCCGACGTCGGGCGTCGTCATCGGTTCAGTCGGCACGGTGCCGAGTGTAGGAGAACTCGACTCGACGCTTCACGGCGGCTGGCCACACGCCACTCAGGCGCAGCAAGCCGTCAGTAACGACGCGCAGTGGAGAACTCCATGCCTGCCATCGACTGGACCTTCACCGGTACGCCGAACGTCGACGCATGCAGAATGTTTCCGTCGCCGGCGTAGATGCCGACATGCGAGTTGTCGCTGTAGAACGTCACGACGTCGCCGGGCTGTAGTTGGTCCCTCGACACCGGTACACCGCCCTGCGCCTGCGCTTGGCTCGATCGCGGCAGAGTCTTTCCGATCTGCTTGTAGGCCCACACCACCAGACCTGAGCAGTCGAACTCGTTCGGGCCGGTCGCGCCCCAGACGTACGGGTCACCGATCCGCGTGAGGCCTGCCTGCAGAGCAGCAGCACCCGAGCCAGGGGTCAAGTTAGCCAGAATTTTGCTGAGATCGACATCCGGCGGGAAAGGCGTACCGCTCAGTTGGTTACGTTCGTCGTCGGTGAGATTCTGGAAGGCTTTGGTCACGTCGGCGATCTGCGTCTGCAGTTCACTCTGCTTGCGCTGCAAATCGTCACTGAGTGCGCGGGCTTGATCGGCGGCGGTTCGCGCTTCTTCGGCCGATCGCTTCGATGCTTCCGAGGCGGCACGCGCATCGGCAGTGGCTTGGTTGAACTGAGAGACCTGTACTGCCGCGTCGTTGGAAATCACGTCGAGCGCAGACATCTGGTCGAGCAACTGCTGCGGCGAGTCGCTCACCATCAACGCAAAGAGGCGATTGGTTCGCGCACCCTGGTAATTCGCTGTGGCAATACGGTTTACCGCCGGAGCGAACTCGGCGACGCGCGCCGAAGCCGCGTCGAGAAGACCCTGATCGGCTGCCGATCGCACGTCCGCATCATTCGCGACTGCCAGCTTCGCGTCGAGGTCGATCTGCGCGTTGTGCAGCGCTTCGTTGGTCTGCTCGGAAACCCGGGAGAGTTCACCGAGCTTGTCGAGCGCCTCGGTGGGGTTGGTGATGACGGGGTCGGCACCGGCCTGCATCGAAGGCCCTGCAACGAGTCCGAACGCCAGCACTCCCACTGTCAATGCGGCCCGTACTCGACTGTTGTTTTTCGATGAAACCACGGAATGCAACTCTCCGTCTCGGTGAAGCGACGCCGACCGGGGCCGGTCGACGATCTGTTAGCTGGCTGTCAACTATCCACAGTACCTGTCTCGGCCGCGCAATGTCTCGATAAGGTTACGGAACGGCATACGTTTGTGTCTACTCGCCGGTAGGCGTGTCGGGGTGAAGTACCGGGCGAATTGTCGCGAAACGAAAATGTGGGCCCCGAATCGAAGATTCGAGGCCCACATTCGAAGATCCGGAGCTCCCCCGAGCTCCGCCGCATCACAGCGGCGGATCGTTCCGACTGCCTACCGGAGACAGCCGTCGAGCGTGTTCAGAAATCAGTAACGGCGAGCGCCGTCGTACGGCATCGAGGACACCGGAGCGAGCTTCACGGGCTGACCAGCGGTCGACGCGTGGATGACATTGCCGTTACCGGCGTAGATGCCCGAATGCGATCCGCCGTAGAAGGAGATCACGTCGCCGACCTGAAGATCGGACTGTGCGACGGCAACGCCGGCTGCAGCCTGGTCGTAGCTCGTGCGAGGCAGGTTGAGACCGGCCTGCTTGTATGCCCACTGAACGAGACCTGAGCAGTCGAATGCGTCCGGGCCGGCTGCGCCGTACACGTACGGGGAGCCCAGCTTGCTCTCTGCGGCGCGAACTGCCTGCTCACCAACACTGGAGATGGGAGCGGCCGGTGCAGCCGGTGCGATGTCGGTGATGCCCGGAATGACCGGCAACTGAGGAATAGAAACGCCCGGAACCTCGAACGTGCCGACGCCGGGGATGGTGATGGGGTCTGCCGAGGCAGGTGCAGCGGTTGCAGCGAATGCTCCGACTGCGAGCGCGCCGGCTACTGCCAACTGCGCTGAACGCTTGAAACTCTGTGACGCCACTTAAGGGGTGCTCCATTTCTTCCATTCATCCGCCGACCGAGTTAGCTGACGGGTTCGGGCTGGGAAGATCAGCCCTACCCGCGTGGTCTGCAGCGATCCTGCGTGCTGCACCCCAGGCGGGATTCACCCCAGTGGAAACTTGGGTTCCCGGTTCGGGTTCCTCGCGGAGATCCCGATTAGGCGGTTCCTGACGATGCCGGTCCTGTTTGGTCCGGCAAGACTTCGTTAGGTCTCAGGAAGGTTACGAAATGATCGCGACGATGTCGACCGCTTCGTGACAATCGCGCCCGATTCGCCGGAAATCGCGGTGCCGCGCCCGCGATACGCCCGGCGGGTCACGGGGAGATAACAACAGGTCGGTTCGGCGACCCACTCCAGGCCGTCAAACCCGCGCCCGCTACCCACTGCCAAGGCTCACCAAACCCGACAATCCGATCTTCCATGCAGTTCAACGATGATTACTTGAAACTAGAACTTGTTCCGGTCACGGACGCGGTTTCAGCCGTCGACAGACGCACCGAAGACCCCCTCGACTCGCCCTACTCACAAGTAGGCGCGCGTCCACATTCGCGAGTTCCCACCGCAAGTGTGATCCTCGTCTCTCCTACTTTTGTCGGGCGTTCATCGACCGATTTCGCAACGGAAGTCCGTGCGGGTCGGATTCCGTGTCTGCACTCTCGAATTCGTGTCGGGGGGTACTTCTACTGTCTGCGGTGTGAGTCCCGCCTCGGCCCGAGAATTTCCGTCTCCGCCCCCGTTCTCCGACGGGGAGAAGTTCGACGTCGGGCGGCAACTGAGCTTCGACGAACTGGACACACCGCTGAGCGAGACAACATTTGTCGTCGTCGACCTCGAGACCACAGGGGGCAGCGCCGACCAGGACTCCATCACCGAGATCGGCGCCGTCAAGATCCGCGGCGGCGAGGTACTGGGCGAAATGGCAACACTCGTCGACCCCGGCCGGTCGATTCCGCCGTACATAGTCGAACTGACCGGAATCACCACAGCCATGCTGATCGGTGCACCTCCCATCGAACGTGTCCTGCCTGCTTTTCTCGAGTTCGCCGAGGGCGCGGTGCTGGTGGCACACAACGCGCCGTTCGACATCGGTTTCCTCAAAGCAGCGGCGTCACGCAGCGCGCGCCCGTGGCCTGCGTTCCGTGTCCTGTGCACCGTCAAACTCGCCCGGCGCGTACTCTCACGCGACGAAGCACCTTCGGTGAAGCTCTCCGCACTCGCCCATCTCTTCCAAGTGACCACCCAGCCGACGCACCGGGCTCTCGACGACGCGCGTGCGACCGTCGACGTCCTCCACGGACTGATCGACAGGGTCGGAAACCAGGGTGTCCACAGTTACAGCGAACTGGTCGACTACCTGCCCAACATTTCCTCGCATCAACGGGCCAAACGGTCCTTCGCCGCAAACCTGCCGCGAAGCCCCGGTGTCTACCTTTTCCGCGGTCCTTCCGACGAAGCCCTCTACATAGGAACTGCTACCGACCTTCGACGCCGCGTCCGCAACTACTTCACCGGTTCGGAGACCCGCGGCCGGATGAAGGAAATGGTCGCGCTGGCCACCCGCGTGGACCATGTCGAGTGCGCGCACGCTCTCGAAGCCGGGGTGCGTGAACTACGACTGCTGAGCGCGCATGCGCCGCCGTACAACCGTCGCTCCAAGTTTCCCAAGCGAGGTTGGTGGATCACCCTCACCGACGAGGCGTTTCCGAGACTGTCCGTGGTTCGCACGCCCACGGCCGATTCGATCGGCCCGTTCACCTCTCGCGCCGACGCAGTCGACGTCGCCGACACCGTCGCAGAGTTCAGTCGTCTGCGCACGTGTACCAAGCGTCTCGGACGCGGCGCCGTTCACGGCCCTGACTGCCCCGCTCGCGAACTGGGGGCGTGTCCAGCCTCCTGGACCCCGGAAATCAACGCAGAGGACTACGCGGCCGCCCCTGAGGCCGTGCGTGGATTCTTCCGAGGAACCAACGACACTCCCCTCCAACAGATGCAGGCCCGGATCGACGAGCTGTCCGCACACGCGTTGTTCGAGAATGCTGCGCGTCTGCGTGACCGAACGGTCGCAGTCGCCACCGCAGTGCGGCGCACTCAGCGACTCGCTGCAGTCGCGGCGATCGAACAACTCGTTCTCGCCCGCCCCACCGGAGACGGCGGCTGGGAGCTGTCGGTGATCCGGTCCGGGCGTCTCGCGTCCGCCGGGCTCGCCAGACGTGGGACTCACCCGATGCCCGTCGTCGACGCCATCACCGCGGCGGCCGAAACCGTCCTACCGGACGACGCCCCGTTCCGCGGCGCGTCACCCGAAGAACTGGGACTGATCGCAAGGTGGCTCTCGTCGGACGGTGTCCGAATCGTGTCGGCGACATCCGGATACGTCGAACCTGTGAGCGGCGCCGGCAAGTGGGAAGCCTGGTGCCGACTCGCCCGAGCCGGAACCGAATCCGAACATCGATGACGTAACGGCGGGGCGGCACCCCTAAGCTCGATCGAAACCACCGGGTCATCACAACCCGCAGGGAAATCGAGGAGAGAAATGATCAACGCCATCGTCATGATTCACGCCGAGTCCGCTCGGATCCCGGAAACCGCGCAGGCCGTCGCCGACCTGTCCGGAGTGACCGAGGTCTACTCGTGCGCAGGTGACGTCGATTTGATCGCCATCGTGAAAGTGCGTGACCACGCCCAGATCGCCGACGTGGTCACCGGAGGAATCAACAAGGTGCCCGGCGTTCTCCGAACCGCCACACACATTGCGTTCCAGTCATTCTCCAGCGCAGACGTCGAGGCCGGTTTCTCGCTGGGTGAATAGCCCCTCGATCAGGCTTGGTCGGCCAGCTCGGCGGTGAGCGCCGCCCACTTGTGAAGCAGTTCAGCGCCCGCGCCGCTGTCGATCGCGGCAGCGGCTGCAGTCATCCCGGCAGAGATCGCACTCTCGAGATCGTCGCCGACACCGTTGAATGCCGCGATGGCTGCTCCCGCGTTCAGCAGGACCGCGTCCCGGACCGGCCCCTTCTGCCCGGAAAGCAGCGTTCTGGCGACGGTGGCGTTGATTTCGGCGTCGCCTCCACGCAACTCTTCGAGAGGAACGCGGTCGATTCCGAGGTCACGCGGATCCAGCGTGACAGTTCGCACACTTCCACCGCCGACGATGTGAACCGTCGACGTCGTCGATGTGGTCAGTTCGTCCAGTCCGTCGTCTCCCCGTACCACCAACGCCGAATTGCCGCGCTGCGCAAGGACTCCCGCGACGACCGAGATCAGTTTCGGAAATGCGCACCCGATCAGCCCGGCACGCGGACGAGCCGGATTGGTCAGTGGACCGAGCACGTTGAATGCCGTCGGAATGCCGATTTCCTTGCGAGGCACCGCCGCAAAGCGCAGTGCGGGATGGAAGACCGGCGCGAAACAAAAGCCGATGCCGACCTCTTCGACGCACCTCGCAACCTGCTCCGGCCCGAGGTCGATGCGAACGCCGAGCGCCTCGAGCACGTCGGCGCCACCGCTCTTGGACGAAGCAGCGCGGTTGCCGTGCTTGACAACTCGCACACCGGACGCGGCAACCACGATCGAGGCCATCGTCGAGATGTTCACCGTGTTGGAGCGGTCACCACCCGTGCCGACGATGTCGACGACGTCGGAATCGACCGGCACGCGCCTGGAGTGTTCGAGCATCGCGGCGGCGAGCCCTTCCAACTCCGCGGGGGTTTCTCCCTTCATCTTCAGGCCGACCCCGAAAGCAGCGATCTGAGCGGAGGTGGCGTTGTCCGACATGATCTCGCCCATAGCCCAGCGACTGTCGGCTTCCGACAAGTCACTGCCGTCCGTGAGCAAACCGAGAATCATCGGCCAGGACCGCACCACTGCACTCGAATCGACGTTCACGGCGTTGGATGCGTCGGTGCCGGCCATAGTGCCTTGGTCCCCTGTCGTTCAAGTGGGCTGGATTTCGAGCTGTCGTTTCGAGCTGTCGTTTCGCGCTGCCATTTTGTGCTGCCGATGACCCTCGCAGCCTAGTCAGTGAGGTAACGAGGAAACCGAATAGGGCCGCTCAGGACTTTCTGCGACCGCGTTTGGGCGGCGCCTCCGCAAGTATCGGGGGCTGGAGCGCGTCCCACCCGGCGACCGAACCACCGAGTCGCTGCGCCAGACCAGCCATTCGTGACCGCTCCTGGGAGCAATGCAGGGCGTCAAGCACCTGGACACGCTCGAAGACGACGCGAACCGAATTCTCGACCACCGGAGTCACGTCCTCGGGCCGACTCGAGCCTCGCACATATCCGTCCTGGGCGACGATGCTCTCGGCATCGGCTACCGAGCCCTCCGGGAGGTCGAGATGATGCCGCAGAACCACTTCGGACTCCGCCCTGAACTCCGGCTCGGTGGAGGCGGCACGTTCGAGAGCCGTCGAGCTCGCCTCGGCGTCGTCGAAGCCTTCGGCAACGACGACCAGATCCGACCGCCCTGCATCGAGCGGTGTCGGAATCTTCGTGCCGAAAATTCTCAGGAACCACGGTCTACTCTTGTGTGTAGCTGCCATCGCGCCAGCATATTCCGACCACGCCACCAGCGCGTTCGCCGCCCGATCCCGCGAACTCGAGCCGAGCGACGCGCCGATGGTGGACCCGAGTGGTCGTCTCTTACGACGAAGCGTCATACTTCTGTCTGTGACGAGCGCAGTAGGGACTTCAGGATCGGCAATCACCCAACGCGTGCACTCGCTGAACCGGCCGAATATGGTCAGCGTTGGCACCATCGTGTGGTTGTCAAGTGAGCTCATGTTCTTCGCAGGGCTCTTTGCCATGTACTTCGTGGCACGAGCTCAGGCGAACGGAAATTGGCCGCCGGAGCCAACCGAATTGAACCTTTATCTGGCCGTGCCGGTGACCTTGGTGCTTATCGCATCTTCGTTCACCTGCCAGATGGGTGTCTTCGCGGCTGAGCGTGGCGACGTCTTCGGACTTCGTCGCTGGTACACCATCACCTTGGTCATGGGGGCGTTCTTCGTCGCCGGCCAGGGTTACGAGTACTACCACCTCGTGCACGAGGGCACCACGATTTCGAGCAGCGTGTACGGCTCGGTGTTCTACATGACCACCGGCTTCCACGGTCTGCACGTCATCGGCGGTCTCATCGCCTTCGTCTTCTTGATCGCACGTACCCGGGTCAGCAAGTTCACGCCCGCCCAGGCCACCGCCGCGATCGTTGTTTCGTACTACTGGCACTTTGTCGACATCGTGTGGATCGCGCTGTTTGCCACGATTTATTTCATCCGTTAATCAGCTGTACGCCCCAGGCAGCCCCTGACGTCCAGTTCCGTCCCGACATACCAAAGGGATACAGATGAGTTCATCCCCCCCTCCCGCATCCGATAACTCAGCGAATGCCGCGAAGTCGCGTCGCCAGCGGAAAATCCGCCGGCGCGTCACTGGCGCGCTCGTATTGATGATGGGATTGATCAGCGCAGGTTTCCTCGCTTCGGCGTTGACACCAGCTCCGCAGGTTGCGACCGCCAGTGACGATTCAGCAGCCCTGATTCGTGAAGGCAAGCAGCTGTACGACACGTCATGCATCACGTGCCACGGCGCGAACTTGCAGGGCGTGCAGGACCGCGGTCCCAGCCTCATCGGCGTCGGCGAAGCAGCCGTGTACTTCCAGGTCTCCTCTGGTCGTATGCCGGCAGCTCGCAACGAGGCCCAGGCTGCACGCAAGGACCCCAAGTTCGATGCTGCGCAGACCGACGCCCTCGGCGCTTTCATCCAGGCCAACGGCGGCGGCCCGACGCTCATCCGCGACGAGAACGGCGAAATCGCCCAGTCCTCGCTGCGCGGTGGCGACGTCGGACGCGGCAGTGAGCTCTTCCGGCTCAACTGCGCGTCGTGCCACAACTTCACCGGCCGCGGTGGCGCACTGTCCTCGGGCAAGTACGCCCCGGTCCTGGATCCGGCCAGCGAGCAGCAGATCTACGCTGCCATGGTTACCGGTCCCCAGAACATGCCGAAGTTCTCGGATCGTCAGCTGACGATCGAGGAGAAGAAGGACATCATCGCCTACGTCAAGTCGTCGGGCGAGTCGAAGGACCCCGGTGGGTACGGGCTCGGTGGCCTCGGTCCGGCCTCTGAGGGTCTCGCCATGTGGGCCGTCGGAATCATCGCTGTCGTCGGTGCAGCATTGTGGATCGGAGCAAGGTCATGAGCGACGCTGGCCAGCATGGCGGCGATACGCCTAAGAAGTACACAGATGAAGAGCTCGACGCGATGTCACGCGACGACCTGGTCAAGCTGGGTACCAATCTCGATGGCGTCGATGTCGTCTACCGCCGTGATCGTTGGTCGGTAAAGGGCACCAGGGCGGAAAAGCGCGCCGAGCGCAACGTCGCCTTCTGGTTCGGCCTCGCCGGCGTTTCGGCGATCGCGTTCATCGCGATCTACCTGTTCTGGCCCTGGGAGTACGCAGGCGCCGGTGACGAGAACTACGGCAAGTACAGCCTGTACACCCCGCTGATCGGCTTGACCATGGGTCTGGCGATCCTCGGCGTCGGCATCGGTGCCGTTCAGTTCACGAAGAAGTTCATCCCCGAAGAGGTCTCGATCCAGGACCGCCACGACGGTGGTTCCACCGAGGTCGATCGTCGCACGATCGTCGCCGAGCTCGGCGACACCCTCGAGACGTCCACCCTCCCCCGCCGCAAGGCCATCAAGCGCAGCTTGATGTTCGGCGGCGGCGCACTCGGCGTCATGATGGTCATGCCCCTCGGCGGACTCATCAAGAACCCGTGGGCCAAGGGCGACGACTCACCTCTGTGGGTGTCCGGCTGGACCCCGAACTACCCGGGCGAGACCATCTACCTGCGTCGTGACACCGGCCGTCCCGAGGACATCGTCCTCGTTCGCCCGGAAGATCTCGATGCCGGTTCGATGGAAACGGTCTTCCCGTTCCGCGAGTCCGACCGTGGCGACGAGCACGCTCTGCTCGCAGCACTGCGCGGCATTCGTAACTCGGTGATGCTCATCCGCCTCCGCACGGAAGACACCGCGCGTGTCACCAAGCGCAAGGGCCAGGAAAGCTTCAACTACGGCGATTACTTCGCCTACTCGAAGATCTGCACCCACCTGGGTTGCCCCACCTCGCTCTACGAACAGCAGAGCAACCGTATTCTGTGCCCCTGCCACCAGTCGCAGTTCGACGCACTGACCTACGGCAAGCCGATCTTCGGTCCCGCTGCTCGCGCACTTCCGCAGTTGCCTATTACAGTGAACGAAGAGGGCTTCCTGGTCGCCGACGGTGACTTCATCGAAGCACTCGGCCCGGCATTTTGGGAGCGTCGACCGTGACCACAACAACAACCAAACCGTCCAAGATCAGCGCGGCAGCGGCTGGACAAGCGGAGGCTATGGACTCCCGCTACCACCTCGCCGCAGGCATGCGCCGGCAGATCAACAAGGTCTTCCCGACGCACTGGTCCTTCATGCTCGGCGAGATCGCGCTCTACAGCTTCGTGATCCTGCTGATCTCCGGTGTGTTCCTGACGCTGTTCTTCGATCCGTCGATGGCACACGTCGTCTACCAGGGCGCATACCAGCCGCTTCGCGGTGTCACGATGTCTCGCGCCTACGAGACGACCCTGAACATCTCCTTCGAGGTGCGCGGCGGTCTCTTCGTTCGCCAGATTCACCACTGGGCTGCACTGATGTTCGCGGCGTCGATCATCGTTCACCTCGCTCGCATCTTCTTCACCGGCGCCTTCCGTCGCCCACGTGAAGCGAACTGGGTCATCGGCTGCCTGCTGCTCATCCTGGCGATGTTCGAAGGCTTCTTCGGTTACACCATCCCCGACGACCTGCTCTCGGGCACCGGCCTCCGCGCCGCCTTCGGTGGTATCACGATGAGTATCCCGATCGTCGGTACCTGGATGCACTGGCTGATCTTCGACGGCGACTTCCCCGGCGACCTCATCATCCCGCGTCTCTACGTCGCTCACGTGCTGCTGTTCCCGGGCATCATCCTGGCTCTGATCGCCGGCCACCTCGCGTTGGTCTGGTACCAGAAGCACACGCAGTTCCCCGGCCCCGGCCGTACGGAACAGAACGTCGTCGGCGTCCGCATCCTCCCGGTCTTCGCGATGAAGGGTGGCGCGTTCTTCGCCATGACCTTCGGCGTGCTCGCACTGCTCGGTGGTCTGTTCCAGATCAACCCCGTGTGGAACATCGGTCCGTACAACCCGTCACAGGTCTCGGCAGGTTCCCAGCCCGATATCTACATGATGTGGACGGACGGCCTTGCTCGACTGTGGCCGGCGTGGGAGATCTATCTGTTCAACCGGTACACGATCCCTGCAGTGTTCGCCGTCGCCCTGATCATGGGCCTCGTCTTCGCACTGTTGATCGCGTACCCGTGGATCGAGAAGCGTCTCACCGGAGACGACGCTCACCACAACATCCTGCAGCGCCCGCGCGACGTGCCGGTCCGTACCGCTATCGGTGCGATGTCCATCGCGTTCTACCTGGTGCTCACGATCTCCTGCATCAACGACATCATCGCGTACCACCTGCACATCTCGCTGAACGCAATGACGTGGATCGGCCGTATCGGCATGGTCATCCTTCCGCCCATCGCGTACTTCGTGACGTACCGGTTCTGCATCGGCCTGCAGCGCAGTGACCGTGCAGTCCTCGAACACGGCATCGAGACCGGCATCATCAAGCGGATGCCGAACGGCCAGTACATCGAGATCCACCAGCCGCTCGGCCCCGTCGACGAGCACGGACACCCGATCCCGCTCGAGTACCAGGGTGCTGCTGTCCCGAAGAAGATGAACAAGCTCGGCCTCGCCGGCAAGCCCGGTAGCGGTAGCCTGATCACCGCTGACCCAGTCGAGGAGAGCGAGGCTCTCGAAGCCGCTCATCACGAAGCTGAGCACGAGCAGCTTCAGATCCTTCTGGACTACCAGAACCGAACCAACGGCAAGTCCGATGGTTCCAGTGGAGAACTCCACTAAGAACGTCAGTTGACCAGTGAGGCCCCGAACCGGATTCCGGTTCGGGGCCTCACTCGTTCTCTGAGCGATTCAGTATGGACAACCTCCAAGTGGGCACCACTCCCCCGGTTCGTTGTCCGAGCGCCGACAACAGCGGGCACTACGCCTTACTAGTCCTCGAACAGAGTTGAATAGTGCTCCACCGTCGGGAACGGCTCGTAGAAGTGATGGAGAAGTTCTCGCCACTTCTCGTATCCCGTGGACTGACGGAAGCCGATGGTGTGTGACTCCACGTCTTCCCACTCGACCAGCAGGAGATATCGCTCCGGTGATTCCAGGCAGTGCGAGAGCCGCAGCCTGATGAATCCGGGAACCTCGGAGATGATGGTTCGGGCCACGTCGAATGCGGCCTCGAAACGCGCTGACTGCGACGGATCGACCTGCAGGACGGCATGTTCGAGAATCATCTACGGAGTGTTGCACGTTCTCGGGAGTCCCCTCGAGGCGTTGTCGCCTGGTGAGATACTCGGACCATGACATCCCATGCACGCGGCACCTTCGAGATCGATCTTCGCCCCGCCGATCCTGAGCTCTCCGGACGCGTCGGACGCTTCGAGTTCGACAAGACGTTCATCGGCGGCATCGAAGGCACGTCGTCCGGCCTGATGCTGTCCGCGGGCGATCCGACAGCCGGTGCAGCGGGCTATGTCGCTTTGGAGTTTGTCACGGGGCAGGTCGACGAAGCTGTGGGATCGTTCGCCCTGCAGCAGTTCGGTCAGATGATCGACGGAACGCAGAAGCTTCTGTACGAGATCGTGCCGGGGTCCGGAACCGGCGAGTTGAAGGGCATCGCAGGCACTCTCGAGCTGGAGGTCGTCGACGGTCTGCACCGCTACGACCTCGAATACTCGCTCCACGATTGACAGAGAGCGGTTGTTGACAGGCACCCTCCTACCACCGAAACGTACATAAACGACAACAGAGGCGCCGTACCCGGGTGGGTGCGGCGCCTCTGTTCGAGTGCGGGTGAAACTAGTGCTTCTCGGGTCCGGTGTAGTACTCGAACACCAGGCCTGCGGCTGCGGCGAGCACACAGACAACTGCGACTGCGATGAGCCACGGCTGGAAGTACGCCAGCGACACTGCCGCGAGTGCAGCAGCAGCGGCAAGCAGGATCGGCCAGAAGCTACCCGGGCTGAAGAAGCCCAGTTCTCCTGCACCATCCGAGATTTCAGCGTCGTCGTAGTCCTCGGGACGGGTGTCCAGACGACGGGCGACGAAGCGGAAGTAGGTACCCACGATGAGCGTCAGACCTGCAGACAGGACGATGGCCGTCAGTCCGGCCCACTCGATACCTGTGCGTGACAGAGCGGTGAACACTCCGTAGATGATCGCGACGAGAATGAAGAACATCGTCAGGATCTCGAAGAGCTTGGCTTCGATCT
The DNA here is from genome assembly GCF_048573875.1 of Rhodococcus sp. SB1D. NCBI lineage: Bacteria > Bacillati > Actinomycetota > Actinomycetes > Mycobacteriales > Nocardiaceae > Rhodococcus > Rhodococcus sp. SB1D. Next base: position 38,190 of record NZ_JBMAIQ010000023.1, read on the forward strand.
TCATATCAGCACTTGTCCTTGTTCAGTGAAGAGGCTGGCCGGCTCAGTTGCCTGCAGTGGCGACGGTTGCCTGACGGTACTCGCGGTCGGTGTTGAACGGCGTGGTCGACGTAGCCACCGGCGACTGACCGATTGCCTGCAGAGCCTCAGCGGTCGTCAGACCACCCTTGCCCTCCGCGTCACCCTTGCGCAGTTCGATGTACTTGGCGAAGTCCTCGGGCGAAACCGCACGAACCTCGAAGTTCATCATCGCGTGGAACGTGCCACACATTTCTGCACAACGCCCGACGAACGCGCCTTCCTTCTCGATCTCACTGATCTGGAAGATGTTGTCCGAGTGGTTCTCCTTGGGGTTCGGGAGAACGTCGCGCTTGAACAGGAACTCAGGCACCCAGAAAGCGTGGATGACGTCCGAGGAAGCAAGTTCGAACTGGATCCGCTTGCCGGTGGGCAGAACGAGGATCGGGATCTCCTGGCTGGAGCCGACGGTCTCGATCTTGTCGTAGTGCAGGTAGCTCAGGTCCTCGGTGCTGTTGCCGTGGATCGGGCCGGGGACTTCTTCCCCGTGTTCGTTCACGGTGGAACCCTCGGTCTTGGCAGCCTCTTCGGCCTCGACGTCGATTCCGTTGTACTTGGCGGAGCCGTCACCGAACTCGATGGAGCGGTAGCCGAACTTCCAGTTCCACTGGAAGGCCGTGACGTCTACAACGACGTCAGGGTTGTCCGTCTTGTCCAGAACATGGTTCTGAACGATGACGGTGAAGTAGAAGAGAACCGCGATGATGACGAAGGGAACTGCCGTGTAACCGAGTTCGAGCGGCACGTTGTATGCCGTCTGACGCGGGAATTCCGGCGAGTCCTTCTTCTTGCGGTGGAAGATGACGGCCCAGAAGACCAGCCCCCACACCAGCACACCCATGACGAGGGCGGCTACAACCGACCACGTCCACAGCTCACGCATGCGCGTCGCCTCCGGGGTGATGCCCGAAGGCCACCCGAAACGAAGCACTTCGTTGTCGATGGAGCAACCCGACAGCAGCAAGGCAGCAATGCCCAGAGATACTGCCAGCCCCGCTCGCCGAAGGATCCGACCTTGCGCCACGTTCACGCCTTCCTGATCGCCACAAAATTCAACTAGGGCATGCCCGGAGGGAAGGCCCAATTACTACGCAGCGTAGACCAAAGCCGGGCGCTATCCATCCTCGGGTCCTCGCCCGTGTCGCGGCGGACGTCACACAGCTCTCTCAGGTGCTGCTCAGGAACGGCTCAGGTCGTTTCGGCGACGCACATCACGTCGATTCGTTCCGCCGCGATCGGCAGGGACGTCGATCTGCGGCATACTTTCGTCAAGAGTTCGTTGACCTCTCCCCGACACTCGTGTCCGGGAGCCTTCTGTACAAAAATTCTGAATCGAGGAACCGGACGCTGTGTGTGGACTGCTCGGGCTACTGACATCTGGCGGAACCAGCGAGGACGCCGTCTCGCGGGTCGACCAGGCGATGCATTGCCTTCGTCACCGCGGGCCGGACGAACACGGGACGTGGAACGACGATCACCTCGTCTTCGGGTTCAACCGCCTGGCGATCATCGACATCGCTCATTCCCACCAGCCGCTGCGTTGGGGCCCACCGGAGAACCCGGAGCGTTATGCGCTCACGTTCAACGGCGAGATCTACAACTACTTGGAGATCCGCGCCGAACTGGTCAAGGACCACGACGCCAAGTTCTTCACCGAGGGCGACTCCGAGGCCATCGTCGCTGCATTCCACTACTGGGGTGAGGACGCGGTCCGGCGCCTGCGCGGAATGTTCGCGTTCGCGATCTGGGACACCGACACACGCGAGCTGTTCATCGCGCGCGATCCATTCGGGATCAAGCCGCTGTTCATCGCGACCGGCGCCGGCGGCACCGCGTTCGGCAGCGAGAAGAAGAGCCTGCTCGAACTCACCGATCTGATCGGCATCGGTACCGAGCTGGATCCGCGTGCCATCGAGCACTACACCGTTCTGCAGTACGTACCGGAGCCGGAAACACTGCACAAGCAGATCCGACGCCTGGAGTCGGGCAGCTTCGCTCGGGTGCGTCCGGGCGAGGAGCCCACGTTCACGCGGTATTTCACGCCGAAGTTCCCGGCCAAGCCTTTTGCACCTGGCACCGAGAAGGCGCGCTACCAGGAAATCGCCGAGGCACTCGAGGATTCGGTCGCCAAGCACATGCGCGCCGACGTCACCGTCGGTTCGTTCTTGTCCGGTGGTATCGACTCCACGGCGATCGCGGCGCTGGCGATGCGCCACAACCCCAACCTGATCACCTTCACGACCGGTTTCGAACGTGAGGGCTATTCCGAGGTCGACGTCGCTGCAGAATCTGCCGCAGCGATCGGCGCGAAGCACGTCGTCAAGGTGGTCTCCCCCGCCGAGTTCGCCGCTGCCATCCCCGAGATCGTCTGGTACCTCGACGACCCGGTAGCCGATCCGGCATTGATTCCGCTGTGGTTCATCGCGAAGGAAGCGCGCAAGCACGTCAAGGTCGTGCTGTCCGGCGAGGGTGCCGACGAGCTGTTCGGCGGCTACACGATCTACCGTGAGCCGTTGTCGCTCAAGCCTTTCGAGTACCTCCCCAAGGGACTGCGTCGGGCTGCCGGCAAGTTGTCCGAACGCATCCCGGACGGCACTCGTGGCAAGAGTCTGCTCAACCGCGGTTCCTTGACGCTCGAGGAGCGCTACTACGGAAATGCTCGTAGCTTCAACGACGCTCAGCTCCGCGCCGTCCTGCGCGATTTCCGCCCCGAGTGGACTCACCAGGACGTCACTGCGCCGATCTACGCGCAGTCACGGGACTGGGATCCGGTTGCGCGAATGCAGCATCTCGACCTGTTCACCTGGCTGCGCGGCGACATCCTCGTCAAGGCAGACAAGATGACGATGGCCAACTCGCTGGAACTGCGTGTGCCGTTCCTCGATCCCGAGGTCTTCGACGTCGCGTCACGCGTACCGCTCGATCAGAAGATCACGAAGGACACAACCAAGTACGCACTGCGCCAGGCCCTGGAAGGCATTGTGCCGCACCATGTTCTGCACCGTGCGAAGCTCGGATTCCCGGTTCCCCTACGCCACTGGCTGCGCGGCACCGAACTCTTCGACTGGGCACATCTGCAGATCGAGGAGTCGGGTACCGACCACATCTTCGACAAGCAGGCCGTCGTGAAGATGCTCAACGATCACCGCGAGGGCGTGTCCGACCACAGCCGACGCCTGTGGACCGTCCTGACCTTCATGGTCTGGCACGGAATCTTCGTGGAGAAGCGCATCGTGCCGCAGATCCAGGAACCGGTGTACCCGGTCAATATCTAGGCCTTCGGCCCCGTGAGCGGTTAGGGAGTCTCCGGACTCCTCAACCACTCACGGGGCGGAGCCCTACTTCGGCAGGATCGTCGCGATCTCGTCCGCTGCCGCGCTGCCGTATGCGTCGGTAAGGCGCTTGAGTGCCTCGTCGCGATTGAACACCCACTCCTGCGTTCCCACGGTCTCGAGAATCAACACAGCGACCAAAGATCCCAACTGTGCAGCACGCTCGAAGCTCAGACCGGCGCCGTGTGCGAGCAGGAACCCGGCGCGGAAGCCGTCACCAACGCCCGTCGGATCCACCTTGCCGGTCTCGGGCACTACGTCGACACGCACCCAATTACCTTCGGCGTCAACAATTTCCACACCCTTGGAGCCGAGGGTGGTGACACGGATGCCGACCTGCGCGCGGATCTCTTCCTCGCTCAGACCAGTCTTCTGCTGAAGCAGACCCCACTCGTACTCGTTGGTGAACAAGTACTTCGCGCCGTGAATGAGCGCCTTGGCCTCGTCACCGGACAGGCGGGCAAGCTGCTGCGACGGATCCGCTGCGAACGGAATCCCGAGCAGACGGCATTCGTCGGTATGGCGAACCATGGCCTCGGGGTCGTTGGCGCCGATCAGCACCAACTCGACTGCGCCCGCAGTCTTGGCCACTGCCGCGAGTTCGATCTCGCGAGCCTCGCTCATCGCACCGGGGTAGAACGACGCGATCTGCGCCATGTCCTCGTCGGTGGTGCACACGAAACGCGCCGTATGTGCCTTGTCCGAGATACGGACCGCGCTGCAGTCGACGCCGTTGTCCTCGAGCCACGTGCGGTACTCGGCGAAGTCGGCACCGACTGCGCCGACGAGTAGCGGGGACCCACCGAGCACGCCCATGGCGTAAGCGATGTTGCCGCCGACACCACCGCGGCGAATCACGAGATCGTCGACCAGGAAACTCAGCGAAACGTGGGCGAGCTGATCGGCGAGGAGCTGATCGGCGAAGCGGCCGGGGAAGCGCATCAAGTGGTCGGTGGCGATGGAACCGGTTACCGCAATAGTCACGGATCGTGGCCTTTCAGCGAAGTGAGTACAAGAATGAAAGAGGAGCAAAAGTTCACGTTACCGCCCGTAGCGCCGTCATCGGCGCCCGAGCTGTCGGATCGGAACGGTCTACGTACGAGTCACCACAAACAACTGACGCGAAACCGAATGTCGGTTCCGCGTCAGTTGTTCGTGAATTGAGTTGTGATCGACAGACTCAGTTGAACGAGTCACCGCAGGCGCAGGAGCCTGTTGCATTGGGGTTGTCGATCGAGAAGCCCTGCTGCTCGATGGTGTCGAGGAAGTCGATGGACGCACCTTCGACGTACGGCGCGCTCATCCGGTCGACAACCAGGTTGACGCCGTTGAAGTCGACAGTGAGGTCACCGTCGAGCGTGCGGTCGTCGAAGAACAGCTGGTACTTCAGTCCGGCACAGCCGCCGGGCTGCACTGCAATACGCAGCGCGAGGTCGTCGCGACCCTCCTGATCGAAGAGTGCCTTCGCCTTGGCGGACGCGGCCTCGGTCATCTTGACGCCGTGGGTGGCGGTCTCGTTCTGCACAGTCATGGGCTCTCCCTAATGTTCGTACCAACCCGTGAACGCTTCAACGGTACGCCGCTGCCGACTTATTCCCGCCAGTCCTTTACCGGGTGCGATTCATCTTCATCCTATCCGGTCTTCCAGACACGGCAACGGCGCATCGACGCTTGTGGATCCTCACCTCCGGACGCCGCGCCAGAAGTTCCACTCGCGCGCCGTGTGTTCGGCGAGTCCCTCGAGACACGCCGACGCTTCCTCCATCGCACGTTCCACCGACCCGGCGAAATCCGTCACCGACTTCGCCGCGACTATCGAGGTCGACGCATAGTCCGCCTCGTCGAGCGTCACCTGGCCGGCAAAGACGAGCGTCGGAACGCCGTGCGCTGCCCCCGCCGAAGCGAGCGTTGTGACGAGTTTGCCGCGCAGAGATTGGTGGTCGAACTTGCCTTCGCCTGTGATCACCAGGTCAGCGGAAGCCAGTAGCGCGGCCTGTCCGGTGCGATCCGCGACGACGTCGGCCCCGGATCGCCGCTGTGCACCGAGCGCAAAGAGCGCGGCACCGATACCACCCGCGGCGCCGGCACCCGGAAAATCCGACACTCGTTTTCCGGTGGCGGACTCCAACTGTTCGGCCCATCTCGCGTTCCGCGCTTCGAGAACAGCGACAGCTTCGGCGTCGGCACCCTTTTGCGGGCCGAACACCGCTGCCGCACCGTGCTCGCCGAGAAGTACGTGTTCGACGTCGGTGGCGGCGACCAACTGAGTGCCTGCCGTAGCCGCCGCTGCAACCTCCAGGCCGCCCAGCGCCTCCACCAGTCCACGTCCCCCGTCGGTGCAGCAACTCCCACCGAGTCCGACGACAACCGTCTTCACGCCTGCCTCGAGCGCGACAGCGATCAGCTCTCCCACACCGAGACTGTGCGCGGCGAGTGCAGTGTCCCGCGTCGGCGGACCTCCGAGCAGGCCGAGCCCGACGGCCTCGGCGGACTCGATGTACGCCGTGTCCGAATCGAACAGCCACGTGGCGTCGACGGCGGCGGTCAAAGGCCCGGACACCCGTGCAGTCCGGATGTCGCCCCCGGCCGTGGCCAAGACGTCGACGAATCCCGGACCACCGTCGGATTGTGGCGCGGTGACGACGTCGTCGCCGGGTCGACCGCGCCGCCAGCCGGCAGAAATGGATTCGGCCGCCGCGACGGCAGTCAGGGTTTCGCCGAATGAATCCGGAGCAACTATTACCCGCATAGCCGAAGTCTAAGAGTCGCGAATGACCCCGATGTTTCACGATCTCGCGCGTTTCAGTGCCTCGGGCGATTGGGTTTTTCAGAAAGACCGAGGTCGGTTTCCCAGACCGTGCACTTATCCAATAGCCTGGAGGTGTGAAATTGCTACGCCGCGGTGACTCAGACAACTCCGACAAACGTGACGTCGAGGGCACTGAGGCATCCTCGGCCTCCGAAGAGGCGCCCATCGAGCAGGTGGGCAAGGGCCGCCCCACACCCAAGCGTCGTGACGCCGAGGCGAAGAGGCGTGGCCCCGTTGCCCCTGCCCCGCTGACCGCGAAGGAAGCCCGCGCCCGCCGCAAGGCGACCCGCGGCTCCAAGGAGGACCGCAAGGCCGAAGCCGCCGAGCGTCGCGCATCGTCGGCAGACCGCCGCGCCCGCATGCTCGCCGGCGAGGACAAGTACCTGCTCCCCCGCGACAAGGGACCGGTTCGCGCCTACGTCCGTGACTTCATCGACGCTCGCCGCAACCTCGTCGGGCTGTTCATGCCGCTCGCGCTGATCCTCATCATGACCATGTTCGTCACGCCCGCGCTCCAGCAGATCGTCACACTGGCAATGCTCGTGATGATGCTCTTCATGGTCGGTGAAGGCATCTGGCTCGGTCGCATGATCAACAACCGCGTCGCCGAGCGCTTCCCCGACAGCACCGACGGCGGATTCAAGCTCGGCTGGTACGCGTTCGTTCGCGCGTCGCAGATCCGTAAGCTGCGCGCACCGAAGCCTCGTGTGGGGCCGGGCGACGCAATCTGAGCGTGACGAACACGTATAGAACTTTGGTCCTCGGCGGCGCGCGGTCTGGTAAGTCCGCGCACGCCGAGGATTTGGTTTGTGCAGGCCACTTACCCGAAAGTTCGGCACCGGTCCGGTACCTGGCGACAGCCAGACGTGATGTCTCCGACGCAGACTGGGAGAGCCGGATCGACCAGCACCGCAACAGACGGCCCTCCCATTGGTCGACGGTCGAAACCGCAGATGCCGGTGACCTCGCGGCGCAACTCGAAAGCGATTCACACACAGCGACGTTGGTCGACGATCTGGGAACGTGGCTGACCGCGGAACTCGATCGGCAAGGCGCCTGGGACGCACCGCGCGGCACCGTCACGCCCGCGGCGGACAGCCTGGTCGCCAGTGTCGAGAACTACCGCGGACACCTGGTGCTGGTCAGCCCCGAAGTGGGTTTGGCCGTCATCCCCGAGACGCGGTCCGGACGATTGTTCCGCGACGAGATCGGCACTCTCAACGCTCGTATCGCCGCGGTGTGCGATCGTGTCGTACTAGTGGTTGCAGGGTTACCGCTCATCTTGAAAGATACTGCTGCACAACCGGAAGGCACGATGTGAGTACCGAGGCCAATCCAGGGGCCATTTCAGGGGCGAATCCAGATGCCAACCCTGACGTCGCGCCAGTCAGTAGCGCCGACTTCGAACCCGTCACCCCGCCCGACCGCGAGGTGCGAGCGCAGGCCGATGCGCGTCAGCGTGATCTGACCAAGCCGGCCGGTTCGCTGGGCCGACTGGAGGCTCTCGCCGGCTGGGCATCAGCCTGCCAAGGAGTTTGTCCCCCACACGCTTTCGCTCGGCCTCGCGTCGTCGTGTTCGCGGGTGATCACGGAATCGCCCGCAACGGCGTCTCCGCCTATCCGCCGGAAGTGACCGCACAGATGGTCGCCAACTTCCTCGGGGGCGGCGCGGCAGTCAACGTCCTCGCCGAGGTCGCCGGCGCCACGGTACGCGTCGTCGACATCGCAGTGGACGGCGATACCGATCCGTCCGTCTCGAACCACAAGGTGCGCAGGTCTTCCGGGTCCATCGACCGCGAAGACGCCATGTCGAACGAGGAAACCCTTCAGGCCATCGCCGCCGGCCGAGCGATCGCGGACGAGGAAATCGACGGGGGCGCAGATCTTCTCATCGCCGGCGACATGGGCATCGGCAATACGACGCCCGCAACCGTACTCATCGCCGCACTCACGGACAGTGAACCCGTCGCGGTCGTGGGTCGAGGTACCGGTATCGACGACGCCGGATGGATCCGCAAGACCGCAGCGATTCGCGACGCTCTCCGGCGTGCCCGTCCGCACGTTCGCGACACAGTCGCGCTGCTGCGCACGTCTTCGGGTGCCGACCTCGCCGCGATGGCCGGCTTTCTGGCCCAGGCAGCTTCGCGTCGTACGCCGGTGATCCTCGACGGCGTTGTGGTCACCGCAGCCGCCATGGTTGCCGACGAACTGGCTTTCGGCGCACGTGAATGGTGGGTCGCCGGACACCGCTCCACCGAACCCGCCCACACCATCGCATTGACCCGAATGGGTCTCGACCCGATCGTCGAGTTCGACATGCGTCTCGGTGAAGGTTCAGGTGCAGTCACCGCTCTCCCGATTCTTCAGGGCGCAGTGGCAATCCTGAGCAAGATGGCGACATTCTCCGAAGCCGGTGTCAGCACTCAGGGCAGCGCACCTGCCGACGAACCGGAGTCGATCGACCTGACCAAGACCGATACGGCGGAGTGAGCGTGGCGGGCCCGCTGTCCGGAGTGCCGCTGGCCTTCTCGTGGCTGACGGTCCTTCCGGTTCGTGGTCCCTCCGACATCGATCGAACTGCCGGCCGTCGCGCCATCGCGGCAGCTCCGCTCACCGGGATCGCTCTCGGCATTGCCGCGACGTTTCTGCTCTGGGGCACAACCAGTATCGGCCTGAATCCCTATCTCGCAGGCTTGCTGACGGTAGGTGCGCTCGCTCTCGGGACACGCGGGATGCACGTGGACGGACTGGCAGACTCCGTCGACGGACTGGGTTGTTACGGTCCACCGGAGCGCGCCCGCGAGGTCATGCACAGCGGCGGTGCCGGACCGTTCGGGGTCGCGGCACTGTTCATCTTCCTCGGGCTGCAATCGGTCTCCTTCGGCGTCCTCGCTGTTGCCGACTCCCCCACGCAGTGGATCGCCGTTCTCGTATCTGTCGCTGCGGGTCGTGTGGCCGTCGTTTTTGCCTGCCGCCGAGGTATTCTCGCGTCGAGCCCGAGCGGATTCGGTGCGCTCGTCGCCGATTCACAACCGCTGTGGGCCGCAATCGTGTGGTCGGTTCCGCTGATCGCCGCTTCCGGCTTTGCCACCGACCGGTGGTGGCTCGGCCCTCTCGTGACCGCGTCGGCGCTGGTGATCAGTGTGCTGTGCGTGCGTCACTGCGTCCGTAGATTCGGCGGACTCAACGGAGACGTTCTCGGATTCGCACTCGAACTCACTGTGACGCTTACGGCCGTCGGCCTCACTCTCGGACTGTGATCCGACGTCGTGCGAGTAGGTGTCCTTGCGTACGAAGGTTGCCTCGCGGCCGAGATCTTCGTTTTCACCGACCTTCTCCTGATCGCCAATCGCGTCGCTGATGGAGCGCCCGCCGACCCCTTCGAGGTATCGGTCATCGCAGCGTCCGGCACGCCCGTCGTTGCGGCAGGTGGATTTTCGCTCGGCGTGCAGGAGGGGCATCACGACATCGATCACCTGGTTGTGCCGGGGTTCGAACTCGTGCCGTCCGAAGACCCTGCGACGCGTTTGTCGCTGTGGGACAGAGAAATCGAGTTCATCCGTGCGTGCGAGGCGCGCGGCGTTCGGGTGTCGTCGGTCTGCGTCGGCGCGTATCTGCTGGGCGAGGCGGGACTGCTCGACGGACGCCGATGTACGACGTCGTGGCTGTACGGTGCGGACCTCGCAAGTCGTTACCCCGGTGCGACGGTTCGAACCGACTCGTTGATCGTCCAGGACGACGGCGTCACCACCACTGCTGCGTTCACCGCCGCGCTCGACCTCGCAACAGCACTCGTGCGCGAGCATCTCGGCGACAAGATTGCGCGTACGACCGCAAGAATTACGCTGGCGCCCGAAAACCGAACCAGTCAAGCTCCGTACATCCTCGACTCGATGCTACCCGCCAAACACACACAGTTTGCCGACGACGTCGGAAGGTGGCTGGTCGAACGGATGGCGGAACCTTACGACTTGGATCTGCTGTCGAGTGCTTTTCACCTCAGCACCCGAACCATGCTTCGGAAGTTCAAGGACGAGACCGGGGAATCGCCGCGCAGTTATCTGCAGCGTGCACGGATCCGAAAAGCTAAACGGTTGTTGGAATCGACCGACTGGTCTCTCGGAAAGATCCTGGGGCACATCGGCTATCAGGATCCTGGAACCTTCCGTCGCCTGTTCACCGACCGCGTCGGCATCAGCCCGGCCGACTACCGAAAGCGATTCCGCAACGGCGGCGCGGGATAGGTGCGTGGCGAGCCCGCCCGAAAACATGGCGAACCGCCCTCTTCTGTAGTCGATCCCGCGCCGAAAGACTGTGCAGAGGAATTGTTTCGACTACTGAGAGGACTCACCGTGCCGAACCGGAGCATGACCGAAGACGATCCGCTCGAAGACTTCGACCGTCGAACGATCACCATCGACGCAGTGGCGAAGTCCGTGTACGTGGCCGGCACCGGTCCCGCAGTAATCGTCATGCCGGAGATGCCGGGCATCAGCCCGCATGTAGCGCGATTCGCCCGCTGGGTGCGCGACGCCGGTTTCACTGTCTTCGTTCCGTCACTGTTCGGGCACGACGGCGCGGTCCCCACAGTGAACGAGGGGCTGACGGTATTCAAGAGAGCCTGCGTCAGTGCAGAATTCCGCGCCCTCGCTGCCGATGAACCGAGTCCGGCGGTCCGTTGGCTGCGTTCACTCGCCGCTTCCGCCCATGAGGAGAGCGGCGGACCTGGCGTCGGCGTGATCGGAATGTGCTTCACCGGTAACTTCGCGTTGTCGATGATGCTCGAACCCTCGGTCATCGCGCCGGTTCTCGCCCAACCGTCGTTACCGCTCGATCGACCGGACGAAACCGACAGCGGGCCCGAAGAACTCGAAGCCGTGCGCTCGAGACTCGAGGCCGAAGACCTCACGGTGCTTGCATACCGCTTTCGAGGTGACTCGTTCTGCCGCGCACAACGATTCGCCGCCTATTCGAAGGCCTTGGGCGAGCGCTTCGTCGGGAAGGTACTACCCGACGAAGCGGCCAACGCGACAACGTCGCCGTTCTTCGAACACGTCATTGCCAATCCACACAGCGTGGTGACGGCTCATCTCGTCGACGAGGCGGGATCGCCCACCACCGTCGCACGAGACGAGATTCTGCAGTTCTTCCGGGAGCGATTGCTCGCGGAACGAACCAGCGATCAGTGAAGTTTCGTCATCCAGCCGTGGGTGTCGGCGAAGGTTCCGCGCTGGATACCCGTGAGGGTGTCGCGCAGTGCCATCGTCACCTCACCCGGCTCGCCGTCGGCGATGGTGAACTCGCCCTCGGCGGACTTGACGCGTCCGACGGGGGTGATGACTGCTGCTGTGCCGCAAGCGAAGACCTCGGTGATTTCACCGCTCTTGCACTTGGTGCGCCATTCGTCGGTGCTGATCTTGCGCTCCTCGACGGCGAAACCGGAATCGGCGGCAAGGGCAAGCAACGAGTTGCGCGTGATGCCTGGCAACAACGAACCGGACAGCGACGGCGTCACGAGGCGAGCGTCGGGGCCCGAGCCGAAGACGAAGAACAGGTTCATTCCACCCATTTCCTCGACGTACGTGCGCTCGATGGCGTCGAGCCAGACCACCTGGTCGCAACCCTCGTCGGCGGCTTGCGCCTGGGCGAGGAGTGAAGCGGCGTAGTTGCCGGCGAACTTGGCCGCGCCGGTACCACCGGGGGCCGCGCGAACGTATTCGGTGGACAGCCACACACTGACCGGCTTGACGCCGCGCGGGAAGTACGCACCGGCAGGCGAGGCGATCAGCAGGTAGCGGTACTCGTCGGCGGGACGGACACCGAGTCCGGCTTCGGTGGAGAACATGAACGGACGGAGGTAGAGCGCGTCCTCGCCACCGGCTGCGGGAACCCAGTCGAGATCGACGTCGATCAGTTCGGTGATGGAATCGATGAACATCTGCGACGGGAGCTCCGGCATGGCCAGACGGCGCGCAGATGCCGCGAAACGCTCGGCGTTGGCCTCGACGCGGAACGAGCTGATCTCGCCACCCGGCTGACGGTATGCCTTGAGGCCCTCGAAGATGGCCTGTCCGTAGTGCAAAACCATTGCGGCCGGATCGAGCTCGATGTTTCCGTACGGCAACACCTGGGCGTCGTGCCAGCCCTTGCCCGCGGTGTAGTCGATCGAGACCATGTGGTCGGTGAAGTGCCGCCCGAAGCCGGGCGCCGCCAAAATGTCACGGCGCTCGGCGTCGGACTTCGGGGACGAGCTCTGAACACGAACGAAATCGGCGGCACCTGTCATGGGCGCAATCCTATCGAACGTGAAAAAGCTCTCTACTTGGTGTTGGTCTCCACGAACGGAGGAGACACCACGACGCACCGAAGAGCACGACCACGGACGTCGACTTCGATCTCGTCGCCGGCCGAGACATTGGCACCGGAATCGAGGAGCGCCAACGCAATTCCCACTTTGAGCGAGGGCGAAAACGTCCCCGAGGTGGTCTCGCCGATTGCCTCGCCGTCACGCAGAACACCGAGGCCGGCACGAAGCACGCCGCGATCGAGAGCCTTGATCCCCCAGAGTTTGCGAGCCGGGCCGGCAGCCTTCTCGTCGGTCAAGGTCTCTTTGCCCCAGAATGTCGGCTTCTTCCAACCGATCGCCCATCCGCAGCGCGCTTCGAGCGGAGAAATCTCGAGCGAAAGCTCATGCCCGTGCAGCGGATACCCCATCTCGGTACGAAGAGTGTCACGGGCGCCGAGTCCGGCGGCCTGCCCACCCTCGGCGCGCACTGCCTCGAGAAGCGCGCGGAACAACGGCTCGCTGTCCTCCCACCGCGGCAGGAGTTCGTAGCCGACCTCACCGGTGTAACCGCTGCGGCACACACGAACAGGCACGCCGTTCCATTCCGCATCTTCGTACGCCATGTACTCGATCTCGGTGGGAAGTCCCAGAGCGGTCAGAACCGCCACCGATTTCGGACCCTGCACAGCCAGCACACCGTAGGCACGATGCTGATCCTCGACGGTGATTCCATCCGGTGCCACAGCGACCAGAGCCGCAACGACGTCCGCGGTATTGGCTGCGTTCGGGACGAGGAAGATCTCGTCGTCGCTGACGTAGTACGCAATGAGGTCGTCGATGACACCACCGGACTCGTTGCAGCACAACGTGTACTGAGCCTTACCCGGCCCGATCTTGTTCAGGTCGTTGGTCAGTGCGGAGTTCACGAATTCCGCGGCGCCCGCGCCACGCACGACGGCCTTGCCGAGGTGACTGACGTCGAAGAGTCCGACATTCTCACGCACAGAGGTGTGTTCGGCCACGACGCCGGCGTACGAAACCGGCATCTGCCACCCCCCGAACGGCGCGAACGTCGCGCCGAGTTCGACGTGGACGGGGTGGATCGGGCCCTGCAACAGTTGTTCGTCGGTCATGGCCCACAACCTATCGGACTTCGCCGATCGAAACATGTCCGCAGCGAGAGCTCACCCGACCGTGACGATCGCCCGTCCGCAAACTGCAAAGGGCCTAACATCGACTCAGGCATCCGCCAGAACCGGACGCATCGCACACTCACCTCACAGGAGACACCTTGAGCACTCGCACAGCCCGATCGTTGGGACCCGACCTCGTTCTCGCCGGCACAGTCGCCAAGCGCGCAGAGTTATTGGTCGTCGGTCTGACGTCGGGCCCGGACGGCCCCGAAATCGCACTCAGCGAAGGCATCGTCGCCGAAGACGTACTCGCCGAGATCCTCGACAGCCTCATCGCCGTCGGCGCCACCGGCAAGCCCGAGCAGCTCACTCGTGTCCCGGCACCGAGCGAACTGTCGGTCACCAGCGTTCTCGCCGTCGGACTCGGCTCCGCCGACAAGCTCGGCAGCGAGCAGATCCGTAAGTCCGCCGGCGCCGCAGCTCGCTCGTTGTCCGGCATCGACACCGTCGCAACCACGCTCTCGATCCTCGACCTCGGTGCAGCCGCCGAAGGATTTGCGTTGGGCGCGTACAGCTTCACCGAATTCAAGTCGTCCATGACGGCTCCCGGTCCCGATTCGCAGCCACTTGCCCGAGTCGAACTTCTGGTGCCGTCGCCGCGCACGAAGGAGACCAAAGCGACGCTGGCACGGTCGGCTGCCATCGCCGAGGCCGTCGCCACCGCACGCGAGTTCGTCAACACTCCCCCGAGCCACCTCTACCCCGCCGAGTTCGCCGCGCGCGCGAAGGCACTGGGCGTCGAGGCCGGGCTCACCGTCCAGGTTCTCGACGAGAAGGCACTCGAGAAGGGTGGCTACGGCGGAATCATCGGCGTCGGCAAGGGCTCGTCACGCCAGCCGCGTCTCGTCCGCCTCGAATACGCGTCGAAGAAGCGTGGTGCCCGCAAGGTCGCACTGGTGGGTAAGGGCATCACCTTCGACACCGGCGGAATCTCCATCAAGCCCGCCGCCGGTATGGAGAACATGACCTCGGACATGGGCGGCGCCGCAGCCGTCATCTCCACCGTCGTGCTTGCCGCCAAGCTCGGCCTGCCCGTCAACGTCGTCGCATACGTACCGATGGCCGAGAACATGCCGTCCGCGACCGCCCAGCGTCCCGGCGACGTGCTGACCCAGTACGGCGGAATCACCATCGAGGTCGTCAACACCGACGCCGAGGGCCGTTTGATTCTTGCCGACGCGATGGTTCGCGCGGGTGAGGACAATCCCGACTACATGATCGACACCGCCACCCTGACCGGTGCGCAGATGGTCGCGCTCGGCAACCGCACCCCCGGAGTCATGGGCACCGACGAGTTCCGTGACCGCGTCGCCTCCATCTCGCAGAGCGTCGGCGAGAACGGCTGGGCCATGCCGCTGCCGGAGGAATTGCGCGGAGATCTCGACTCCAAGGTCGCCGACATGGCCAATGTCACCCCACACCGCTGGGGCGGCATGCTGGTCGCAGCTCACTACCTCAAGGAATTCGTTCCCGAGGGTGTCCAGTGGGCGCACATCGACGTCGCGGGGCCGGCCTACAACACGTCAGGGCCGTGGGGTTACACCGGCAAGGGCGGTACCGGCGTTCCCGTTCGCACGATGATCTCGGTCCTGGAGGACATCGCGGTAAACGGCTGACCCCTTGCTGTGCGC
>NZ_JBMAIQ010000024.1:0-38768 GCF_048573875.1 Rhodococcus sp. SB1D
CCCCCCCCCCCCACCCCCCCCCCCCCCCCCCCCCCCCCCCCCCGCCCCCCCCCCCCCCCCCCCCCCCCCCCCCCACGGGGGTCAGCTCAACCACGTATTGCCGAAGAGCAGAATCCCGTCCGCACTCGGGGTCACTCCGTGCACGTTCTCGCGCCACGGGATGAAGACCTTGCCGGAGTTGACCACGGCCATCGGCGCCGTCTCGTTGACCACGGTCTGAATATCGTCGATGACGGCTCGCCGCTCATCCTCGCCCGACGCCGTTTGCAGCTTGCCGAGCAACTCGTCCATCCGAGCGTTCTTGTAACCGAGGATGTTCGACGGCGATTCGCTGAACAGGTTGCCGTACATACGCACGAACGGTGACTCTTCCAGCACGTTGAACGCGAAGTAGGACACGTCGTAGTCATGCTTTGCGTACAGCATGGAAATCAGATCGTTGATGCTGGTTGCGTAGGTGATGTCGACCGTGAAACCCACTGCCTGCAAGAGCGACTGAAACGTCAGTGCGCTGCGCTGCGTCGCCGGATCGTTCATCCCGACGTACGTCAGTTTTCCGTCGTAACCGTCCGCCTTCGCCTCGGCGAGATACTTCTTGGCCGCCTCGGGGTCGAAGCCGTTCCCGGCCACCGATCCGTGCCACTGCGACCACGACGCGAACATGTCGGTGCCGGGTTCGCCGAAGCCGCCCTGAACTCGCTCGTTGAACGTATTCGGGTCCACCGCAGCGACAATCGCCTTACGCACGCGCTCGTCCTTCGCTGCCCGATCGTCGCGCTGATTGATTGCCAGAACTCCGGCCATGCTGGCCGAGTACACAAATCCGGGATCACCGGCTTCGAAAGCCTCGTGAATGAAGTCGGGAGACTTCAGATAGGCAACCTGGATTCCGTCGGTGTGCAATCCTTCCAGTTTGCTCTTCTCGTTGACGATTGCCGGAAAGCGCAACTTCTCGAGGTACGGCGCCCCGTCCCAGTACGTCGGACGGGCAGCGAGCACCAATTCGTCCTGGGAGGCGAACTTCTCGACGGTGAACGGGCCTGCCCCGATCGGGGTGAACGTGCCGGTAGCCATCGACGAGGGCGCGACGATCATGCCGGGACCGGTGGTGAACATGATCGGGAACTCGTCCCACGGCTGCGCCAATGTAAAGACGACCGTACTCGGATCCGGTGAATTCGTCTCGCGCACAGCGGTCTTCCACACCAGCGCGTGAGTTCCCTTCTTCTGCAGATAGTGATCGATGCTCCACAGGACTGCCGCACTGTCCATCGGAGTGCCGTCGCTGAATGTGACGCCGTCGCGCAATTTCAGTGTCCACACCGTGTTGTCGCCGTTGGCCGACAACGACTGAGCCAAGTGGGGAACATACTCGCCCGCCGACGTATCGAAGCGCATGAGAAGGTCGTAGATGGCTGCCATTTCGCTACCACCGGTAGCGCCGCCGTCCTGACGGTCAGCCGGATCGAGACTGCTGATCCCGTTGTAGGTGGCAAACGACACGGTGCCACCCGATCGCGGCTCTCCCCCGTTGTTCTGGTCACCGACAACTCCGACCGTCACGTCCGATGCATCCGTGGTCGTACCTTGGCTGCTACCGGCGCACCCCGTCACCACCAGCGTCGCCGACGCCAGGACAACCATCCAGATTCGAGCGCGGACTCGGTACGAGCGCTTCATTGCGACTCACTTTCACAGTTCACGGATACGTCGATCCCTGGATCGGACACCCCGACATATTTGTAATTGAATTCTAGGTAAGGTCTCGTCCTGCGTCTTCGTTTTCACAAAGCCGAAGCGATAATTCGCGTTCATGACAGCAGAAACAAGAACTGAATTCTAGGTTGCAACCGTTCAGCGAATTACCAGTCCGATGACGTCTTCGACGTTCCGCTGGGCCTCTGCGAATCCGATCCGGCCACTGGTCCACAGCGCAAGGGCCGTCAACATCGTCCCGCCTATTGCCACGGCCGCAACCCTCGCCGTCTCGGCCGGGACGCCGTCCATCAACTCGAACAGCATTCTCCGATGTGCCGCTGCGCGCAGATCCAACGACTCGATCACGAACTGATCCGAGGACGAATGGAGTTCGATCTCCAACCGAGCGAAGTAGGGCCTACGCTCGAATGCCTTCATCTCGCGGCGATGAAGTGCCAGAACCCGCTCGTACGCGTTGTTCTCGCCACCGTCTGCCCGCAACTTCTCAGGACGACGGACCGATTCGAGACCGCTCCACGCCGTCATCGCCGCAGCCAGAAGTTGCTGTTTGGTCGGAAAGTAGCGATACAGCGTTCCGAGTGCGACGCCTGAACGCTCCGAGACGTCTTTCATCTGGATTCGATCCGACGGCATCTCGGCCAGCATCTCGACCACCGCCGTGGTCAGTCGTCCTCTCCGCTCGAGTTGCCCCACCGACATGAGGTCGACGTCCAAGGGAAACTCGTCGCTGCGCGCAGTCACGCGCGTCACGATAGTTCAGAATCCTGACCGCAGTGCCGGGTTGCGAAGTTTCATCGTAACCCCGAGATCTAATACACGGATTAATCAACTGCAGATCGCGCTAGGGTTAGTCCATGACTGACCGGACAACCGATGACCAGCCAACCGTCGGCGTGCTGAACTTCTGGTCGTTCATCGAACTGGCCAACAAGCGACTGGCCACCGAACACGGCTTTCGCGACCAGCTGGCCACCGAGGTACTACTGACACTCAATCGGGCTTCCAACGTGGTCACCTACGATCTCGAGTCGTCGATCCACCGCCCTCGTGGCTGGTCATGGTCCTCCTTCAGGCTGTTGTTCGTCACCTGGCTGGCCGGTCCGATCGAGCCGAAGGCTGCCGCCGAGCTCACCGGCATGAGTAGGGCAGCGGTCTCCAATCTGTCCAAGTCGCTGCTGGCAGACGGATTGATCGATCGTCGGCCCACCGAGAACGACGGCCGTTCCGTCCAGCTGTACCTGACCGACAAGGGCCGAGAAGCCATGGTCGAAGCCTTTCGCGAGCAGAACGAACGCGAACACGCCTGGGTAAGCGTCCTGAGCGAGGCCGAACAGCGAATTCTTGTCATGCTCCTGGACAAACTGATCACCAACCGCAGCCAGTTCGACGTACGCGGACGTAACTGACATAGACCCCAACCCCCTTGGAGGGTTGCGCTCATCACATCATTTTAGTTAATGTGTTTACTATCTGGTGGAGGTGAGCCAGGCAGAACAGCACAGAAGGAGCCCCGTCATGGCGTTCTATCGACAACTCGGCAACATCCCACCGAAGCGTCACACCCAACACCGTGACGAGTCCGGCAACCTCTACTACGAAGAACTGATGGGAGAGGAAGGTTTCTCCTCGGATTCTTCGTTGCTGTACCACCGCGAGATCCCGTCGGCCATCGTCGACGCAACGGTCTGGGAACTGCGCGATCAGAGCACAACCCCCAACCATCCCCTCAAACCTCGCCATCTGAAACTCCACACGCTGTTTCCCGAAAGCACCTGGAACGAGACCGACGTGGTAACCGGCCGTCGTCTCATCCTCGGAAATGCCGACGTGCGATTGTCCTACGTCGTTGCGGCAGCGCCATCTCCCCTGTATCGCAACGCAATCGGCGACGAGATGGTCTACATCGAATCTGGCGAGGCGACCGTCGAGACCGTCTTCGGTGCACTCGAGGCCAGTGAGGGTGACTACGTACTGATCCCGATGTCCACAACGCATCGATGGATCCCCAAGGGTGACAAGCCACTTCGTGCCTACGCCATCGAGGCGAACAGTCACATCGTCCCGCCCAAGCGCTATCTTTCCCGCTTCGGCCAGCTGCTCGAGAACGCACCGTTCTGTGAACGAGACCTGCACGGACCGATCGCGCCCATGATCGCCGAAGGAACCGACGTCGAGGTACTGGTCAAGCACCGAACGTCGGCGGGCATCGTCGGCACCCGAATGGTTTATCCCACGCACCCTTTCGATGTCGTCGGCTGGGACGGCTGCCTGTACCCGTACACCTTCAACATCTCCGACTACGAGCCGATCACGGGCCGTGTTCACCAACCGCCGCCGGCCCACCAGGCGTTCGAGGGAAACAACTTCGTGATCTGCAACTTCGTTCCGCGCAAGGTCGACTACCACCCCCTGTCGATCCCGGTGCCGTACTACCACTCGAACGTCGACTCGGACGAGATCATGTTCTACTGCGGCGGTGACTACGAGGCGCGCAAGGGTTCCGGCATCGGTCAGGGTTCGATATCGATTCATCCCGGCGGCCACGCCCACGGACCACAACCCGGCGCCTACGAGCGGAGCATCGGCGCCGAGTTCTTCGACGAGCTCGCCGTGATGGTCGATACGTTCCGGCCCCTCGAATTGGGTGAGGGAGCCCTTGCCAGCGAGGACGAAGCGTACGCCTGGAGTTGGGCAGGGCGGGGGCCTCGGCAATGACGATCATCTCCCCACTCCTGCTCGGCCTGTGCGACGACGCAGCACTTTTCCCACCCGGCAATGCTTCTCTCGCCGAAGCAATTCCGGCCCACGCCGCCTACCTGCAGGCAGATTACGACGCACTGGTCGGGCCTTTCGTTTTTCCCGCGCCGCGACTGAGCGAACTGGCTGCGTACGTTTCAGCGGACAGCCCGGTGACGCTGAGTCTGACCGTGCCGGCCGGCCCATCCGAAACGGCGGCCGCACTCTCGAACGCGCTCGCCATCCCTGGTGTTCACGTCGCCGCCGTCGAGGTGGGAATTCCTGACGGGTTGGACGCCGATGCGGCCTTCGAGGAACTCTCTCGTGTCCATGCCGCTCATCCCGACGTCGACATTTTTGTCGAGGTGCCTCGAGGTGATCGGCGCGCGGGCTATCTCACAGCTCTCGAAACTGCCGGGCATTCCGCAAAGTTTCGCACCGGCGGGATTGTCGCCGAGGCGTACCCGAACGAGGAAGAGCTCGCCGATGCGGTGATATCCGTTGTCCGAGCGAATATCCCGTTCAAGGCGACTGCGGGACTGCACCACGGTGTGCGCAACACCGATCCGGAAACAGGCTTCGAGCAACACGGCTTCCTCAACATCATGGTGGCCGTCGACGCGGTGAGGCGGGGCGCCGATCGTTCGGAAATTGTTGCTGCACTGTCTCAGCGCGATGGAAAATCGATCGCGCAAGCCCTGGCCGACCTCACCGAGGACGAGGCCGGCGAGGTGCGTCGCCGATTCCTCTCGTTCGGTACCTGCAGCATCTCGGACCCTCTGACCGAGCTGGAAGGCCTCGGGTTGATCGTCCGCTCCGACAAAACCGAAGGAACTCTCGTATGACTGTCACGACCATCGACATTCCCGCCGACTCACTGTTCGGTCTCGACAATCTGCCGTATGGGGTCTTCTCCCCCGCGGGAGGGTTACCGCGTGTCGGTGTGCGCGTCGCCGAATCGGTGGTCGATCTCGCAGCGACACTGGGTGATTCCGTCTTCTCCGAACCGACTCTGAACGCGTTCATGGCTCAGGGACGAGATCAGTGGGTATCGGTGCGAAACCGGATCACGGAGCTCGTGACTAGCGAAATAGACTCGAATGCAGTGTTTTCCGTTGATTCGGTGACAATGCATTTGCCGATCGCAGTGGCCGATTACGTCGACTTCTACGCCTCGGAGAATCACGCAACCAACCTCGGGCGGTTGTTCCGCCCGGACGCCGCCCCCTTGATGCCGAACTGGAAGCATCTTCCCGTCGGATACCACGGGCGCTCGAGCACCGTCGTCGTCTCCGGCACCGACATCGTTCGTCCCTGCGGACAGCGGAAGGCACCCGATCAGGAAAGCCCGGACTTCGGACCGTCCCGGCGCCTCGACATCGAAGCCGAGATGGGGTTCATCGTCGGAACTCCCTCGAAGATGGGCGATTCCATCACCCCGGACGAATTTGCCGAGCACGTCTTCGGCGCCGTCGTCGTGAACGACTGGTCTGCCCGAGACATCCAGGCGTGGGAGTACGTGCCCCTCGGTCCGAACCTGGGGAAGAGTTTCGCGACCTCCATCTCACCGTGGGTCGTACCCTTGCTCGCTCTCGAAGCAGCCCGAATCGACACTCCGGTGCAGGATCCCGAACCGCTTTCCTATCTGCGTGGTGAAGAGAAGTGGGGGTTGGACATCGACCTGGCCGTCGAGTGGAACGGTCACGTCGTCTCCCGGCCGCCCTACGCCCAGATGTACTGGTCGCCTGCGCAGATGCTCGCGCACACCACCATCAACGGCGCAGCAGCGAGCACCGGCGATCTCTTCGCGTCCGGAACCATTTCCGGACCGGACAAAGATCAGCGCGGCGCCTTCATCGAGTTGACGTGGGGCGGCAAGGAACCCGTAGCTGTGGGCTCCGAGACCCGTACCTTTCTCGAAGACGGCGACACCATCGCCATCTCAGCCACCGCTCCCGGCGTCGGCGGATCACGAATCGGCTTCGGGGATGTTCACGCTCGGATCCTGCCTGCAACGCAAACCGAAAGATAGTGATTGACAACTGTTTGATTCACGCTGATCTGATGTCCGGAATTCCTTGCCTCACGATTCTCCGAAGATAAGCTGGACTAACCATCCAGAGCGATCGAGAGTCCTGGCTCCGTGACGTCGCAGCAACCCCCTCTGCTGAGGTGCGGGTGCTTTCTGCCAGGTCCGATGGAGGACTCGTGCCAGGCGATCGACCCCGTACCTCAGTGGGGACAGCAGCTGTCATCGTGATCGTGGGCGGTGGACCCCGCGGGACCGGCGTACTCGAGCGGATCCTCGCTCACGAATCGGTGAACGCCGATCCCACACCGATCGACATTCACGTTGTCGACCCGTATCCGCCAGGCGCCGGCCGTATTTGGCGAGGCAGCCAGGCGCCGCTTCTGTGGATGAATTCGACAACCGCGGACGTCACGATGTTCACCGACGAGACCACCGCCGTGATCGGCCCGGTGCTGCCGGGTCCGACCCTCGCGGAATGGGTCGCCGAGCGCTCGGCTGAGCTTGCCGAATTCCCAGAAATCGCAGCAGAAGTTCCGACGATCACCCCGTCGTCGTTTGCATCGAGGTCACTGCAGAGCCGATACCTGAACTGGGTGTTCGAGACTGCAGTCGACTCCGCGCCAGCGCACGTCGACGTTCGAGTTCATCGACGATCCGTGGTCGACATCGTGAACGTCGGCGAGACACAGACGGTTCATCTGGACGACGGAGCTGTCATCGACGCGACGACCGTCCTTCTCGCACAAGGGCACCCCGATGCGTTGCCTGCCCCACGTGAAACCGCGCTGACCAGCTTCGCGTCCGATCACGGGTTGACGTATGTGGGTCCGGGCTACACTGCCGATCTCGACGCCGATGTCATTCCCGAAGGCGAACCGGTTCTGATCGCCGGACTCGGGCTGGCTTTCATCGACTGGATGGTTCTCCTCGCCGAGAGCCGTGGCGGCATCTTCGAACGCGGTGAAGACGGCGTCCTCACTTACGCTCCCTCGGGTCGGGAACCCCTGTTGTATGCCGGATCTCGTCGCGGAGTGCCGTATCATTCCAAGATTTCGTACTCGATCGCTGACGCGCGGCCACCGCTACCGCGGTTCTTCACCGCTGATCTCGTTCCCGGCGACGGACCGTTGGATTTCCGAAACGACATCTGGCCCTTGGCGTCGAAAGAACTGGCAGGCGCCCACTATTACGAGCTGTTTGCATCTCACCCGGATCGGACAGTGGGCACCTGGGAGGAGTTCGACGCCGAATTCGCCTCGCTGGCTTGGGGATCGCCTCGATTGCAGGAACTGGTCGAGAACGCAGTCCCGAAGCCGGAAGACCGTATCGATCTCGAGCGGCTGAACCGCCCACTCGGCGGTGAGCGCTACGACGGGCTTGCCGAGGTCCAGTCCCGGATCACCGAATACATCTCGGCGGATGTCGCGCGGAGGTCGGACCCGTATTTCAGCGCCGACGCGGCTGTCTTCTCAGCGCTGCTGTCGACGTACATGACCGTCGGAGAATTGTTGCGGCGCGGCAGAATCCCGGCCGAATCCGTCGCCAAGGACGTCGAGGGTTGGCTTCATTCGTTCTTCAGCTTCATCGCCAGTGGTCCGCCGCCCGAGCGTTTGGAACAGTTGATCGCCCTCAACGAGGCGGGCATCGTCCAGTTCCTCGGGCCGGATTCGGTGTTCTCCACCGAGATCGACCCGGCAACGGGGGCTGGGATCTTTGTCGCGCGCAGTGCGTCGCACACCGACATCGTGGCCGCGAACACCCTCGTCGAAGCACGCTTGCCGGTTGCTTCCATCAGCGCGAGCGGTGACTTGCTCCTGCGGACGCTTCACGGTCGGGGCGAGGCAGTCGAACTTCGTGCGACCGTGGACAGTTCGGCGAAGCTCGCCGTCGACGGTACTTCACGAATTCTCGACCGGAACAACACAGCTCATCCTCGCCGCTTCGCGGCCGGGCCGTGGGTTGCAGGCCACAACTGGTCGGCGGCTTTCCCTCGTCCCCGTACCAATGCGGGGTTTTTCCGGCACAACGACGCCCTGGCGGCGGAGATTTTGGGCGCTGCGCGCCTGTGAGCGATTAGGGAGTCCAGAGACTCCCTAACCGCTCACGGGGGCTGTGCCCCTCCTAGCTGAACACCAACTCACCCTCGTCAACCGCGACGGTGATACTGCCGCCCTCTTCGAGGAGATCGTCGAGCAGCATGTCGGCGATCTTGTCGTCGACCACACGCTGAATCGAACGACGCAACGGGCGAGCCCCGAACTCGGGTTGATGCCCGTGCTCGGCGATCCAGTCCACCGCGTCGGCAGTGAACTCGATCTCGATGCCCTTGGACTGCAGCCGCTTCCGGCTGTCGTCGAGCAGCAGATCAGTAATCCGGTGCAGTTGCTCGGTGTCGAGCTTGCGGAAGATCACGATCTCGTCGATACGGTTGAGGAACTCCGGCCGCATCGATTCGCGCAACCTGGCCATCACGCGGTCGCGCAGTGGCTTCTCCGCCGACTCTGCGTCACCCGTGGTGAAGCCGAGTCCACCGGACTTGCTCGAGATGATGTCCGAGCCGAGGTTGCTGGTCATGATCACGACGGTGTTCTTGAAGTCCACCGTCCGACCCTGACCGTCGGTCAGACGGCCGTCGTCGAGCACCTGGAGCAAGGTGTTGAACACGTCCGGGTGTGCCTTCTCGATCTCGTCGAGCAGGATCACCGAGTACGGGTTACGACGCACCTGTTCCGTGAGCTGTCCGGCCTCGCCGTAGCCGACGTATCCGGGAGGAGCACCGACCAATCGGCTGACCGTGTGCCTCTCACCGAACTCACTCATGTCGAAGCGCAGCATCTTGTTCTCGTCTCCGAAGAGTTTGGCAGCCAGAGCTTTTGCGAGCTCCGTCTTGCCGACGCCAGTGGGTCCGAGGAACAGGAAGCTACCGACGGGACGATCCGGATCGCTCATACCGGTCCGGCTACGACGCACGGCACGCGCGATTGCGCGAACGGCGTCATCTTGCCCGATGACACGACCGTGCAGTTCCTCTTCCAGACGGCGCAGGCGATCTTTCTCTGCTTGAGTCATCTGGCTGGCCGGAATACCCGTGGCACGGGCGACAACTTCGGCGATTTGTTCAGCGGTCACGTCCGGAGTTTCCTCGGAAGGAACCGAGGATCCTGCCTTCTCGAGACGCTTTGCGACGCCGTTGATCTCGTCACGCAGGGTCGACGCCTTCTCGTACAACTCGTCGGCGACGGCTTTTTCCTTGTCGCTCTCGAGCTGCTCGAGACGCTGCTGCAGCGCAGCGGTGTCTACCGTGGCCGTCTTCAAGCGAAGCCTGGCGCCGGCCTGGTCGATCAGGTCGATTGCCTTGTCCGGCAAGAACCTGTCGCCGATGTAACGTGCCGACAGCTCCACCGCTGCGGTGATCGCCTCGTCGGTGTAGTGCACCTTGTGGTGATCCTCGTACCGACTGCGCAGTCCGCTCAAGATCGCGATCGCGTCCTCGATCGACGGCTCTCCGACCTGTACGGGCTGGAAGCGCCGCTCGAGCGCGGGATCCTTCTCGATGTTCTTGCGGTATTCGTCGAGTGTGGTGGCGCCGACGATGTGCAGTTCACCGCGAGCGAGCTTGGGCTTGAGGATGTTTCCGGCATCCATCGCACCGTCTGCGCCGCCTCCGGCACCGGCGATGGTGTGCATCTCGTCGATGAAGACGATCAGCTCGTCCTTGTGTGCGGTGATCTCGTCGATCACCTTGGTCAGCCGTTCCTCGAAGTCTCCGCGGTAACGGGTACCCGAGACCATGCTCGAGAGTTCGAGCTGGACGATCTTCTTGCCCACCAACGATTCCGGGACATCCCCGTCGACGATGCGTTGGGCGAGACCTTCGACGATGGCAGTCTTGCCGACGCCGGCCTCACCCACCAGGACCGGGTTGTTCTTGGTGCGGCGGGAGAGGATCTCGATGGTCTGTTCGATCTCGTCGGCGCGGCCGATCACCGGATCGACGCCGCCGTTGCGGGCGCGATCGGTGAGATCGATGCCGTACTTGTCGAGCGTCGGTGTGGTGGACTCGTCTTCGACTGGACCGGCTGCGGGATTCTGAACCGCTGCCTGCAGCTTCTCCGGCGTGATGCCGGCCGAAGCGAGCAGACGACCCGGAACATGATCGGGGTCACCGGCCAGGGCGATGAAGAGATGTTCGGGGTCGATGTACGTCGATCCCAGGGCTCGGGCCAGTTGATGAGCCTCGAGTAGAGCGGTTTTCACGGCACTGCTGAGCGCAGGAGCAGAGTAGGCCCCCTGCTCACGGCCTTGTGGCAGCCGCAGGTCGACGGCGTCGACCACGGATTTCGGGTCGGCTCCGGCGCGCTGCATGAGCGTGCGGACCGGATCCTGCTCCGCCATGACGCGGAGAACGTGCAGTGCATCGAGATCCGAATCACCGCGAGCAGCCGCTACACGTGCAGCGTCAGCCATGAGTTGCTGGGTGGCCCTGCTCATGAGCCGGGAAATATCGATGCGACCGGGACCCTCGGGCCCGAAGAATGCTGGCATTCCGAAGCCTCCTTGCAGAAAGTTGAGCGTTACTGACTCAATTAACGTGCATGGGGCTCGATCAATTCCCGCGGCCTCAGATTTGTTTCAACACCATCCAGTCGCCGATCGTTCTCAACTACCGAAAGATCCGGTAGACCGACCGACCGGGTACGCCTCGACGCGCATGATCACCGATCCCGCGCAGGGACCACTCTTGATGTCGGTACGCCACGAACCTTTCAGACTGCCATCGGGCTGAGGTGTGTAATACGCCTCGGAGTGCGCCGGTGCCCACACCTTGGGCACGCCCTCCCCCTGGTAGCAATCCCACTCCCAGTCATAGGGGTGCACCCAACTGGTTCCGTCCCAGGTGTATCGAGCAGGCTGCGGCAACGTCGGATTGACGGGAGCCGGACCGCCGACCACTGTGGCGATACAGACTCCGCTCGAGCAATCCGTCTCGAACGTGTATGTATCGGAGAAATCCGGCTCCCACTGGCTGGCGGCCAGACTTGTGCCCGTCTTGGTCGCGGCGAAACGCTTGAGCGAGTAATCACCGGACCAATTCGCATCCGCAGCCCCCGCGGGCATCGCTCCGGCGACAAACCACGTAGCAACGAGAGCAACCACCAACAATGACTTCCGCATGCGTGAAGTGAATCACAAGCTATGTCCGAATTGTCGGATACTGGCCACAAGAACACCGACGACGATCAGCACCAGCGAAACCAACGGCAACGCTCCCGCACCCCTGTCCGCC
This sequence comes from Rhodococcus sp. SB1D, assembly GCF_048573875.1. Lineage (NCBI taxonomy): Bacteria > Bacillati > Actinomycetota > Actinomycetes > Mycobacteriales > Nocardiaceae > Rhodococcus > Rhodococcus sp. SB1D. The sequence goes on from NZ_JBMAIQ010000024.1 coordinate 11,775, forward strand.
AAGATCAGCCCGCCCACGACGCCGCCCGCTGCGATCGCCGCATTGAAGATCGTCACGAAAACCGATTGCGCCGTGTCCACAGCGTCGCCCGTCGTATCCGCGAGCGCCGTCTGAAGGAGAGTGGGAGCGCCTCCAAATGCCACGCCCCATACCGCAACGCTGAGTGCGATCACTGCGAAGCTGTCACCGCCGACGCCCAACGCCGTCAAAGCTGCGGCAAAGACCACCAAGCTCAGCACGGTGAGACTTCGAAGGGCCCGGTCGACAAACACCCCGACCACACCGATGCCCACGAAGGCGAAAAGTCCGAACACGAACAAGACGATTCCCAACCGATCGCCGAAACCGATGCGATCCAGAAACGCCGCCAGATACGTGTACACGATGTTGTGCGCGAGGATCCACAAGAACGCGACAAACAGAATCGGTCGTACGCCAGGCAGGACCAAGACTTTCCGCACCGGCAGCTGCCGATCCGCTTGTTGCCCGGGAAAGTCCGGCATCACCGTGAGTATCCACGCGACCAGAAGTAGCGCAGCAACCGACATCACGGCGAAGACGACGCGCCAATCGGCCAGGGTCCCGAGCCACGCCCCCATCGGAACGCCGATTGCCAACGCGATCGGCTGTCCGACGGAGGCAACCGCAACGGCCCGCCCCTGCAGGTGAGGGGGCGACATCCTGCGTGCGTACCCGGCAAGCAACCCCCACACCACACCTGCCGCCATACCGGCCAGAAACCGAACACCCAAGGTGAGAACAAGATTCGACGAAAGCGCTGTCACCAGATTGAAGACACCGAACCCCAGAATCGCCGACACCAGGACAGCACGCCGTCGCAATCCTCGGGTCAATGCGATCAGTGGTACCGCCCCGACGACGGAACCCAATGCGTATGCGGTGATTAATTGCCCTGCGCCGGAGACCGATACGGACAACCCTGACCCGATCTGCACCAGTAGTCCGGCCGGCATGGTTTCGGTTGTGATCGCTATGAAGCCTGCCATTGCGAGTGCCGACAACCCGGCCAGCGGTAGTGTCCGGACGGAATCGGTCTCCGCCAGTGCCGAAGTCGCCGTCCCGTCCGAGTTCGAGCTCACCTCGTCGGTGTTTCGGGACTGCCTTCACCCGACTGGTCGGAACGGACCAGTTCTGCAATAGACGCCCAGTCCATCTCGCCCTGACCGTTCGCCAGAGCCTGAGCGAGCACGCCTCGAAGTACGCCACCGAACGGCAAATCCAGATCGACGCTGTCGGCGGCGTCGAGCGCAAGCCTCAAATCCTTGAAGCCCAGAGCTGTGGTGAATCCTGCAGGCTCGTACTGACGCGTCGCGACGAGGTTTCCGTAGCTGGAGTAGACCGGCCCCGGGAAGATCGTCGAGGTCAGCAGTTCTACGAGTTGGCTTCCGTCCACACCTGACCTCTCCCCCAATGCGATTGCCTCGCCCAAGGATTGAATCGCGGCGAGGATGAGGTAATTGCCGATGATCTTGACGATGTTGGCCTGCTCCGGACGCTCACCTTGTGGCCACGTGCGAGCACCGATGACGTCGAGAAAGGGTTGCACTCGCTCGAGGAGGGAACTGTCGCCGGCGGCGATGATGTTCAACTGACCAGCCTGAGCAACAGAAACGCGTCCGAACACCGGCGCCGCGATGTACCCGATACCGTACTCGGCGTGCAGTGCGGCGGCGCGCTTGGCAAGGTCGACGCTGACGGTGGCCATGTTGACGTGCACGGTTCCACTCGGAACGGATGCGAGGACGGCGGGATCCAGAATGGCCGAAGACACGGCCGAATCATCTGCCAACATCGACAGCACAACACCGGACTGGAATGCCTCGGCAACGGTTTTCGCGCCGCTCGCCCCTTCCTCGACCAGTTCGGCTACCGCTTCAGGGCTGCGATTCCACACCGTCACGTCGAAGCCTGCGCCCAGTAGATTTCGAGCGATGGGACGACCCATCGCGCCCAAGCCGACCACGGAAACAGAAGTCATGAATTTCCCTCTCGAAAGTACTGAACCATCTAAGACGGTTCAAGACTCTCACACGGGTACAGTTGCTGTCGAACCGGTTGAGATGGTTCGCCACGAAGGAGGACGAAAGTGAACGAAGCAGGAGCTGATCAATCCGCTCGGGACGTGTTTCGACTCGACAACGACACGCTCGCCTTCCGCTTCACCGCCACCCTCACCAATCGGAACGGCTCGAGGTTCGAACGACTCACGAGCCCGCAGCGACTCGAATTATGGTTACGCGCCAACGATCTGATGGACGCCCCCGCAACCGTGACAGAAGACGACCTCCGCGGCGCGCAGGATTTACGTGAGGCCATTCATCGCATCGGAACCGCCGTGTGCGAGAACCGCCGCGCCTCACGCACCGATGTCGGGATCGTCAACACCGCATCCGAGCTCGGTGATGCCCACCTCGTCCTCGAGTGTGGCCGGGCCCTCTGGAAATCAGCCGGAGACAATCCGATCCGCGACGCTTTGTCGATAGTGGCTGCCGACGCGATCGCGGTGCTCGGTGGAGCCGACCGGGACCGCGTCAAGGCCTGCCAGGGCGACGGGTGCACCGGCCTCTACGTCGACACCAGTCGCGGCAACAACCGACGCTGGTGCTCGATGAACATCTGCGGAAACAAAGCCAAGAAATCCGCGATGACCGCTCGCGCCGACTAGCTCATCTCACCTTCACCGCGACTCCATTTCGCCGCCACTCGGTTCCACAGCTTCTCGATCGGCGTCGACAGCAGGAGAAGAAACAGCGGGAAGTACGACGTCACCGGAACGAGCACACTGACGAGCAGCGCCACCACCATGATCAGGAAAGTGACGATTTCAGCGGTGAAATGCGGCTTCGCATTCTCTTCACTCAACGAAGGGTTGCGAACCAGACCCCACGCGACCACCGCCAGGCACGCAGCACTGGCTGCCATTGTCCCGATGTAGAGAGCCCTGGTCCCGAGATCCTGCGACGGCGCCGCAACGAGCGCTGTCGGGAAGGGCAGGAACACGATGGTCATCACCCACAACCCCAGCCCACGAACGACCACCTTGTCTCCGTCGACCACAAAACGAAGCAACCGATGCTGCGACCACCAGAGCCGGAAGATCACCAGAAAGCTCAGGGCGAACGAATAGAACTGCGCAGCGTGATCGCGCAGGAGTTCCGACGTGGTGCCGTGGTGGTCACTGGTGAGTTCGACCAGCGGCAGGACGAGCAGCGTGATCGCAATGGCGACAATCGCGTCGATGAAAGTGACGTAGCGCTCGAAGTAGCGGGTGCGTTCCGCAATCTCAGCCATTGCGGAAGCATAAGCCTCACAACAGGAAACAGACCGGCGACGCCACTTTACGGAAGCACGGAAACATACAATTAACGAATCAAATTCGTTAGATCTCTTGACCGTGGCGGAGCCCATCCCCATACTTAACGAATCACATTCATTAAGTGACTCGCATCACGCCACCAGGGGTCGGTTCAGCCACCCCCTTCAGGACATGGGGTTGCCCTAGTGCCGATCAACGCTTCGACGAATACGCAGTCCGACCGGGTTCCACTCACCGCCAACCGCGGTATTGCCGTCTTCAGTATCGGCGTCATGGGGTTCATCACCGCGAACCTCATCCCCCTGATGATCGTGGCAATGGTCGAGGACCTTGGTGTCACCGAATCCGCTGCCGGTGCCGTTCTGACCGCATCGCTGCTGGTCTGCGCCGTCACCTGCCTCGCCACCACCCGAATCGCCTCGGGCCGGCATCGCCATCTCCTCGGCCGCGTCAGCCTGATCGCGATGGCAGCCGCATTCGGCGTTGCGGCCATCGCACCGTCCACGACGATCGCATGCGCCGCGATCATCGTCGGCGGTATCGGCGCTGGTGGATCCGCATCCGTTGGCGGAGCGGCACTGGCCGCGCTCACGAACCCGGACCGGGCGTCAAGCATCAGCGGCCTCGTGAACCGTGTCGTCGTCACAGCCGTCCTCGCTCTCATACCCATCCTCGGCACACACATGACCAACGCATTCGGCATCGTCGCAGTCCTGGCACTGGCTACCGCAGCAACGGTCACCTGGTTGCCGTCGTCCCCGGTGAAAGAGTCGCCGGAGATGGCGAAGTCCGCCAATACGACCACAGCTCTCCCCGCCGGGGTCAGCGCGAAACGTCTCACTTTTGCCGGAACCGCATTTCTCGCGATGCTTGCAGTCTGGGCGATCAGCGAGGACTCGTTGTGGGCAGTACTCGGCATCATGGGTTCCGAGCACGCCGGGCTCTCGGATCAACAAATGAGTCTCGCACTGAGCGCATCAACGGCGGGTGGTGTGCTCGCGGCTGTTACCTTGACCGCGTTGGGTTCTCGGGTCAGTCGGACAGTATCGATCTCCGTGCTACTGATACTCGGGGCAATTCTGAAGCTGTCTGCCGGCCTCACCACCGATCCCACGATCTACCTGGTAGTGGTCATCGCTTGGAACACGATCTACGCGGCCACGTTCATCGTCCTGGTTGCCATCTCGGCCGCGCTCGACGCGGCCGGCCGATGGTCGGCGCCACTACTGGGCACCTACCTCATCGGCTCCGCGTTCGCGCCGCTGTTCGGAACTTCGGTGACGGCCGGCCTCGGGTATCCGACCTTCGGAGTCATCATCTCGGGGATCAGCTTCGTTCTACTGGTCCCGTTCGCCTTGGTTTCCCGACTCTCTGCACATACCGAAGGTGCGTATCGTCACCACAGCGCCGCCATCACTACTACCGTCATCGCGTAAGGATCACGTAGAAGTCATGAATGACAGCATCACTCACTACCGCAACGGAAAGATCTTCACGGCTGCCGACGACGGATGGGCCGAGTCCATAGTCGTCGAGGACCACAAGCTCAGATTCGTGGGCGAAACCGTCTATGCCGATATCCTGGCACCCGACGCCGAGGTGATCGATCTCCAAGGCGCCGTCGTGCTACCCGGTTTCGTCGACGCACATACACATTTGGTCATGATGGGATTCGCGCTGCAGAAGTTGGATCTGCGTGATGCCACCGATCTCGCCGACATTCAGTCCAGCATCAAGCAATTCGCGGAATCGAACCCGGATGCACCACGTCTGCTGGGTCGCAGTTGGTTGTTCTCCGCGCTGGATGGAGGGCACCCGACGCGAGAGATGATCGACGCCGTCGTGCCCGATCGCCCGGTGTACCTCGACGCCAACGACGTACATTCGGTCTGGGTGAACACTGCAGCACTGCGAGAACTCGGCATCGACGCGGACACTCCCGATCCGATCGGCGGTCGTATCGGCCGGGATCCGGACACCGGAGAAGCCACCGGAATGCTGTACGAGACCGCCATGATGCTCTACGTCTGGCCGAAACTGGCGGAGCTCGCATCCGACGAAGACCGGGACGCCGCCCTCGCTCTCGCCTTCCGCCACTATCTCGAGGACGGCGTGACCGGTGCGGTCGACATGGCACTCGGCGCGGACGAATTAGCCTCGCTGGAAAGAGCATTGGACGCAGGAGACGGAACACTGCCGCTGCGTGTCGCGGCTCACTGGCTGATGACCCGCGAGGACAACGAGGCCGACAACGTCGGACAAGTTCACGACGTGATCGAACTCCACGAGCGCGTCCAAGGTCCGTGGCTCCGTATCGCCGGAATCAAGATCATCATCGACGGTGTGATCGACAGCTGCACTGCCGCAATGAAAGAGCCGTACTCGGACGGCACCAACGCCGAGCCCATCTGGGATCTCGAGTCCTTGATACCCGTCGTGACAGCCGCTGACGCCGCAGGCCTGCAGATCGCGATGCACGCGATCGGCGACGAGGCGTCGGAGATCGGATTGACGGCACTCGAGTACGCGATCGCCGCCAACGGAGACATTCCCCGCAGGCACCGAATGGAACACTTGGAGTCCATCACCCGGGACAACGTCGAAAGGCTTGCCCGCCTGGGAATCATCGCCTCGATGCAACCGGTTCACGCTGACCCTGCAATCCAGGAGAACTGGCAGGCGATGCTCGGCGACTACCGGGTCAATCGCGCGTACCCCTGGCCCGAATTCACCGAGGCCGGAGCGGTTCTGGCGTTGGGTTCGGACGCTCCGACCGCTCCCCACCCGCCGCTGCCGAACATGTTCATCGCCACCACCCGTCGATCCGCAATCGATCCGTCACTGGCACCCAACCTGCCGAAGTACGCACTCCCCCTCGCGGACGCGCTGGCTCACGCAACTCGCGACGCTGCCTACTCGTGCCGGTGGGAAGATGTGACCGGCCAGCTGGTTCGGGGTAAAGCAGCCGATTTTGTCGTACTGAAACAAGATCCGTTCACCGAAGGGGTCGATTCTCTCCTGACCACAGAGATTGCGATGACCGTCGTTGCTGGATCCGTGCGATACGACGCGGCCGGGGCCAAGAGCACCGAAGCACGGAACGCCGAGTCCGATAGCTGATCGTTACCGGTTGTTCGATAACGCACGCATGCGGCCCGGCGACAGAACGAAGGAGGGACTTGAACACGTGAACCCATACACTCTGGAGGACGCATGCGCAGGAAAGCTCCGATTTCGGCCGCCGTCGCAGCCGCTGCACTGGTGACGGCCACTGCCCTGACGGTCGCCGGTTGTGGGTCGACCGAAGGAACACCTGAAGCGGCGGCGAGTTCCACGGCAGCCAGTTCAACGGCGTCGGCGACATCGACGGCAAACGAAACCGAGACGACGGTAGCGAGCTCTCCCCCGCCACAATCGAACACCCGCACAAATGCATCCACGACGGCGACTACGACAGCAATCCCCGCTTCGGGTCCCTGTCTCGACGTCGGCTCCTCGCTCGTCACCGACGCCATCGGCACGCTGGGCACCGACATCAACGGGGGCAATTGGATACCGAGATCCGCGAGCGAAGAACAGATCGGGAATTGTCCTGACCTGCTCTGGGTTTCGGTGGACGGCGACGGCGTCGGCGATGCGACTTACCAGTCACACGTCCTGTTCTTCCACGACGGAACATACCTGGGCACGGCTACCAGTGAGCCGTACTCGTACACACACGTCATCGACAGCAACAAGGATTCGGTATCCGTCCAATATCGTTGGCTGCTGGACGACGATGCATTCTGCTGTCCCCAAGGCGGACCGAACATAGTGAACTTCACGTGGAACGGCAGCGCCGTGGTTGCCGACGGCCAGTTCCCGCCCTCCTGAACCTGCCTGGGTCCGAGAAGGCCCTGAATGCAACTGTGCCCCAGCGACGACGGTCGCTGGGGCACAGTCTTGTTCGATCTACTCGCCGGCGCTCCTACTCACCGACACCGAGTTCGCGCAGGCGAGTCTTGTACAGCTCGATGTTGCCGAGCTTGATGTCTTCGTAACCGCGAACCACGTCCGGCAGTGCCGCGATCTCGACGGCGCGATCGTATCCGTCGGTTGCGAGCGTACGAGAGAGGTCAGCGATCATGGCCTCGTACTCGGCGAGCAGTTCACGCTCGACCTTGCGGACGTGCATGTAGCCGAAGGGGTCGAGCTTGGTACCGCGAAGCTTCTTACCCTTGGCCAGAACCTTCAGTGCAACATGCGACTTGGGTCCGAGACCGATCTTCTTCTTGCGGCCCATCACTCGAAGGATCGGCGGGTGGAGCTTGTAGGTCAGGTTCTCCCCGGCCGGCACCTGAGACTTGACGTCCTCGATGAATGCGGGGTCGACCAGCATACGAGCAACTTCGTACTCGTCCTTGTACGCGGTGAACTTGAAGAGGCCGCGGGCAACAGCCTCGCTGAAATCGGTCCGCTCGGTTGCGGCACGTTCGGCGGTCCAGACTGCCTGAACCTGATCGATGTAGCGCTGGGCGATCTTGACGGACTGGAACTCGATGAGCTGCGCCGCACGCAGTTCCACCAGTCGCAGGGTTTCACCGGTGAAGGTGGTTCCGGCGAACATGTGAGCCGGTGCGACAACGGGTTCGCGGACGGACTTGGCCGGCGTGGTGACGGCCGAGAACGCTGCGGTGTCGGCAATTGCTGCACGACCCCAACGGAATGCCGCGATGTTCGCGTCCACGGCAACGCCGTTGATGCCGATCGCTTCTTCGATGGCCTCGGCCGGCAGACGAAGTCCGCCGCTCTGGTAGGCAGCACCGATCAGCAGGAAGTTGGCTGCTGCGGTGTTACCGAACAACTCCTGCGCCGCGGCGAGTGCGTCGAACGAACGCAGGGTGCGCGACACCTTGTCGAGACGGGCGAGGAGTGACGTCTCCTCGGGGTAGCGAACAGCCTTGTCGTAGACCATGTCTCCGGTCGGCGTCTGCGACGTCGAGGCGATGGAGACCGTCTTCTCGGCGTTGCCGTAGTCGAGGTTCTTGTTGTCCGTCGCGGTCAGCAGGTCGAAGGCGACGATGCAATCCGCACTGCCCGGAGTGAGGCGGTTGGACGGCTCGAGCGCGCTGGAGCTGAAACGCAGGTGCGAGACAACCGGTCCGGCCTTCTGGCTCAGTCCGATCTGGTCAAGGCTCTCCACCTCGAGGCCGGCGCGCAGTGCAGCCGTTGCGAGCACCTGGTTGACGGTCACGATGCCGGTGCCGCCGATGCCCGCGAGGAAAACGTTCTGCGTGCTGGTGAGCGGTCCGAAATCGGGGTCTGCGACGACGGGCGGGACGGGACGTGCGGCCTTGGGAGCCTTCTTGCCCGGTACCAATTCGACGGTCACGAACGACGGGCAATCGCCGTCCATGCAGGTGTAATCGGTGTTGCAGGACGTCTGGTCGATCTTCGTCTTGCGGCCGTACTCGGTGTCCACGGGCTGGACCGAGAGGCAGTTCGACTTCACACCGCAGTCACCGCAGCCTTCGCACACTGCCTCGTTGATGACGACGCGAGTGTTGCGAGTGGGCAGCGTGCCACGCTTGCGCTGGCGACGAGCGTCGGCCGCACAGTGCTGGTCGTAGATCAACACTGTGACGCCCTTGATCTCGCGAAGCTCCTTCTGGGCCTCGTCGAGGCGATCGCGGTGCCAGAGCTTGGTGCCCTTGGCCAGAGCGCGCTTGTTGTGACGCGAAGGCTCGTCGGCGCAGATGATGATCTGCTTGACGCCCTCGGTGGTCAGCTTGTGGCTGAGCTGAGCAACGGAGAGGGCACCTTCCGCGTCCTGTGCACCGGTCATCGCTACCACTTCGTTGTAGAGCAACTTGTAGGTGATGTTCACGCCTGCGGCGATGCATGCCTGGACAGCCAACTGACCGGAGTGGAAGAAGGTGCCGTCGCCGATGTTCTGGAACAGGTGAGGCACGTCGGTGAACGGTGCCTGCCCGATCCACTGGCTGCCCTCGCCGCCCATCTGCGTCAGGCCGGTGACAGCGCTGTCCTCACGGCCGGACATGGTGACGAGTGTGTGGCAACCGATTCCGCCGCCGCCGATGGAACCCTCGGGGATAGCGGTGGAACGGTTGTGGGGGCACCCGCTGCAGAAGTACGCGGTTCGCTTGGCGGAGAGCACGTTCAGCGACAGCGGGGCCGGGAGGGTGCGCTTGAGTTCGACGTGCGGCTTCAGTACGCGGCGCAACGGGGCGAGCAGCCGGCCTGCGGTCAGTTCACCACTGGCAGGCATGAGCAGACGGCCCTGGCCGTCACGCTTGCCGATGATGCGAGGGGCATCGTCGGTGCCGTACAGGACTTCCCGGATCTGAGCTTCGATGAACGCGGTCTTGTCCTCGACCACGACGATCTGCTCGAGACCTTCGGCGAACTCCTTTATCTTCTCGCCCACGACGGGGTAGCACATTCCGATGCGAAGGAGACGGATCCCGGCGCGGTGCAGCGCGGCATCATCGACGCCGAGGTCTGCCAGAGCTTGTCGGACGGAGTCGAAAGTTGTACCGGTGGCGGCGATACCGATCTTCGCACCGGAGGGGTTGACCTCGATCACATCGAGGTTGTTGGCAGTTCCGTACGCGTGCACAAGATCCCATCGCGGGCCGTACAGATCGGCCTCGGCGATGACACTGTCCGGCGGCGCGGCCATCTGACGCTGCTTGTAGACGAAGGGCTTGCCCTCGAACTGCACTTCCGGAACCACGATGTCGAAGTCCGCGATGCTGCCGTCGATCGTCCAGGCACCGTCTGCGACGTCGGCGACGATCTTCAGCGCTACGACGCAACCGGATACACGCGAGAGTGCAACGGCGTGCATACCCATCGTGATGATCTCTTCGGCATTGCGTGGGAAGAGAACCGGCACGCCCATCGCGGCAAGCGAGCGCTCGCTGACGGCCGGAACCGTGGAGGACTTCGACGCGGGGTCGTCGCCCACCAGGAGGACGACGCCGCCCTTGGGGTTCACGCCGTACATGTTGGCGTGGCGAATGGTGTCGGTAGCGCGGTCGACGCCGGGGCCCTTGCCGTACCAGACGCCGGTCACGCCGTCGTGGGTCGCGGTTCCGGCGGGGAGATCCGTCTGGCTTCCCCATACCGCCGTGGCGGCGAGCTCCTCGTTGAAGCCAGGGATGAAGGTGATGTCGTGCTCGGCGAGAACCTTGGGCATGCCGTGAAGCATCTTGTCGACGCCGCCGAGGGGGCTGCCCTGGTAACCGGAGACGAAGGTGGCAATACGCTTACCTGCCCGAATGTCGCGAACGTGCTGCTCGACGAAGCCGCGTGCAATTGCCTGAACACCGGTCAGCAACACCGGTCCCGATCCCGACCGGTACCGATCATCGAGGTCATAGGGCTTGGCCTGGGCTACGCCCGACACCAGTTCAGTCATCGTGGACCACCGTTCCGTCTGCAGTGCATTTCAACTACCGTGCATTTTCAACAACCGCGTAACTCGATCTGTTCAGATGATCGTGGTCGAGGTATGTGAAAGCGTCAACAGAGGCTTGTTCAACTATTCAAATTGACAATTTGTGAGCCAAATCACGTGACCTAGGTCATCGAATCAATCAGTTGGAGACCCGTTCGTGGCGATACGGCGAAACGGACATAAAACGTTCCCGACAATGCACACCGAGAACTTTCTTGACATTGACGCAACGTCAACTTGCATGCTGAATGAGCACAACCGATCCGAGAGTAGGAACTCCACGTGAGCGAATGGTCCATCCAAGAACTCGCCAAATCCGCAGGTACCACCAGCAGAACGCTGCGTCACTACGGCGATTTGGGACTCCTGGAACCGAGTCGCATCGGCGCCAACGGCTACCGCTTCTACGACGAAGACGCCCTGGTGCGACTGCAACGCATCCTTCTACTTCGGGAACTCGGACTCGGATTGCCGGCCATCGCCGAAGTCCTCACCGGCGAACGCGATACGGCCGCCGCACTGCGTACGCACCTCGAACTCCTCGAGCAAGAGCGCACGCGGATCTCGAGACAGATCGAATCGGTCAACAGGACCTTGAACAAGACGAAGAATGGTGAATCACTCATGCCGGAAGATGTTTTCGACGGGTTCGACCACACCCGATACAAGGACGAGGTCATCGAGCGTTGGGGCAAGGACGCCTACACCAGCGGCGACAACTGGTGGCGGTCGATGTCGGAGCAGGACCGTAAAGCTCATCTGCAAGCTCAAGCCGACATCGCAGCGGCATTCGGAAAAGCACTGACAGCGGGGCTGTCCGCGGAAAGCGACGACGTCCAGACGATTACCCGAAGACAGTTCGAGTGGATAAAGATCGGTTGGCAGGGAAGGACTCCCAGCGCCGACGCCTTCACCGGACTCGGCCAGATGTACGTCGACGATCCCCGCTTCACTGCAAACTACGACAAGTACGGAGAAGGCACCGCTTCACTGGTCCGTGACGCGATGAAGGTCTACGCCGAGCGCAATCTGCACTGACGCCGATCAGTCCTGCCCACTGCCGAGGAGGTTGTGTCGGTGCGCTGCCGCGACAGCCTCTTCCCGGGAATGCGCACCGAGTTTGCGATACAAGGCTCGGAGGTGACTCTTCAGCGTGTTGTTGGATACGAACAACCGCCGCGCGATCTCACCGATCGGAATGCCGAGACCCAGTTCCACGAGAACGTCCATCTCCCGTTTCGTCAATTGGACCCGAACGATGGCCGCCGGATATATCTGCGCCGCTTCGGATTCGAGAAAGGTCGCGACGGCACTGCTCGAGCCCTCGGCCCCATCTTCGAGTTGCCTGATCAGATCACGCGGTATCGTCGCCAGGGCCGACAGGACACCGGAGGTTTCGAGCAGTCCGCGAGCTTCCTCCCATGTACTCGCGGCAGCGGGGATCCTGCCCAGTTCACACAGAGCAGCGCATTCGATCAGCAGGGATTCGAGCCGAAACCTCGTGAGATACTGCCCGCTCCAATCGATTTCGCGGCACAATTCCAATGCCTGGGACGGCGACCCGGTCAGGAGATGCGTCCGCGCCACGGAGACCGTGACAACTGCAAACGTATGTGGCGCAGCGACTGATTCTTCCAGCGCCTTGGTACCCTCCCCGGACGCCAACAGAAGATCGATACGTGCCGCGGTGAGAAGCGCGTCACCGAGCGATCGTTCACACGGATTCACGTGCCCGTGCGTTGCCACTGCGCGCTGGAGGGAAATCAGCCCCGAGAACGGGTCCGATTGCAGCAGTGCAAATCTGGTGTAAGTGTAGGCCGCGAACGCCCACAGGTCGCCCGGCGGTGTGACCTCGGCGAGTGCGTCCATCGCGGCAGCGCCGGCGTGCAGGTCCACGCTGTCGCACGCCACCAGTGCCCGCGCGATCGCTCCCCCCATGTGCGAGGGCGGTCCCAACCATCCCGAAACGTCCGGGTGTGTGCATTCCAGGTGCAGCCAGTCCGTCGCGTGCGCGACGTCCCCGATCAGCGCGGAGTTGAGCGCGGCATTGCCTGCGGCGTGACGCAGGACGAACTCCGGACCATGTTGCACCGCACCTTGATAGGCGAGTCGCAATTCCACCGCGGCATCACCGAGGTCACCGGTCAATTGATGCGAGACCCCCCAGATCAACCGCAGGGCGGGCAGTTGAGACCCCAACGCACCCAACGACTCGTCGCCGAGTCCGTATACGACGTGCGCCAATTTGCGCGTGATCTCGGTAGAGCGTTGGTACTTACCGGACGTTCTCAGCACCACCGATTGGACAGTTCCGACGTTCAACAAGCTGTGCGCATGCGGACTACCACCTATCGCACGCAATTCCGCCGGTTCCGTCGGTAATGAATCGCCGTTGATCAACTGCGGCCGCAGACGTGATTCGAGCAGGTCACGACCCACCAGAATCGAAGGGTTCGAACTGAGTACGTCACCGGGTATGGATTGCAACGCAGTCCGGACCAATCCGGTGTGATCGACCAGAAGATCAGCCCAGTGGCGCTCGAGTATGTCGAGCACCCTGGTCCACTTGCGTCCGTCCAAGGCGTAGTGAACGGCACCGGCTATATCCGAAGTCCCGAGAGCGTGATCGACGAGTACCTGGAAGGGATCTTCGAATCCATCCCCTTGTTCGGCCCGTATCTGTATGAATGCCAGTCGAACTGACGGCGCGAAGTACCAGGACGGTTCTCCCTCGAAACCATTCCGGAAGATCAGACCGAAAGACTCGAGCAAGTCCAGTTTGCCCTCCACGTCAAGATCGTCGGACAAGACACGAGCGATCTCTGGTGTCACCGTGCGGGCAGCGGCGATCGTAGTCGCGAAGTCGAACAACTCGAGCGACTTGCCCGACCGAGGAGCGGTCCGACTGACGTACGCGTGGATCGCCTGGTCCACTCGCTGCTGAACGCGTTCGCGTCCACGGCTCGGTTCACTCAGCCCCGCAACCGCACTCAGAGCAACCTTCATCAGCACGGGAACGCCGGCGACGCGTTCACACATCGAATGGACGATGCCCGAGGGAAGGTGAATCCCTGCCTCCGCGAACAGAACGGTGGACTCGTCGAGCGTGTATCTGAGGTCGTTCGCGCACAGGTACTCGTCCACGCGGACGTCTTCGAGCAAGTCCGTCGCAGACCGATCCTGCAGCGTGACGATTACTTTCAATCCGGGAAGCCGCACGATCAGATCCACGATTCGGCGTCCCACCTCGTCACCCTCAACCAGGTCGATGCGGTTGAACACCAACACGAATGGTGCGGGTGACGAGTCGAGGAGTGATTCGATCGCGCCCACTGGATCCTCGCGCATTCGTGGCGGGGCCTCGAGTGATTCCAGCGAATCCTGAATTACTGCGAGCGCGGTGTTCCAGTACTCGAGGGGGGTCATCCGATGCGATGGCGCCGGCACCCAGACTACCGGTCTGCTCGGCACCTGCCCGAGAGTCGTGAGCCACAACGCGGCGAGTTCCGTCTTGCCGAACCCAAGTGGCGAATCGATGACAGTCAATCCCGCCGAGCGTTCCATCAATCCGAGGAGGCGGGGACGAATCGCCGTGGCTCCACGCCCGGCAAGCCGCCTTTGCAGCGTGCCCCTTCCTCGAGGATTTCGCTTTGCTCGAGATAGCTGCGATCGATTCGAAGTGGACGTCATGATGGCCGACAAACGAGCAGTCGATCCCCGCCGAACTCGAGATTTCGTTCGAGCATCGAACTCCCAACCTGTCCACCCATAACGAACAACATAGACAGCTTCGCCGCGACACGCGAGCACTGGCCGTCTCACAAATACGCCCGATTTGTCTCATTATGTGGGCTCGGTCACTATTGACGTCTATTTGCGGGAGAGTGACTGCGACCTGCGGGATCTGACATATCATGCCCGCGTGTCGATGAATTCCGCCCGCATCCGCGTGTCAACCCGATCGGTCGATCCTGCGGACGCCGACGACTTCTGGCGCAGTGTCACACGTCCGTTCTTCGTCACCGACCGAATTGACCCTGACACATCTCTCGAAGGCTCGATCACAGCGCTTTCCATCGGAACCTCGTTGATCGGTCAAACTACCTTCAACGCACAGAAGTACACCCGAAACAATCGGCTGATCGCCGAGAGCGGACTCGACGATGAATACATGGTCCAGGTCGTCCTCGACGGGCAGTTGAGCGGCAACGCCGACGGAGTCGATTTCGTCGCACGTCCAGGCGATGTCACATTCTTCGACCTCGGGCGTACCTGGACCGCCGACGCGGAGGCGGAATCGACAGGGCGCACCATCACGCTCCTCGCACCGCGTTCCCTCGTCGAGGCCGAGTCGAAGGGTCGTTCTCTACACGGGACGGTACTGCGCGGAGTTCCTGCCGTCGTGCTCGCTCAGTGCATGCAATCGGTCGTACTCGCGCTACCGCATCTCGATCCCGATGCTGCGGCCGGCTACGAGGACGTCGTCGCTTCCCTCCTTCGTGTCAGTTTGGGTATCGCCGAACCTGATCTGTCGCCGCGGCCCGATCACTCTCTCCGCGATCGTGCGTACGCCTACATCGCCGAGCATCTCTCGGAGACCTGGCTCGGCCCGACGAGCATGTGCGCAGCATTGTCCGTCTCCCGGGCACAGCTCTATCGCGCATTCGCATCCGACGGCGGAATAGCTCTTGTCATTCGGCGGAAGCGTCTCGAACTCGTCTACCGCGAATTGACCAGAACCGAGATGCCGAACGAAACGATCGAAGCGTTGGCCCTGCGATGCGGCTTCACCTCGAAATCCCAGTTGGCGCGAGCGTTCAAGGACTTCTACGGGATGACCCCGAGCCAAGCCCGAACCGACGGCAGACGCACGATCGGGGACCCGTCGATCGCACGCCTGCACCGCCGACTCGAGTTCTTCAGCCCCTGAATCCGAGATACTCCACAGCCTCGCGAGCGTGCCTGTGTTCTAGTTGATCCATGAGCTGGGTCGACAAGGAACTGAGTCTGGCTGCGCTCACAGGTGCGGTCACAGGTGTCGCCGTGATGATCCCGATAGTCGGCGATGGAGCCTGGTCCTGGGTAGGACTGTTCATACCCGCCTTCATCGGAGCGCTGGCAGGGCTGATTGTCGGCTCGAGCGCTGTTGCAGGTGGGCGCTGCGCCCTGAGAACAAGCCACACATGGCCGGCGCGCACAGTCTGCTGCTGGAAGCATCGGTTCGCTGCGTGCTCTGCCTTGGCGGTGACATTGCTGGTAATCGGAGTGTCCATGGCGGCTGTCGTCGCTACTGGTGACCCGGTGCGAGATGCCGCAGGGTTCCCGATGTCCTTGATCGTACTGGCGGTCATCGCCGCAGTTACGTACGTGTTCTCCTACCTGCTCGCCCCCGCCCAGGCCTCCCAGACGCCGTAAGAACCTCTATTTCATCGCAATTCATCACTCGAACCGCGGAAGCGACGACTGAACTATCCGCACCCGGCAACGAGCTCAGATCACTTCAGCTGGAAATGAACCGGAGAACAAACTGCTCGATGCCTTCCGATATGACCTTGGTCAGCGCGGTGAAGTCGTTCGACCAGCGTTGAATATCCAAGCTGCTCATCACTTTCCTCCGTTCTTCGTCCCGCTGCCCGTGACGCACAACGTAAGCGGGACATTGGGGCGCATTGGAACTATCTGCGAGAACGCGGTTTCCGTTACCAATTGACCGATCGAACAGCGACGCAGGTTCATTCGAACCTGATACTGCAACTTCGCCGAACGGTTGCAACAACGCCGAGCAGAGTTCGAGCGAAAAGCACTATCCACCAGAAGTATTAGCTCGAAAGAACTACGATTAACTCGATTCCTGGACGCACCACACCAGACGCGCCGACTTGCGATAAGGGCGAGCTGACAGGCAACAACCGGGACAAAGCCATCCGACGATCATGCACGAAATACGGCCACGCCGCTCGAGGAATAATTCGAAGTCTTCCAAGGGATCGGCTCTGCTCACTCACTTCGCTGATTTCGCCTGGCGACGATGGCGAAGTTCAACGGTATCCGCGGAGAGTGGCTCGGCAGAGTCCATCCGTTGGCGCATGGAACGAGTTCGGGGAAGGCCGGCCAGTCCATATAGGGAAGTTCCGAAACTGATTCGATATGAAGACCCGCATCCAGCAAGGAACCAATGACCTCGCCTAGGTCGTGGCGCCATTCGTGGTTGGCAGTGTGCGCTATCTGCCCATCGGAGGTCCCGGTGTAAGTCGCCGAGTCTTCGTACGATCGCATGCCGCCTCCGGAGAGGTAGTCGTCGGTGATCATCCACGGCTCGAACGCCATTGCGCCGAGGATCGGATGATCGTCCCGGATCTGAAACACCCCACCAGGCTCGAGGAGGTCGTGGATCGACTGAGCCCAAGCGGTGAGTTCCGGCAACCAGACGATTGTTCCGGCACTGGTGACGATCGCGTCGAAACGTCGGTCGATCAGCGTCGAGGCGAATCGCGCATCACCTTCCACCCAGGTGATCTCGCGGTTGTCTGCCTTTGCGATACGAGCAGCGTGGTGCAGAGAGTTGGGTGACAGATCAAGCCCGTGTACGTCGATCGCACCAAGACGCGCCCAGGAGATCGTGTCGATCCCGATGTGGCACTGCAAATGCAGGAGCGAGTGACCTTGCACTCCTGACTGTGGCAGATGCGGGGCCAGAATCGACAAGTCGTTCTGCACAACTGTGGAAATGGTCGCTCTGTTGGCGAGAAACCCGCCGACGTCATACATTTCGGAGCGCACATGCACATCGGCGCGATCGTCCCAATTTGCCTTGTTTCCGGCGATGGCTTCGGCCTCGTGCTTCGCTGCTGCCCCTTGCATGACTACCCCTCCGAGATCGGCCTGAACTGCCTTTCTAACACGTCTGTAGTCGTGTTCGCCGTCGTGTCTTCGAGGACACTTTCGTCTACCGGATCAGAAGGTAACTTCTTCGACCGGTTTCTCCTCGTGGCTCGCCGCGCCGAAGACGGCCACGGCGACGGCGCCCGCGATTGCCCCGACGAAGCCGACGACGGCAAGCCATTCCAGGCCCGGTCTCGACGCGTCGCCGAGCACCACGACGCCAACGATTCCCGGAACCACCGTCTCGCCGACAACCAGAGCCGCTGTCGCTCCGTTGACGGATCCCAGTTGCAGCGCCACCGTGTGCAGATAGAAACCGCCCAGGCCCGAAACGAGGATCGCCCAGCCGGCCGGATCGCGGAGCATCGTACCGATTTCGAACGGATCGATTCCGTAGACCACGCGTACGGCAATGGCCAGACAGCCGAACAGCACACCCGAGATCAACCCGGCGACAACTGCTGCGCGTGAGCCCAACCATCGGATCAAACCGATGCCGATCAGCAAGATCAACGCCGAGCCCACGAGGACACCCCAATGGACGACGTCGTTGGAACTCCCACCGCCCGCGTGACCTGACGACAATCCGAGCAGCAGGAGCGATCCGATCACCGCAGCGATCGCGAACCAGTCGCGACGATGCAACTGGATGCCGAGGACCACGGTCCCCAGCACTGCCGTGATGACGAGATTGGCACTGACCACTGTCTGCGACAAGAACAGTGGAATGAGCCGCGCGGAGATGGCACTTCCGGCGAATCCGACCGCATCGAGCACGGTGCCCAGGATGAACGACGCCGTCAGCGCGGCCGCGAACGTCGAACGCAAGGTCGGGCCACCCGACGCCGTCACGTGTCCGGCCTCGCCACGCTGCTCGGCGGCAGCTGCCGACTTGCGCGCGCCGTAGGCTTGCAGCACGGATGCAACGCCGTACCCGACGCAAGCCACGATCGCGGCAATCAGTCCGATCAGCATCGAAATTCCACACGAAGTTCCCGGGCAATGGTCATGGAGATAGACCCTGCCCTATTTCCCCAGGCCTGACATCACCCTCAGGTATTCGAACAAGTGCTACCCGAGAAGTACACCGACCGCCCCTGACCGGTACCTGGGGACACCCCGACCCCTAGTGGAATTGCTTGAGAGCCCTGATCTTGTTCATGACGTCGAGCGCCGCCACCTTGTACGCCTCGGACAGTGTCGGATAGTTGAAGACGGCGTCGACAAGGTATTCGACGGTCCCGCCGCACCCCATCACCGCTTGGCCGATATGCACGAGATCCGTTGCACCCGAGCCGAAGATATGAACACCGAGCAGTTTCAGGTCATCCGTCGACACCAAGATCTTGAGCATCCCGTAGGTGTCGCCTGCGATCTGCCCGCGCGCGAGTTCGCGGTATCGGGAAACGCCAACCTCGTACGGCACCGATTCCTTGGTCAAATCGACCTCGGTGGCGCCCACGTACGACACCTCGGGAATCGAGTAGATGCCGATCGGCTGCAGATCCATCAGCTTCGCGCCTGGTTCGTCGAAGGCATGATAGGCCGCGAGTCGACCTTGATCCATCGACGTCGCCGCCAACGCCGGGAATCCGATGACGTCACCGACGGCGTAGATGTGTTCGACCTTGGTGCGGAAATTGTCGTCGACGTAGATACGGCCACGTTCGTCGGCTTCGAGCCCGGCGTTCTCCAGCGCGAGTGGCGCCGTGAGGCCTTGCCGTCCAGCCGAGTACATCACGGTCTCGGCGGGAATCTGCTTGCCGCTGCGCAGCGTCGTAAGCGTTCCGTTCGCTCCGACGTCGACGGCCGTCACTTCTTCACCGAATCGGAAAGTGACCGCCAGATCGCGTAGATGGAATCGAAGCGATTCGATGACCTCGGGGTCGCAGAAGTCCAGCATCGACGTCCTCTTCTCGACGACGGTGACCTTGGTGCCGAGTGCCGCGAACATCGATGCGTACTCGATACCGATCACTCCCGCGCCCACGACGACCATGGTGGTCGGGATGGAGGTCAGATCGAGGATCCCGTCGGAGTCGAGCACCCGGTGACTGTCGAAGGACACCCCCGCCGGGCGAGCAGGCAACGTTCCGGTCGCGATCACGACGAACTTCGCCGTGATCGTCATCTTGTCTCCGCGCGAGGCGTCCTCGACGAGGATGGTGTGCTCGTCGACGAACGAGCCGACCCCTACCAACAATTCGACGCGGTTGCGCAGGAGCTGAGATCGAACGACTTCGATTTCTTTGGTGATGACATGCTGGGTTCGCGCCAGCAGGTCGGCCGGAGTGATGTTCTCCTTGACGCGGTAACTCGCGCCGTACAGTTCGCGTTGGTTCATCCCGGTGAGGTAGAGAACCGCCTCACGCAACGTCTTCGACGGAATGGTGCCGGTGTTGACGCACACTCCCCCGAGCATGTTGCCTTTCTCGACCATCGCTACCCGTTTACCCAGCTTGGCCGCCGCGATGGCAGCCTTCTGCCCACCCGGGCCGGAGCCGATCACAACCAGGTCGTATTCCATCGGATCAGTCATCGCTTAGAAATACCGTCTGCATACGACCGGCAGATGCCGAGCATGTCAATACTCGGTGAACAATCCGCGCGCCGAAACGACACGACGGCAGTACACGAACCCTGTTGCAATTAAAAGAGATACAGCCGAATTAATACGAAACTTGCTACACATAAACATATTCCGACGTTCGCATGCGCACATGCTTCGTCGCCGACGGAATTCACAACGGTCTGTTGAAATTTGTTTCACCACAGAGTGATTGATCGATCAACTGACAGGTGACCAGGGCCGTAAACCGGATGTCCAGTATTCGAATTGTCCGAAATAACGAGCGGAATGTTCCTCGTCACATCCCGCACCGAAGCAGTTGCGCGGAGCCTCGGGCCGCGTTCTACTTGCCTTGACTAATCATCTGTCACTCTCGGTTACAAACATCCGCCCCGTTCACGATCCCCACCTTTCGCCATCTCGAGAGATCAGGTTTCCCAATGGAATTCACGGAACTTGCCGACTATCCCCTACCTCCAGGGACCGTCACCGAGTGGACTCCCGCCGCGGTGAATCCGCCCGAACTGTGGCCTGTCGACCAGCGTCCCGCCAGCTACATACACGAGGCACACTTGAAACATGCCCAGCAGGCGAAACGGCAGGTGCACCATCAGACCGACGTGTGCACTCCGTCGTGGCTGGGTACCTCGTTTCGCATCCACGACCGACTCGACCGAAGGATCTGGGCGGCCGCTCTCGATCACTGGATCGATCGCCACGAAGTGCTCCGAACACACGTCGCCGTGGAGGGCGAAACGATAGTCCGACGCACCGCGGCGTCTGGAGACGTCCGGATTCTGGGCACCGAGGTCGGACACCTTGCGTCCTCGATGTCTGTCTTCACGCATCTGCAGCAACTGCTCGACCGATCGACCGATCCACTTGTCTGGCCTGCGTATCAGTTCGCGACGATCGAAGGCCCCAACCACTTCACCGTGGTTTTTGCCGCTGATCATGCTCTGCTGGACGGATATTCGGTGGCGTTGACCGCGCACGAACTGCAGACGATCTACCGATCGTTGAGCGAGGGAAGCCCTCCCTCGCCGCCGGAGACCGGAAGCTACATCGACTTCGGCACCAAGGAACGAGATCTCGTGGGACACGCGGACCGCTCTCACCCGGCAGTGCAGACGTGGCGCGAGTTCTACGCGCAGGGCGAGGCTCCGTACTTTCCAGCGCTACCCGAACCGGTCACCGGACGCCGAGTCCCTCAGCAGAGCCTGTCCGCCTGGCTTCTGAGCGCCCGGGGAGCCGAACGCCTGGCAGAAGCGAGCAAGCGCAGCAACCAAGGATTCCTGGCCGCGATACTCGCGTGCGCGGCCAAGGTGACCGGCGATCTCACCGGTGCAGACGAATTCCGCGTCGTCGTGCCGCAACACACCCGTTCGGAGCTTCGATGGGCCGCGTCGCTGGGATGGTTCATCGGTGTTGTGCCGGTGAGGATTCCGATTGCCCCCGCCGCAACCCTGAGCGATCTGGCCAAGGTTGCCGGCACGGAGATACGGCGCGTCCGCCCCGCCGCGGCACTGCCGTATTCGAAAGTGTGCGAGCTGATCGACTCCCCGCAGCACCTGCCGTTCGTGCTCTCGTACATGGACGTTCGTCACGTTCCTGGTGCCGAGCAATGGACGAGCTGGCAGACCAGGGGCCTTCGTAGTCGAGATCATTCGGGAACCGACGTCTACATCTGGCTCACGCGGACTCCCGAAGGGCTCAATCTGGCCATACGCCACCCGGGCAACGCGCGCACGAGCCGCCACATCCATCAGTTCGCGGGACTCCTACGCCGCGAAATGGAGGACTTTGCCTTCTCGACCGACACTTTCGCACCTCCGACCAAAACCGCTGCACCGATCGAGGAGAACTCTCATGGAAATGACACCCATCGATCTCTGGGCACCGAAAGCCGGGACGCTCACCGAGTTCAGGCCTACTGAACAATCCCTGGCGGCGGCATCCGGGGCACCGCGGAGCGACCAACCGCTCTCGTTCCTACAGGAAGGACACATTCGTACCGCCGATCACAAGCGCGCACAAGGCGTCGACTGGTCACCGTGGATCGGATTCACGTTCACTCTGCCCGGTGATCTCGATCGGGAGGCACTGCGTCGGGCGGTCCAGGCGTTTGTCCTGCGGCACAACACACTGCACAGTTGGTTCGAGGTGAGATCATCCGAAGATCCCGACGGTAGCGGGGTCATCGACCGTCACGTGGTGGATGCGTCGACGATCGAACTCACGCCGCACAGCGTCGGTTCTCTGAACACGACAGATGCGGTTCGCGAGCATGTGAGCCGAAGTTTCGCCGGCGATACCAGCCCATTGCAATGGCCCTCGTTCATCAGTGGCGTCGTCGAGCACGGCGCCGGCTTCACCGTCTACTACGGCGTCGATCACTCGCACACCGACGGCCTGTCGTTGATGCTGGGCGTCGAAGAACTTCGTGCGCTGTACATCGCCGAAAGCGCCGGCATCGACGCTCAACTTCCCTCTCCCGGCAGCTACGTGGAGTACAGCGGCGAGGAACGGACATCTGCGGGCAACCTCGACCTGACCGCAGCGCCTGTGCAGCAGTGGATTTCGATTCTCGCCGCCAACGCCGGCCAACTCCCGACGTTCCCCCTCGACCTCGGTGTCGCGAGCGGCGAACAGACCCGGTCGACCCGCACACACATCGACGTTCTCGACAGCGACGAGTCAGCCGCGTTCGCAGCGCTGTGCAAGTCCAATGGCGTCGGCTTCTCCACGGGGATCTTCGCAGCCCTCGCCCTCACCGAGATCGAAGTTGCGGATCGAGCGAACTACTTCGCGCTCAACGCAGTCGGCACTCGCTCCGATCCGAGATACCTCTATTCCCAAGGCTGGTTCATCAATCTCGTCCCGGTCTCGTTCACGCTGAGCGGTGTCACGAACTTTACCGATGCACTCCCCCTTGCCCACGCTGCTCGCGCTGCGGTGAAGGGACTCGCGGACGTGTCCATTCACTCGGTGATCGCCCAGGTGTCGAAGTTGACCGGATCCGACATCGGTGGAACCTCGGTCCCGCCGATGGTGTCGTACATCGACATGCGCCTGATTCCAGGTGCCGAGCACCATGACGAACTCGAGGCGCGGGCACTGGGTGGGCCAGGAACGACGGGTGATCTGTCGATGTGGATCAACCGGAAGGAAGACCGTACGTACGTGATGGTCAGTTTTCCGGACACCGATCAGGCGCACACATCGGTGAATCGGTACCTACGACACCTTCGCAACGTCCTGAGAACGGTCGCTGATACCGGCGACTACCGTGTCGTGCGTCAGGCGGATGCGCGTCAGGAAGTGGAGACCGCCTGATGCACATCACGTTTCTCGACAGGTTCGAGGCACGGCCGGGCCGCATTCTGCAGTGGACGCCGAGTGAAATCTCCACCGGAACGACGTATCCGGTTCCTCCGACCTCCAATCAGCAGCTGCATCTTGCCGGCAGCCGCGGCGATACGACTTGGCTCGCTGCCACTTTCGACGTTCCCGGCCCCATCGACACGGACGCACTCAAGGCCAGCTTCGAGGAATGGACGTCCCGTCACGACGCCCTGTCGTGCTCGTTCTCCCAGGCCGAAGAATCGGGTGAATCCTCGGCACTGTTCGTCGACGTCGCCGACGTCGGCGATCTGCGCCTGCGTGAGGAAACAGTGGCTGACGCGCGAACACCGGAGCAGGTGCGAGAACTCTTGGGCGAGCGCTTGGATCGATGGTGCAATCCTTTCGCGTTTCCCGCGTACTTTCTCGGTGCCATCACCCGCGAGGACCAGTCGACAGTGATCTGCGGGTTCGACCATGCCATCTGCGACGGCTGGTCCATGAGCATCGCAATTACCGAGATCAGCACTCTGTATCGCGAATACACGCGGGCGGACCCTGATCCGATCGCGTCTGATCTCCTTCCGGAGCCCGGGAGTTTCCTCAACTACTGCTTCCGGGAATCGGCAACCGCGGATCCAGAGCCCGGCGACCACCGGATTGCGGGTTGGCGGTCCTTCCTCCGAGCATGCGGGGGTGACACTCCCCATTTTCCCGTAGATCTGGGACTGCCCGCCGGGGCGATGTCGCCCCAGGGCACAGACACCCGAATGCTCCTCGACGCCGACGAAGCAGAGCTGTTCGACCAGAACTGCGCCGATCATCGGCACTCGTCGTTCGGTGCAATTCTTGCGTCGATCGGTTTGGCCACAACACAATTGACCGGCAAGAGGGACACGCACCTACTGTTCCCTGTTCACACGCGTCGGGAACCGCGACACAACCACACCTTCGGATGGCTGGTAGCCAATGCGCCCATCACCGTGACGAGCATGGACAATCTTCACAGCACTGCCCGGGCAGTCAATCTCGCTTTCCACGAGTCACTTTCACTGTCGTCCGTCTCGTCGAGGCAGGTGTTGCGGAGCTTGGGGCCCGAGGTTTCGCCCACTCGCAGAGACATCTTCTCGGTGTCCTACGCCGACTACAGAACCATGCCCGGTGGATCTCGCCCCCGTAAATCAAAGTCCAGCGAATCACAGCCTGCGCCGATCAATCCGCAGCAACTCAGTCGCGTCTCGAACGCCGACGACGTTCAGTTCTGGTTCTCACGAACTCACGACGGATTGGCAGTGCGGACCAGGTTTCCTGCGCCCGCTGCCCGGACAGTGCACACCTTCCTCTCGCATGTCTCCGAGATCCTGTCGACGCCGTAGACGAACGGCCGCCTATTCGTAGATCTATTTGACACTTCTTTGTTGTGCACAACTTAACTGTGCGCTACAGTTGTTCTCGTGACCAACCCACTCGCTCTCGAACGCCAGGTCTGCTTCGCCCTCTATTCGGCGTCGCGGGCCACTACGGCCGCGTACCGGGCAATGCTCGACGACCTGGGAATCACGTATCCCCAGTACCTCGTCTTGTTGACACTCTGGGAACGAGACGGCCGCGGGGTGCGTGAGATCTGTGAGGCGCTCGATCTCGATACCGGAACTCTGTCGCCGCTGCTCAAGAGGCTCGAGGGTCTGGGATTCATCGAGCGCCGACGCCTCACCACCGACGAGCGTCGCGTCGAGATTCACCTGACCGAGGCGGGTTCCACCCTGCGCAGCAAGGCCGAGGACATCCCGGCCAAACTCGCAGGTGCCACTGGTCTGAGCACCGACGAACTCACCGAACTTCGAGACGTTCTCACTCGTCTCGGCGAGTCGCTCCAAGCATCCAATGCCCACTCCGACGGAAAGAAGAAGTCATGAACATCGTCTACACCGCAGAAGCACTTGCCACCGGCGAAGGCCGCAACGGTCACGCTCGCACCTCGGACGGACGCCTCGATCTCGGCCTCGCCATTCCCAAGGAAATGGGTGGCAGCGGCGAAGGCACCAACCCCGAGCAGCTCTTTGCCGCCGGATACGCAGCATGCTTCCACTCCGCTCTGCAGATGGTCGCCCGTGCCGAGAAGGCCAACGTGGCTGATTCCGCAGTCGGCGCGCGGGTCGGCATCGGCCCCAACGGTGCAGGAGGCTTCGGACTCGCTGTGACGCTGGAGGTTTCACTCCCCCATCTACCCCATGATCAGGCCGTCGAGCTGACGGAGAAGGCACACCAGGTGTGCCCGTACTCCAATGCAACTCGCGGCAACATCGAGGTCACCCTCGAAGTAAGTAAGGACGACGAATGAGCACTACCACTGTCAGCCGGGAAATCCGTCTCGCTTCACGCCCGAACGGTTGGCCCACGTCGGAGAACTTCGCCACCGCCGAAGTAGAACTCCCCGAACTCGAAGACGGCCAGATCCTGGTCCGCAACATCGCCATCTCCGTCGACCCGTACATGCGCGGCCGAATGAACGACGTGAAGTCCTACCTTCCGCCGTTCCAGGTCGGTGCGCCGCTCGACGGTGGTGCCGTCGGCGAGGTCGTCGAATCCAAGTCGGCTGATCGCGCCGTGGGCGACGTTGTCGTCCACGGCCTCGGATGGCGTGAATACGCCATCCTCGACGGATCCGCAGTGACTCCGGCCGACACGTCCATCGCGCCGGCGACGGCCTACCTGGGTGCCCTCGGCATGACTGGCCTCACCGCGTATGCCGGCCTCACCGCGGTTGCGGAGTTCAAGGAAGGCGATACCGTATTCGTCTCCGGCGCAGCAGGTGCCGTCGGATCGCTCGTCGGTCAGATCGCCAAGTTGCTCGGAGCGAAGCGAGTAATCGGTAGCGCCGGTTCACCGGCGAAGGTTGCCCGACTTCTCGAACTCGGATTCGATGCGGCATTCGACTATCACGACGGCCCGATCACCGAACTACTCGCCGCTGCCGCCCCTGACGGCATCGACGTGTACTTCGACAACGTCGGTGGCGAGCATCTCGAAGCCGCCATCGATGCCATGAACCAGGGTGGCCGGATTGCCCTGTGCGGAGCCATCGCTCAGTACAACACCACCGAGAAGCCCACCGCTCCCCACAACCTGGCACTGGTGATCGGCAAGCAGCTCACACTGCGCGGATTCCTCGTGGGCGGCTACCGTCACCTCGGTGGCGAGTTCCGCACCCACATGGCAGGGTGGCTCGCCGACAACAAGATTCAGTGGGACGAGACCATCGTCGAAGGCCTTGAGAATGCACCGCAAGCGTTCATCGACCTGATGCGCGGCGCGAACACCGGCAAGATGGTTGTCACGCTGTAACCCGAACAACATCTAGCTCGAACGGATATGAAGGTGGGGGGGGGGGGGGGGGGGGGG
>NZ_JBMAIQ010000025.1:0-33029 GCF_048573875.1 Rhodococcus sp. SB1D
GCTGCGCTCCCCGCCAGGGAGCCGCTGCGCGGCTCGCAGTGGGTCGAGTGCCGTTGCCGTCGATCGAGTCGCTTCGCTCCTCTGAATTCCGAATCTTGGTTCTCACCAATCAAATTCATCGCAACGTCTGAACCGGTACCCGATACCCGAACGAGGCTGGGGAGGAGGGGAAGGGTCACGAAAAGCGCCCCGTCTCGCGTCCACTGCCTCGTCATCATCATGCTCCCAATCATACACCACACCCACCCAACCGCAAAAACAACCCGAAAACATAAAACACCGAAACCATCACCACCACAACAATATTAGACGTTTACAAAAACACCATCGTGCACAACCCACGAAACGCACCCAACACCAACCGAATACCGAAACACACTGAAACACAACAACATTCAAAACACCCAAAAACGAGCCACACAACACCCCCGCCCGACCCGGCACCACTCCCCCCACACCACCGAGCACGAACACCGCGCCGCCGGCCGCTTACTTCGACATGGGCGGCTTAGTCTGGCTTCCCAATCTATTGCCGTCACGTACGCAACCCGAGGTCCGGCTTACGGTTACCCGCCTCAAAGCCGACATCGTCGTCGATACGCGCCGGGCATCTATGGGACTATGCGTCTATCGGAGGCTTGCGCCAACATTATGCTTCGACGATGACGACAAAGGATCAGCAAGTAAAGCACGTTGTAGAGGGCATGGCGCTGGGTGTCCTCGCGCAGGGTGTTACGGCGGTAACCAGCGCAAAAGTCGAGTTCGAGCTTGGATTCAATCATGCATGGAGGAACTGGTCCCGCACAGCACATTTTCCCAGCATTACCGGCTTCGATCCCGGCAATCAGTTCTGGATCGGAGTCGGAAAATCTGAGGGTCGACGGAGTGTCCGCGCTGCATGGCGCCGCGGACAATGGTCTGAACCCTATGTCCTTCTAAGCGAATGGACAGTCGATGAGTGCCTCGACTGTCACGCGGACGAACGCGCTTCAGCCGACGACTGGAAAGATCTAGGGGCACTGTACGTGGCTGAATTCAAACCCGAACATCTACGACGCGCCGAGGACTGATCGGCAATATCAGATACTCAGCTGGCGAGAACTCAACTGCAGCAAA
The DNA here is from genome assembly GCF_048573875.1 of Rhodococcus sp. SB1D. Taxonomy (NCBI): domain Bacteria; kingdom Bacillati; phylum Actinomycetota; class Actinomycetes; order Mycobacteriales; family Nocardiaceae; genus Rhodococcus; species Rhodococcus sp. SB1D. The sequence continues at coordinate 1,117 of NZ_JBMAIQ010000025.1, forward strand.
GATTTCTCCTCCAATTGTTCGACGAGTGCATCGGAATCAAATGAGGGAAATCGCCAGGTCGAGCATCAACTCCACTCACCTACCGGCCCGACCCGTATCCCCCACTGCAGCAACTGGACCTTTTGAAAGAGAAGAGGAGTAGTCATGACCGGAGTGACAGGATCCATCGATTGGCCTTCACTCGGCCGTGAGAAGTTCGAGCGGATCGTCGAAGTGATGCTCCGCCGCAGATGGGAGAACGCCGGAGCCACCGTCATCTGTCCTGACGGGCGCGGCGGTGACGGTGGAATAGACGTCGAAGTTCAACACCCGGACCAGCGCAGAAGCATTTACCAGATCAAACATTTCCCGGACGGTTTCAGTGGAAATCTCAAGCGCACGCGGCAACGACAGATCTCAAATTCCTTCGTCACAGCAATGACGCTCCTCCCGGCTCCGGCAGAGTGGTTTCTTGTCGTGCCGGCAAAGCTGACCAAGGGCGAACGAGAATTCGTCCTTGCGCTTGAGAGTCACCGAATCCTCGAGAAGGAAAGAATTACCCCGCCTGCTGTTGGCATAGTTGGAATCACCGAACTCGACGATATGGCAATCGACGACCCCGGTATCTATCGGTACCTTGCACGCAATCTTTTGAGAGGTGATGTCGAAGCGTACAGACTTGAAACCGAGACCCTAACAGGTGGAGCACAAGACCTGCACCGCAGACTCACTGATCTCGGGAACCTTGCTGATTCGACCGACCCGCACTGGGGCTACGACTTCACCCGCCACGGCAATCGCACGACGGTGACCGTCAGGCCCCTCCACCCCTCTGCTGCCCACGTTTCACCGATCACCACTTCGCTTGATCTGGGATTTAGCCCTGAACACGAAGCCGTACGCACCCAACTCGAGCGCAGCCTACGTTTCGGCGCATCCGGCGATGTGGTCCTCCCTGCGGAGGTGATACGGCAGGTCAACATCGACGGACCCGAACTGATCCGCGGTACCCACAACGAGGTCGAAGTAGTGCTCCGGGGACTGGGTATCTCAGCAGCCGTTGGCACCCCCGTGACAATTCAGTTCTCCGACAGCGGAGGCACCATTCAGGCTTCCCACAGGGCACAGTCATCTACGCGGACAGAGGTACCGACGGATACGCACTGCGCGCCAAATTCTACGACCACCTCACCTGCGAATTTTTGATCCCACTAGAACGAGGGCAGAAGGGAAGCAGCGATATCTCCTATACGCTCACCAAGATCCTGCCGAGAAATGCAGTCGGGGTCATTGAGCTGGTGCGGCTGTTCCACATGGACGAAGCGGTGTGCAAGGTCTTCGTCAACGGTGATCAGCTGATGTCGTTCTCAGTTGATCCGCATCCTGAACGCAAAGAAGACGACGATCTCGACATCATCTACAACTGTGCCTACGACCTCGACGTCGTCCAGCGTCACCTGCACACCAGCTTCCACCTACCTGTCGAGTTCAGCGTCGAAGACCGCATCAATCTCCGCATTGCGCGCATCATGATCGGCGGAGACGTGACCCAATCGATCCAAGCACCCGCGCTCATCTGGACCCTGTCAGGCGTCGATTCCCCCGAAACACGTCAACGCCTGAACGAACTGTCGGTTATCCAGGCGTCGATCAATTATTCGTTCCAACTCGGCAACCGCACCCTCGATCTTGGAACCGCCGTGATCTTTCACCCTTCAGCTCGCGCAGTAAACGGAGCTGATGCCATCGCTGCCTTGAATGCCGGAACAGCGGCGAACTTCGAAGTCGAGCTCATACCTAGCGATAGTGCATATTTCAATGTCTTTCTGCCCCAACTGCTGCGAGACCCAGAACGTCCGATGCTCGCCGAGTGGACTCTCCCTGGCATCACCCAACCCGACAGCGAGACCGAATGACCCATCAGACCCGTTCTTACATAAGGAAACCCGGATCGGTCGGCCGCCAGGACGAGCACGACGTGAACGAGGCAGGCGTCGAACAGACAGCACAGCGGCCTGTCGTCCTTCACATCATGACCACTGGTGCCGCACAATCTCCTCATCCGCGATCATTGTCTGATGCAGACTGGAACCGACCCGGCCGTCGCGGGCGTAGATGTCGAGATCACCTCGATGAGCGAGGATCGCCTCGATCGCAAGGCCTATTCGCGCAGAATCGCCGAGCGTATCCACACCGCTGGTGGGGGGCCAAGTGTCGTTTTCGGGCTGACTGGGTCCTGGGGAGCGGGGAAATCGTCGGTAATCAACATGATCACCGAGGTGTTGGAAACAGAACACAGCGTTGAGTGGTCTGTTACGGCATTCACCCCCTGGTCTGCCTCGAACACCGTCACCTTGGCCGATGAGTTCTACAACGCCGTCGCGTCGGCGATGCCTGCCAACGTAGCGGGGCAGAAGGCCCGCACGTTGCTCTCGGCAGCTGCACCCACAACCATTGCTGTCATCAAGGCAGCCGGCGTTGCCTTCGTCGAAAAGCACCTCGGCGACGGCGCGGTCAAGGACATCACCGAGGCTGCGGTCGACGCAGCAGCCGAACAGGCCGGCGGTCACAGTTTCACCCCCCGTTCCGATCCCTTCACCAAGCGGTTCGAAGCAATCTCGGACGCCATCTCGCAAGTAGGAAAGAACGTCTTGGTAGTCGTCGACGATGTCGACCGCCTTCACGCAGACGAGTTACTGGCAGTGATGAAAACCGTCCGTCTACTCGGGCGGTTTCCGCACGTCCATTACCTGCTCTCCTACGACGAGAAAACTGTCGTCGATGTTCTCACCCGAACCGATCTAGCCAACAACGACCCTGATCGAGCCCGGGATTACCTCGAAAAAATCGTCCAATACCCATTCGAGCTGCCGCCCCTGCGTAAATCGCATCTCACCACTGAACTACGTCGACAACTGAAAGCGATCGCGCGATCGCACGGAATCAGCTATTTCACTCCGCCACAACAAGATTCTGATCCAGCCGAGATGGTGTATCGCATCATCCCTGAGGAAGAAGGCCTCACGCTCCGACGTATCTACCGCCTGTGCAACCAGGTAGACGTCATGCTTTCCCTGATAGGAGGTAAAGAAATCGATCTCACCGACGCAACGATTATCACCTATCTGCGTCTGCACCATCCCGATCTGTACCGCAAGTTGCCTCGCTGGCATTCAACGCTCACCCGAACACACATCTACTTCTCCAACAACACGAAGGAACCTACGGCTGAGGAATGGCTGGTGCGAATCGCTGACGTCGTGCACCTCAAACCCGACGCACCGCTCGTCCGCGAGCTTTACCGTGTCCTTCGCGGCCTCTTCCCTGCCCTACCGCACCTCACCGGGCTATATGTCTTGCCATCCGAGGCCCCGCTAGGTGTACGCCTTCCCGCATACTTCCATCGGTACTTCGCCTTCGGAATGCCGGAAGGCGACGTCTCCAACGCATCCGTACGGGCCGATTTCTCCATCCTGCTTTCCTCAGGCCAGTGGCCGCAGCCCTCCGTCATCCAGACCGCCATCACAGATCCCGACATGAACTTTCAGGTCTTCCAAAAAGTATTCGATCAGGTGGACGAGATCCGCTCCGCCACCGCCGAGAACTGCATAAGTGCAGCGCACAAGATCGCTGCAGAATGGTTAGACACGGAGCGGGGCATATTCAGCCGTTGGCACACTCTGATCTACCTACTGCTCGGAAAAGCTATCACCGACGCACAGACAGCAGAAGCTGCACAAGAAATCGTCGACGCGTTCTGCAAAGAATTCGGACTCAACGCTGTCCTTGAAGTAGGGCACAGCCCCGCGGAAGAGAACTTCGTCGACCACGCCCGGGTCCGGGAAGTATTCCGTTCTGTCGACGAAGCCATGATCGAGGCCGTCCTGAACGACCTCACGAACGATCGATCTCCAGACGAACGAGTCAGCACCTCAACCCTCGACTACGCGCGATACCTCGACGAACAATCATGGACGAAAATACGCCAGGCGACAGAGAAGCTACTCAACGACGGATCCCGCACCCAATCCGACATCGCCGCGCGGTTTGTATCCGTCGCGCTCGTCAACAACGGACACCGGACAGTGCGAAAACTCCGCGAACTCGAAACAGAACTATTCACCTACGTCATCCCCCGAGAACAGTGGAGCCTGCCCGACTTCCCGGAACCTCCCGACACCGAACCCGACGAAACCGAACACACCCTGGAAACCTGTAAGGCGTTAGCGTCACAGACTATTCGCTCAATGATGAGCGCACGCCCCACCGACTAGAGGCAGTTCCCCCTCACGACCATCCCGTCGAAGTCAGGCGGATGAGCCGCCTTTCCTGGAGCTCCAGAGTCGGACCGACCCTTCGGCACTCCGTGCGACCATACCTTCGCCCACTCCGTACACGCTCAAAGCCGGCAGTCCCCGTTGCTCAACGCATCCGCCTTGGCAGCGATGCACTCGTGTACGGAGTGGGACTGCTCGATGTATCGCCCCAGATCACTATCAAGCCAGGCGGCGAGAGTGATGATGTTGCGGATTTGGTGGCCGGCGTCCATGTTGTAGATGCGTTCGTGGTGTGCAACTCGATTGCGCAACCTGTCGAATTTACTCAGGGCATCACGCACAGGTCCAGGCCTACGCGGGTCGGGATACCCAGGAAAGGCCTTGTGCAGAAAAGGAAGCCACAGACGCTGGTAATAGTCCAAGCGCCCGCCATCTACTCGCGCAATACCTTTGTCGGCCATCGACACCCACAGTCCGAGCGTTGTGGCACCAACGACATCATCGCCGGTTGGGGAGATACCATTGCGCTTCAACTTGTCTACCGAACGGTTGAGTCGATCCAAATGCCTTGGCAACAGGTGAATTCGAGGATTCTCACCTAAAGCCAGAGTATGCCATCCAGTCGTTTGCGAAACCTGGAAGTGATCACAGAAGGCGTTGTTCATAAGATTACGCATCGCCACTTCGACCATCGCAATCGGCCCCAGGAAGCACTCGGACAATTCAACGTTCCACAGGTACAAGCGTTTGGCCTGCTCTGGAGAACTGGAATGCGCAAGGTAAGGGGCAAACTTGGCGGGACTCACAAGGCGCTGAAGGTCGAGCACTGCGGGATCCGACACCCGATGACCCTATCGGTAAAAAAATGCCCCTGGGGTCCAGCACCGCGAACGGCCGGTATGCCCAAGGGCTTGCGGTTACAAGTATGGCAAGCAGACGGGAACGATGTCAACCGTACCCCTGAACCTGCCGCGGGTAGCCGTTTCACCAGCAAGGCATCGCCAACATTAGGACGGGTGCGGTTCCTTTAACCATATGAAAACCTACAGAGTCACCCTGCTGCGGGCGGATACAGGCAAAATGGCAAGCGGGCGATACGTCTCGACCCAGCCCATTCTGGTCGCAATGACTGGGAGGCACGCACGAGCTCACCTGTGGGCAAAGGGTTCGGCCCCCCTGGCTCATTGCCGAATCACCGGACGCACCGGCGGAGGCGTGTACCGCGAACAACGCCCCCGCGCAGGTCTTCTCAGCTGGATCGGTTCGCCGAACAACTCCACCCGCCTCTGGTCACGAAGAAACCCGCTCACACACTCCCACAACTCATCAGCACACACCGGAGCAGCCGGGCCCACCAACCCGATCAACAAACCGAACACCACATCATCGCCGCAATCCACGACCGCCTCGTACGAACCGATCAACACCGCATCCTCGGGAAACCGCCCACACAGCTGCCCCAACTCCCTCAAAAACCGTTCGCGGCACACACCAACACTCACGCGCTTCCGTCCCTCCCCCGCTCGACCGGCCGGACACACCCCACGCCCCGACGATAACGATCGCCCTGTCGCCCTCGCTTATTACCTCTCCCTGACTGGAACCACGCGTCGCCGCCACCCGCCCGATCCGATATAACTTCATCGAACAAGCACGCGGAAAACACGCAAGATCGGAAGGGCGTACGAGTGCCGACAGAGGACAACAGAACATTAGAGCCGATCGCGAAAGCCGGTGCCCCACACCGAGTCGGAGGATTCCTCTACCACCGCCACGGCGACCGATGGGAATGGTCCGACACCGTCGCCCGCATGCACGGATACGACCCCGCCACCATCACCCCGACCACCGAACTGCTTCTCTCCCACAAGCACCCCGACGACAGAGCCCACGTCGCCCACACCTTGCACACGATCCGCACCTCCGGCGGAGCATTCAGCAGCCGCCACCGCATCATCGACACCAAAGGGCACACCCGCTCGGTCGTCGTCGTCGGCGACCGCGTCCTCGACGAGCACGGTTAGGTCATCGGCAGCTCCGGCTTCTACATCGACATCACCGACACCATCGACACCACCGTCACCGAAGCAGTCGACGACGTCGTCGCCGACCTCACCACCTCCCGCGGAGCGATCGAACAAGCCAAAGGCATGCTCATGCTCATCTACCGCATCCCCGCCGACCGCGCCTTCGACGTCCTCGTCTGGCACTCCCAACACACCAACACCAAACTCCGCGACATCACCGAAGGACTCCTCACCCGAGTAACCACCGACCTCGACATACCCACCGCGGTACGCACACACTTCGATCATCTCCTACTCCACACCACCTGACACGACGCTGCAACGTCGGGCCAAGACCCGAACCTCCCCGCCGTGGGAACATCCAGACCCCGGGAGTTTCGTACCGCCCGTACCGCTCCTACGCCCAGAAACGCCGCTTCGAACGGCCACTTGCCGAAGTGTCGCGAGACGGGCACCGACCGTGTCGCTGCGCGCTGGCCACTAGACCCTGGCAGTGGTTGTTGAGTTGTGGCGAGAGACCAGCGACTCGCTACTGGCCGACGCCTGTGAAGTCAGGTCGTTTTTTGGCCACGAATGCGTCGACGCCTACTCTGCCCGTCGCGCTGTTCGCTGCGCGGGCTATGCCGTCCCGCTCGGCGTCAAGTTGTTGTGTCAGTGTCGCGTCGGGGGACTGGGTCAGAAGTTGTCGTATCGTCGTGTAGGTCGCGCGAGGGCCTTCAACGAAACCGCGCGCGACACGTAGAGCTTCGGTCTGGACGTCGGTGTCACGGACGATGCGGCTGAGCAAACCGAGGCGCGCAGCCTCCTCGGCGTCGACCACCGTGTCGGAGAGAAGAATTTCTCTGGCTCGACGTGCCCCCACGATGCGAGGCAAGGACCAGGTGATGCCTCCGTCTGGACTCAGACCGATTCCGGGATATGCGGGACGCATTCTGGTCGACGGCCCTCCGATGGCGATGTCGGACGCGCAGACCAGACTCATACCGGCGCCGGCTGCCCATCCCTGGACAGCTGCAACCACGGGGACGGGGCTCGTGGTGAGGGCATCCACGAATGCGTGCAACGCGGTCGCCTTCTCGTGGAGGTAAGCCCCGCGGTCATCGGCTGCTGCGAAGTCGAGCACGTTGCCCCCTGCGCAGAAGTTGGCACCCGTCCCTGTCAGCAGAACCGCGCCGACCTCGGCGCCATGACCATGCAGGGCCGCAGTGGCCTGGGCAATCAGAGTGAAATCCATCGACGTGCCTGCGGCCGCGGTGGCGATAGGAAGGTGTAGCACGCCGTCGACAAGAGTGGCAGTGACGGACATTTCAGAGTTTGACATGCCGAATTCCTATCTCGTCGCAGTTTCGCGGTCCCGGAGATCTTTCCGGAGGATTTTGCCCGCAGCGGACTTCGGAACGAGGTCGATGAACTCGACCCGGCGGACCTTCTTGTGCGGCGAAACCCGGTCGGCAACGTAGGCGATAACCGCAGCACCGTCGAGATCATTGACACCGGGCTGGGCAACGACAAACGCCTTCGGGACCTCCTCTCCCTCGTCGTCGAGTACTCCGATGACTGCGGCGTCGGCGATCTGCGGGTGGGTGAGCAAGAGCGCCTCGAGTTCGGCGGGCGGCACCTGATACCCCTTGTACTTGATCAACTCTTTCATCCGGTCCACGATCGTCACCACCCCGTTCGCGTCGACGGTGGCGATGTCGCCGGTATGCAGGAACCCGTCCGCGTCCAGAGTTTCTGCGGTGGCCTCCTCATTGCCCAGGTAACCGACCATGATGTTCGGCCCCGCACACCACAACTCACCCGGATCGCTCGTTCCGTCCGCCGGGTAAGCGACCTCCTTCCCGGTGGACGGATCGACAAGCTTGCACTCCATATTCGCGACCGAGGGCCCCACGGAATCCAACGGAATGTCATCCCGGTCGAACGGGATCGCATGCGAGACCGGACTCATCTCCGACATCCCGTAGCCCTGCCGGACCCGGCAACCCAGCCGATTCGCCACCGTCTTGCCCAGCGCCTGATCCAGTGGCGCGGCGCCGGAGAAGATCGAATGCACACTTGACAGGTCGTAGTTCTCGACCAGCGGATGCTTTGCCAGCGCCACCGCGACGGGTGGGGCGATGAACAGATACGTGCACCTCTGGGCGGAGATGATGCTCAGGAAATCGGCGAGGTCGAACTTCGGCATCGTCACCAGGGTGGCCTGGTTGTAGAGGGCGGCGTTGAGAAGCACCGTCATCCCGTAGATGTGGAAGAACGGCAGCACTGCCAAAAGTTTGTCGTCAGCGCCGATACCCATCCGCGGATTGATCTGGCACACGTTCGCAACCAGGTTCCGGTGCGTGAGCATCACCCCCTTCGGCTTGCCCGTGGTCCCTGACGAGTACGGCAGTACCGCGAGGTGGGTGGACGGGTCGAACGACACCTCCGGCGCCGGGCGCCCCTCGGCGAGAAGGTCCGCCAGCGACTGGTAGCCGTCGGCACCATCAAGGACGATCACGTTCTCGGCCGGAATCTCGACTCTTACCGCCGCATCCTGCGCCTGCGGTAGGAGCGCGGAGACGGTGAACAGAAACCTCGCCTTCGAGTCGGTGAGTTGCTTGGCGATGTCCTCCGCCGTGTACAGGGCGTTGATCGTTGTCGCGACACCCCCAGCCCGCAAAATTCCGTGAAATACCGATGCAAACGCCGGCACGTTCGGCGAGTGCAGCCCCACCACCTCGCCGGCGGCCAACCCGCGCGCGGCTAACGCCCCTGCGATGCTGTCGATCTGGGCGATGAGGGATTGGTAGTTGGTGATCGCGCCCGAGGTGCCGTCGATCAGTGCGGGTCGGTCCTCATCGGCCGGGTCGATTCGGGCGAAGAGGAAATCGTAGACACTGAGGTTCGGAATCTCGACGTCCGGGAACGGGCTCTTGAAACTCACAGGTCTCTTCCTTGAAAGTGGTGCAGCTGTGGGAGATTGGGATGGGGTCCGGTTACTGGGTTGATTCAACCGCGGAGTTGATCAGGCAGTGCCCCGGTGATGATCTGCTGAGCTTCGGTGAGGATCGAGCTCACCACTTCCCCACAGCTGTCGATGTCATGGATCAGGCCTTGTGCCTGGCTGGCCCACCACATGCCGCCTTCGACGTCGCCATTGCCGTATACCTGTTCGCGGCCGCGAGCACCGCTGGCCAAATGGGCGATGTCATCGAAGGTGGCACCTGGCTGGAGTGAGCGAGCGGCGATTTCTTCGGAGACCGAGTTTCGGGCAACGCGGGCGGAATTGTGAAACTCGCGGAAGACGATGACCGTGTCTCGTTCGGTGTTGTCGACGATCTGCCGTTTGACGTTGTGGTGGATGGGCGCCTCGGTGGTCGCCATGAAGCGGGTACCCATATTGACCGCGGAAGCACCGAGTGCGAGTGCGGCGACAAGCCCTGCTCCCGTGGCGATTCCACCGCTGGCGATAATCGGAATGGACAGCGCCCGAGCCGCGGCGGGAATGAGCACGAGGCCCGGGACGTCGTCCTCTCCGGGGTGGCCAGCGCACTCGAAGCCGTCGATGCTGACCGCGTCCACGCCGAGTCGCTCCGCTTTGACCGCATGACGGACAGCGACTGCCTTGTGGATCACCTTGACACCGGCTGCCTTGAAGGAAGGCAGATGTGGCGCCGGGTTTCCGCCGGCGGTTTCGACGACGGTGATGCCGCTGCCGATGATGGCGTCGCGATATTCCTCGTAAGGCACCGGCTGGATGGTCGGCAGGATCGTGAGGTTGACACCGAACGGTTTGTCGGTGAGGTCGCGGCAGCGGGCGATCTCCTTGACCAGCGCCTCGGGCGTGGGTTGGGTGAGTGCAGTGAGGAATCCGAGAGCGCCGGCGTTGGCGACGGCGCTGATCAAGTCTGCGGTACCGACGGCGGTCATGCCACCGCACACTATGGGGTGCTCGATCCCGAAGGTCTCGGTAAAGGCATTGGCGAACATAAGATTCCTTGTCCTTGGGTGACGCCGCCGACCATCACTTGCATGACGCCGCCGACTATCAGAGGTGTTTGGGTTGCTAGATCGACGCATTGTGCGCCGGGGCTGTTCAGCGGCTCCGAGTGTGCGGGGCACCCTGTTCATCTGGACGACTCAGACTCGCCAGTACCGCTTTCGCAGCTCGCTCGCCAGAGGCGGCCGCGTCTGCGAGGGACGGCAGATCGAGTTGGTAGTCGCCGGCCAGATGGATTGCTTGTAGTGGATCACGCAACGCCGGAAGCGAATTCCTTCGCCCGGGCGCCCAAAAGGGCACGACCCGGCGGTGCCGACGCACGATCCCCTCCCCCAGCTTGCCGTCCAGCTCGGGGAATACTACGAGCAGGTCTGCCGTGAATCGCGTGACGATCTCCTCGTCGGACAAGTCGAACAATGCGTCAGCCTGGGCACCGCCGGCGAAACAGGCCAATGCTCCACCTGGCGTACGGTGGTCACCTCTACGCATCGCCGCGGCGTGATTGAACATCGCCTGGAATGACAGTTGCGGTGTTGACACGGCAAAGTAGTCGTCCCATCGCTGCGACCCGACTTCGTCGGTGAAGAATCCGACTATCACGTACCGGCCATAGGTGATGTCGTTGAACGCGTTTCGCTTGCGCTGTGGGAGGTCCGGGATGATCCGCTCGGCGATGTCGGCGGGTGTGGTCACGATCGCTCGTTTCGCCCGCAGTCGCACCGGTCGCTGGCCGTCGTGATAGTCGACGATTATGCCGCCACGATCCTGCCGCACGGTCTGCACCGGCGAGTTCAGACGGATCCGGTCGCCGAGATCTTCAGCCAGGACGTCGGTCAATGTCTGGTTGCCGCCCACTGGCAGTGAGAAGTTCGGGATCTTGGCCGGGTCGGCCAGCGCGAGGCCCACCGACGTGACGAATTGGGTAGCCGCCGTTTCCTCCACCTCACATCCCATCCACTGCGCGGACCACGACCGGACGACGGCGGCGGCCAATTCCGACCGGACGCCCTTGAGTAGGTATGAGGCCAGTCTGGCGTCGAGTTGTGCGCGAACCCGGTGCGCCATTCGGCTTTGAGACTCCAGGAACGGTGCGACAGCGAGGATGCGTGCACCGACGATGGCCATGCCCAGACGGTCCATCATGGACATTCGCGTGCGGAACATGAGCGCGAGGGGATTCGAAGTGTCGACAACCCCGCCATTCAGGAACAGCGCGACGCTCTTGCCTGCGAGCGATCCCATCTCGATGCCGTGTCGGTCGAGGGCGTCGATCAGTGTGCCTGTGCCCTCGGTGAATTGGGTTCCGAGGTTGATCCAGTAGTCGCCTTGCCGGATGGTCTCGACTCGTCCGCCTGTTCGATCGGTGGATTCGAGCACTACCACCTCGGTCGTCGGCGACAGCGTGGAGGCCGCCATGAGCCCGGACATGCCGGCACCGACGACGACTACCTCGGTCGTCTCTTCGTGTGTTGTCATTTTCGTTTCCTGACTCGGGATCGTTAATTGGACGGGCCTAGTGAATGACCGTCGGCCAGACCGAGTCCCTTACGGGCAACGCATCAGACCTGTACGAGGGCAACCGGCGCGGTTAATCAAAGTGACAGGCTTGTCGGCTGCAGCCACGTGTTCGGTAAGATTCAAGCCGTGATTTGAGCGCTGCCGCTGACCGCCTGGGCGTCGACGCGTTTGTTGTAGGCGTCGAACGCCTGGTAGGCGCGGTAGTACGCGAACATCTGCAGGCCCCACGTCGACAGCGCGAAGATGTAGAAGATCGTGTGCTCGGCGTCATCACCGGGAATCTGAACGAAGTCGTAGGTCGCCGCGATGACGAACCCACAGGCGGTAGCGAGAGCTGCCCACACCGCGTGTCCATGCTCCCCGATGGCCCATAGACGCCTGACGAAGTAGATCAGGAAGATGGTCGTGAGTACGTTGGCCCCAATGTAGAAGATCTTGCCCGGGGTACCGATCTCTTCCGCGAACTGACTGAGTAGGAAGCCCACTACGGTAGCCAGGGCGAACGCGCCGACGTCCACTGCGATGGAAGGCTTGTATCGGTGGGTCACTTTCATCAGCCCCAGGACGAGGATCAGTGTGATCCCGACGGACCGGGAGAAGGCGTCGAGAAAATAGGCGAAGGTGTACATGGGACTGTCGTGACCGGCCTTGACGAGGCCGTAGATCAGGAAGTTCGAACCCGACGTCGCGACGACGATCCACTCGATGCCGAGCAGGTAGTTCTTGTAGTGTCGGATGAACTTGATGCCGTAGGTGAATCCGACGGCGATCATCCAAATGTCAGCGACCGCGAAGAGTAGTTCTCGGATGGTCATGGTTTTCTCCTTGCAGAGTGGGCTTCCGCCGGGGTCATTTCCTCAGGGCTGCCAGGCGGTCGCTGGCGCGGTCAGCGAGCCAGCCCGCATGCAGCGCGGGCCCGCTGACGAAACTGGGCCAGAACCGCTTGCGTCCGTGCCAGATCGCCGTAAGGTCCTCGTGCAGTGGCGCCCCGCCGACGTGGTCGGCGAGCAGATGACCCACATACTGTGCTTGGGCGAAGCCGTGACCGTTGCAGGCCGCCGAGTAGAGCACATTGTCGGAGGCTTCACCCGCGAGAGGGAGCCACGTGGAGCTCATGCCGATCCAGCCGCCCCAGGCTTTGGCCGCTTTGATGTCACGCAAGCCCGGGAAGCGGTCGTGGAATCCGCGGACGAGGTCGTCGGCGACGTTCTGCGCTGGGGTTCGGGCCGGCAGTGGGTTGCGGCCGGTCTGCAGGCGGCGGGTCCCGAACACGATGGTGCCGCGGGGAGTGACGCGGTAGCTCTCGAGGATCATGTGCAACGTGACCAGCGGGGCACGACTGGTCCAGCCGATCTCGTCGAGTCGTGCTGGTTCGACAGGTTCAGTCTCCACCAGCGAGGTCCACACCGGACTCGAGAGATGCTTGGGCGCAATGGACAAGCCGTTGCTGTACGCATTCGTGGTCAGAATCGCTTTACGGGCCCTGACCGTTCCATTCGGTGTCTCAACGGTCACGCCGTCGCCGGTGTCGGTGATGTCGCGAGCGGGAGTACGTTCGAAGACACGCACGCCTGAGGTGATGGTCGCCTCGCGCAATCCAAGCGCGAACTCGCCCGGGTTGAGTGTGCCGCCGACTCCCTCACGTATACCGCCGAGGAAGCCTTCAGGCAATCCGGCTTCGCGGCCGTCGACGAGTTGCGCCGCCGAGCCTGCTTCCGCCATGACCTTCGCGTTGCGGCGCGCATGTCGCAGCTGCCCCTTGGACACCGCGCCGATCACGATGCCCTCCTGCTGGTACCCACAGTCGATGCCGTGCTGAGTTATGGCCTCCTCGGCGAAGTGCACGGCATTTTCGGCGTACCGATACAAATTTCGCAGTCGATCGCGCTTGAGCAGCAGTCCTAACAACTCCGGGTCGGCGGCGATCGAGTTCGTGATGTATCCGGCATTGCGTGAGGTGGCGCCCGACCCGAGTGTTTGCGCTTCGAGAAGCACTGTGTCGACACCCTTGTCGGCCAAGCGCAGCGCTGCGGACATCCCCCCGCCGCCACCGCCGATCACGACCACGTCGCAGTCGATGTCGCCGAGCAAGGGTTGTTCGACCGCGGTAGGTAGTGGCGCCCAACCGGTGTCTTGGATCAGCTCCATGCCTATTTCTCCGATTCGTTTGCAGGGATCACTGCAGTGCCGCGAGCCCGCACTGCGATCAGAGGCGGATCGAGGACCTGAGCGCGGCCGGTGTCATCGGAGCCGCGGCAGATCACGCGAAGCTCGAAATCGACTGTGCGACTGCGATTGCCCTTCTTCACAAGAGAAGCTTCGGCCTCGACGACATCACCGCCACGGACCGGGGTGAGGAACTCGACCGACGAGTATCCGGCGAACAGCCCCTCGTGTCCGTCGATCTCGATCGCCAGGTTGGTACCGACGTCGCCGAAGAGTTTGAGGGCGTAGGCGCCGTCGACAAGATTTCCTGCGTAGTGGGCATCGGAAAAGGCGACGTAGCGTCGGTGGACTGTCGTACTCATGAGATCTCCTCGTGGATGGGGCCGAGATTGCGGGACTTCGTTTCACCGTCGATCTCGACGCCGGGGTAACCGCGCTTGGCGATCTCGGTGCACATCCGGCGGTACTTGCCGACCCCGCCCACGTAACCCATGAAGGTGTTGGGTTTTCCTTGCACGTTGGAGCCGCGATACCAGGAGTCGGTGGTGGCGTACAACGTTTGGGAGACGGTCCCCTCGGTGATGTCCACCCAGTCGTTCTGCGCTTCGGAGGTGGCCGCGATCACAGTGGCGCGCGAATCACGGGCGTGCTCGATCAGATCGGTGATCCAGTCGACGGCGTGCTCGATGGTTACCACCACGTTGCTCGCAAGCGCAGGACTCAGGGGGCCGCCGATCATGAAGAAATTCGGGAAGTCCGCGGCCATGAAGCCGAGGTAGGTGCGGACACCGTCCTGCCAGGTCTCTTGCAGTGTCTTGCCGGAAAGACCGGTGAGGTTCAATCCGTAGAGCGGGCCGGTGAAGGCGTCGAACCCGATGGCCAGTACCACCACGTCTACCTCGTAGTTGCTCGACGAGGTGACGATCGCGTTCGTGGTCATCGTCTCGATCGCCTCCTCGCGCAGCGACACCAAGGACACGTTCGGGCGGTTGTATGTTTCGTAGTAGTCGGTACCGAAGACACTGCGCTTTGCGCCCAGCGGGTGGTACTTGGGCACCAGTAGCTCAGCAGTGGCCGGGTCTTCGACGATCTCGCGGATCTTGTCGTGTATGAATTCCGATGCAGTCCGGTTCGCCTCGGCGTCGGTGAGCAGGTCGGCGAACTCGGCGCCGACGCCCTGGAAGCCGCTCCGCTCGTACGCTTCCTCGTAGCGCCGCTGCCGTTCCTCGTCCGAAACGTCGAAGGCTTTGTCGGTTACAGGGCGATCCGGAATCCCGCCGGGTGAGTGCCGGCACTCCTCACGGATCGCCGGGTAATCGTCCTTGATGGTTCGGATCCGTTCCGTCGGGAGTTCGGCGTTGCGCGCCGGCATCACGTAATTCGGAGTGCGCTGGAACACGGTCACATGTTCGGCGACCTCCGCGATCAGTGGGATCGCCTGTACGCCTGAGGATCCGGTGCCGATCACGGCGACACGCTTGCCGGCGAGGTCGTCAAGCGAGATGTTCCACCGGCTGGTCGAGACCTGGACGCCGGTGAAGTTCTCGAGTCCCGGCACGTCGAAGTCTTTGGGGGTGGACAGTCCGCCGGCTCCGGAGATCAGGTAGCGACAGCGGCGCATCTCGCCGTTGTCGAGTTGCACGTCCCACAGCCGGTCGTTCGCGTTCCATCTCGCCCCGATCACTCGGGTATTGAAGGTGAAGTGCTTGCGCAGGTCGAAGCGGTCGGCGACGTGGTTGATGTAGCTGAGGATTTCGCCTTGCGGCGCGAATCGCTGGCTCCACGTCCAGTCTTGTTGGAGGGCCTCGTCGAAAGAATACGAGTAGTAGATGCTCTCGACGTCGCAGCGCGCACCCGGATAGGTGTTCCAGAACCAGGTTCCGCCGACGCTGGGTCCGGCCTCGAATCCCGCGAACGTCCATTCTGCGGTTGTCAGTCGGTGCGCCAGGTAGAGACCGGAGAAGCCAGCGCCCACGCCGATGACGTCGACGATCTCGGGTGCGGAAGGCGAGGAGAATTTCATGTATTGCCACTTTCAATAATGATCATACGACTTGATCAAATGACTCACTCTATTAGAACAGTGGCCCCCGTCACAGTCAAGGGTCCGTTCCAGAGGATTTGTAGGGAGTTACAGGGGCAGTTCGGGCGAATCGACACCGACCACACGGTCGCCGCAGAACACGCGGATCGTCTCACCGGGGGCATGACCGCCGATTCCCGATGTGCCCCAAAAGCTTTGCGCGGACCCGTCGGCGAGGTCGGCAATCTTGGCGCCGTTCACGCGCACCTCCCCTGAGAGCACGCGGGATCCGATCTCGATGGCGCGGTCCACGTCGGCACCGAACACGTATGCGTCCAGACCTGACGGGTTGGCGTTGGCCACGCGTAGCGCGTCTTCATCGGACTCCACCGCGTGCAAGCTCACTAGCGGACCGAACAGTTCCGCGGTTGCGACGGACGCGTCGACTCCGGAAGCGACGGTGGGCGAGAGGAAGAACCCGTCGAGTGCGGGTAGCTGTGCCGGTTGATGGATCGTCGCGCCGTGGGCGCGCAAGTGGTCGACGCGGGTCTGCAAGGTGGCGTAATGCGGGGCGTTCGAGATCGGTCCGAGCTGGGTGTTCTCGTCGAGTGAATGCCCGATCTCGATGCGGGAGATGCGATCGAGCAGCGCGTCGAGGAGCGGCTCGTGAAGGCGCTTGTGCACCAGTACTTTTCCGGGGCCCTCACACCACTGCCCGTTGAGTTTGGTCATTCCGTCGAAGATTCCGTCGGCAGCCACGTCGATATCGGCGTCACCGAGCACGAGGGCCGGGTTGTTGCCGCCGAGCTCGAGCTGGAGGACTTTGAAGTCCTCGGCGGCGGCACGGGCGATCGCCCGGCCAGCGTTGGGGCCGCCGGTGAACGAGACGATCTTGACGCGGCGGTCACCGGTGATTGCCGCGCCGACGTCGCCTGCTCCGTGCACGAGCTGCAGCGCGCCGTCGGGCAGTCCGGCTTTGACGAAGCATTCGACGATGATCTGGGCGCTGCTCGGAGCATGCTCGGACGGTTTGAGGATGACGGGGCAGCCTGCGGCGAGGGCGCTCACCATCTTCGCTGCGGGGATGAAACTAGGTCCGTTCCAGGGGGTGAGGATGGCTGCGGGACCCCACGGGACCTTGTACAGCCGCACATCGCGGCTACCGGCTGCCAGCGCAGTGCGGCGCGGGAGAGTGCGCAGATCTGCGGCGGTGGCGCGGATCCGGTGCGGGAGAAACTCGGCGACCGTTCGCGTCTTTGCGATCGGGACGCCGCTGGTGAGTGCATCGGTTCGAGCGATGTCCTCGATCCGGGTCTCGACGATGTCGGCCGCGCGTTCGATGATCGCAGCGCGTTCTTCGCTTGCCGCATCGTCCCAGCGGTCGAAGCCGTAGGACCGTTCGGCGTGGCGCAGCGCCCGCTCCACGTCGTCCGGGCTGGTGGTGACGGTGCGGTGGATGGGTTGCGCCGTGTTGGGGTCGAGATTCGACGAGTCCGGGATGACTCGGCACTCGGACCATCCGTCCGCGATGTAGTTGATCGGTTGAGGCAGTTGGGTATTCGACATCTGCGGTCTCCTTCGGTGTCTAATGGTGGATGAGGTGGGTGTGATTCACGTGGTGAGGTCGGCGACGATGCGGGTGACCTCGCCCGACTTCATCGCCTCGAAGCCCTTGTTGATCTCGTGGAACGGGATGACGTCGCTGACCATCTCGTCGAGCAGCAAGTGGCCCTGAAGGTAGAGACGAGCGAACTGGGTGATGTCTTCGTGTGCTTGGCCCGAGCCCATGTAGGAACCGATGAGGCGTTTCTCGCCGAAGAAGAAATCCGACGCCGGAAGAGTGAGGTCGGTGCCGTCGGGTGCGATGCCGACCAGGCATGCGGTGCCTGTGGCGCGCAGGACCGACAGTGCGGTCGCAGCAGTGCGTGCGGAACCGACGGCTTCGAACGAGTAGTCCACGCCGTCACCGAGAATGCTCCGGATCTCGGCCGCGACATCGGCGGCACCGTTCACCACGTGCGTGGCGCCGTAGGTGCGGGCTGCGGCGAGGCGGGTGTCGTCGAGATCGACGGCGACGATCGCCGAGGCGCCTGCGAGCCGTGCGCCCTGGATGATCGCTGATCCGACTCCGCCGCAGCCGATCACGGCCACCGTGGCGCCGGGGCGTACCTGCGCTCCGCGGAAGACGGCTCCGACGCCGGTGATGATGCAGCAGGACAGCAGGCAACCGATGTGTAGCCCGACCTCGTCAGGAATTTTGACCAGCGAGTTCTCCCGCATCAGAGTGTGGCGGGAGAACGCGCCGACGTCACCGAGACGTTCGACGACCTGACCTGAGGGCAGTTGGAAAGCAGGACGGGGGCGCTGCCGGATCTGCGCCGCACGCTGGCACTGCGTCGAGTGCCCTACTTGGCAGTTGCGGCACAACCCGCAGGACGGTGTGAGGGCACCGACGACGCGGTCACCTCGGCGCAGCGAGGTCACCGCAGAGCCGACCGACTCCACGATGCCAGCCACCTCGTGCCCGACGACGACGGGCAGGTCGGCGCCCACGGTACCGGTCATGTAGTGCAGATCGCTGTGGCACAGGCCGACATTGGATACGGTGAGGCGAACCTCGTGTGGTTCGGGCTCGTCGACGTGGATTTCGGTGAATTCGAGGGGTTCATTCACCGTGGTGAGAAGTGCTGCTTCAGTGGTGATCATGATGGTCTCCGGTTTCAGTTGCTCGGCGCGGGCACTGAGGGTTCCGCGTTCTTCGATGCCCAGAAGCCCGCAACGCCTTCGGTGAAGGCGCCCGACTCCCAGGCGCGGCGGGCAGCGTCGTCTTCGCGGGCGAAGGCGGTCTCGATGTCCTCGAGATTCGGGCGCAGCAGCTTCAGGTGTAGTGCGGTGATGCGAGGATCGGAGTTCCACTGCCGGACGAGCTCGACCGCGTGGCCGACCAACGTCCCCGGCGTCACGATCTCGTCCAGCAAGCCGATGCGGAGGGCGTCTTCGGCTCCGATTCGGTTCGATCCCAGTATTATTCGCATCGCGTGGTTGCCAATGAGCCGGTGCATGAGCATGCTCGAGGCATTGGAGATGATGATCCCGCGGTGGTTCTCCGGCTGGTAATACTCGGCGGCGGGAGTGCCGATGCGCGAGTCGCAGCACAGTGTGATCTCGGAGGCGCCGCCAACCGCGATTCCGTTCACTGCTGCGATCACGGGGACCGTGGTGCCGACAATGGCGCGGGTGATGTCGTGGAAAGTGGCAAAGGCTTCGTGGATTTCGTCATAGGTGGTCGGCGCCGCTTGTAGGTCTTCCCCGGCGGAGAATGCCCGCCCGGTGCCTGTGAGCACGATCCCGCGGACGAGATCCCCCGCCCCGAATCTGCGTATCGTCTCGGCCAACTGAATGCGAGTGGCCACGTCGATCACGTTCAACTTCGCCGGCCGGTTCAATGTGAGCACGGCGACGTCGTCGTCGATGTGTGTGTCGAGGTAGTTTTCGGTCATACCGGGCCCCTCAGTTTTCGTTGCCGACGGTGCGCGCCGGGTGCAGGTCGTAGGTGATGCCGGGGTGGTCGGCGGAGCGGGCCCTCAGTGCCGGCTTCGACACGCGCTCGGACGGGGTGCGCGGGAAGTCGGTCACGAACTCGATGTAGCGCGGAACTTTGAAGCGTGCCAATTGCTTTCGTGCAGCCTCGGCGATCCGCTCGGCCGTGGCGCGATTCTTCTCGGTATCGGGAGTGAGCTGGACGAAGGCTTTGACTTCTTCCCCGAACAGCTCGTCGGGGACGCCGAGGACCGCTGTCGCGACGACGGAGTCGTCGCGTTCGAGAGCGCGCTCGACCTCGACGCTGGCGATGTTTTCACCGCCGCGCCGGACCATGTCCTTCACTCTGCCCACCAGCCGGTAGCTGTTCGATTCGCGGACTGCGATGTCGCCGGTGTGCAGCCAACCGTCGCGAAGGACGGCGGCGGTGTCCTGCGGCCGGTTCCAGTAACCGAGCATCATCGGTTTACCCGAGGTGATCAGTTCGCCCGGCTCCCCCGCGGCAACATCGCGGCCCTCCGGATCAACGACCCGGACCTGCTTCGTGGGAACTGGTTGTCCGAGCTGACCGGTCCCGACGTCGTCGGGGTTCTCGGGCAGACTGACGAGATCGACCCCGCTTTCGGTCATCCCGAAGATCTCTCGCCACGGCGCCCCCCACCGCCTCTCGAGTTGCGCATGCAGCCCCGCGGGAATGCCCGAGCACAGCACCAGACGCAGATCGTTGTCGCGGTCGTGCGGGTTCGGCGTCTGCTTGAAGAGCAAGGTCGGCATCGAACCGAGCACGTAACAGAACGTCGCCCGGTGTCGGCGGACGTCGGCCATGTAGCCCGAGGCGGAAAAACGGGGCAGCACCACCAAGGGTGCGCCGATCGTCAGGCACAGGGCGGCATTCCATTGCGGATCCATGTACGAAAACGGCTGCGAAGTCAGTGCCACGTCGTCAGACCCGAGCCCCGCGGCAGCGGCGCAGAGACGCCCCAGCCGCACCCAGTAGTCATGGGTCAACATGCACGCCTTCGGAAAACCTGTGGTACCCGACGTGTATTGGAGATTCGCGAGGGTTTCTCCGCCGATGGCGGCCTCGAGCGCCTCGGTCGGGTAACGGACCAGTTCACCATTCGATATTGCTTCGATGATCCGCACATCGGCCAGATCGCCGTTCGCCCTGCAAACCTCTTCGACCAGCGGAGTGTGCTCGACGTCGGTGACGATCGCCCTCGCGCCGGAGTCCCGGAGAACGAATTCCAAGTCTGCGCGCTGGTAGGACGAATTCACCGGCACTGCAACGGCGCTCGCTTTGAGGATCGCCAACCACGCGATCGGCCACTGCACCACATTCGGGAGCATGATCGCAACCCGATCACCTGGGCGAATATGATGCTCCGCGACCAGGTGATGCGCCAAACGTGAGGTCCACTCGTCAACCTCACCGAAGGTCCACGACTCCTCGGCGAACCGCAAAAACTCACGCTGGGCAGAGTCGACGGCGCGGGCCGCCAGCAAACCCGCCACGGTATCGATCGGCAGGTCCACACCCGTCGGTTCCGGCGCCGCCGAACGCTGCCGATGATCTGGTTCCACTTCGGTCATGGTCATCCTCTTCCGGCTGTCGGGTTGATGTGGACATCGACAGAAATGCCGCTCGCGAGTCGAAGGCGAGACGCGTGTCCGTGGGAGAACTGGTAACTCCCGACCGTGTGCCCGCTCACACATGGGCTGTGGCCCTGGTCATAGACTAGAAGAAGACGATCAATTGATCAAGACGTATGACTACATTGGCGCGAGCGAGCCTCGCCCGCTCCGGGATCGAGTGCCCAGGGCGCGGTGCGCCCTCGGAACAAGTCACACCGCTACGGAGTGATCTTAAATTTCAGTTCTGAACGGCACGGCTCCCGCCACTTTCACCGGGCTCCCAGTGTGGGATGCCGGTGAACAGGCCCACCGTCGTCCCCGTCCTGTGCACGGCCACAGAACGAAGGAGCTGCTGCTTGTGGGGCTCGAACCGGGCGCTGGACGTTGTCGGGGCACTGGCCCTGAAAGTTCCCATCTTTGCAATGAGGAAGTAATATGCAGTTGACTTAATCAAACGTCCACATAGACATCGTCGCGAGGAGATCGCATGGCTCGCATTCCCGCCGCCGAACGCCGCAACGATCTGGTTGCGGCGGCCGTGCGGATGATCGCCGCTCACGGAGTGGAAGGTGCCACCACCCGCCGTATCGCGCAGGAGGCGAACGCCCCCTTGGCCACGCTGCATTATTGCTTCGCGACCAAGGAATTGTTGTTCGGAGCGGTTTTCGAGTACGTCGCCGCCCAGTATCGAGAAGTGCTGACGCGCAACGATGTTCACAGTGACCTACCAACGACCGCTCGTGCGCTCTTGCGTGGCATGTTGGAGTGGTACCTGGCGAATCCGAACTTCGGCGCAGCAATCATCGAACTGATCAGCTGGGCCCGTCGCCAGGAGGGCCAGCAGGCCGAGATGGTGTACAACGAGGCCTTCGCCACCCTGCGGGGAATCCTGGCTACCGCTGCCAGGACAGAAGGCCGACCCGACGACCCGGACATCATCGACTCCCTGACGTACATCACGTCCGTTCTGTCCGACGGATTCGCCATCAATTGGCTGGCCTTCACCGACGGCGCCGTAGCCGAGTCACAGGTCGAGCTCACCCTCGGGCTTCTCGACGCCTGGATGGCCGCCCGACTCCGCGATCCCTCCCAGTTGCCGGCGCAGGTGTCGAAGTCCTCCCCCGAAGTATCCCTGCGTTCCCTCGCCTCCTGGGTGAGCGTGCAGTGATACCGCGCGGGAGGCCACCACTCGTCGCCGACGGCGGCACGAATAGACCAGTCATTGCGGGCAAAGTGCCACGAACCGGACACCATGATCGGCGTATCATTTGCACCGAGCCGTCGGAGCCTCGCAGAGCGGTCCATGTCGAGTGTGCTCGAACCGCGGAAGGCGTTGCAAGAAATCGTATTTCACGATGTAACATCTCTGATTCGTCGTTCCGCGCGAACTCGTGAGGTGAGCACGGTGACCACGACGAGCAGAGCAAGAACAATCGACAGCCCATATCCGATGCCATAGAGGTTCTTTGCAGCGACCCCGACACCAGTGCCGACCACAGGAACGAGAGAGGCACCGAGATCACTGCTGACCAACGCCGTTCCGAACGCGAAACCCACGGCCATGGACGTGCCGGCAATACCGGCCGCCATCCCGGCCTTCTCCTCCGGGGCGGCCATCTGCACCGTCGTGAAGCCCGCGGCGTATCCAATCCGTATGCCCAATCCCAAGACGGCCGAACCCACGAGGTAGTGCCACGTGTACGTATGCGCTACGGCCAGCCACGTCAGACCCGATGCGCTGATCAACGCCCCGATGACAAAGACTTGCACAGCGCGTCCGTTCGCCAACGCACGGTCGAGCACGGTTCCACGGATCAGGAACGCCGCGGCGAAGGGTGCCATGAGCCAACCTGTTTGCAGCGCACTCAGCCCGAGCCCGTAGGCATCCGCCGGACGAAGGTCTCCCGGAAATATCTGCGCGTACGTGCTCAGTAGCAGGAGGAAGGCCGAGTTCACCGCTGCGAACAATGCGATGCATATGCACGATGCGGTGACCAGTGGCGCTTTCATCAGCGCGATGTCGAATACCGCAGCGGTCGAGCGGCGCTCGACTCGGACCCAGGCCATACCGCCGATAATCCCGACTGCCAACGGAAGCAGTGCCACGGCTCCCCAGACGAGGCCTTGCGTGAGGGTAAGCAAGATTGCAGCGACCCACGCGATCATCCATACCGTGCCCAGTACTGCGATCCGGCCGGAGCGTTCTGCTGGCGGAGCATGCGGAATCGTGACGTAGCACGCGATGGTGGTAGCCACACATGCGGCGGTGAGAATGACGAAGAAAGTCCGCAGGGACAGGCTCTCGACGATGAAACCGCCGCCGATCATACCCACGACGATGCCGACCCCGGTGGCGATGACGAGTACCGCTACTCCGATGGAGATGCCATCGTCGCCGAGGTTGCGACGCAGGAAGCCGAGGGGAAGCAATTGTGCCGCGCCACCGAAACCCATGAGAACGCAGCCGAAGAGAAGGCTCGGATACGAATCGCCGAGAGCCGGGATGAGTGCGCCACCGGCGAGGAACGCGGACGCGGCCACGGAAGCGTTTCGGTCGCCGTACAGATCGGCGAGGCGAGGCAGCAGGATGAATCCTGCTCCGCCGCCGAGAGTCAGGGCTGTATACAGCCACGTCATTTCGGACACCGTGGCGAGTCCGTACTGCGCCTGAATAACTGGCAACAGCGGCGGAAGGATGAAGATGACAGCGTTCGTCAGGACGATCAGCAATGCTCCGATTCCGATCAGTGCTTGTTTGTTCGGCACTGATCGCAATGGCGCCTCGGTTTCGTGTTCGAAGTGCGGGCGATTCTCCGGCATGGGTGCGCTCCGATTTGTCGTCACAGGCCGACAGGAAGGGTCGCGCCGATGGCGGTGTAATCGTCGCGACTGAGCAGGTCCATAGGATCCGACATCTGTCCTCCGACCTCGACCCAGCCGACATAATGCTCCGAGGACCAATCAAGGGCGCGTTGAATCTCCGCGGGGAACGATCGCATCTGCTCCAGCGTGTAAGTGAGAAAAGGGTTTTCCTCAGGACGTAGGAATGCGAGGTCGTATCCCATCGACAAACCGAAACGGTATTCGTCCGTGGTGGTGTTGCAACCACCACCGTGATACGTGGAGCCGACCCAGATCAGTGCCGAACCGGCCTTCATCTGTGTCGGGATCGCTTCTTCGAGGCGCGGTGCACGCTCGTCGTCCCATCGATGGGAGCCTGGGATCACCAGGGTTCCGCCGTTCTCGGCAGTGAAGTCGCTGATCGCAACCATGATCTGCACTCGTGCTTCACGTTGATATGTCGGGTGGCGCCACAACCACACCGAATCGTCACGATGGAGCGGCTGGGAGCCCTGCCCTGGTCCGATCTTGATGGCCATCGTCGCGCCGATGTGCATTCCTGCCGGGTTCGGCACCGGCTCTTCACCGAAGAAGATGTTGATCGGTTGGTTCAAGATGCGCTCGGCGACACCGTGATACAACGGGTTCAACGCGATCGTCGTCATGTGGTCGGTCCGCGCAAACAACCCACCGGCCCGTTTGGTCCTGTTGCCGGCGAACAGTTCGTCGTGACCGGTGTCTACTCGGTCGAGCACAGGCTCCAAGTCCCTTTTGATGCCGGCGATAACGGCATAGTCGAAGAGCCCTTCGACGATCACGCCGCCGTCTCGCAGGATCACCTCGACTGCCGCTTCAGTAGTGACATCAGCAGGCAGGCGGGTGAGTTGGTTCGTAGTCATGAGAGGTGTGCTCCTCCGAAAGTGAGAGCGATCCCGGTACGGACGTCGACGGGATGTGATTCAGCTCATACCGTAAGTCAAGTTGATCATACGATCAAGGCATTTGACTCAGTACTCGGCAACTTTCAGCAGGCAGCTCGCCCGAAAACCAGAGCGAAGTCGTGGCCGGACGTCATGGAGGGATCGCTCGATTCGAGCGACCACCCTGCCCTGATCGTGCGATCAGCGTGAGGCGGATCGTGCTTGTCGTTCCCGCCGCCGAACGCGGCAACTATCTGGCCGCTTCCGTCCTGCGTGTGATCGCCGCGCACGGCGTGGAATGCGCCACCACACGCCGTATCGCCAACGATGCGAAAACTCCTTTAGCCGCGCTGCACTATGCTTCGCGACCAAGGAATTGTTGTTCGGAGCGGCTTTCGACTACATCGCTGGCCGAAATCGAGAAGTGCTGCCGCACAACGATGTTCACAGTGACCTACCAACGACCTCTCGTGTGCTCTTGCGTGGCATGTTCGAGTGGCACCGGGCGAATCCGGACTTCGGCGCAGCAATCATCGAACTGATCAGCGCCAGGACCGCCCAGCCATACGCCGATTGCGACTCGCGGATCCGTGTTGCATCGCTTCCCGCGCGATTCCGACGTTCGCTCATGCCAGGCGATCGCGGGGTCACTTCATCACGAAGCGAATACATCTGCAGGCCAGCGCCCTTTGGCGTTGGCCTACAGTTCTCACTGGGTCAGATCCGCTTGTTACCTTCGGCGACGATCCAGCTGAGTGCTGGATCGTCGCGTTCCATCCATTCCGGATGCCATTGGACCCCGAGTACCGCGGCACCAGGGAGCTCGATCGTTTCGACGACCCCGTCCGCTGCCCGTCCGGTCACCACGAGGCCCGTGCCGCACTGGTCGACGGCTTGGTGGTGCCACGAGTTGGTCACGGCGCTGGCGCCGAACAGCTCTTCGGCGATCGAGCCCGGTTCGAAGGACACCTTGTGGTCGTCGGCCCCGTCTGTGTGCGGGGGCGATGCCGACAGGTGCTCGACAGATCCGGGTTGCAAGTCGGCGATCAGGGTGCCGCCCAAGGCGACGTTGAGGACTTGCAGGCCCCGGCAGACCCCGAGGATTGGTGTTTTCCGGTCGAGTGCGGCACGGACGAGGGCGATTTCGAATTCGTCACGTTCGAGATCGTGGACCATGGGATCGTCCCGCGGATCCACGTCGCGGACCACCGAGGTGTCGCCGCCCCAGCAGGCGGGGTGGACATCTTGGCCGCCCGTGATCACCACCCCCGCCAGCCAATGGCAGAGCGCCGCCGGGTCTGCGTCGTAGGGCAGGTTCACCGGCACGCCGCCTGCTCGGGCGACACGTTGAGAGAAGTCGGACATGAAGGTGTCGGCGTACAGATGTCCGTAGCGCTTGTCGAGACCGTCGACCAACCCCAGCCGGAAGCGCCGACCAGTGATACCGATCATCGGACGGAGAGGACTTGGCATTGTGTTTTCCTCGTTCACGGGAACTCGAAGTACCGGGCAGACTCCCATTCGGAGAGCTCGGCGAATGGGTCACCACCGGTGGTGTGGAACTGCATCCACTCCCACCGCCGCGTGCCGACCCAGTAGTCGACGAACTCCCCGCCGAGCTGCTCACGCAGAATCGGGTCCGCTTCCAGAGCTGTCGCCGCTTTGGTAATGGTGTCCGGCAAGCGTTCGAGATCCGGCACACACCACGCCATGTCGGAGACCGGTTCGGGCGGTTCGATCGCCCCGTCGAGTCCGGCGATCACCCCAGCGAGAATGGTCGCGACCGCGAGGTACAGGTTGGCGTCGGCGCCGGGAACGCGATACTCGAGTCGGGAGTAGGTCGGGTGCCCGCACACTGCGCGCACAGCGGCGGTCTTGTTGCTGATTCCCCATGTGACCGTCGTCGGTGGGCCGCTCAGGTCGATCAGGCGGCGGTACGAGGTGATCTGCGGCAGCACGATCGAGGTGGCACCTGGCATCGTTGCGAGGAGCCCGCCGACAGCATGGAGCATCGTCTGAGACGGGCCGTCTTCGCCGTAGAACGCGTTGGCTCCCTCACGCTGCAACGATACGTTCACGTGTGAGGCCTGACCGTAACCTGCGGTGGGCTTGGCCATGAAGGTGACGGTGTGACCGAGAGCGAACGCGACTTCCCGCATCACCTGCCGGGTGCGAGCCCAGTTGTCGCACACCGAGATCGGATCACCGGGAACCAAATTCAGTTCGACCTGCCCTGCCGCGTCCTCGTCACTCCACGCCTCCCATTCGATACCGATCTCTTCGAGGCGACGGGCGACCGCCGACATGTAGTCGACCCAGTCCTTCGACTTCGCGAGGTGGTAGGCGGTTCCGGCGGATCCGCCGAGCGGGGTCAGGTCGCGATATCCCTTGGCGCGGGCCTCGTGGATGGATTCCTCGAACAAGGTCGCTTCGATTTCCACTGCGACAGTGGCCGTGAACCCGCGTGTTCCGAGTCGGTCGACCAGTTTGCGAGCCAGATTCCGGGGGCAGGCTCCGATCGGAGTGCCGTCGGAACGCCAGTAGTCGCCGATCACTGATTGCACCCCAGGCTCCCACTGCACGAGCGTCGACATGTCAGGTCGGAATTGCAGGTCGGCGAGGTGTCCTCGCCAGTCGGGGTAGGGGAACCCGAATGTCGGAGCGTTGCCCAGGTCCAGGCCGAACAGTAAATCGGCGAATGCGAAACCTGAGTCCGCGCTCGCAGCGAATTTCCTGGGCGCGACGTTCTTGCCGAGGAATGAGCCATCGTGATTGGTGGCTTCGAGACGAACTGTGTGGACGTTGACAGCGGGATCTACTGTCGTAGTGACTGTTTCAGACATCGTAGCGAACCTTCCAGGATGCGGCGACGAGCACCGAGAGCTGTGAGAGGGTGCCGCGCACACCGATCAGGCCTGTCGAGAGGGCGGCGATCAGGTCGTCGGCGCCGGAGAATATGCCGGCCAAAAGATCCGGAGGCCCGGCGATCACATAATGCGTTTCTCCCTCACCCACGACCAGCTGGGACGGTCCGTCCGCGTCGTCGGCGATCGCGACGAGCACGTCGGGTATTCCCGGTACCGATCGCGCTGCAGCCCAGAAGGACTCTGCTGCGCTTTTCCAATCCGGGACGGGTCGAGCGAGCAGTGCCAGCGCGGCAGCAGCGAGGTCATGGTCACCTGCCACTACAGGGTCGCCCACCTGAGCGAGCCGAGCGTTCAGATCGAGGGTCAAGGTGAGGTCTGGATCGATGAACACACCGCTCGAAACCACCACTGTCCCGGCGGAAATGGTGATCGTCGCGGCCTGGGGAGTGTCGTGGGAGCGGACTGCGATCGAGCCGGTCGCCGTCACGATGCCAGCGCCATTGGCGCGTACGGAGTCGGCGATCGTGCGCCCGAGCAACCGGACGAGAGGACTTGCGTCATCTTCGATCCGAATGTCCATCCCGCCGACTGCGTCGACCCCGCGCGTCGCGGGATCGATCGTCGTTTCGGTCATTGTTCTGCCTTTCGATTCGACGAGATCGTGGGCGCGGCACACCGTCAGCGGCAGATCTCGAGTGGAACGTGAAACATAGTCATCCGTCTTGATCACGTGACTATGATGGTGAGGTACAGATCACTTCTTGTCAATAACCAGGGAGGATTTTCCAGATGAACGACAACGAACCGACGTGGTGGGGACTGCTCGACGACGAGGCCACAGCCGCCGCCCACGCAATCGCCCGAGTCCTGACCAAACCCGTGCGCGAACTGGGTCCCAGCCAGGCCAGAGAGCTGTTGAACACGACACCGGCTCCCGAGCCGATCACCGCGCTCGAATGCGTCGAACAACTGTTAGTACCGACCCGCGCCGGTGCGATCAGAGCCCGCCTGTACCGCTCGACCGTCCCCACACCGAATTCCCCCACCCCCGCGCTCCTGTACCTGCACGGTGGCGGCTTCGTCCTGGGTACGCTCGACGGCGCCGACGAGCTGTGCCGCGCGATTGCCGCCGGATCCGCTTGGACAGTCATGTCCCTGGACTACCGTCTGGCGCCGGAAAACCCCTACCCGAGAGCACTGGAAGACTGCATCGACGCCTACGCGTGGCTGACCCGCACAGCGCCCGAACTCGGCATCGATCCCGACAGAATCGGAGTCGGAGGCGACTCCGCCGGAGGCAATCTCGCAGCCGCCGTGTGCCTGCACCGACGCGAAGAACACAGCACCCTCCCTGTGACGCAGGTACTCGCCTACCCCGCCGTCGACGAAACGTTCACGACGCCTTCGTGGTCGGAATTCGCCGACGCGCCGATGTTGACCGTCGCCGACGCCCGCTGGTTCTGGGAACAATATGTTGGCCCCGAACACCAGGGAGACGACCAGTTAGCAGCCCCCATGCGCGCCAAATCCCTACATGGTCTACCGCCCGCGTTGATCCTGACTGCGGAGGTCGACCCAATCCGGGACGACGCCGAGGCCTACGCGGCACGCCTCGAGCGCGACGGCGTGTTCGTCTCCCTTAACCGGTATGCCGGCATATTCCACGGATTCGTCACCGAAATCGGTGCATTCGCACAAACACAGCACGCGGTAAACGAGATGTGCCTGCACCTACGCCGGTACGGGTCGGGCTGCGCGGCACCTTCAGGGCGGTGAGGCGCGCACGGGGATCCGCCCCGAAACGATCCATCAACGTCTGCCTGTCGACGTCATCGCGCACAGCGCACACAACGAGGTGCTGTATGCAACCCGAACGGTGACGATGCGCGCAACGGCAAGAACCTGAACACCCCCCTGACAGTCCCACTCTGCTCGGAGACCTGCGAAGCCCCTGCCGTACTGCACGTACCGCATCTCCGGCCGCCGAGCGCACGAATCAGAGAAATCACCCCAGCATCGAATTCCATCTTCGAAAGGAAACCATTCCGTGAGCCGTCCACAGGCACCAGCCACTGAAATCCTCATCGACGCAGCAGCATTCGACGAATACGGAGGATGGATTCTCGACTCACAGTTCGAGACCCAGATGGGTTCGTCCTACCTGCTCGCACACGGACTCGGAGTTCCGGTCGAGGACGCCACCACCACGATCGACGTCGAGGCAGCAGGAACCTATCGCATCTGGGTACACGCGAAGGACTGGGTCCCCTCTCACCACCCCGGCCGGTTCACCATCTCGATCGATACACACCCACTTCCGGTCGAATTCGGCGCACACGGACGGGACTGGTGCTGGCAAGACGCCGGCCTGATCGACCTCACCGAGGGCCCCATCACGATCTCCCTGACGGACCTGACGGGATTCGACGGGCGCTGCAGCGCTCTCTACCTGACCACCGACGACACGGTCCCCCCGGACGGGGCCGGTCCCCAAGCGCGAGCATGGCGACAGCGATTACGCGGCTTCCCCGACGAACCGACCGAGGCAGGCACGTTCGACGTGGTCGTCGTGGGCGGCGGTATCACCGGTTCGACCGCCGCCGTCGCTGCTGCTCGACTCGGTCTGACGGTCGCACTCATTCAGAATCGACCCGTTCTCGGCGGAAACGCCAGCGTCGAGATCGGAATCACCCCTCGTGGTGAAACCGGCTCCCTCGTAAAGGAGTTGGCCGCCCGCGAAAACGACGGAGATCTCGTGGCGCTGAGTGTGCTGGACGCCGAACCGACCGTATCCGTATTCCTCGAACACCAGGTTTTCGCCCTCACCCGTACCGATGCCGAAATCGCCTCCGTCGACGCACGCGACGCACGCACAGGCCGCGAAACCCGCTTCCACGCATCGATGTTCATCGACTGCTCCGGCACCGCGATCCTGGGCCTCCTCGCCGGCGCACAAACGATGTTCGGACAGGAAAGCCGCACGGACTTCGACGAGCCGACGGCACCCCCAACCCGTACCGACACACACCACGGCAACACCGTCTTCTTCCGAACAGCAGAGGCAGAGAGCCCCGTCGACTTCCCGGACGTGCCCTGGGCTGTACAGATCGCCAAGGACTACGCCAACCTGGGAGGCCAACTCGAACGCCCAGGAACCGACAACGCACCAGGCCCCGTAGCAGGACCCGCGCGAACACCCGACCCCAGCACGCGTCGTCGAATGCTCATCCCCGCCAGCCACTTCTGGGAATACGGCCAAGACCTCGACCCGTACAGCGAAGCCGAACACATTCGCGATCACCTCTTACGAGCGATCTACGGCACCTTCTCCAACGTCAAAACCCTCGAACCCGACACCTACGCCAATCTGATACTCGAATGGGTAGCCCACGTCCCAGCCCAAGGCGAATTCCGCAGATACCGCGGCGACTACGTCCTGACCGAAAACGACATTCGCGCCCACACCGGATTCACCGACACCGTCGCCTGGAACTCCGGCCCCTTCTGCCTCCACTACGGCGGCCACGCAAAATACGACTTCCGACTCCGCGACTGGAAATGGGACACTCGCGACGACGCTCCCTTCGAAGTGCCATTCCGATGCCTGTACTCAGCCGACATCGACAACCTCATGATGGCCGGCAAACACATCAGCGTCACCCACGTCGCCGGATCCGTCACGAAATTCATGGGCAACGGCGGCCAACACGCCATCGCCACCGCAGCCGCAGCCAAGGTCTGCATCGACCACCAAGCAACCCCCAGAGACATCTACGAACGACACATCGACGAACTCCAGCAGACCATCGCAACGATCGGCGGATCAACGGGACATACGTAACAAAGCGTCGGAGACGAACCCGACCATACCGACCGACGGTGCGGGACGCCGAGATAGTTCAACCGTCGTTTCTGTACTACCTTCCGATGACGTTGCTCTGTTGGCGCCTTCTGTCGACGAATGCCTGCACCACCACTACTTCGGAAGCGCCTCGGAGGAAGTCGAATCGGCTGCACCGTCATCGTCGTCTCCGTCATGCGACTCGGAAGTCGTCAACGGCCAATCCACTTCGCTGAGCCGACGGGTAACGCGCTCGATGTCCTCCTCGGACGGTTCCTCACCCATGGTTCCTGCGAT
>NZ_JBMAIQ010000026.1:0-28398 GCF_048573875.1 Rhodococcus sp. SB1D
CGCACCGAAGGATCGGTGGCTACGGAGGAGAGCAGTCGAAGAACTCTGTCCAGCAACGCAGTTGCGTAGTCGGCATCGAAGAAGTCCGGTAGGTACCGCAGCGTCAAGTGCAACTGCTCGTC
Organism: Rhodococcus sp. SB1D; assembly: GCF_048573875.1. NCBI lineage: Bacteria > Bacillati > Actinomycetota > Actinomycetes > Mycobacteriales > Nocardiaceae > Rhodococcus > Rhodococcus sp. SB1D. The sequence continues at coordinate 123 of NZ_JBMAIQ010000026.1, forward strand.
GAGTGCGATCAGCAGGGTCAACGGGTAGTTCGTGGAATCGTCCGAGGCGATGTCGTCGATCATCATTCCGTCGAGAACATCCGCCTGTGCGGCGAGGCCCTCACGGTCGACCGGGTACGACTCGAATACAACCAACGTGTCGAACAGTGTTCCGACGTCCGCTGCTTTCTGGACATCGGTCAAACCGAGATAGTGATGATCAAGCATTCTCGCCTGCTCGATCTGGACCCTGGCAACCAATTCTTCGACGGACTCCGCGGCGTCGAGGCGCACCCGCACGGGGAGGGTGTTGATGAACAACCCGACCATCGATTCGACGCCGGTGAGCGCCGGTGGCCGGCCGGACACTGTTGCACCGAAGACAACGTCGTCGGTTCCGGTCAACGCACCGAGGAGGACCGCCCACGCGCTCTGCACGATCGTGTTGGCGGTGACCCCGAGTCGTGCGGCCAGAGCGGTGAGCGCCGCGGTTGTCTCCGACGACATCGACACGTTCAGCTTCTGTGACAGCGCGGTGAATTCCTGTCCGCCTGTGACCTGAGCAAGCAGCGTCGGCTCTTCGACGCCGGAAAGCACATCCGCCCAGGCTGTGAGTGATCGATCACGATCCTGATCGACAAGCCACGCCAGGTAATTGCGATAGCTACGCACACGCGGAAGAACCGAGTCGTCACCACGCGTCGCGTAAAGCGCCAACAGGTTCTGCAAGAGCAGTGGCACCGACCAACCGTCGAGAATAATGTGGTGATTCGCCACCACCAAGCGATAGTCCCCCTCCGCCATGGTGACGAAGGTGAACCGAATCAACGGCGGTGACGCCATGTCGAAGTGTGTCGCCTGGTCAGCCGTCAAAACTTCGTTCAGAGCTGCCTCACGGTCGACGGCCGCAATATCGCTGAGATCGATGTTCCGCCACGGGACTGGAACGTCTTCGAGGACTATCTGGACCGGCGTTCCGTCGTCGTCGGCCGTGAATGCCGTTCGCAGGTTCGCATAACGGTCGATGATTCCCTGTGCTGCAGTGCGCAAGCGGTCGGCATCCACCTTCCCGGACAGAGTGAGAATCATCTGCACCGAGTAGAGGTCGACGCTGGATTCTGCCAACATCGCGTGGAAGAGCAAACCGGACTGCAGCGGTGCCAGGGGCCAGATGTCGGTCACCGTACCGAATCGATTCTCGAAGCCGTCGATATCTCGTTGGCTCACGGAGACAAGCGGCACGTCGGACGGTGTGAGTCCACCGGCTCCGACGGAGCGAGAATGCTCCGCCAGGGCAGTCAGTGCTTCGACCCAAATCTGTGCAAATGTCTCGACACTCTCGCCGTCGATGGCACCGACGGGGTATGCGAAAGAGGCCTCCAGAACAGCACCGTCTGCGCCGTCGTTGACGATCGCATTGATGTCGACGACCTTGTTTGCGGGCATGTCGACGTCTTCGGGTGCCGACACGTTGGCGAAATCGCCGGCCGGCAGCCACCCGAGTCCCTCGACGCCTGCCGGAAGATCCTCGGCGACAACTCGTCCCAGGTAGTTGAAGCTGACCTGTCCCCCGGCGAAGCGAGAAAGCACTGCGCGCGTGTCTTCGTTCAGGTAGCGCAGCAGTCCGTACCCGACGCCCTTGTCCGGGATCGCCAGCAGCTGTTCCTTCACTGCTTTGATCGCGCGTCCCGCCGAATCACCTCCGGCGAAAGCGTCACCCAGATCTACCTCGGAAAGATCGAGACTGATCGGGAAGGCAGCGGTGAACCAGCCAACGGTCCTTGACAGATCCGCGCCAGGAATCACGGCTTCTTCGCGACCGTGGCCCTCGAGTTGCAGCAAAGCAGACGTCGAGTCGATTCCGGCTCGGCGACGCCACTCGATCAGCGCGAGTGCCAGTCCAGCGAGCAGGCCGTCGTTGGCGCCGCCGTTGAAAACCTCCGGCAGCGTGGTCAACAGAGTCTCCGTCACCTGAGTGGGAACCGTCACGCTTATCCGCTGAACCGTTGCCGCAACGTCGACGGCAGAGTCGTACGCCCTCCTACCCAGCACCGGGTCCGGTGTCTGCAACACCTTCCGCCACGTATCCAGCTCGGCCACACGCGAATCCCGATGGGCCTCTTCGGACAAAGCATGAGCCCAGCGTCGCATCGACGTACCGGTCGGCTCGAGAGCAACATCCCCCGTCGCTCCGCTCGCCCCGGCCATCTGAGCCGCAGCCGACACCAGATCCGGAACGATGATTCGCCAGGAAACCCCGTCGACGATCAGGTGATGTGCAGCAATGATCAAGCGCCCGGTACGAGTGGGACCGAAGTCGACCCACACGAACTGAACCATTACGCCGTCCGCCGGATTCAACCGGCCGAGAGCCTCGTCGAGGCCCTTGGAAGCCGTGAGAACAATTGTCGACTCGTCCGCAGCCGCGTCGACATCGACGCGGCTGAGCAGATCCTCGACGTCCACGGTTCCGGGCTCGGAGACCGACATCCCCCATCCGCGACCGTCGGAGATCAGCCGCGAGCGGAACATGTCGTGGTGGTCGACGACTGCAGCGAGTGTTCGCACGATGTCGGCTCGCTGCACTCCGAGTGGAAGCTCGAGAGTCATCGTCTGTGTGAATCGGTTGTAGCTGCCACCGCGCTCGACCATGAATCGTTCGATCGGCGTCAACGGCATCCAGCCGACTCCACCGCCCGGCAACTCCTCGAGCACCACCGCGGCCTCGACGTCGGCGGCATACTTCGCCACTTCGGCCAACGCCGCGACAGTCTTGCTCTCGAAGACGTCACTGGGTGCGAATACGACCCCACGTGCCTTCGCACGAGAGACGAGTTGGATGGACATGATCGAGTCGCCGCCCTGAGCGAAGAACGAGTCGTCGGTGCCGATGCGATCCAGGCCGAGAACGTCCGCGAAGATCTCGCTCAGGATTTGTTCCATCTCGGTGACCGGGGCGCGGAATTCCTTGGTCTCGAAAACCGGTGCTGGGAGCGCTTTTCGGTCCAGCTTGCCTGCCGGACTGAGCGGCATGTCCGAGGAGACCATAACCGAAGCCGGAACCATATGGGCCGGAAGGGTTCTGGAGACAAATTCGATCAATTCCGCCGAAGTGACCGAAGCGTGCTTTCCGGTGAACACGTACGACACCAGCGCCGGGGCACCCGACGGCAGGGTCGTACCCATCGTCGCAGCGAACTCGACCTCGGGGTGTGCCGTCAGCGATGCATCGATTTCGCCCAGTTCGATACGGAAACCGCGAATCTTGACCTGGAAATCGTTGCGGCCCACGTATTCCACGGCGTAGGTGGAGGGTGCCGTTCCAGCGACCCAGCGCACCACGTCACCGGTTCGGTACATTCGCTCGCCCGGATTACCGTGCGGGTTTGCCACGAATCGATCGGCACTCAAGCCTGGACGACGATGATAGCCGCGGGTCACCTGAGGACCGGACAGATACAGCTCGCCCGAGACTCCCAGTGGAACTGGATTGAGTCGTGTGTCCAGGACGAATGCGGCCATGTCACCGATCGTGGCGCCGATGTCCATTCGGTCACCGGGCAGAAGCGGAACGCTGACGTTCGTCACGATCGTCGTCTCGGTCGGGCCGTAGACATTCAGGAATGTCCTGGGAGCCGAAGCCGACGCGGCCGATCCGTCCCCTGTCGTCCACTTGCTGATCAGCTCCGGCGAATACGCTTCGCCACCCACGCCTACCACCGTCAGGTCGTCCAGGCCGCTCGGGTCCATCGACGCCAGGGCAGCGGGTGTGATGAACGCATGCGTGACTCGTTCGCTACGGAACACCTCAGCCAGTTCGTCGCCGCCGTACACGCCAGGCGGGACGATGACCATCGTCGCGCCGGTGGCCACCGCGAGGAACAACTCGAGCATCGACGCGTCGAAACTCGGTGACGCGAAGTGCAATGTCCGCGAGGTGGGCTTCACGAGGTAGTGCGCGGCCTGCGTGACACTGAAGCTCGCCAGTCCCGCGTTGGTCGCGACAACGCCCTTCGGCAGTCCTGTCGTGCCGGAGGTGTAGATGACCCAAGCCGGATGAGCAGTCGTCAGTGGACGGACACGTTCCTCGGCATCTATTGGCGCTCCGGACACTCCGGCGATCATCTGTTCGCCGAGCGGTCCGTCCACGACCAACCACTCGACGTCGTCGGCGAGATTCGGACGTTCGACGTCGAGGGTCAGGCCAACCTTCGCACCCGAGTCGCTGAGCATGTGCGCGATACGGTCTGCCGGATAGTGCGGATCGATCGGAACGACCGCTGCCCCGGTCTTCGACACTGCCCAGACCGCGAGTACCGATTCGACGGATCTCGGAATCGACACCGCCACAAGATCTTCAGCCCCAAGACCACGGTTGATCAAAACGCGGGCCAGCTTCGACGACCACTCGTCGACCTCTCGATACGTCATGGACCTACCGGCCGCGGCCTGCGCCGTGCCGGGGTAGCGCAAAGCGACGTTGTCCGGGTAGCGCGCAGCAGCGTCGGCAAGAATCTCGGCCAACGGCGCCTGCGCTACTCCTGACGAAGCCCTTTGACTCGTCAGAACCTCACGCTCGGACGCGTCGAGGATTTCGATGTCACCCACTGAAGTTGCGGGGTCCGTCGCAATTCCGTTCAGAATGCGCATCAATCGTGCGGCGAATCCGCGGACGGTCGATTCGTCGAACAGATCCGTCGCGTACGTGAACGTCGCCGACAGCCCTTCTGATACCTCACTGATCGTGAGCTGCAGGTCGAACTTGGCCACGGTCTCGTCGATTTCGAACTCGGCCGCCGTCAGACCGGGCAGAGCCAACGAGTTCTGCCCCAGGTTCTGAAATGCCAATGCCACCTGGAACAGCGGGTGATGTGCCCTCGACCGAACGGGATCCAGCACTTCCACGAGCCGCTCGAACGGAAGGTCCGAGTGCGCGAACGCCTGAAGGTCGGTTTCCCGAGCCGAGGCCAGAAGTGTTGTGAACGCCGCCGACGGATCAACCTCGGTACGCAAAACCAGGGTGTTGACGAACATTCCGATCAAATCGTCGAGTTCGGATTCACCTCGCCCGGCCATCGGTGCACCGATGTTGATGTCCGTTGTTCCCGACAGACGAGCGAGAAGCGACGCCAGAGCCGCATGGACCACCATGAACATCGACGCATTGTGTTCCCGGCCCACGCTGATCAGCCGCTCATGCAATTCCTGACCGATCGAGAATTCGAATGTCGCTCCCTGACCGGAGAATACCGCCGGCCGAGCCCGATCCCCCGGAAGATTCAACTGTTCGGGCACGCCGTCCAGTGCTTGCGCCCAGTAAGTGATCTGTTGCGCGATGACGGACTGCGGATCGTCCTCGGACCCGAGAACCTCACGCTGCCACAACGAGTAATCGGCATACTGCACCGGCAACGGCGTCCAGGTCGGAGCCTGGCCGTTGGTTCGGGCGTAGTAGGCGGTCATGACGTCGCGGGTCAGCGGGCCCATCGAGAAACCGTCGGTCGAGATGTGATGCACCACGAATACCAGAACGTGCTCGTCGGCCTTGATCTGGAAAAGCTTGGCGCGCAACGGCACCTCGGCCGTCACGTCGAAGCCTGCCGCTACGAAGTTCGTTACCTCGGAAACGATCTCCGAATCCGAGACCGAGGTTGCAGCGAGGTTCACGTCGACATCAGCCGGTGCAACGATCTTCTGGTAGCCGACGCCGTCGACCTCGGGGTAGACCGTGCGCAGAACCTCGTGGCGGCCGATAACGTCGGCGACCGCTTGCTCCAGCCCCGAGACGTCCAGTTCTCCGGTGAGAGTTATCGCAACCGGGACGTTGTTCCCTGCCGAGCTCGTATCCAACTGGTTGAGGAACCACATGCGCTGCTGCGCCAACGACAACGGCACCCGAACCGGACGCACCTGCGCAGTCAACGCCGCACGTGAACCGCCACCGACATGAGAACCCAAACGAGCAGCCAACGCCTCCACCGTCGACGCCTCGAACAACTCCCGCACCGACACCGAAGCATCCAACGCCTGACCCAACCGAGACGTCACCTGCGTCGCAATCAGCGAATTACCACCGAGCGCGAAGAAATCATCATCCAAACCAACACGCTCGACGCCCAGAACATCCGCAAACGTCTGCGCAACAACCTCTTCCACCACCGACGTCGGAGCACGGAACACCGCAACCTGCAACGACGGAACCGGCAACGCCCGACGATCCAACTTCCCGTTCACCGTCAACGGAATCGAATCCAACACCACAAACGCCGACGGCACCATGTACTCCGGCAACAACGAACCCACACCGGTGCGGACATCGTCGACCGAAACGCTCACACCCGCAGCCGGAACCACATACGCCACCAACCGCTGATCACCCGGAGAATCCTCACGAACAACCACCGCCGTCTGCGCCACCGACACATCCGCCAACACCGCAGACTCGATCTCACCGATCTCGATCCGGAAACCACGGATCTTCACCTGATCATCCGCGCGACCCAGATACTCCAAATCACCAGCACTGTTCCACGAAGCGACGTCACCCGTGCGGTACAACACCTCGCCGGCATTGAACGGATTCGCCACAAACCGCGTCGACGTCAACCCCGCCTGACCCAGATAACCCCGAGCCAACTGAACACCAGAGACATACATCTCACCCGCGACACCAACAGGCACCGGAGCCAAACGCGTATCGAGCACGAACACCTGCAGACCCGAAATAGCCTGACCCACAACACTCGCCGACGCATCCGCCGCCAACGCAGCATCCAACACACGATGGCTCACATGCACCGTCGTCTCCGTGATGCCGTACATGTTCACCAACGTCGGCGCGAAGTCACCGCGGCGGCCGTACCAATCCGACAAGCGACGCAGCTCGAGCGCCTCGCCGCCGAAAACAACCCACCGCAACGACAACTCAGCGGCCCGACCGGATTCCGACGCCAACCGATCAGCCTCAGCCAACTGATAGAACGCCGACGGCGTCTGATTGAGCACCGTCACCCGCTCAGCAGCAAGCAACTCCAAGAACTGCTCCGGCGACCGCGACGTCACATAATCCACAACCACCAACGTGCCGCCGTACAACAGCGGACCCCACAACTCCCACACCGAGAAGTCGAACGCATAACTGTGGAACATCGTCCACACATCGGATTCGTCGAACCCGTACACACCCTCAGTATTCGCAAACAACTTCGCCACCGTCGTGTGCGGAACCTGCACACCCTTCGGGCGACCCGTCGAACCCGACGTGTAAATCACATACGCAACATTCGACGACCGCAACGGCGCAACACGATCCGCATCCGAAACCACCGAACCATCGAACTCCGACACATCCACCGCGTCGATATCAACCACAGGCAAACCAGCGGGCAACACCAACTCACGCCCGGACCACGAAATCGCAGCCACCGGAGCAGCATCAGCCAACATGAACTCGACACGATCAGCCGGATACGACGGATCCACCGGCAAATACCCCGCACCGGACTTCACCACCGCCAACAACGCCACCACAAGATCCGCCGACCGCGGCAACGCCACCGCCACCAACGACTCCGGACCACAACCCTGAGCAATCAACCTGCGCGCCAAACGATTAGCCCGCACCGACAACTCACCATACGACAACGACTCGCCACCGAACCGCACCGCAACCCGATCACCAAACCGCGCAGCAGCATCATCGAACCACGCCGACAACGTCGAATCCACACCATGATCGATCTGGCCGGCACTGAAGCGGGACAGCAGGTTTCGTTCTCCATCGACCAAGATGTCAACGTCACCCACCGCTACGGTGGGATCAGCAGTCACCGCACGGAAGGTCCTTACCAGCCGATCACCGAATTCCACAACGGTCGACTCGTCGAACAGATCCGTCGCATACGTCAAAGAGGCGGACATTCCGGCGGGTGCGCCGGCCTCGTCGGTTCGTTCGGTCAGGGTCAACTGGAGGTCGAATTTCGCCAACGCAAGATCGGCACTTTCGATCGACACTTCGAGGTCGCCCAGTTCGAGCGTTGTCTGTTCGTGGTTCTGGAACGTCAACGCCACCTGGAACAACGGATGACGAGCCTGCGAACGAACCGGATCGAGAACCTCCACCACACGCTCGAACGGAACATCCGCATGCGCGAACGCCTGCAAATCCACCTCACGCGCCGAAGCCAACAGATCCGTGAACGACATCGACGGATCAACCTCGGTGCGCAACACCAAAGTGTTGACGAACATACCGATCAGATCGTCGAGCTGCGCCTCACCGCGACCCGCGATCGGTGTACCGATCGCGATGTCGGTCGTTGCGGACAAACGAGAAAGTACGACGGCGAGCGCTGCGTGAACAACCATGAACGGTGTCGAGTTACTGCTGTGCGCAATCGAATTGACAGCTTCGTGCAGGGTGGCGTCGATATCGAACTCGACCTCGGCTCCGCGCCCTGAAGCGACCTCGGGACGCGGACGATCGGCAGGCAGATCCAACTGCTCCGGAAGATCAGCCAACGCATCCGACCAGAACGCAATCTGCTTCGCGATCACGGACCGCGGATCGTCCTCGGACCCGAGAACCTCACGCTGCCACAACGAGTAATCGGCGTACTGCACCGGCAACGGCGTCCAAGCCGGCACCGACGCTCGTGTACGTGCTTCGTAGGCAACCATCACGTCACGGGTCAACGGACCCATCGAGAAACCGTCGGTCGAGATGTGATGCACGACGAACACCAGGACGTATTCGCTGTCGCCGACTTTGAAGAGCTTGGCGCGCAACGGGACTTCGGACGTCACGTCGAAGCCGACTGTCGCCAGCTCGGCGACGCCCGCAGCCAGGCGATCTTCCGTGATCGATACGGGGCTGAGATCGACGACAACGTCTTGGACGTCGAGGACGTCCTGATAGCCGACGCCGTCGACGTCTGGATACACAGTTCGCAGTGATTCGTGTCGGCCCACGACATCGATCACGGCGGCGTCAAGAGCTGCCACATCGAGGGCGCCCGAAATCCTGATCGCCGCCGGGACGTTGTTCACTGCCGACGCGGGTTCGAACCTGTTCAGGAACCACATGCGCTGCTGCGCCAACGAAAGTGGGATCCGAGCTGGCCGGGGCTGCTGCACCAGTGGGGCGGTGGCGCCCGAACCGGCGTGCAGCTCGAGCCGGACGGCGAGTGACTGCACGGTCGACGCTTCGAAGAGCGCACGAACCGGAACGCTTGTGTCGAGCGCCTCTCCCAGCCGAGCGGCGACACGGGTCGCGATCAACGAGTTGCCGCCGAGTTCGAAGAAATCGTCGTCGCGGCCAACCTGTGCGACTCCGAGAACTTCGGAGAACACCTGCGCGACAGTCTCTTCGACGGTCGTGATCGGCGCCTGGTACACCTTGGACTCGAATACGGGCGAGGGCAGAGCCTTGATGTCCGTCTTGCCCGCGGTGGTCAACGGAATCGAATCGAGCACCAGTACCGAGTCGGGAACCATGTAGCCGGTCAGGAACGTCGACACCGACTCGATGACCTGTGCGGGATCCACCTCGGCGCCGGCCTGCGGCACGACGTATGCAACGAGACGATCTCCGAAGTGATCGTCGGAACGAACGAGAGCAACAGCTTGCGCAACTCCCGCGCAACGGGTCAGCGCGGCCTCGATCTCGCCGAGTTCGATACGGAACCCACGGATCTTGACCTGGAAGTCACTGCGGCCCACGTACTCCACTGCGCCACCGTCGATCCACCGGACCACGTCACCCGTGCGGTACAACCGCTCTCCCGGCGCCCCGAACGGGTCTGCGACAAAACGACCCGCTGTCAATGCCGGCTGTCCCAGGTATCCACGAGCGACCTGAACACCCGACACGTACAACTCACCTGCGACACCAACCGGAACGGGCTGCAAGCGGCCGTCCAAGATCCGCGCGGCCATTCCCCGAATCGGGCCGCCGATGTTCATACGATCAAACGCGGTCAGCGTATCGCTGATGTTCGAGGCGACTGTCGACTCCGTCGGACCGTACGCATTGAAGAATCCACGCACACCGCCATCCGGAAGCGGCACCGCCCACTTGGCAACGAGAGACCGCGAACTGGCTTCGCCACCGACGACAACCACCCGCAACGCGTCGAGCCCGCTCGGATCCACTGATGCCAGCGCAGCGGGCGTCACGAACGCATGCGTCACGCCCTCCGAGCGCAAGATCTCGGCCAATTCCGCGCCGCCGTACACCGTCGTCGGCGCAATCACCATCGTCGACGCGGAGCCGAATGCCATCAGCAACTCGAGGACAGACGCATCGAAACTCGGCGAGGCGAAATGCAGCGTCCGAGCATCCGCGGTCAGCGCATAGCGCTCGACCTGCTCGGCACAGAAATTCGCCACACCGGCGTTGGTGACCACAACGCCCTTGGGCAGACCTGTGGTGCCGGACGTGTAGATGACGTACGCAGGCTGCCGCTCGTCGATCGCACTACGTCGATCCGAATCACTCACCGGCGCGCAGGATTCTGCCGCGCACGCCGCCACTGTCTTCTCGTCGTCGAGAACAACCCACGTCAACGCCGACGGCAATCCTGCCTCGACGTCACTGAGCGCAAGACCCAGCACCGCACCGGAATCGGAGATCATGTGGGCGATACGGTCAACCGGATACGTCGGGTCGACTGGTACGAACGCAGCACCCGTTTTCGCCACTGCCCACAGAGCGAGAACCGAATCGGCCGAACGCGGAATCGCGATCGCGACCCGATCCTCCGGCCCGACGCCCTTCTCAATCAGAACACGAGCGAGTCGCGACGACCGCTCGTCGAGTTCGCGGTAGCTGATTGACTGACCGTCGAAGCGAATCGCATCCGCCGACGGATCCACAGCGGCCGCCGCTGTGAGGATCTCGACCAGGGTTCCCGAGACCGACTGACCTCCATGAACATCGGCCAGCACACCCCGCTCGGCCGCATCGAGAATATCGATGTCACCGACGACAATCGAAGGAACCGACACGACGGTCTCGAGGATACGAACCAGACGCCGAGCAAACCCTTCGACCGTCGAAACGTCGAACAGATCGGCAGCAAACGTGAATTCGGCCGAGAGCCCTTGCTGGATCCCGTCTTCGCCGATCGACTCGGTTACTGCGAGTTCGAGGTCGAACTTGGCAGTGGTCGTGTCGATTTCGGCGGCCTTGATCGCCAGTCCCGGCAGTTCCAATGCCGTTTGCGCGAGATTCTGCAAGGACAGCACGACCTGGAACAGCGGATGTCTGGCCTGCGACCGGGCGGGAGCCAAGACGTCCACCAACCGCTCGAAGGGCACGTCCGAGTGAGCGAACGCTCCGAGCGCAGAATCACTCGCCGCAGCCAGCAGATCCGTGAATGCCTGGGCCGGGTCGACCTCGGTCCGCAGAACAAGCGTGTTGACGAACATGCCGACGAGATCGTCGAGCGTCTCGTCGCCACGACCGGCAACGGGAGTGCCCACGGCGATGTCCGAGGTTCCGCTCAGTCGGGCCATCAGAACGGCAAGCGCCGAGTGCAACGCCATGAAGAGCGTCGCGTTGTTCTCCCGTGCCAGCGCGTCCAATCGACGGTGCACATCCCCGGAGATCTCGAACGCGAATCGCTCGCCGCGCATCGACGCGACATCAGGCCGAGACCGGTCCGACGGAAGCTCGATCACATCCGGTAGGTCTGCCAGAGTCTCGGTCCAGTACGAGATCTGCTGCGAGATCAGTGATTCCGAGTCGTCTTCCGACCCCAGAACCTCACGCTGCCACAACGAATAGTCGGCGTACTGCACAGTCAACGGCTGCCACGCCGGCGCGATCCCGTCCTTGCGTGCCGAGTAGGCAATCATGACATCGCGAGCCAGGGGCGCCATCGACCAACCGTCAGCGGCGATGTGATGAACCACGATCGCGAGGGTGTGCTCGGTGTCGCTGACCGTCAACAGGCGGACACGGATCGGCACGTCGACGGTGACGTCGATCGCTGAGGATCCGATTGCAGCGACTCGACCTTCGAGCTCGTCCGGATCCGAAACCGACTCCACGGTCAGCCCGCCGAACGCCTCCGAGAGCGACAGAATCGACTGCTTCGGTCCGGAAGCCCCGTCCGGATATACCGTTCGGAGCACCTCATGCCGGGCCAGTACGTCCTCCAGCGCCATTTCCATCGCGGCAGTATCGAGATGACCAGTCAGGTGCAGAGCAAAAGTGATGTTGTAAGCAGCTGAGTCGGTGTCGAAGCGGTTCAGGAACCACATGCGCTGCTGCGCCAGCGACAACGGAATTTCCGCGGGACGCACCTGTGCGACGAGCGCCTTCTGCCCGCCGCTACCTACGTGCGACTCGATGTGTGCGGCGAGCGCCTCGACGGTGGAAACGTCGAACAGCGTTCGCACCGGCACCGTAGTGTCGAGCGCCCGCCCCAATCGGGAGGTGACCTGAGTGGCCACCAGGGAGTTGCCACCGAGTTCAAAGAAGTCGTCGTCGAGGCCGACTCGTTCCACTCCGAGAACATCCGCAATCACCTGCGCGACAATCTCTTCCACCGGCGTGGTGGGTGCACGAAACTCGCGGACCTCGAAAACAGGCTCCGGCAAAGCCCGGCGATCCAATTTGCCCACCGGGGTCAACGGAACCTCAGCGAGTTCCATGATGACGGACGGAACCATGTAGCTCGGCAGAGCCTCCGCCACGAACGAGGCGAGCACGTCCCGATCGAAACTCGACCCGTCAGCCAGTTCGACGTAGGAAACGAGGGTTGTGATACCCGCCGCGCCTTCGCTTCCGACCGTCACCGCGAAGCGCACAGACTCGTGCGAGGACAGAACTGCGTCGATCTCACCGAGTTCGATACGGAATCCGCGAACCTTGACCTGGAAGTCACTGCGGCCGACGTATTCGAGAACCCCCGCGTCACCGCGCGCGTCTCCGCCGGTCCAGCGCACGACATCGCCGGTCCGGTACATTCGCTCGCCATCCGGCGAATACGGGTTGGCGACAAACCGTTCCGCAGAAAGGCCTCGCCGCTCATGGTAGCCGCGAGCCAATGCAGCGCCCGCAAAGTAGAGCTCTCCCCTGGTACCGACTGGAACAGGATGCAGACGCTCGTCGAGTACCAGTGCCGACATGCCCTCGACGGGACGCCCGATGTCGATCGATCGGCCGATCGCGAGATCGCCGAACGACGAGATGATAGTGGTCTCGGTCGGACCATACCCATTGAAGTAGGCGCGCCCTGGGGCCCATTTCGCCAGCAACTCGGGAGTGGTCACGTCACCGCCGACGGAGACGACTCGCAATTCAGGCAGCTCTGCCGGCTCCATGGTCCCGAGTACTGCGGGAGTGATGATCGCGTGTGTGACCTTCTCGGAATGAAGAAGATCCGACAACTCGTGTCCACCGATAATTGTCGACGGAACGATCACCAAAGTTGCACCCGCGGAGAAGGCGACCATCCATTCGAGTACCGACGGGTCGAAGCTCGGTGAACAGATATGGAGGAAGCGCGAGGACTGTTCTACCCCGTAGCGACGCTGTGCTGCGTCTCTGACGCCACGGAGTCCACCGTGAGTGACGCTGACACCCTTCGGTTTTCCCGTGGAACCGGATGTGTAAATGACATATGCAACGTGAGAACTGTGAATCGGAGCGATTCGGTCCTCGTCCGTGACCGGCGCTGAAGATTGCGCCGACAGTTCTCCGTTCAGCGCCTGGCCGTCAAGGACCAACCATTCTGTGACCGCAGGAAGCTGATCTACGAACTGTCCCGACGTGAGTCCGATCGCGGCCGAAGAATCGGCCAGCATGTGCCGGACACGATCTTCCGGATAACTCGGGTCGACTGGGACGTATGCCGCCCCTGACTTCGCCACCGCCCATACTGCACAGACCATCTCGTACGAGCGAGGAAAGGCGAGAGCAACAATGGTCTCGGGGCCGGCGCCACGTCCGATCAGAACCCGTGCGAGCTTCGACGACTGCTCATCGAGCTCTCGATAGGTGATCGATCGACCCTCGAAGCGCACAGCAACCGAATCCGCCTCAGCCGTGCCGGACAGGAAGATGTCGACGAGACTCTGCCGGGGCATCGTGTCATCCGCGGCTACGACCGTCAGATCGGTGCGCTCGGAGCGTGAGAGCAGGTCGATATCGCCGACGATCGTTTCAGGTCGGGTAGCCACGGCATCGAGGATGCGCACGAACCGAGTAGCGAAAGTGTTCACCGTGGCCGGATCGAACAGGTCCGTGGCATAGGTGAAGGTGGCGCTCAAGACGTCCGAGTCTTCGCTGCCTTCAGGATTCTCGGACACCATGAGCTCGAGATCGAATTTGGCGACCGGTACTTCCAATTCAGCTGCAACTGCTTTGACACCTGAGAATTCCAGTTCGCGTCGTCCACTGATCTCCGCAGTGAGCGCAACCTGGAACAGCGGGTGACGAGCCTGCGAACGCGCCGGACTCAGGACTTCGACCAACCGCTCGAACGGCACATCGGCATGCCCGTAGGCAGACAAGCCCGATTCCCTTACCCGAGCGAGCAACTCTTCGAATCGTTCGTTCGGATCGACCTCGGTGCGAAGCACCAGGGTGTTCACGAACATGCCGATCACGTCGTTGAGCGCTTGATCGCCTCGCCCGCCGATCGGGGCACCGATCGCGATGTCGGAGGTACCACTGAGCCGGCTCAACAGCGTTGCATATGCCGCCTGCAACACCATGAACAGCGAGACGCTCCTCGAGCGCGCCAACTCGTTCAACTTGCGCGTCGTGCGTTCGCTGATCTGAAAATGGTGCTTGGCACCGTGATTGGACGCGATGGCCGGACGAGGTCGGTCGGTCGGCAGATCCAACTGATCCGGCAGATCGGCAAGTGCCCGGCGCCAGAAGTTGATCTGGCGAGACGACTCCGAGCGCGGGTCTTCGTCGGATCCCAGTGCTTCGCGCTGCCACAGGGCGTAGTCGGCGTACTGAATCGGCAGCGGCGTCCACGCCGGCGCAGACTTCTCACTTCGCGCCGAGTAGGCGACGAGAAGGTCACGTGCGAGCGGACGGAACGACAGTCCGTCTGCAGCGATGTGATGGAGAACCATCACCAGGACGTAGTCCGTCGGAGACACCTCGAAGAGGGCAACCCGTACCGGGATTTCGAGCGTCACGTCGAAGCCGCGAGACGCCACGTCGAACAGCGCCGCGTCGAGATGCGAATTCCGAATCTTGACCGGATTCAACTCCACCGCGGCCCGGTCGACCGGCAGAACCAGCTGTTGCGCGGTTCCGTCGACATCAGGGTAGATCGTCCGCAAGGACTCGTGTCGCTCGAGAAGATCCATCACCGCGGCATGCAGGGCGGACGGGTCCACCGAACCGGTGAGCCGGACCGTGAACGGAAGATTGTAGGCGGGCGTCGACGGATCGAGACGGTTGATGAACCACATGCGCTGCTGCGCAAGCGAGAGCGGGACGACCTCGGGACGAGGCTTGGCGATCAGCGGGGTGAGCTGCCTGGCGTTGCCCGCCACCGACTCGGCGCGGGCCGCCAGGGTGGCGACCGTGGTGGATTCGAAGAGCTCTCGAACGCCGAGTTGCACTCCCAATGCCGAACCCACTCGCGTCACCAATTGTGTTGCAACCAGAGAGTTTCCACCGAGCTCGAAGAAGTCGTCATCGATACCGACGCGCTCGACACCGAGAACGTCGGCAAACACGTCCGCCACGATGCGTTCGATTTCGGTGCGGGGCTCGCGGTACTGCTTTGCACTCGCGAACACCGGCTCGGGCAACCCGGCACGATCCAATTTGCCACTCGTGTTGAGCGGCAACGCATCGAGCACCATCAACGCGGCCGGAACCATGTACGACGGGAGGCTTCGGCCGGCGAACTCACTGAGGACCGCAGCATCGATGTTTCGGCCTGGACCCGGCACGACGTAGCCGACCAATTGATCACCGGTCGGGGTGACGGTCACCAAAACGACAGCCTGCGAAACGTCGGGGTGCGCCAGAAGGACGGTCTCGATCTCGCCGAGTTCGATGCGCTGCCCGCGGAACTTCACCTGGAAGTCTGTACGCCCGATGTAGTCGAGATTTCCGTCCTCACGGCGACGAACGAGGTCGCCGGTCCGGTACATACGCTCACCGGCCGTGCCGTACGGATTGGCTACGAACCGATCCGAGCTCAGGTCCGGTCGACCAACGTATCCGCGCGCGAGTTGAACGCCGGCGAGATAGAGCTCACCCGGCTGCCCGATGGGGGTCGGGCGAAGTTGTCCGTCCAGTACGTGCGCCTGAGTGTTCCACTGCGGCATACCGATCGGCACGGAAGTAGTATCCGTGGCCACGGCCTCGTAGTACGTGACCGATACCGCGGCTTCGGTCGGACCGTACAGGTTGTGCAGTCCGGCTCCACAGAGTTCGCGGAAGGCGGAAGACGTCTCGGGCGGGAGCGCCTCGCCGATGACGAACACGTGGCGCAACGAATCACAAGATCCGGCAGGTGCATTCGCAGTGAACAGCGTGAGCATGGATGGCACGAAGTCGGTGATCGTGACGCCGAGCTCCGCGATCTTGTTCGCCACGTAGATCGGGTCTCGATGACCGTCCGGAGTCGCGACGACGAGCGTGGCGCCGACCTGCAACGGCATGAAAAATCCCCACAGCGACACGTCGAATGTCGTAGCGGTCTTCTGCAGGTAGATGTCCGACGCCGAAAGCCCGTACTCGGCGTTCATCCACTGAAGCTGATTGTTGATCGCCGCGTGAGTGACCGCGACACCCTTGGGTCGACCGGTCGAACCCGAGGTGTAGATCACGTACGCAGTGTTCGAGAAATGCAAGGGAGACAGGCGATCCGCGTTGACGATCGGTCTGCTGTCGAGCTGCCCATAGTCCAGTGTGTCGATCTCGATGACCCGTGTGCCCGAGGGCAGATCCACGTCGTCCCGCGCAGTGGTCACAACACACGTGGGCTGCGCCGACTCGAGAATGTAGGCGGTGCGGTCGGCTGGGTGGTCGGGATCCACCGGTACCCAGGCTCCGCCGGCCTTGGCAATCGCGTACAGACCGACCATCAAGTCCAAAGACCTGCGGATCGACAGTCCTACAAGCGATTCGGGCCCAACACCCATGGCAATGAGTTGACGAGCCAAACCATTTGCGCGAGAGTCGAATTCGGCGTACGTGAGGCTGGCGCCTTCGAAAACGACAGCGGTGGCATCGGGAGTTCTCTCGACCTGACGCTCGAACGCTTCGGTGATGGTCTGCGAGGTAACGTGGAAGCCGGTGCGGTTCCACAAGGCAACCTTGTTTCGCTCCTCGTCAGTTGCGACAGGAAGATCCCAGACCTTGCGGCTCGTTTCGGCCGAGACGAACTTCTCGAGAAACTCCACGAACCGCGAGTGATTTCGCTGGGCGTCCGCGGGCGCATACAGATTGGGATTCGACTCGAAGTCGATGTGTGTGCGGGTATCGCCGACGCTCTGATACAGGTTGACACCGAGGTCTTCGATCAAACCCGTGGACAAGATGTGAAGTTCGCCGACGAGGGGCCCGAACGCCAACTCGGTGGAAAACATCATGATGTTGATCCAGGGGCCGAAGAATCCGCCCCGGCCCGGCCCGTCCCCGCCGCGAACCATGTCCTCGTGTCGGTATCGCTGGTGGCGCAGTGCGCCGGACATTTCGTTCCTGACATCGTCCAGAAGCTCCTGGACGGTGGTGTCCGAGGTGACGGTCAGGCGCAGCGGCACGACGTTGGAGACCATGCCTCCGGATCGACGCAGCACGGCTGTTGTTCGACCGGAAACGGGCAGACTCAGCGACACGTCCTCTCGTCCGGTCATCTGAGCGAGGTACGCCGCAAACGCCGCGACGACAGTGCCGGCAACAGTGGTCTTCTCGATGCGCTCGAGGAACCGCCCGAGCAGAGCCTCGACGTGGTTGGACAGCGCTGCACTGTCGATCCGACTGACTGGAGCAGGCGCGGCACTTCGACCCGCGAGGCTCGAGATCTCGTCGAGATTCTCGATCTTGTCTGCCCAGTACTTGCGATCGGTTTCGAAACGACTCGACTGGCGGTACTTGTTGTCCACCTCGTAGACGTTCCGGAGATCGGAGGCCTCACTCGGCTCCGGATCCCGGCCCTCCACGCGCGCCGAGTACAGCTCCGCCACACGAGTGACGAACGTCGACGCACCGAATCCGTCGAGAATTGTGTGGTGGACCCGCGTGTACCAGTAGTAGCGATTCTCGCCGAGCCGCAGGATCGTGGCAGAGATCAAGCGGTCCGTGAGCATGTCGATCGGCCGGCTGCGATCTGCTCGCATCCACCGCATGGCAGCGTCGTGCGAGTCGTCTTCACTACGAAGGTCGACGTAACCGACCGAATCATCGAGTGTGGGGTCGATGATCTGGTAAGGCTGGGCGTCGATCTCGAAGATCCGGACGAAGGCCGACCCGATTTCGCGACCGGCGTCTGCGCAGGCCTGCCGAAGGGCGTCAAGTTCCAGAGCACCACGGAGTTCGACGTACTGAGCGATGTTGACCGGAACGGCGGGATCGAGGTGTTGCGCGAACCACATACCGAGCTGGGCCGCGGAAAGCGGGAATGCGTCGGATCGCTGAACGTCTTCCGGCGAGCTGCCGACCTCCGGCTTGCCGCTCCCCAGTTCTCCGTTACCCAGCGAATTCACGCCCACAGCCTCTCTTCCACACCATTGCGCACCCGTGCGAGCCGAACGTCCGATTCGCAGCAGCTACCGACCTCATCCAACCTCGACGAGCCAGAACCACCCATTGTCTCCGATACATAGGTGACAAGAGAAATCCATACCCCGGTGTATCGATGGTTTTGTTGCAATTCGTTACAAATCGCCCAGCTCATCTACCCCCCGATCGCATTGCCGAAACGCACCGTTCAGACGCGGCGCGCGACACCTCACCCCCTGGGACAATCAATTGCAACCGACGATCTACACCCCAACCCACATCAGTCACCTCGGACAATTTACAGGGCCGCCAGGTACTGGGTGTCTGAGCTCGAACAAGATTCGACAGTCGCTGATCGAGACTATCGGTACTCGCCGACAGACCGACGAAAGAACGCGCCGACCAGCGGTCGGCGCGTTCTTCGATTTACGGTACGAAGCTTCAGGAAAAGCCCACACCAGTCACACTCTTCAGGTGCTCGCTGCTGACCCCTGGAGCTAGCTCCACAAGCTGCAGCCCGTCCGCGGTGACGTCCAGCACTGCCAGGTCGGTGATGATCCGGTTGACGACGCTCTGACCGGTAAGCGGCAGTGTGCACGCCTCGACGATCTTGGGATTGCCGTCGCGGTCGGTGTGCTCCATCACGACGATGACGCGGCGGGCACCGTGGACCAGGTCCATCGCCCCGCCCATACCCTTCACCATCTTGCCCGGCACCATCCAGTTGGCAAGGTCACCGGTCTTCGATACCTGCATCCCGCCGAGCACCGCGGTGTCGATGTGACCACCCCGGATCATGCCGAAGGAGAGAGCCGAGTCGAAGAACGCGGCACCTGAATTGACGGTGACGGTTTCTTTACCGGCATTGATGAGGTCGGCATCGACCTGATCATCGGTCGGATACGGTCCGGTACCAAGGATGCCGTTCTCGCTGTGGAGGACCACCTTGACGCCCTCGGGCAGGTAACTGGGGATCAGCGTCGGCAGGCCGATGCCGAGGTTGACGTACTCCCCCGGCCGCATCTCGGCGGCCGCGCGAGCGGCCATCTCGTGGCGAGTCCAACCGATACGGGTTTCCTCTGCACTGGTCACTTGGTGCCTCCTGAGACGGTCCGCTTCTCGATCCGCTTCTCCTGTGGGCCTGTGTGTACGACGCGCGCGACGAACACTCCAGGTAGGTGCACGTGCGCGGGGTCGATGTCGCCCGGCTCGACGAGGTTCTCCACCTGCGCGATGGTGATCCGGCCGGCCATGGCAGCAAGCGGGTTGAAGTTCATCGCCGTCTTGTTGAAGACGAGATTTCCTTCGGTGTCACCGTAGTCCGCATGCACGAGCGCGAAGTCAGCCGTGATCGCCTCTTCCAATACATACGTGCGGCCACCGAACACTGCCGTCGCCTTCGGTGGCGACGCCACGGCGATCGAACCGTCCGCGTTGTATCGCCACGGCAAGCCGCCCTCGGCGATCGGTGTGCCGACGCCCGCCGGCGTGTAGAACGCCGGAATGCCGGTACCGCCTGCTCGCAACCGCTCGGCCAGCGTCCCCTGCGGTGTCAACTCCACTTCGAGCTCACCGGCGAGATACTGACGGGCGAACTCCTTGTTCTCCCCCACGTACGACGCCGTCACCCTGGCGATCCGGTGCGCGCCGAGCAGAATGCCGAGACCGTAGTCGTCGACACCGCAGTTGTTGGAGAACACCTCGAGATCGGTGGCGTTGCCGTCGGCGATCGCCGCGATCAGTGCGTCGGGAATACCGCACAGCCCGAAGCCGCCCACTGCGAGCCTGGATCCGCTCGCGATGTCGGCAACTGCCTCAGCTGCCGTATTCACGACTTTGCTCATCCGTTAGTTCTCCTTCTGCTGAAAGATTCCGGCTCGGTGAAGAAGCTTCTCGGCGTGACGGAGAACGGGAGCGTCGACCATCTTGCCCTCGAACGCGAACACACCACGTTCAGTAGACACCGCGGCAAGCACTCGTGTGGCCCAGTCGATCTCTTTTTCCGAAGGTGCGAAGGCCCCGCGGATGACCTCGACCTGACTCGGATGGATCGCAACCTTCACGTCGAAGCCGACTGCGACGGCATCAGCGGACTCCACGCCCAGGCCGACGAGGTCCTTGATGTCGAGGTACACGGAATCGACAGCCAACCGGCCGTAGCTCTTCGCGGCCAGGAGAGACGTCGATCGGACATGCTTGGCAACGTCGCGGTACGAACCGTTCGGGTGCCTGCTCGAATTACCGCCGAGACCTGCCACAAGATCCTCGGCTCCCCACATGACACCGATGGCGTTCGCAGCAAGCGCGATGTCGGCCACGGCGAGGGCTCCTCGCGGGGACTCGACGAGCGCAACCACGTCCGCCGGTGCGAGCGAGAGGACGTCCTCGGCCGATTCGCACTTGGACAGCATGAGACGCGAATAGTGTGTGCCGTCCAGCGCGATCAGATCGAGTTCGTGATCAGGTGTACCGACCGGATTGACGCGCACGACCGTCCGCTCCGGATCGAGAGGCGTGTCGATCAGGGCTGCACGTGCGGCTTCCTTGTCGGCCGGAGCCACACCGTCTTCGAGATCGAGGATCACGACGTCGGCAACAGCCACGGCCTTCGCATAGCGCTCGGGACGATCCGCCGGGCAGAACAACCACGCCGGCCCCGGCGGCGTCCACGTCATGAGGACACCTCTGCCGGACGCAGTTGCACCAGTGTCTTGCGCGTGGCCAGTGCGACGACGTCACCGTGCTGGTTACGCCCGGTGTGCACGAGCGTCACGATGCCTTCACCTGGACGGCTCTTCGATTCGCGCTTGTCCGCGATGAGCGTCTCGGCATACAAGGTGTCGCCGTGAAAGAGCGGCTTCGGGAAGCTGATCTCGGAGAAACCGAGGTTCGCCACGATGGTGCCCTGCGTCAACTGCGCGACGGACAGGCCGACGATGGTCGACAGGGTGAACATCGAATTGACCAGCCGCACACCGAATTGAGTGTCCTCGCTGTACGCGGCATCGAGATGCAACGCCTGCGTGTTCATGGTCAAAGTCGTGAACAGGACGTTGTCAGCCTCGGTCACCGTCCGGCCTGGGCGATGCTCGTAGATCGCGCCGACCTCGAACTCCTCGAACCAGAGCCCGCGCTGAGTGATCTTCTTGGGGTTCGTCACAGCCCTGCCTCACGAGCGATGAGCATCAACTGCACCTCGGTCGTTCCCTCACCAATTTCGAGGATCTTGCTGTCACGGTAGTGGCGCGCGACGGCGTACTCGTTCATGAAGCCGTATCCGCCGTGGATCTGCGTGGCGTCACGGGCGTTGTCCATGGCAGCTTCGGAGGAAATCAGCTTGGCGATAGACGCCTGCTTCTTGAACGGCTTGCCCGACAACATGAGTGCGGCCGCGTCGTAGTACGCGGTACGTGCGACGTGGGCACGAGCCTCCATACGCGCGATCTTGAACGCAATGGCCTGGTTGTGTCCGATGGGGCGACCGAACGCCTCGCGTTCCTTGGCGTACTTGATCGACTCGTCGACGCAGCCCTGGGCGGCACCGACGCTCAACGCGGAAATAGCGATGCGGCCTTCGTCGAGGATGCGCAGGAAGTTCGCGTAGCCGCGGCCGCGCTCACCGAGCAGATTCTCTTCGGGGACACGAACATCGGCGAACGTGAGCGGATGGGTGTCGGATGCGTTCCAACCGACTTTGTTGTACGCCGGTTCGGCCGTGAAGCCGGGCGTCGTGGTCGGCACGAGGATCGTCGAGATCTCCTTCTTGCCGCCGTCCTTGACACCCGTGACCGCGGTGACCGTCACGAGCTTGGTGATGTCGGTGCCCGAGTTGGTGATGAACTGCTTGTTGCCGTTGATGATCCACTCACCGCTGTCGAACTTCGCGGTGGTCTTGGTGCCGCCGGCGTCGCTACCCGCACCGGGTTCGGTCAGGCCGAAGGCAGCCAACGACTTGCCGCTGGTGAGCTGCGGAAGCCACTCCTGCTTCTGTGCCTCGTTACCGAAACGGTAGATCGGCATGGCACCAAGGGACACACCAGCTTCGAGAGTGATCGCGACGCTCTGGTCGACCTTGCCCAGCTCTTCGAGCGCCAGGCAGAGTGCGAAGTAGTCGCCGCCCATTCCGCCGTACTCCTCGGGAAACGGCAGGCCGAACAGTCCCATGTCGGCCATCCCGGCCACTACCTCGTACGGGAAGGTGTGGTTGGCGTCGTGCTCGGCAGCAACCGGTGCCACTACGGTCTTCGCGAAATCTGCAACCGTCTTGGCGAGCTGCTGGTATTCGTCCGGAAGCGCTCCGGTGGCAAGGTAATCGGACATCAGGCGTCTTCCTTCTGCGTCGTGTTCTCGGTCTTTACTTCTGCAGTCTCTTCGTCCGTGACAGGTACCACGCGGGCCAAAACCTGATCCACCATCACCTGATCGCCCTGACGGACAAGCACTTCCACGATCCCGTCGATCGGGGACGTCAAGGAGTGCTCCATCTTCATGGCCTCGACCACGACGAGTGGTTGTCCCGCGCTCACTGCCGCGCCGTTCTCGACGTTGACTGCGATGACGGCACCGGGCATGGGGCTGGCGATTTCGGCGTCACCGGCGTGCTTGTCCTCACCGCGAACGCTGACTTCGGCAACCTCGCGCACGTGCCAGGTTCCGCCGCCTGCCAGCCACAGACCACCATCGGTCTCGGCGACGACAAACGTGCGTCGACGTCCGTCGATCACCACCGCCAGTTCGGATCCCGTCAGGGTCGCGCTGAATGCGCGAGGCTGTGAACCTTCGACCTCGACCTTTGCATCCGCGGGAACGCCGACGATCGCAACGTGCGCCGTTCGGGTGCCGGCGGAGAGCCTGATGCTGGTCGGAGCGGGAGTTCCGACGCGCCACCCACTCGGGACATCCCAGGGATCAACGCATTCCGAGGTTGTCCACCGCGAGAGCCAGCGATACGCCGCGGCAGCAATGAGCACCTCGTCGGAGGCGTCGGCTGCGACAAAGTCTTCGACGCGACGATCGAGCAGACCGGTGTCGAGGTTGCCCGCGATCACATCCGGATCAGCGAGGAGGAACCGTGCGAATTCGATGTTGGTCACGACTCCGAGCACTGCGGTGTCACCGAGTGCGCGATCGAGCTTGCGCAGTGCGCCCGCGCGGTCGGGAGCGTGGGCGATGACCTTGCTGAGCATCGGGTCGTAGTCACTGCCGACGACGGTGCCCGCGAGCAGTCCGGAATCGACGCGCACGCCGGAACCTGACGGCTCGACCAGATCGACGACGCGGCCGCCCGTCGGCAGGAATCCACGGCCCGGATCCTCCGCGTACACACGAGCTTCGATGGCGTGCCCGGTCAGCGTGATGTCACTCTGGGAGAAGGCCAACTTCTCTCCCGCTGCCACACGGACCTGCCATTCGACCAGATCCAGTCCGGTCACCATTTCGGTGACGGGATGCTCGACCTGCAGGCGGGTGTTCATCTCCATGAAGAAGAACTCGTCCGGCTTGTCGGCGGAGACGATGAACTCCACGGTGCCGGCGCCGGTGTAATCGACGCTTCGAGCGGTGTTGCAGGCTGCCGCGCCGATCCGGTCACGGGTCACCTGATCGAGCAGCGGCGACGGAGCCTCTTCGATGACCTTCTGGTGACGCCGCTGCAGGCTGCATTCGCGCTCACCGAGGTGAACGACGTTGCCGTGCTGGTCGGCGAGAACCTGGACCTCGATGTGCCGGGGCCGCAGGACGAATCGCTCGAGGAACAGGGTGTCGTCGCCGAACGACGACGCGGCCTCACGGCGGGCACTGCGAAGAGCCTCGGCCAGATTGGCCGGATCCTCGACCAGACGCATTCCCTTGCCGCCTCCGCCGGCCGAAGGCTTGACCAACACCGGGTAGCCGATGTCCTCGGCCGCTGCGATCAGTTCTTCGTCGGTCAGATTGGGGCGAGCGATACCCGGGACCACCGGCACGTCGAACGCGGCAACGGCGTTCTTCGCGGTGATCTTGTCACCCATCACCTCGATGGCGTGCTCGGAGGGGCCGAGGAAGGCGATTCCGGCAGCCGCACAGGCAGCCGAGAACGCCGAGTTCTCCGACAGGAAGCCGTAACCGGGGTGAATACCCTGAGCACCGGTGGACTTGGCAGCGTCGATGACCTTGTCGATGACGAGGTAGCTTTCACGCGCCGCGGCCGGTCCGATGTTGACGGCAGTGTCGGCCTCGCGGACGTGGCGAGCATTCGCGTCGGCGTCGCTGTAGACGGCGACGCTGCGAATTCCCAACTCACGCAACGTGCGGATCACGCGAACCGCGATCTCACCGCGGTTGGCCACGAGAACAGTATCGATAGTGCGCAACTCAGTCATTTCGCTCACATCCGGAAGACGCCGTAGGAGACCGGCTCGATCGGCGCGTTCGCGCACACCGAAAGGGCCAGGCCGAGAACAGTTCTGGTATCTGCGGGATCGATGACACCGTCATCCCACAGCCGCGCAGTGGAGTAGTACGGATTGCCCTGAGCCTCGTACTGCTCGCGGATCGGCGCCTTGAAGGATTCTTCGTCCTCGGCCGACCACGGATTACCCGCGCTGTCGAGCTGGTCACTACGAACCGTCGAGAGCACCGACGCGGCCTGCTCGCCGCCCATGACCGAGATGCGCGCGTTCGGCCACATCCACAGGAAGCGAGGTGAATACGCGCGTCCACACATGGAGTAGTTGCCGGCGCCGTACGAGCCGCCGATGACGACTGTCAGCTTGGGGACCCGTGCACACGCGACTGCCGTGACCATCTTGGCGCCATGCTTGGCGATGCCGCCGGCCTCGTAGTCGCGTCCTACCATGAAGCCTGCGATGTTCTGCAGGAACAGCAGCGGCACACTGCGCTTGTCACACAGTTCGATGAAATGTGCTCCCTTCATGGCGGATTCGCCGAAGAGCACGCCGTTGTTGGCGATGATGCCGACCGGGTGGCCCTCGATGTGCGCGAAACCGGTGACGAGCGTCTTGCCGTATTCAGCCTTGAACTCCTGGAACGCGCCACCGTCGACGAGCTTGGTGATGACCTCGTGCACGTCGTACGGAGTACGGGGATCAGTCGGAACGACGTCGTACAGCTCGCTCTGATCGGCGACGGGCGGAACCGTGGAGATGACGTCCCACGGGCGCTCGGAGCGGGGGCCGAGCGTGGCAATGATGTTGCGCACGATCCGAAGTGCGTCGCGGTCGTCCTCGGCCAGGTGGTCGGTGACGCCGGAAACCTTGGAGTGCAGGTCGCCGCCGCCGAGCTCTTCCGCCGTCACGATCTCACCGGTGGCAGCCTTCACGAGCGGCGGTCCGCCGAGGAAGATGGTGCCCTGGTTGCGGACGATCACTGCTTCGTCGCTCATCGCGGGCACGTAGGCGCCTCCCGCGGTGCACGAACCGAGAACTGCGGCGATCTGGGGAATCCCCTTGGCGCTCATGGTCGCCTGGTTGTAGAAGATCCGGCCGAAGTGCTCACGGTCCGGGAAGACCTCGTCCTGGCGCGGCAGGAAGGCGCCGCCGGAGTCGACGAGGTAGATGCAGGGAAGGTTGTTCTGCAGCGCAACTTCCTGCGCGCGCAGGTGCTTCTTCACCGTCATCGGGTAGTACGTGCCGCCCTTGACCGTTGCGTCATTGGCAACGATCACGCACTCGCGGCCCGACACACGACCGATACCGGTGATGACGCCGGCGCCCGGGCACTCGTCGTCGTACAGGCCGTTGGCCGCCAGTGGGGACAACTCGAGGAACGGGCTGCCCTGGTCGAGCAGCGAGTCGACGCGATCTCGCGGCAGCAACTTCCCTCTGCTCACGTGACGCTCGCGAGAGCGCTCGTTGCCACCCAGCGCTGCTTGCGCCAGTTTCTTCTTCAGTTCGTCCACCAGAACGGTGTGATCGGACCGGTAGCCCGATCCTTGCGTGATTCCACTGGGAGTCATCCCGCCGCCTTCGCCATGAGTTAATGCTCGATAACTGAAACTAGATTAACTATGATTAACTGAGTTGTCCAGAACACAAGCGAAGAAAGATCGAGAGAATGACCTCTGAGCAGGTAGCAGCTCCGACGCGACGCGATCAGATGAAGGCCGACCGTCGACGTCAACTCTTGGACGCCGCCGCCCGGTTGATCGCCGAGCGCGGATTCGTGAGTGTGCGACTCGAAGACCTCGGCGCGGCCGTCGGCATCAGCGGCCCGGCCGTGTACCGGCACTTTCCGAACAAGGACGCCGTCCTCGTGGAACTTCTCGTCGGCATCAGCACGCGCCTGCACGAAGGCGGCTCTGCGGCGGCGGAGGCAGCGGACTCACCGAGCGCCGCACTCGACGCACTGGTGGAGTTCCACCTCGACTTCGCGCTCGGCGAGCCGGACCTGATCCGCATCCAGGACCGCGACCTCGAAAGCCTGCCGGCCGACGCGCGTCGACAGGTACGCCAGACGCAGCGCAAGTACGTCGAGGTGTGGGTCGGAGTCCTCGAGCAACTCGATCCCCAACTCGATCAGGCGGACGCACGAATCAAAGCGCATGCCACCTTCGGTCTGATCAACTCGACCCCTCACAGCGCCAACCCCGCTTCGCCGGCACGCGCGCGTCGCGTC
Source organism: Rhodococcus sp. SB1D (assembly GCF_048573875.1). Lineage (NCBI taxonomy): Bacteria > Bacillati > Actinomycetota > Actinomycetes > Mycobacteriales > Nocardiaceae > Rhodococcus > Rhodococcus sp. SB1D. The sequence goes on from NZ_JBMAIQ010000026.1 coordinate 27,427, forward strand.
CTGCGGGATATGACGCTCGCCGCACTGCGCACCCACTGAAACCGGACACGGCACAATCGGTGGCAGACTGGTTACACCAGCTAACAGATGAGGGTGCCGGACGTGGAAGACAGCAGTGGGGTCAGCAGGGCCGATTTCGCCGAACTGCGGACCGAGTTCTCCCGCTTCATGATGTTGTACCAATTCGGAATCTCCGAACTGATGACCAAGGTGAACATCCTCAAGGACGAGTTCACTCACATCAATCAGTACAGCCCCATCGAACACGTCACGTCACGAGTCAAGTCACCGGACAGCATCCTGCGAAAGGCTCAACGCCTGAACGTCCCGCTGACGATCGACGACATCTCGAAGAACATCTTCGACATCGCTGGAGTACGTATCACCTGCAGCTTCATTTCCGACACGTACCGAATCGCCGAGATGCTCACCAGCCAGACGGACCTTCGGGTGATCGAGCGCGAGGACTACATCGCCGATCCGAAACCCAACGGCTACAAGAGCTTGCACTTGATCGTCGAGGTCCCGGTTTTCATGAGTGACCGCGTCAGGCACGTACCGATCGAACTTCAGATCCGCACGATCGCGATGGATTTCTGGGCGAGCCTCGAGCACAAGATCTATTACAAGTACAACCGCGAGGTTCCCGTCGAACTCCTCGACGAACTCACCGAGGCTGCTGCCGCGGCACACCGTCTCGATGTCAAGATGGAACGACTCAACGACGAGTTCGCCAAAATCAAAGCGCTACCGCATCCTGACGACGAAATCCTCGAGCAGGATCTGCCGGCGCAGTTCCTCGAGGCGCTGCATCTTCAGCGACGGGCGCTCTGAATTCGGTCCCCTGCCCTGAGCGAACGCGCCTTTCGGCGCATCTGAGGCGACGAGAGTGCCGTTCGCTCACAACTGGGGTCGGACAACTAGGGCAAACCAAAAGTGGGGGGGGGGGGGGGGGGGGGGGGGGGGGGGGGG
>NZ_JBMAIQ010000027.1:0-22751 GCF_048573875.1 Rhodococcus sp. SB1D
CAGGGTCTGGACGAGCTGAGCCGCTGTGAGGAGATGCGGCTCGAGATCGTTCAGGACGAGTTGGAGTGTCGGCAGGCGGGAGCCGTGTCGTGTCGTCGACTGTAAGTGTTCGGTATTTCGGAGTTCGTTGTCGTTCAAGAGCGCCTGCGGGGCAGGAACTAGCCGATAGTTTCGACTGTTACGCCGGTTGGAGCAGTCGGATCTCGTTGCCGTGCGGACTCGCCAAGACGTGCGATGCGGTTGGGACTCTTTTTCGGGTGGGGGTGGGTCTGGGGGATCGTGCCGGTCACCACCCACCACCGACCCCATATGCGCGGTCGCGCTTCCCGCTTCGGCAGTGAGTGCGCCCAGCTGCGTCGGCGGCCACGTCGTGCGCGGCGCTCCGCGTGATCGCGCCACGCTGGAAGTGAAGTGTTCGGTTGGTAACGGTTCACCTTCTCCGTAGACCAAACCTGATGGACTGTTTTAGGGTGGACCCAAGCTTGCGCTGTGCCCGCTAGAAGGATTCTTGGCGGGAGTCTAGACCGGCGTGAAGTTTGAGACCGTCAGTGACCTGCGAGGGCTTTGCGCAAAGAACAAGGAGAGAAGAAGCGGCGACCCGATCGAGACTCGGTGGTCGCCCAGATCTCTCGGCGCTATGCCGAGATCCTCACCGAGATCCAGTACCCGAAGGTCAACGGGGACAGCAGCACCCCGCCCTACCTTGACAACAATCTGGTTCCACATGTTCGCGGCCAGCACTTCAGGGAAGCCAGCAGCGGCGGTCAAGTTCTTGTCTCGCTGGCATGGATGCTCGCAATCTTTGAAATCGCGTATGAGACGAACAACGCCCATCCGGGATTCCTGATGATCGACACCCCACAGAAGAACCTCGGCGGCAAGGCGGATGACGCCGAGTTCGCCGACATCCATCTGGTCGAGGGCATGTACCAGCACATCGTGAACTGGCTTGAGAGCGCCGGCCGAGACGGGCAAGTGATCATCGTCGACAACACTCCACCGGACCTGTTCACCGAACACGTAGTCGTCCGCTACACGCGAGACCCCAGCACGCCTCCCTTCGGTCTCATCGAGAACGAGGTCGGCAGTCGGTGATGGACCCGGTCCGGTGGATGGTGTTGGTGGTGAAGTCGAATTCTGTGACGCCGCGGTCATCGGTGCGTCGTGATCGTGCGACGACGGTGCCGATGCGGTGGACGTCGAGGAGGTGGGCCAGAGCTTCGAGGGTGGTGGACAGTTCGTTTGCCATAGTATTTCGTCTCTTCTTGACTGCCGAGTTCGTCTACGGACCCCGATACAACAAGTGTCGTCCTCGCCCAATAGGCAAGGACGACACTTGTGGTATCGGTAGCGACTGTAAGTTAACGGCCTGAGAGGTTTTTGATCTCTCGTGCCGGTTCAGGTTCCGTTGTAGGCCACATCTGAATGAGATAGTCCTCGACGGGGTCACCGACGAGGGGGCCATCGTATTCGATGTCGCGGCCGCGGGCGTAGATCCGAACGCGGTAGCGGTGTTTACCTGGGGGAGTGAGGGTTTGGCCGGGAGTTTCGGGGATGGCCTGATCGAAGCCGCGAGAGTAGAAATGCCAGACAACGACGCCGCCGGGGTTGTCGTAGAACAAGTCCCCTTCGACGGCATCTTCCCATTCGGCATCAACGTACGGGGGCGGTGAGTCGTGAATTTCCAGTACGAGGTTGACCGGCCCTACCCGTATCCCGACTCCTACCCGGATGGATTGTCCGCCGAATACCGCAAGGGTGAATTCGGGATAGGCCCCGTCGGGGATGCTGTCGGACTGGACTGGGTCGATGTGGAATTGGTGGTAGTCCGTTTTGACCACCGATTGGAACCGTTCGACAAGCATCAGGACTCCTTTTCTACTCGCCCCTTGGGGATTGGCCCAAGGACGGGTGCTGAACCGGTTTGCGCCTTGAGGACGAACGCTTCTCCTTCTCCCACATCGACGCTGACTCGCCGGCCCCTGCCGGGCGGTATATGTCGTGCATCTGTGTTGCGTGGGGGGACGCGTCATTTTCCCATGTCAAAGGCTCAGACTGGGCGCTGGGTCTTCGGGTGTTGTGCCGGAGCTGTAGCCGGCCCGTGCAGCCGCGATCACGGCATGGGTGGGTTCGCTGGCGCGGGCGGCATTGATCGGCGGCGCCCATTGCTCCTCTCGCTCCAGTCAACGGGAATCTCGATCGGCAAAGGGGCCGGCCCTCGCCGCAGTGGGGAGGGACCGGCCCGATATGCCGTCAGCTTTCGTCTCAGGAGGGTGTGCTGTTTTCGGAATGTCGATGGCGGAGTGTGTATGTCAGGTTCAGAATTCCTGACAGTAGTAGTCCGCCGCCGATATAGCCGATGAAGACAGGCGAGAAGATTTCGTTGTCCAGGCGGTGGCTGTTCCACCACAAGAGCCCGAAAACTACTGCGGCCAAACCCAATGCGGTGGAAGCGACCTGAAAGGCCAGTCCGCGGGACGAGAGAACTGTGGAAAAGACCGCTGCCAGTCCTGAGAAGATGCAGAGGAAGATGAATACCGCGAACCAGGTACTCGAGCCGATCGCCTTCCCTGCAATCACAGCGGCGACGATACCGGCGGCGAGCAATGTCAACTCAGGGATCGGCTTTCGGTTGTCCGTATGGGAGGTCACTACTTAAATCCTATCGCCGAAGTGTTCAAGATCGAGTGGCGGGCTGTCTTCCTTTGCTCAGTTGTCGAGGTGACCTCCCCATTCGCTCGGGTGGCGAAGTACGACTACCTCGTAGTAGGACCGGGCAGTGGTCTTGCATGCATTGCGGGTCACGACGCTCCATCCTCCTGAGTACACGTTGTCGCATACGGTGAGAAGATCGTCTTTGAACTGACGGTTGCACTCGACATATGCGGCGGAATTGCCTTCGTTAGCTTCGTAACACATGTCGTGTCTCGCACAACCGCCACTGAAATCAGCATTTGTCCCAGGGGAAGGGAACTGGTCGGGAGAGCTCGTGCAGTAATCGTGCAAGCTTCCGAGGTCAGGATCGTAAATGTAGTTAGCAGGCACGCTGATTCCGCCGTCGTTCGACGAGCGTTGCGCCATTCCCGAGCCGCTCCCGTTAAGTACTTCCTCCAAATCGAAACCATTGTCAGCGGCATATCGTTCGAGGGCGTCCAGAAGTATCTGGTTGACCTGTTTTCCGACCAGCTCGGCAGAGCCGGCGTTGTCCAGGGTCTGCGTCAGGTTGATCTGACCTGTTTGGAAGTTCTGGACAACATCGCCAGCGGTATTGAGGTGTTCCCCGCTGCTGGGGTAGCCGTATTGGCCTGTCTCATATCCGGACAAAGACCACAGACCTTGGATCAACCCACCGATTTCGTGGGCACCGGTGGTTGGGTTCCAGTAGACGACGCCTCGCTCGAAGTGATTCATGCGGCCTTGACCGTCGGGCAGGATCGTTTCATCGGAGGTCGGGTAGCCGAGTAACCCGTCGTCGCCCTCAGCTCCGAGGCCGTTCCATTTGTCTCGAATTGCACCGCCGACGAAATAGGCTTCGTTCAACTTCCAGTAGACCGTGCCGCCCTGGAATTCCTGTCGCCGTCCCAATCCGTCCGAGTTCACGATCTCGTCGGTCGTCGGGTACTTCAGCGGTCCGGCTTCCCATCCGTTGCGTTGCCAGGCGGCGAAGAAGTGATTGGCCACTGGGTGGGCGCCGGATGCAGCGGACCAGTAGATCGGTCCGTTCTGAAATGTCTGGCGACGCCCGAATCCGTCTGGGTTGACCAATTCGTCTGAGGTCGGCCACAGCAGGAAGCTGAACTGGGCGCCTAACACGTTGTACTTGTCTCGAATCGCGCCGCAGACCCACTTGTCCGATGGCCAGTACTGCTGGCAATCCGGCCCAGGTGCAGGCCCTCGTGCCGCGGCACTTTGTCGTTGCTGGAGTTCGAACTCGCGCACCTCGGCCCGATCGGCATCCTCTTTGGTGAACGGTTCCGGCCATTCCTCTCGGTCGGAGCACATCTGACCGGGAATTATTGTGCTGTTGGGGTTTTCGGTAGGAAGGCCGCTGTAGGGGATCTTGGCACCCGGTGAGGGTGAAGTCGGGGCTTCTGACGATATGTCTCCCGTTTGTGGTGCAGTCACGCCGGTGGGAGTAGTCGAGGGTTCGCTCGTGGCCGTCTTGGTAGTCGTCTCGGCGCAGGGAGCTGATGTGGTCGTCGACGTGGTCGTCGGGACGGTGGTCGGGGATGTCGAGCGGCCGGTGGTCGGTGCGCATAGCTTTGGCGTGTCATCCTCGGGGGAGAGGTTCACAGTGCTGGTCGGCGCCGATGTGGGCGTGATGGAAGGCTGGTTCGGTGCCGGCTGGGCCAGGGCTGTACCCGCACCTGTCGCGCAAAGCAGCGCGGTCAAAGGACAGCGTGGCGAACGACAGGGCCCCGCGCGGTCTGCGCTTGCGGCGAGGTGGTGCAAAGTCATTGGAAAATCTCACGAGATACCCCTCTTTTCTCGAAGTCGCGGTGGACACCGCTCTTCGTAGTCTTGAAGAGAACCTCATCCTCCACAAAAGAAACATGCATCACTTTGGTAACGAAACTAACGACTTGCGAGTGCCCCAAAGCTTCGATAGACTGACCGACCGGTTTTTGGAATTCCGATGAAACGCAACAACTTTGACCGAACCGGCTCCGCGAAAGGGCAGTTGTCGCTGTGTGCATCTATGCGGCCAGGCAGATCTTGTCGCCCCATGTCAGCCGTGTCGGTGGCGACGCGCTCGCCTGAATCCACTGAAGAGAGCTCATGTCCAGGGCCGGCAGGTTGTTGGTCCACACGATGTGGAACTGCGGTGAATTGTTAGCGGGCATGTCGCGGCGTGTCCGTTGCAGGCCGCTGCACTTCGGGCGTATTCAACACCCCAAGTCGAGAGAGAAACCTGATTTCACGAAACGGATGTACTGGTGAAGGTGTTCATCGGGTGGGCGAGGAGATAGTCCAAGCCAGCCCTGATCGCAGAGACGGTTTCGCGAACTCTCTTCTGACTGTGAGCCGGTCGACGTGACCGTAGCGATCGCGTCGACCGGCGAGCTATTACTGCAGAGGGTTCGTTCGGTTCACGGCGGAGAATTCGGTCGACCTCGGGTCCGGAGACAACGAGTCGGGTGGGTTCGAACTTCATCACCTGGTGCGCAATCAGTTCCGGGGGCCTCCGAGTCGGTGGACAACCAGTGGGTGCACTACTGGTGCTGAGTCCGGATCCGGGTAGTTGCGGCGACATCGCCAAGATCGTGGACGACGAAATGAGCCGTTTCGGCGAGCGGCACCGTCGAAACCTCTCGTGACATTGCCGCCAGTCATTGCCCGCCGGCACCCGACTCGAACTACCGCCGAAGGCAGAGCGCTCCGAAGGAACTGTCAGTACCGATCTGCGCCTGCTCGTGGCGCAGTCCGTCGCAAACCTGCTCGGCACCGGCGACACCTCCCGTACGTTGTCCCGTGCCGAGCATGTGGTCATGTGTGATCGAAGAAATCTTGGCGGTGTACGCGAATTACGAACAGTGACAGTGGACGGGCGGGTTTGTACAGGGATTGCTACGCTGCCTCCAGCAATTCATGTATCTCGCTCTCGGTGATGTGGCGGGGTTGGCAGAAATCGTGTGGTCGAGCATTGCTCTCGAGCGCCGTGAAGCACTCGCCAACCTCAGCCTCGAACATCCACGCATTAACGTCCGACCACATTGGCTGAACGTCCACGGACCGACCATGTTGGAAGCCACGAAGAAGCACCATCTGGAAGGTATCGCCGCCAAAAATATTTCCTCAATCTACCAGCCCGGCAAGCGCTCTCGGGATTGGTTGAAGACCCCGTTGAGGGCTAATTGTGAGGCCGTACTCTGCGGATTCATCCCTGGATCGGGTGGCGCAGCAGGCGGAGTCGGTTCGCTGATCCTCGGCGCCCACGACGACTCAGGATTGCTTGTCCATGTCGGAAATGTTGGCACGGGCCTGACGGATCGACAGCGCCGCGAACTGCGAGCCAAGCTCGTCGAACTCGAACAGTCCATCAGCCCGTTCACCATCGAGCCGCCGAGAGTCGTGACCCGCAATGCATCCTGGTCAAGGCCATTTTTGGTGTGCGACGTGGAGTGCCGGGAGTTCACTGGCGGTAGCCTGCGGCACCCATCCTTTCGAGGGCTGCGCGACGACAAGACCGATGAGGTCAAAGTGCCATTATTCGATTCAGATGCAACATGACTCTCGATCTTTGGCCACTTGTTTCCCAGGAAACGACGCTATGAGGAATCGGATCGACCATGCGCCACCAGCTTGTTCAGGCACCGCCACACCTAAGCGCATCAATGTTGCAGCGGCTGCAACACTCATTTTCTCGTTTGAATGCAGCGATCACACTTTGGATTCTCGGATCGAAATGCGGTTCAGGACCCCGATAAACACTCGGAAGTTCCCGCCCCCCATGTCCCGTTGACGGAGGGCCGATCGACTGTACTTCGGTGTGACCAGTAACCGCTAGGCTGCGGCTATGACAGCCTGGATCGAAGTCCTTACGGCGCTGACTACCGCCCCGGACCTTCCCCTCCGAGGGACGATTCACGAGGTTCGTGTCGAGGGTGCTCCCGAGTCGTTCAGCGGTGGATTCGCCTACAGTGGACAACCTCCGATGATGGTGGTGCCGGGTCATGGATGCCGGGTCTGGCGGCAAGGCGACAAGATACGGGTCGAGAACATCGACGAAGAACCTGTTTTCATCAGTGATGGTGTTCGGGCTTGGGACTTCACCGGCCGTTCCGATCGACCCCGGGTCGGCTCATCTGATCGCGTCATTTATCTCGGTCCCAGCCAGTTCCTGCTCAGACGACGAAACGCGGCCGAATGGGCCGGTGACGACTTCGCTCAACCGGTTGGGGAGGTGGAGGTCGCCGAGTTCGTTGGACGGAATTGTTGGACCGTGCAACTCGCGCCACCTGACGGTAAGCCGTACCCGCTCCGCATCTGGGTCGATACCGAGTCCGGGCAGATGCTCGGCTACCGTGTCGATGAGGTTGGGGAGGGCTCACAGTTCATCGATGTCGTTATCGGCGAGCCCTTGGAAGAGACGTTGTTCGTTTGGGACGGCCCGGCCTACACGTCCGAGGAGCATCAGCAGTTGCTCCGCGACGAGCATCGAGCCAAGCAACGTCAGCAGGCGCAGTGGTTCACGGAGAACGTGGCGGATGTCCCGTTGAGGGTGCGCGTGCCCATCGATTTCACCCCGGAGGATATTCGTGCAACGGATTCCGGAGGTTTCGATGCATCCAACAGTGCAGCAATGCTTTCCCGCCGCTCGCGCAGCGCCGAAGGATGGGAGCCGAAATGGGGTGTGCCCCATTATGTCTGGTCGACCCAGCTGTGGGACTGGGCGGCAGGGACGATTCACGCCGATCTGGACAGCGCAGCGGTTGACGAACTCCAACAGAGTTTGCATCCAGGCGAACCGGTAGATCGCGGCCGAAGAATAGATCCTCCCGGGCGTGGACGAATCTAGTCCATCCTTGGTCCGGGTGCCTTAGCCCGTGATCGAGGTGTCCATTCCGGGGCGGAATACTGCACGTTTCGAATATTGCACATCCGCCAGTCAACCTGCCCGGACGTCACTGACCACGAACATGACGAGCAAGCAGCGCCGAAACAGATGCATCAATGTTGCATCTGATGCAACCTTCACTCAGCTGATTGACGGCCTCGTCCCTTTCGCGATCTCGACGGGCCTTGCCCGGGTTGATGTGGAGCTGAACACCCGCGATCCGGGCTAGGCTGCGGGCGTGTCGAGAGCAGTGTGGTGGGTCTCTGTCGGGGCTGCGTTGGCCTTCACCGTGTGGGTCGGTGCCTCATGGACGATGGCTGAGGTGTCGTTGGGGTGCTCGAAGACCGGCGAGAGCGGATCCTCCTTCCGGTGCGATGACCACATCGTCCACGTGTTAGGTGTCTGGCCGGTGATCTGCCTGGGACTACTGCTCGCATCACCGCCTGTGGTGGCCGCATTGGCAATGCGAAAGTGGGTCTCGTGGTTGGCTGTCGCCGCACTCGTTGGTTTGTCCATCGCCGGGTTGGCGAACTGGAGCTCTTTTTGGGGATCTCTTCTCTTCGCTGTTCCTCTGGCAGCCCTTGGGTTGGTCGCCGCCGCAACGCAGAAGGCCATCCCGCGCCCGGGTACACCACTGAGAGGTTCGGCAGCGGCTGCGTAGACGCGCGCCGAAGCCGCCTCTGGGCGAGCCAATCGTCAGACATGCCCTAGCTGGGGGGCTGATGTGAGAGGTAGTGCCGATTAGAAGCAGACCAGGCGGTACGTTTAGGGTGAGGGGGTGACGGCTGCACCTCAAATCGATTGTGACAGCGCAACGTCGACGCGTTCGTCGACCAGGCCCCGTCGACGGTGGCGTAAGGCATTGTCAATTGCCGCAGTGGCCGTGCTTGTCATCTTGACTGCTGGTGCCTGGGCAGCAAACGAATACGGGCCTCGACACGGTTTCTATTTGTTCGCTCCATCGCCGGAGAGGTATGCCGAGCTCGCCTTGGACGTGATGGACGGTGGCTACTACGCATCAGGCCCGCAATGGGATGAAGAACGGGCACGCGTGCACGCTATCGCCGTAGGCGCATCGAGCATTGCTGAATTGCATGAACCGCTGGCGGCAGCGGCGAAGGTTGCGGGAGGAAAACACTCGTTCTTCCTCGACCCGACCAAGGCTGAACGATCCAACACCCGAGGGCTGAACGATCCAACACCCGAGCCGCGACTGAGTTCAACGCCCCGACAGTCACGAGCGCCGACGGAGTCACCACGGTGACAGTTCCCGCCGTGGGCCCCGTGTCGAGCGAAATGCAGCAGCGCTACGCCCACGCCGCAGCTGACGGTATTGCAGGCGCAGCCGCCACCACGTGCGCCCGGATTGTCGACCTTCGCGGAAACACCGGCGGGACAATGTATCCGATGCTGACCGGTCTGGCTACGCTCCTCCCGAACGGGACCGCAATGACCTTCCGTACCCGTGAGGCGGTGGACATCGCCGACGACGGAGCCGGTATCGACGACGTTGTAGTTCCGATTGAAGGGATGCCGAAAGTCGCCGGTCAACCCATAGCCGTTTTGCAGGATGGGGATACAGCGTCGAGTGGAGAAGCGGTCTTGACCGCATTTCGCGGACTCGACAACGTCCGTTCCTTCGGCTCCGACAGTGCCGGGTACTCATCCGCGAACTCAGTGCACCCTCTTTACGATGGTGTCCGCCTCGTGCTCACGACAAAGTGTGTACGTCGACCGGGATGGTAGGAGCTTCGACGAGCAACCGATCGAGCCCAATTCGCGGACTGCACCAGAGGAAACTATCGATGCCGCTCGGCAATGGCCGCACGACAACGGATGTAACCGATAAGTTCGTCACTTGGTGGACTGCAAACGGAGGGTCGCAATGCTCGGAATTGCTGCTGCGCGGGAGGGTGCCCCACGTTTCGTGACGGTGTTGACGGCTTGCGGGCTGGCGTGTCTGCTTGCCGGTTGTGGGCCGGAGCCACAAGTAATCGAGCCGGGATACGAGTCGCTGTCGAGGTGCGACGTGCAGTCGGAGATTCCGGTGGAAGCATTGGATCAAGTCATGCTGCACGATTGCGACGCGGAAGGTGTGAGGATTAGGTTGCCCGACGATTGGGGTGTCGTCGAAGTCGGCCCGGTAGGTACGACCACCTCCAATAGTGATTCGGACAAGGACGGCGAGGTCACAAATATCAACTGGGGAACTGAAGGGGTCGGGGTGACCTTTCGTGACGGCGACGATCGACGAATCTGGGGTAGCACGGAAGCCGCCCGCCGAAAGCAGACTGCCGGTACTCGGTAGCCCGGCGCCCGAATTCGCCAAAACATCGACGCTCCATTGCCGCGCAGCGCGATCGAGACTGCAACGAGCAGTGGAGAGGGTGGCTGGGCAAGAGGTCGCCGCATCGGCGGTCGGTTGACGCAACGGATTGATCTGGATGTTGAGCTGCGAGAGTTGAATTTCTCGATCGGGGTGGGTGATGTCGCCACCGGCACGCAGGGGTGATTGCTCTTGTGCCAGGCGTCGTGCCGTTTCTCGGCAATGGCTTCGGGTCAGCTCCGCTTACGGTTCGCGATCTCGTCGGAGAGCTGCTGCACGTGGGCGGGGTCCGCGTCCCGGGCGAGGGCGACGTAGTGGTCTGCGGGCGCGCTCAGCCGGTGCACCTGTCTGTCCGGCACGTGTTCGGTGCGCTCACGTCCTCTGCACTCGGACCGCGATCTCGAGCACCGAGAATCACTCGTCGATCTTCGGCCCTGTAGGCGCGTATGGAGCGAATCCATACGCGGATACATAACTCACTGCGAGTACCGCGGCCAAGACAAAGAGGGTTCCAGGGAACCCCGCACCTTGCGGTGACAACTCGCCTGAAGCGGCGATCGCCCAGATGAATGCGCCCGCGACAATCAAAAGGACGGCCACAGTCGAACACAATGCAAATCGGTGCTTCCACGAGCGGTGGCTACGCGCTGGCCACACACGTGCAGTGGCCAGCGCGTACCGTCCGCCAGCGACCGCACCCAACCCGACGGCCAGTCCTACTACCGCGCCGATGATTGCGGGCAGCAAAAATCCGGTGGGACCGACAACTGGAACCATGATGGCAGCGCCCGTAGTTGCTCCGAGCATCGCGGCCGTAGACAACTCTCTACCCACCCAGTCCATGGAACCAACTAGAACACACAACGCCTGTTGCGGACACGCCCGAGATGACTACACCTGTCGGCGGGCTTGCGGACGCCTGATCGCTCCCAAGTGAATACCGCACGTTTCGAATACTGCACATCCGCCAGTCGACCTTCCCGGGGCCACGAGAGCGGCGATACTGCGCCGCAGCTTGACTGTTTCGATGTTCATGTGTCACCAATCTGCCGAGAAGGGGTCGAACAGGGGTATGGGATCCCACACGCGGTGCAACCGGCGATCCCTGATGACTGACCAGCCGGAGTCACGTCCGCATGGGGAGTGGTCGGTAGGTGGGGAGCGTCGTGCCGATGTCGGTTGCCCAGTCGCAGTGGGCGGAGGGACGGAACGGCTGTCTCGTGTTGAGGGGCCGGTCTGCGTGCTTCAGGTAGAGGTGTGGGTGTCTACCGGTGGGGGTGTTGGGCGATCAAGTAGTGGCAGGTGTTGTCGAGGATGTAGGAGCCGTCGTCTCGCCGGTAGGGTGCGATCGATTCGGTGATCGTTTCCTGTACGTGGGCCAGCCCGCAGTGCTCGATGGCGCGCGCTGCGGGGCCGGTGGAGAGCAGTCCTCGAAGTGCGGTGTCGAGGTCGCAGTATTCCCAGGGGCACGGGATAACTCTGGTCGGGGACCGGTGTAGCCCGGCAGCGGCGACGGTGGCGCCGAGTGCGTCGAGATCTGTTGCGTCGATACCGATTGCGGTCAGGGACGAGTCGGGTGGCATCAGCGCGCCGAGGTCGACGAGGTAGGTGATGGCATCGCATTCGTCGGGTGGTCCCCATGTGGCCAGGACCAGGCGTCCGCCGGGGCGCAGCACCCGAATTGCTTCTCTGATCGCCTGAGCTGGGTTGTGCGCGAAATGGAGGCTGTTGAAGGCGGTCACTGCGTGGAAAGTGTGGTCGGGGAAGGGGAGATGTTCCATGTCGCCGACCCGGAAGTCCCCGTCCGGGGTGTGTCGGCGGGCGATGGCGATGAGCGGAACACAGGCATCGATTCCGGCGGCGACTGCGCCGCGCTCTCGGGTGAGGGCACTGAAAGTTCCCTCACCGCAACCGATGTCGAGAATAGCCTCGCCGTGGTGCATCTGCAGTTCGTCGAGGACGGCGATCGAGGCGGGGGTGATCGTTCGCTGTTGGATGTGCGCCCAGTCGTCGGCGCGGACGCCCCACAGGCCGTCGTCGATCTCGGTCGTGTCCATTGTTGCGCTCCCGGAGTGGTTTTCGGGTTGCTGCTTTGCCGCAGGACTCGTTCGGCGTGTGGTTGCGTTCAACCTCCAGCTACCGCGGTGTAGAAGGCGATTCGATCGTCGTGGCCCAGTGGCAGGGAAGCATCCGGATTCTGGAGGAGGTTGTCGTTGAGCACGATTCGGTGGGCTTGACGTAGTTGGCCGGTGTTGTCGAGGAGGATTCGTTTGATATCGGGTATCTGGGTGGTCAACGAGGTCAGGGCGTCGTCGAGGGTCGTGGCGGGAAGGGTCACCGTGCGGGTGGAGGCTGCGCGTTGCAGAATGCCGCTGAATTCGAAAATCATGGGGTTCTCCGTTCGTTCGGACCTTGGCGGTGCGGGAGGGACTGGGGCCGGTTCAGGCAACCGTGGGTGAGAGCAGATTTTCCGGACGGCGGCCGTGGGTGACGGCGACAGCGTCTGTGTTCGAGCCTGCTCGGGCGACGACTCCGGCGCCGAGGTTGATTTCGAGGATGTCCTGGGTGCCTGCGGCGAGGGACAATCCGGCGAAGTCGCGCATGTATCGGCCCAGGTGAGGTGATTCGTAGAAGGCGAAGCCGCCCAGGATTCCGAGTGCTCGTTCGAGTACGAATCGGATCTGGTTGACGGCGAAGACTTTCGCTGCCGAGACCACGGGGTCGAAGAGAGGTTCGGTGTGCCCTTCCGTGACGCGGCTCAGGGCGTGGTAAAGCGTTGCGCGGGCGGATTCGATCGCGATGTACATCTGCCCCAGCGACGCTTGGACGTTCTTCAGGTCGGTGACTGGTTCGCCGTATCGGGTCGTTCCCGCCAGTTGTATTGCGCATTCGTCGAGGACCGCCTGCGCGCGCCCCAGTGGTGCGCACGCGATCCACAGGCGTTGGTTACCAAGAAATCGTTGGGCGTGGGTGAGCCCGTCGGTGGCAGCGAGGATGCGCTCGCGCGGGAGTTCGACATCGGTGAAGGTGACGGACGAGGCCCCTGCTGTTCGCATTCCCATCGGCGCTGCGGGTGTCACCGTGACGCCCGGATCGTCGGTCTGGACCAAGAAGGCTTGCATATCGCCGAATTCGTCGAGCGCGTACGTCAGGAAATAGTCGCTCATCTGGCCGCCGGTGATATACGACTTGTAACCGTTGAGGACGTAACCGTCCCCTTTTCGGCGGATTTCTGTGCGAAATGAAAACGCGTCAGCGTTTTCGGTGTATGCGATACCCGCGCCGCACCGTCCGTCCGCGAGTGGTTGCGCATACCGGTCGATCAAATCCTCGCGGCCGGATTCGCATATCAGGCGGGCGATATCGACTTGATGGTTGATGATCAACGGTAACGCGGAATCCTTGCACAGATAGCCGATGTGTTCGAGGGTCATTCCCCAGGTCAAGGCATCGGCTTCTTCTCCGCCTACCCGCAGCGGAAGCGAAAAGGCCTGTAAGCCCGTCGAACCGGTCACCGTCATCAAATGTTCAGGTGGAGGCTGTCTGGCCTCGTCACGCTCGACCACTGTGTCACTGATCTCCGTCAGGAGGCTGCCCCATCGGGATTGGACCATATCGGCAATTTCCGCTCTGCGCGAAACGACATCGATCACGGACTTCACTCCAGTCTGGTGGTGTGCGTGCACGCGGAAACAATTCCGATCACGCTGATCGTATGTCCCGATTTATCGATGAGCAATACCCGAAATATCGGTGGATGGCAGTTATTTTTCGGTGACTTTTTATGGTTATCAACTGGTGATCTTTTCGGCGTGGCAATGCTTTTCGCCGATTCCGGGAAATTGTGCAGAATTTGACGAACCGTGTTTCGATAAGGGAATGTCGAGGCGAGGAGCGCCGCAGGTGAATGAAATTTTGTGTGTTTACTTGTTACCTGCAGTCTCGGCAATTCGTCCATTCCGGTGACAGAAATCAGCCTTTTTCCGACCATTTCGGTGACAACGAACATTCACTCGAGGAGTCCGGACGTGTCCGTGCACGCACCCCTTCCGCCGCTGGTTGCACCGGCCGCGAACCTGACCGTCGACGAGATCGCCCGATACAGCCGCCACTTGATCATTCCCGATGTCGGCGTCGACGGGCAGAAACGACTCAAGAACGCCAAGGTGCTGGTCATCGGGGCCGGGGGGCTCGGTTCGCCCGCGCTGCTCTATCTCGCAGCGGCCGGTGTCGGGACGCTGGGGATCGTCGAGTTCGACGACGTCGACCTGTCCAATCTGCAACGCCAGATCATCCACGGCGAATCCGACGTGGGCCGCCCGAAGGCGGAAAGCGCCAAAGAGTCCATCGCAGAGATCAATTCGGACATCGTGGTCCGCTTGCACACTGTGCGCCTCGAATCGGACAATGCCGTAGACATCTTCTCCGGCTACGACCTGATCGTGGACGGCACAGACAACTTCGCGACCCGCTACCTCGTCAACGACGCTGCAGTCCTGGCGCACAAACCGTACGTGTGGGGTTCGATCTACCGCTTTCAAGGGCAGGTGTCGGTGTTCTGGGAGGACGCTCCCGACGGCCGCGGCCTCAACTACCGCGACCTGTACCCGGTGCCGCCGCCGCCGGGGATGGTGCCTTCGTGCGCCGAGGGCGGCGTCCTCGGGGTCTTGTGCGCGTCGGTCGGGTCGATCATGGTCACCGAAGCGATCAAACTGATCACCGGTATCGGCGACTCGCTACTGGGCCGTCTGGTTGTCTACGACGCGCTCGAGCTGAGCTACCGCACTGTCGCCTTGTGTCGGAACCCTGATCGTGAGCCGATCACCGAACTCGTCGATTACGTACAATTCTGCGGCGTCGTCTCCGACGAAACCCGAAGCGCTGCAGTCGGTGGAACCATCACCGCGACCGAACTCAAAGCCTTGATGGACTCTGGTAGTGATTTCGAGTTGATCGATGTCCGTGAACCGGTCGAATGGGAGATCGTCCGGATCGACGGTGCCACCTTGATCCCGAAGGATCGGCTCCTGTCCGGGGAAGCGCTCGCCGAGCTACCGCAGAATCGGCCGATCGTGTTGCACTGCAAGACCGGTATCCGGTCCGCGGAAGTGCTCGCCTTCCTCCACAACGCCGGATTCACAGATGCGACACACCTGCAAGGCGGTGTCATCGCCTGGGCTCAGCAGATCGACACAACGCTCCCGATCTACTGACCCTTCCCCTACACCGGGCGGAGGGCATTGCAAAGTATCCACTGTTTGGCGGCACGTGGTACTTGCTGTTCTCGGTTACCAGGAGCTAGTGCGGCGTTTACCTCAACTACGGTGCGGTGCATGGTAATACCTTTGACATCGGTCAAGGGGTACGCGGAGCGGTTGTCGAGATGAGGTCGCGGATGGCGGCCTCGGCGTTCTGTGGCGTTACGATCCCGATCAGGGCGCGGTAGATGATTCCGTCTGCGGCGGAGAGCAGGATGCGGGCTCGGTTTCGGTCCCCGTCGAGAAGAGTGGTGGCGAGGTCCTCGGTACCACGCAGCGCCTCGCTGACGATCGCTTTGAGGTCCGGGTCGGTGATGGACTCTGCGAGGTAGGCGTACCAGACTTTCGAGCCGAGCTGCTGCGGCTCGTCGCGCGGGATCGCGTGGATAAGGAGGGTGAGGAGGCCGTCGCGGGGGTCGTCCGGGATCGGGTGCGCCCGCTCGGCGACTGCGAGAAATGAGGTCAGTGCGTGCTGGACAATCGCGTCTCGTGTGGGGAAGTAATGCTGTACACGGCCCATCGAGATGTTGCCGCGTGCCGCAATCGAACGGAGTGTCACGGCGGCGATTCCGTCCTCGGCGACGATCTCCCAGACGATCGTGTCGATCTCGGTGCGGCGCTCCGCGTGATTGACCTGTTTCGGCATCCACCGATCTTAACAATGCAAGTGCATCGAAATCGGGTTACGATGCGGGTGCATTGGAAAAGAGGTCAACTATGGGTCGACGACCGAGAGCGGCGATTACACTCGCCGCGATCGCGTGCTCAGCTGCTGCCGGGTCCTACTTGGTGAGGGACCCGAGCCCTGTCGGATACTGGCGGTCGGCGTCGGCACGTGCGACGTATCTGGCGCGGTATGACCTCGCATTCAGGGAATGCCCCGAGGCCACTGAAATGCGAGATGTGCGAACTGAGTTCGGTATCGTGCGTGTCTACCGGTACGGGATCTCCAGGGCCGGAGTGGTGCCGGTGGTCCTGGTGCCCGGCAGGTCGTCCGGGGCACCGATGTGGGCCGACACGCTCAGTAGGCTCGGCAACCGGGAGGCGTATGCGATTGATGCGCTCGGCGATGCGGGTAAGAGCGTGCAGGACAGGCCGCTCGGCGGAGCGGGCGACCAGGCTGCCTGGCTCGACGAAGCGCTCACGGGCCTAGGGCTCACCCGTGTGCACCTGATCGGGCATTCCTTCGGCGGCTGGAGCGCCGCGAATCTCGCCTCGCGTCACCCAGAACGGGTCGCGACTCTGACGCTGTGGGAGCCGATTCTGGTTTTGGCTGGCCTGCGCTGGCAGATGTACGTCGCCACACTGCCATCGGCCTTACCGTTCTTGCCCGAGTCGTGGCGGCGCAAGGGGCTTGAGTCCATCGGCGGCGTGAAGGAGGGGAAAGTGATCACGAGCCCTGTCGCGGCGATGATCGACGCGGGCGCGGCCGGCTACCGCGCCGCGCTGCCGACACCCGTGCAGTTCGACGATGCGGCGCTTGCGCGGCTTTCGATGCCGACATTCGTCGGGCTCGGCGCGCAGAGTGCGGTCACTGACGCGGAGGCTGCCGCGCGGACGGCCCGCACGCTGCCGAATGCAACGGTCCGCGTGTGGCCGGGTGGAACCCACTCGCTGCCCATGCAGTACCCGGACGAACTGCATGCGATGTGGGAGGCACTGGTTGTCCGTGAACGAGAGCGCGGGTTCTAGTCATCGTTGCAGCAGTTGAGGCTGCTTGAGATTGGCGATGACTCGGATAGGTCTGTGGGAGTGCAGTCTTGGTCAGCTCGGCGGGGCAGGCGATGGCGTTCGATGGATTCGGTCACGGTACTCATGGGGTTCGGGCTACCCGCGCTGTCGGTCACTGCACAGCAGGTGATCCGGAGGGTGCCGCGGTGGGGAGTGTGTCATGGGCAGACGGGGGAGAGTATTTCGTAGATGCGCCGTACATCCGTTTCGTTCGGTTCGGTGCCGTCGTGGGAGGCCAATGATCGGATCTCGGTGGCGATGCGTTGTTCTTCGAAGCCGTGGGCGATGTCTTCGCACGAGCGCACGGCGATAGTTTCGATGCTGGAGTCCTCGCGCTCGCGTGCCAGTTCCGGGAACTGGGTGCGGAAGCCTACGACGAACGCGGCGAGTTTCGCTTCGTCGAGACGGTGCGGCTCGGTCGATGCAGCTGCGGACGTTGAGGTGGGTGTGGTCGTGGTTGTTTCGGTGATCATTCCGGTGGGCGGTGTCATCGGCCGATCGAGCCCGCTCGTGGCGTCCTGAGTGGAGGCGCTGCCGCAGGCGATCGATGCGATGGCCGCGCCGGCCAGGGCGGCCACGGCCCAGATTTTGTTCATCATGAGGCTCCTTGCCCGCAGTGCTGCCGGGCGGTGAGCGGCGATGATCTCCAGCGGAGAGTGACTGGTGAGGTCGCGTCGCCACGCCCGGAACGTACACGGTCCGTACGTGTCGGCATGTCGTAAGACATCGAAACGGAAAATTCGTTGAGGTCAGCTGTTTCGGAGAGCAGGCGAACCGACGTGCGTGACCAGCGTGCTGGTGGGCGCCGGTTCGCGACTCACCGGAACCGCCGCACGAGGGAGTTACCTCGAGGCCGGTGGGCTGAAACATCGTTGGTGAGAGCGCTACCGCGAATGCGCGGCGGCATGGTTGTGATGAACCGTTTTCGTGGGTACACCGATCCGAACGACTACGGATCGGACGGGAGAGTACACGGTGCAGGCCGTCAGACGCGGGATGAGCGATCAGGACCTGGTCTCCGAGCGTTGCCGGCTGGAGGGTCTGAATGAGATGAGCCGCTGTGAGGAGGTTCGGTTCGAGATCGTGCAGGACGAGTTGGATCGTCGATCGAGGCGCCCATTCCACGTGGTGACCTGTCGATCGGGCCTCGCATTTCCGTTTGCTCTGTGCTACTGCGATGACAAGTCGCTGATCTGATCCGGTGGGCAAGGGCGTCTGCTCGTTCTTGCATAGGTGAGATGTCGACCGTTACGAGATGTGAACGTACGCGCGCGGTGTCTGCCCGTTTGGTCCGCTGCGATTGCAATCGCCCGTCGTCCAACCTGTTCGACAGCAGAAACAACCTTCGCGGCACCGGCTGCGTGGTGTCGGTACGTCAAATCGATATCCGCACCACGAAATGCCAACTCCCCGGCAACCGCAGCACCAATTCCCCGGTGCTGATGGTGGTGGGGCGTGGGCGGTCGTTCGTGATGCGGGGTGTTGCGGTGGAAGACATCCCCATGCCGTTGACGTTTTGTGGTCGGGGTGGGTTTGCGTTGGCGGTGTGTGGGATATCTCCGGGGTGCGGCACTGGGAACACTCGAAGAGGATTTCAGGACGCCGCGCAGACGACCTGCCTTCCGGCTGTCCACTCGCCGGGGGTGGGTCATCCTCGAAAGGGGCATCCCGGCACGGGCAGTGCCGGGATGCGCATCGGGTTCGCCGGCGTCGGCGCTCACACCTCGGCGCCGGCGGCCCCCTAGGTTCGGGTTGCCGGTGCGGCGGGGACGCGGCATCGGCGGTGTGGGTTTGGTAGTGGTGTGTTCGGGCATTCGTGAGTTGTTGACAAGTGGAGATCGGGGTTTTGCCCATTTTCGTCGTGTGCCGTCACGGTCTCGTGGGAGTGCGTGTGAGGTGTGGGATGGATGTCGTACGAAGCGCTGCTGTCGGTGATGGGTGGTTTCCTCCGCTCGATGCGGCTGCCGAAGCGTTGCAGGATCTGTATCGGGTGTTGAATCCGGCCGGTCACATCGAGAAGTATCTGAACCGGTTGTGTGAGCATGCGGTGGAGTTGATCGAGGATGCGGACATGGCGGGGGTGACGGTTCTCGATGAGGAGGGTGCTGCGTCGACGGCGGCGCGCACGTCCCGTGAGGTGGCCATGGTGGACGAGCTGCAGTATCGGTCGTGGGAGGGGCCGTGTATCGAGGCCGCGGAGAGCGAGCAGATCGTGGTGGCGGACCGCACGACTGCCAGTGAGCGGTGGCCGGGTCTGGCTTCTGAGGCCCGGCGATTCGGGGTGCAGAGTTTCCTGTCGATTCCGTTGCCTGCGCTCGAGCCCGGGGTGCGTGTGGGTGCGGTGAACGTGTACGGCAGTCGTGCGGACGGATTCGCTCGTTCTGAGGTGGCGTTGATGAATTTGTTCACCACTGCCGCTGGGTATGCGATCGGCAGTACCGAACGTTATCGAGGTGCCCGGCAGTTGGCTCTGCAGCTCGAGCGTGCTCTCGATTCGCGGGCGGTGATCGATCAGGCGAAGGGGGTGTTGATGGCGGTGCACGGTGTCGATGCGGATGGGGCGTTCGCGATGTTGGTCGAGACGTCTCAACGCACCAACACGAAACTGCGGGCGGTGGCAGAGGATCTGCTGGCGAGTGTGCGCATCACCGAGAGATGACGAGGCCCCGCGAACGCGGCGATGGTGAGCTCTCCCGCCTATCGACGGCACGCCGCTTCGTGCCGTCGCAGCGTTCTGACCGGTCGATCGGAAGCTCTATGTGCGTTCGTCGTCGGCTGACATGATCATCTGACGTGCAACGTCCAGTAAATCCCGCGACTGATGACGTGCTGAAGCCTGGAGTTCGGAAAGCGCGGTCTGGGGGTCTGTATTGCGGCGGATCATCAAGATTCCGACTGCGCGTTCGATGTCGGCACGTGAGGTGATTCCTCGGCGCAGGGCGTTGGCGGCATGTTCGAGTCGATGGTCTGTTGCGATGGCGTCGAGCCCCGCTCCCAGATATTCGGCGATGACGACGACGAGATCGCGGTCCCGGTCCGTCTCTGCCACCGCTGAATGCGAGTACAGGTTCAGTGACCCGACCGGCTCGTTGTAGTTGAACAGTGGTATCGCGAGAAAACCTTCCAATCCGGCGTTGCGCGCAGCAATGCCGAGAGTTGGCCACCGTGTGCCTAATTGTTTGACCGACATTCGGACCGACCGGCCCGTGCGCGATGCTGACAGGCAGGGTCCGTCACCGAGGAGATATTGCGTGCGATCGAATTCTTCTACACGTTCATCGGTAGGGGCGAGGGTGAACGGTTCGCTGTCCAGGGATGCCGTGACACCGGCGTGATCAACACCGACAACCAACTCGACGGCGGCGATCGTGCATCGAATCATCAACTCCACGACTCGATCCGGGGAATCAGCCGGTATGGAGAGAGATTGTTCGAGGCGATCGATGAGTCGCGGCTCGCGACCTTGTGCTCGTACGAAGGCGGCCGACGGTCGCGCGCGCGGATGAGAACTGTCGAAGTTCATGATTTCTTGCCCGATCCGCGCGGTGGAAGTGGTCCACCAACGAAAAGTGGCACCGACGCGGCCGACTCGGCCGCGCGCCTGAGAAGTACCTCTATTCGGTAATCTCGACTTTACGCCGGATCGGAGTGACCAGGCGCCGTGTGTGCCCCGTGAAGGCGACTGAGGAGGTGCGTCCTGTGAATGCAGATCCGAGAGGAAGTCAGGACACACCCGAATTTCCCGACGAATCCGAAAGTGAGAGAGGGCGCCGCGCATCAGTCGAGTTGCCGATGACCGCGAAACTGTGTCGACAGTGTTTGAGGCTGGCGAAAGTTCACGGGGCGGCGATCACAGTGCTCAGCAGCTCTTCGTCGAGGGAATTGATGTACGCGACGGACTCGGTGGCACAACATCTCGACGAACTACAGTTCACCGGCGGTGACGGTCCGTGCGTTGATGCATTTACAACTGAGCGACCGATGTTCTGCAACGACACTTCCAGTGATTCCGCCAATGACATCTGGCCGGGGTTTGCCAGCGAGGCAGACAAAGCCGGTGTCGGATCGGTGTTCGCCTTTCCGCTCAGGGGCGGAGGTGATGTCTTCGGTGTGCTCGAACTGTACCGTCTCGATCCCATTGGCCTCGACGACGAGCAGATCGAATTGGCGACTGCGAGTGCCGCTGCGATTTCGATGGCGATTCTTGCCGAACTTCCTGTCACCGGTGATCTGGACGCCGGGATGCTCGTCAATGCCTTTCACCGACCCGAGGTGAACCAGGCAGTCGGGATGATCGCGATCCAACTTCGTGTCTCGGTCGAAGAGTCGCTTTCTCGGCTTCGAGCCGCCGCGTACTCCTCGGGGAGGCCGATTTGGGAGATCGCCGCAGATGTCGTGAATCGGCGGATCCGATTCGCACACGGTGGTGACGACGGATGACATCTGATTCGGAAAGATCGCGCAATGTCTCTGCAGTACTTGACGATGGGAGCCCAGGATGAACACCCCCGCAATACAATTGAGCATTGCCGAGGTGACTCATCTTCTCACCACCGACTTCGATTCCCTGCGTGTACTCGAGACGATCGTTGAGCGATCGAGACAGAATCTGAGCGGTGTGTGGTGCGTCCTCGTCGTGCGAAACGGGGAGCAAGGTTATCTCGATGTGTTGGTGGAGTCGGCAAATGCCGAGTTCGTTCCCGACCGGACTCTTGCCATATCGGGTCCGGCTGCGCTGAGCGCTGAGAGCGGAGCGGTTGTGATGGTCGACAGCTTCAAAGACGTGGGGGAGCGGTGGCGGAAATTCGGTCGCTCAGGACTCGAACATGGGCTGGGCGGGTGCCGCTGCTTTCCGATGAGGTTGGGTCGGACATCGCTCGGATCACTCGTGGTCTTCACTCACGATTCGTGGCACAGCGCTGAGCGTAGTAATGCATACGGGCAGTCGATGGCAGATTTGGCCGCTCTGACTCTGTCCACGGACAGTCGTCAAGATCGTCATTCGCAGGTGGTGACGGCGGTCAAGAAGCTGATCGCGGTCCGCGGCGACGTGGAACAGGCAGTCGGCATGATCGCCGAACTCGACGGTATTTCGATCGAACTCGCAACTGCACGGCTGGCGGAGAACGCGCGGCGACGAGGGATCAGCGCCGCGGCGTACTCGTCGTTGGTGCTGGCGAACCCGGATGCCCGGTGAGGTAGAGCCTCCTGCGTGGTACGAGCATGAAGTGATCCTTACCGGGAAGTTTTCGTATCGTATGCACTCTCAGACCCGGTCGTGCAGTCGTTCCCGAAAGAGCTGTTAGACAACGTATTCGGATGCAGTGATGCCTCGGGTCGGCAGGGCGTTCCCTGCCCGGTTGGTGTAGTGCACCAGTCGGACAGGGAACCTCAGCGTTCGTCGTCGAGCGGGGCGGGTGTCGATTGTTCGAGCAGATCTCCCTCGGGAGCCGGCCATGGGGTGTCGAGTTCCGTGGTGAGGGCTTCGAGGTCGACGGCATCCACTGCATTCGGGTCGGCTGGGATGGTTTGTTCGAGGTAGTCGGTGTCGGGTGTCGCGTCGAGGGCTGAGCGAATGCGGTTGTCTTCCATGGCGGTGGCCCTTTCTCTGTCGGGCGATCACGGACGTTTCTCTGTGTCGTGTGTGTTTTTCCGGCGTAGGTGGGCGTTGTCTGCGCGTAGCCGGGTGTTGTCGCGGCGTAGTAGGGCGGTGCTGTCTTCGAGTTCGAGGACTCGTTTGATGCCGACGAGGTTGATGCCGTCGGCGATGAGTTCTGTGATGCGGCCCAGACGAGTAAGGTCCTCGTCGTTGTAGCGGCGGGTACCGCCGCGGGTGCGGGCGGGGGTGATCAGGCCGTACTGTTCGTAGAGTCGCAGC
>NZ_JBMAIQ010000028.1:0-18179 GCF_048573875.1 Rhodococcus sp. SB1D
TGGCAAATACACAGCAGGCAAACACGCAGCAGGCTATGGGAGGTGCACTGTAATGGCTGTTCTCAGTGCGGAACGTATCAAGATCACCACGACCAAGTCGCCGCTGTGGTGCACGATCATCATCATCGTGCTCGGGTTGGGACTCGCTACCGTTTTCGGACTGAGCGCCAAGTCGTCGCTCAGCGGCCCCAACGGTGCAATGATGCCGACAGTTTCGGGGGCACTCAGTGGAGTGACCGGCTTCGGTGTGTTGGTTCTGATGATCATGGCGGCCCTCGCGATCACCAGCGAATATCGTTTCGGGACCATCCGAACCACATTCCAGGCCGTTCCGAACCGCGCCTCGGTGCTCATCGCCAAAGCGGGCCTCATCGGTGGGTTCGGAGCGGTGCTGACTCTCGTGTTGTCGTTCGGCGCCTTCGCCCTCACGAAGGCCACGGCAGGTGACGCCGGAAGATTCCTGACTCTGTCCGGCGACGAGAACTGGCGGGTCGTCTACGGAACACCGATCTACGCGTTCTTCTGCGTAGTTCTAGCCGTCGGAGTCGGCGCGTTGCTCCGGCAGTCTGCAGGTGCGATCGCGCTTCTGCTGTTGTGGCCCTTGCTGATCGAGAATCTTTTCAACCTGTTCGGAAGTATCGGCGAGAAGATCATGCCGTTCCTGCCGTTCATGAACGCCAACAATTTTCTCGGTTCCGGCGGTAGCGTCGATTTCCACTGGGGACCCTGGGGCAGCCTGATCTACTTCGCCCTCTTCGTGCTCGTCGTATTCGGTCTCAGCATCGTCGTCGTGAACAGGCGGGATGCATAGGCACACGGATCAGACGGGCTGATTCTGCTTACGCCAACGGGCGTTCAGGAAACCCAATGCCGCGATCACGAGGAACAACACGGTGGTCGAGATCAACTGTGCACGGGCATCGGCGTCGAAGAGCATGAGGACGACGAACACACCGAGCATCGCGAGTGTCGCGTAGCTCAGATACGGGAACAGCCACATCCGAACCGTCAGCTTGCCCGACGCTTCGAGTTGTTTTCGCAGTCGCAGATGCGAGACGACGATGAAGATCCAGATGACCAGCAGCGCAGCGCCGACTGCGTTGAGCAGGATGCCGAGCAGGTCGTCGGGGAGCAGCCAGTTGAGCAGGACGCTGACGAAACCGAAGAACACCGACAGCAGAACGGCATTGGTCGGAACTCCGGTGCTCGACAGTTTCGCCATGAAGGCGGGTCCGTCGCCGCGGCGCGAAAGTGAGAACGCCATGCGAGAGGTGCCGTAGATGTTGGCGTTGAAGGCGGAAAGCAACGCCACCACTACGACGAGTTCCATGAACCCGGCAACGCCTGGAATGTTCGCCTTGTTCAGGACGGCCACAAACGGGCCGCTCTCGAGTTCGGGGTCGTTCCAGGGCAGCACCAGAACCATGATCGAGATGGCGCCGATGTAGAAGACGCTGATGCGCCACACGACGCTCCGGACAGCGACGGCGATGGAGCGTTCCGGATTCTCGGATTCGGCTGCGGCGATGGTGACGATCTCGATCCCACCGAAGGCGAATGCCACGACGAGAAGTCCTGCGGCAATGCCGGACAGCCCGTTGGGCATGAAGCCGCCCTGGCCGAACAGATTGCTCGTACCGACCGGGTCGGTATCGGGGAGGATGCCGAACACCAGCAGGACACCGATGATCAGGAAGCCGATGATGACGGTGACTTTGATTGCGGCGAACCAGAACTCGAACTCACCGAAGTTGCTGACTTTTGCCAGGTTCACCACGGCGAAGAACACCACGAAAACCAGGGCGACAACCCATTGCGGGATCGACGGCACCCAGTCGTTCACGATCGCCGAAGCCCCGGTGATCTCGGCGCCCAGCACCATGATCAGCATGAACCAGTAGAGCCAGCCCATCACGAAGCCGGCCCACTCGCCGATCCCCAGGCGCGCGTAGTGAGAGAAGGAACCGCTGGCCGGGATCGCGGCGCCCATCTCGCCGAGCATGCGCATCACGAACACCACGACGGCGCCCGCAAGGATGTAGGAGATCAGGACGGCCGGCCCGGCCTTGGCGATACCGACGCCGGTTCCGAGGAACAGGCCGGCGCCGATGGCCGAGCCCAAGCCCATCATCGTCAGATGGCGGACCTTGAGGCCGTGGCCGAGAGCAGTGGTTGTTCCGTCGGAGACGTCGGTGCTACTCATCAGTCGTTGGCGTGCAAAGCAGCGTTCAGTTCGACGCCGGTGCCCTTCCACGGCACGACCTCGACGGCACCCGAGACCGAGTTACGACGGAAGAGAAGGTTCGACTTGCCGCTCAGTTCCTTGGCCTTGACGACGGTTCCGTCCGGGCCGGTGACCTTGGTGCCGGCGGTGACGTAGAGGCCCGCTTCGAGGACGCAGTCGTCGCCGAGCGAAATGCCGAGGCCGGCGTTTGCGCCGAGGAGGCAGCGCTTGCCGAGGGAGATCGTTTCCTTGCCTCCACCGGAGAGGGTGCCCATGATCGAGGCGCCGCCGCCCACATCGGATCCGTCGTCGACGACGACGCCCGCGGAGATGCGGCCTTCGACCATCGAGTTGCCGAGGGTTCCGGCGTTGAAGTTGACGAAGCCCTCGTGCATGACGGTCGTTCCGCTGGCGAGGTGTGCACCGAGTCGGACACGGTCCGCGTCACCGATGCGAACTCCGGACGGCACGACGTAGTCGACCATGCGGGGGAACTTGTCGACGCTGAACACGGTCACGACGCCGCGGATGCGCAGACGCGAGCGAACCTGCTCGAAACCTTCGACGGCGCACGGGCCGAAGTTGGTCCACACGACGTTGCTGAGCAGGCCGAACTGGCCGTCGAGGTTGACACCGTGGGGTGCGACGAGACGGTGCGAGAGGAGATGGAGGCGCAGGTAGACGTCATGTGCGTCGACCGGCGCCTTGGAGAGATCGGCGATGGTGGTGCGCACGACGACCTGCGATACCTCGCGAGCGTCATCAGTGCCTGCCAGCAGTGCAAGATCGGAAGGAATATCTGTTCCCTCGACGTTCTCGGTACCGGTCTTGTCGAATGTTCCCAGCTCCGGTGCCGGGAACCAGGTGTCGAGGACGGTTCCGTCCGCGGTCACGTTGGCGATACCTACTGCTGTTGCTCCCTGTGCGCTCACGGGACTAGAGATTACTGGGTGGTGGGTGCACCGGCCTAGGCTGGTGCGTGTGAGCATCCTCGATCTTGCTTCGGACCCCATCGACTTGACGGCCGCCCTGGTCGACATCCCCAGCGTCTCGCACGACGAATCCGTCATTGCGCAGGCTGTCGAGGATGCGCTGCGTGAGCAGACTTCGGGCTTCGAGATCATCCGCAACGGCAATGCCGTGTTGGCGCGTACGTCGCGTGGTTTGCCCAGTCGGGTCATGCTCGCCGGACATCTGGATACGGTGCCGATCGCGGACAACGTTCCTTCGCGGCGTGACGGCGACATCCTGCACGGCTGCGGGACCGTGGACATGAAGTCGGGCGACGCGGTCTTCCTACACCTTGCGGCCACCATCGAGAACCTGGCCCACGATCTGACCCTCGTCTTCTACGACTGCGAAGAGATCGCCGCAACGTACAACGGCCTGGGACGGATCGAACGCGAGATCCCGCAATGGCTCGCGGCGGACGTCGCAATTCTCGGTGAGCCGACGGCCGGTTTCATCGAGGCCGGGTGTCAGGGCACGATGCGGGTGCGGTTGACGGCTTCGGGAACTCGCGCCCATTCGGCCAGGTCCTGGCTGGGGGACAATGCCATTCACAAGTTCGGCGGAGCGTTGGAGCGGTTGTCGAGTTACCAGCCGCGCTCGGTCGACATCGACGGTTGCGGCTACCGCGAGGGCTTGTCGGCGGTGCGGATCTCCGGTGGCGTCGCCGGAAACGTCGTCCCGGACGAAGCCGAGATGGACGTCAATTTCCGATTCGCGCCCGATCGCAGCGAGGTACAAGCCGAGGCGCACGTGCGCGAAGTGTTCGACGGTCTGGGCCTCGGATTCGAGGTCACCGACTCCTCGCCCGGCGCGCTGCCCGGCTTGGCGAACCCGTCCGCTGCCGCCCTGATCGAGGCGGCCGGTGGTCAGTTCCGTGCGAAGTACGGGTGGACCGACGTGTCCAGGTTCTCGGCGCTCGGCATTCCTGCCGTGAACTACGGACCGGGTGATCCGAACCTCGCGCACAAGCGCGACGAGCACGTTCCGGTGCAGCAGATCACCGACGTCGCGGCCGTGCTGAGGAAGTATCTGTCGGCCTGACCGTTAGCCTTGCCGCATGGCACCAGAGAAGAATTCGGCTTCGAAGAAGCAGAGCTCGTCGATCAAGCACCGCGGGCCGGTTCAGCTTCGACGCAAGCGCAAGGACGAGAAGACCACGACGGATCAGCGCTTGCTCGACAAGCGCGGACCCACGGATTGGGTACACACCGATCCGTGGCGTGTGCTGCGTATCCAGAGCGAATTCATCGAAGGTTTCGGCGCACTCGCCGAGGTCCCGCGTGCGGTGACGGTGTTCGGTTCGGCCCGCACCACGGTCGATCATCCCGAGTACCAATCCGGGCGCGAGCTGGGAACGGCGTTGGCCGAGGCCGGGTACGCCGTCATCACCGGTGGTGGGCCAGGAGTGATGGAAGCTGCCAACCGCGGTTGCAGTGAGGCCGGCGGGTACTCGATCGGCCTCGGCATCGAGTTGCCGTTCGAGCAGGGACTCAACGAGTGGGTGGATCTCGGAATCAACTTCCGGTACTTCTTCGCACGCAAGACGATGTTCGTGAAGTACTCCCAGGCATTCATCTGCCTGCCGGGTGGCTTCGGAACACTCGACGAGCTGTTCGAGGCACTCACCCTGGTGCAGACCCACAAGGTCACGCGCTTCCCGATCGTCCTGTTCGGTACCGAGTACTGGTCCGGACTCGTCGATTGGATCCGCGGCACCCTCGAGCGTGACGGCAAGATTTCCGAAGGTGACGTGAACTTGCTGCACGTCACCGACAGTGTGGAAGAAGCAGTACGAATCGTCCTCAACGCCGACAAGGGCGTCGACGAGGCCGCAGATCTGGGGAAAGAAGAAGAATGGTGACCGATTCCGACAAGAAGTACTCGATCTGCGTCTACTGCGCGTCGGGTCCGGTGGACGAATCGTTCCTGGCATTGGCTGCCGAGGTGGGAACCGCGATCGGTCGACGCGGATGGCAGTTGGTCTCGGGTGGCGGCAACGTGTCGATGATGGGCGCTGTCGCCGAGTCCGCTCGCGCGGCGGGTGCCTGGACCGTCGGCGTCATCCCGAAAGCCTTGGTGCACAAGGAAGTTGCCGACGTCGATGCCGACGAACTGATCGTCACGGACACCATGCGCGAACGCAAGAAGCTGATGGAAGACCACGCCGACGCGTTCATCACGCTGCCCGGCGGAATCGGGACGCTGGAAGAGTTGTTCGAGACGTGGACCGCCGGCTACCTGGGAATGCACGAGAAACCTGTCGTGATGCTCGATCCCGTCGGCCACTTCACTGGCCTGCTCGAGTGGTTGAACAAGCTCGACGGGACGGGCTTCGTCGGGCGTCAGGCGCTGGACACTCTGCTGGTGAGGACGGACGTCGAGGCCGCGCTCGACGCGTGCGTCAAATCCTGATCAGACGCTTGCGTGAAACCCTGACCTGGGGCATGGCGGGCTTTATTACCGTGCAGTAAGGTGGCCGCAGACTGGGCGGCCGAATGGGCGCCGGATACGTGTTAGGGGAGCCATGAGTTCGGAAGCCCGTTCGACCGTCGGCCTGCTCGATCTGGCGGCAAAACTGCCGTCGATGATCACCGAGGTGCCGATCCTGGCGCGGGGGGCCGCCGGGCTCACCCGTAAGCCTTCGGCCAAGGAATCGATCGGGTTGATCTTCCAGAAGGCCGCGCACGCGCACCCGTCGCGCCCGTTCATCCGGTTCGAGGGCCACGCGACCAGTTACGCGGAAGCCAACGAACTGGTGAACCGCTACGCGGACGTTCTCCGTGGTCGAGGAGTCGACCGCGGAGACGTCGTCGGAGTGCTGGCAAAGAACACTCCCGAAGCGCTGTTGATCGCCTTGGCCGCGGTAAAACTCGGCGCGGCAGCGGGCATGCTGAACTACAACCAGCGCGACGACGTTCTGGCACACAGCCTTACGCTCCTCGACGCGCGGGTCCTGGTGGTCGCCGACGAGTGCGAAGAAGCCCTCGAATCGTTGCCCGCCGGATTTAGCGGACCGAACCAACTTCTCGTCAGCGAACTCGCGGATCTGGCGAAGACGGCTGATCCGTCCAACCCCGCGGTCACCGCCGAGGTGCTGGCAAAGGAGAAGGCGTTCTACATCTTCACCTCGGGCACCACCGGAATGCCCAAGGCCAGCTTGATGACTCACTTCCGTTGGTTGAAGTCGATGTCGGGGCTCGGGTTGATGGGCGTGCGCTTGCGCGGCTCGGACACCCTGTACTGCTGCCTGCCGCTCTACCACAACAACGCGTTGACGGTCTCGCTGTCCTCGGTGCTCGCGTCCGGTGCGACAATCGCGATCGGACGTCAGTTCTCGGCCTCGCGGTTCTGGGACGACATCGCACTCAACAAGGCGACCGCGTTCACCTACATCGGCGAACTGTGCCGCTATCTGCTCAACCAGCCGGTCAAGCCGACCGACAGCGACAATGCTGTTCGGCTGATGGTGGGTAACGGTCTGCGCCCTGAGATCTGGGCCGAATTCACCCAGCGGTTCGGCATACCCCGCGTCGCCGAGTTCTACGGTGCGAGCGAATGCAACATCGCGTTCGTCAACGCACTCAACGTCGACAAGACGGCCGGCATCTGCCCGTTGCCGCACGCCGTCGTGGAGTTCGACGAGGACACCGGAAAAGCGTTGCGTGGAGCCGACGGTCGACTCCGCAAGGTTTCCACGGGTCAAGTCGGGCTCCTGCTGTCGAAGGTCACCGACCGAGCGCCTTTCGACGGTTACACCGACGAAGCTGCGAGCAACAGCAAGCTGGTGCGCGGCGGATTCAAGGACGACGACACCTGGTTCGACACCGGAGACCTGGTGCGCAAGCAGGGATGGGGCCACGTCGCCTTCGTCGACCGCCTCGGCGACACCTTCCGTTGGAAGGGCGAGAACGTTGCCACCACGGAGGTCGAGGGCGCGCTGAGTTCGCACCCGGCCGTCGAGGAAGCAGTTGTCTACGGCGTCGAGATTCCGGGCACCGACGGTCGCGCGGGCATGGCGGCGGTCAAGCTGCGGGACGGTCAAAGCTTGGAGGGAAGTGAAGTCGCGGCACACCTCTACGGCAAGCTCCCCAACTACGCGGTCCCGCTGTTCATCCGCATCGTCGACTCACTCGAACACACCAGCACTTTCAAGTCGCGCAAGGTGGAATTGCGCAACGAGGGTTACGACGTCGGCGCCGACACTCTGCACGTTCTCGAAGGCCGCGAGGGTGGTTACGTGGACTCGTACGACGAATACGTCGGAAAGGTCGCGGCGGGCTCGGTACCCAAGGGCTAGACCGAGTTCCGTCATGCCAGTATGAGTGGCATGTCTTCACTCCCCGGTTCTACCGCGCAGCCAGGTCCGGCGCCCACCCTGTGTGGGCGTCCGGTCGCGGTCGACCGTGCACTGGTGATGGCCATCGTCAACCGCACTCCCGATTCCTTCTACGACCAAGGCGCGACGTTCTCGGATTCGGCAGCGATGGCTGCCGTCGATCGGGCTGTCGGAGAGGGCGCCGATCTGGTGGACATCGGGGGAGTGAAAGCCGGGCCGGGTGACCTCGTCGACGCCGACGAAGAGGTCAGGCGAGTCGTTCCGTTCGTCGCCGCGATCAGAGCCAAGTACCCCGAGTTGATCATCAGCGTCGACACTTGGCGGAGCGGCGTCGCGCGGTTGGCACGCGGCGAAGGCGCCGACCTGATCAACGACACGTGGGCCGGTGCGGATCCCGAACTCGTCGTGGTCGCCGCCGAGACGGGCGCCGGGATCGTCTGCTCGCACACCGGTGGCGCGGTTCCGCGCACCCGCCCGCATCGTGTCCGCTACGACGACGTCGTCGCAGATGTGGTCACCGAGGTCGTGTCGGCGGCAGAGCGCGCCCTGGCGCTCGGAGTTCCGCGCGACGCGATTCTCATCGATCCCACCCACGATTTCGGTAAGAACACCTTCCACGGGCTCGAGTTGTTGCGGAAAGTGGACGTTCTTGTAAACACCGGGTGGCCAGTGCTGATGGCGCTGAGTAATAAGGACTTCATCGGGGAGACTCTTGGTGTGGAGCTTTCCGAGAGGTTGGAGGGAACATTGGCAGCGACAGCAATGGCCGCGGCGGGCGGCGCCCGGGTGTTCCGTGTTCACGAGGTGGCGTCCACCCGTCGAGTAGTCGACATGGTGGCCGCGATCCAGGGACGCCGTGCCCCGGTACGTACGGTTCGAGGTCTGGCATGAGCATCACCGGTGCGGGCCCGACCCGCGTATGGGCAGAAGCCAACAGTTGGGACCATCCGAGTTGGACGGTCGCAGAACTCGAACGGGCGAAGGGCGGCCGAACCGTCTCGGTGGTGTTGCCCGCGCTCAACGAAGAGGACACCGTTGCTGCGGTGGTCGACACCATTCATCCGTTGCTCGGTGGTTTGGTCGACGAGTTGATCGTTCTCGATTCCGGTTCGACCGACCGTACCGCCGAGCGTGCTCGCGCGGCGGGGGCGACGGTGATCAGTCGTGAGAGCGCAGTCCCGTCCATCCCGCCGACCGCGGGCAAGGGTGAGGTGCTGTGGCGTTCGGTCGCCGCAACGACCGGCGATCTGATCGCATTCGTCGACTCCGATCTCATCAATCCCGATCCGGCGTTCGTGCCCAAACTGCTGGGGCCGCTGCTCACGGTTGACGGCATCCATCTGGTGAAGGGCTACTACCGCCGTCCGCTGCGCGTGAGCGGCACGGAGGATGCCAACGGCGGCGGGCGAGTCACGGAATTGGTTGCGCGGCCCATGTTGGCCGCGCTGCGGCCGGAACTCACGTCGGTACTGCAACCGCTTGGCGGTGAATACGCGGGCACCCGTGAGCTGCTGTCCGCTGTCCCGTTCGCGCCCGGCTACGGCGTCGAGATCGGCCTTCTGCTCGACACGTACGACACGTTGGGGCTGGCGGCGATCGGTCAGGTCAATCTCGGTGTGCGCAAGCATCGCAACCGGCCGCTCGCCGACCTCGGTGTGATGAGCCGGCAGATCATCGGAACGATGCTCCGGCGGTGCGGGATCGAGGATTCGGGTGCCGGGTTGACCCAATTCCTGGTCGACGGCGATTCTTTCGTGCCCGAGACCACCGAGGTTTCGCTACTCGATCGACCCCCGATGAATTCGATAGTGCGCACCGCGGGGGTCTGACCGCTCACACTCGGGTATGGGAGTATCGGTCCATGATGACGATCCTCCTGTACCTGATTGTCATGGCACTGGTCGGCGCGATGATCTTCCTCGCCGCCAGCGCTGTGTTCGGGCGCTCGGAAGAGCTGCCGCCGCTGCCTCCTGGCACGACGGCGACCGTACTCCCGGCAGAGGACGTCACCGGGGCGGATGTCGACGCGCTGCGTTTTCAGCAGGTGCTGCGTGGCTACAAGGCGAGTGAAGTGGATTGGGCCCTGCATCGCCTCGGGTTGGAAATCGATTCTCTGCGTGCACAACTGGGCCGTGACGAGCGGTCTGAGGTCCTGGTGAAAGCGGATGCTCCGGCCAAGGCCGAAGCATCGCAGGAGGAGCCTGAGACCGTATCCGAATCGAAGGATTCCCAGGGCTGATGGCCGACGGACTCGTTCGGTGCGGCTGGGTGGTCGAGACGCCCGGCGACACGCTCTACCGCGACTATCACGACGAGGAGTGGGGGCGTCCGCTGCACGGGCGCGACGAACTGTTCGAACGACTCGCCCTCGAAGCATTCCAATCGGGACTTTCGTGGATCACGATTCTGCGCAAACGCGAGGCGTTCCGCGAAGCCTTCGACGGGTTCGATCCGGACAAGGTCGCAGCGTACGGAGTTGCGGATGTCGAGAGATTGCTCTCCGATGCCGCGATCGTCCGCAATCGCGCGAAGATCGAGGCGACGATTTCCAACGCCCGAGTGCTCGTGAATTCGCCCGATCTGGACCTCGATTCGTTACTCTGGTCGTTCTCGCCGCCTCGACGCACCAGAAGACTGACATCAATTGCAGAGGTTCCCGCGGTCACTCCCGAGTCGACTGCCATGGCTAAGGACCTCAAGCGGCGCGGGTTCAAGTTTGTGGGTCCTACCACGGCTTATGCGCTCATGCAGGCCACCGGAATGGTCGATGATCACGTGGCTGATTGCTGGGTTCCGGCGCAGGTGTGACGGTCGACTGAACACCCCTAAATGTGACTCAGATTCCCGGTTCCCGCATCCATAGGGAACAATGGAGGGTACGAGCCTCGCTGATTGTTGGCGGGGCGCACCGTTAGTCGAGGCGCAGAGCAATGCAGCGCAGATCTGGAGGGAGCAGAGGATGGCGGCCATGAAGCCCCGGACCGGGGACGGTCCCCTCGAAGCAACCAAAGAGGGACGAGGAATCGTCATGCGGGTTCCACTCGAGGGTGGCGGACGCCTCGTCGTCGAGCTGACCCCGGATGAAGCTGCAGCGCTCGGTGTGGAACTCACGAACGTCACCAGCTAGTCGGGTCCAGGTTGTAGCAGTACGAACAACAGCACGTGATTGCACGCAGGCTCCGTATCCGTTTCGGTACGGGGCCTGAAGTGTGTGCGCACCGCCGGTAGCCGAAAGGACGGATCAATGCTTGCCGCCGTGATCGATCTTCTGTCCTGCCCGCAGTGTGCTGCTGATCTGGAATTGGTGGACGGCGCCGCCGAGTGCGACCGCGGACATCGATTCGATATCGCTCGCCAGGGTTACGTGAGCCTGATCAGTGGCGGTGCCACGAAGTTCACCGGCGACAGTGCCGAGATGATTGCCGCGCGTGCACGATTGCTCGGCGCCGGCCACTTCGGCCCGCTGATGGATGCCGTCACCCGAGCCTGCGCGACGACGGCGAGGTCGGATCCCGCGCGGATCGTCGAAATCGGCGCAGGCACAGGACAATACCTCGCACACGTCGTGGATTCGCTGCCTGATTCTCGGGCGATAGCCTTGGACGTGTCCAAGTTCGCGGCCCGGCGTGCCGCGAAGGTCCACGAAAGAATCGGTTCGATCGTCGCAGACGTCTGGCAACCACTACCCATTCGCGACGGAGCGCTCTCTCACGTGCTCTGTGTGTTCGCTCCTCGTAACGGTCCGCAGTCCCATCGAGTTCTCGCCGAAGGCGGCGCTCTGGTGGTCCTGACGCCCACCGACAGGCATCTGCACGAGCTGATCGACATTCTCGCGATGGTCCGGGTCGACGACCGCAAAGTGGAACGTCTCGAATCGTCGATGGCCGGATACTTCGAGCGTGTGAGTAGCGACGAGGTCGAGTTCACGATGTCACTCTCACACCAGGACGTCCTCGACTTGGTGGGGATGGGACCGTCGGCGAGACACCTGACGCCCGCCGATCTGGCTGCCGCCGTGGCGAAGCTGCCGCAGCCGAGCACCGTCACCGCGTCGGCGACGGTCTCGACCTATCGCAAGATCTGACGCGGATCAGCGTCTCGTGACGGCGTCCGCGTAGACCTCGAGCGTCTGCTTGGCGATTTCGGCCCAGGAGAACTCGTCGATCGCACGGATCCTGCCCGCACGACCCATCGCGTCGGCGCCTTCTCGGTCGGCGACAACGGCATTGACGGTGGCCGCGAGCGATTCCTCGAATGCGTTCGGCTCGTAGGCGTTGTAGTGCACGAGTCGACCGGTGACGCCGTCGGCGACCACCTCGGGGATGCCGCCGACGTCGGAAGCGACCACGGCGGTCTCACACGCCATGGCTTCGAGATTGACGATCCCGAGGGGTTCGTACACCGAAGGGCAGACGAATACCGTTGCTGCCGAAAGTATTTCCCTGATCTGCTCGGTCGGGAGCATCTCGCGCACCCAGTAGACATTGCCCCGGTGCCGGGCGAGTTCGGCCACCGCCTTCTCCGTCTCGGCGGCGATCTCCGGCGTATCGGGAGCGCCGGCGCACAGCACGAGCTGAATCTCCGGGTCGAAGTGGTGGGCTGCCGCGACGAGGTGCCCGACGCCCTTCTGCCTCGTGATGCGTCCGACAAAGGCCACGATGGGTTTCGCCGGGTCGACGCCGATCGACGCGAGTGCGGACTGTGCTCCCGGCGCAGATCCCCCGGGATGCCAT
This sequence comes from Rhodococcus sp. SB1D, assembly GCF_048573875.1. Lineage (NCBI taxonomy): Bacteria > Bacillati > Actinomycetota > Actinomycetes > Mycobacteriales > Nocardiaceae > Rhodococcus > Rhodococcus sp. SB1D. The sequence goes on from NZ_JBMAIQ010000028.1 coordinate 12,305, forward strand.
ACCTCGGTGTCGATTCCGTTGCGGACTACGTGAACGCGACTCGGATCGACAGCGGGGTACGCGTCGAGGACGTCGAGTCGCATACCGGAACTGACGGCGATGATCGCGTCTGCGTGCTCGACGGCGTTGCGTTCGGACCACGACGAGATCCGATAGCCGCCGCCTAACTGTTCGGCCTTCCACGGGCGTCTGGGCTCGAGTGAGTGCGCGGTGAGGATGTGCGGCACGTCGTAGAGAGCCGACGCGAGATGACCGGCCAGTCCGGTGTACCAGGTGTGGGAGTGGACGATGTCGACACCGGCCGCGGCGTCCGCCATGCGCAGTTCGGTGGAGAGCGTCGTCAGGGCCGGGTTGGATCCGGCGAGAGCGGGGTCGGGAGAGTGGACGATCGCGCCTTCGCGCGGGGCGCCCATGCAGTGCACGTCGACCTCGCACAGCCGTTTCATCTGAGCGACGAGCTCGGTTACGTGTACTCCTGCGCCGCCGTAGATCTCCGGCGGGTATTCCTTGGTCATCATCGCGACTCGCACGCGCTAAACCTAACCGCCCGTGGTCGATCCGGCTACCGATCACGTTATCCCCGACCGTTCGGAGGGGGACACGATCGGACCTCTCGGACTGCTTCGCTAGCGGGAGTTCACCAGTGCGGATAGGTTAGCGGTGTGAGAAGCCAGCCGCATGTGCTTGGAATCGTGCTCGCCGGGGGCGAGGGCAAACGCTTGTATCCGCTGACCGCGGACAGAGCGAAGCCCGCAGTGCCCTTCGGAGGTGCATATCGACTTATCGACTTCGTGTTGAGCAACCTTGTCAACGCGGGATATCTGCGTATTTGTGTGTTGACGCAATACAAGTCACATTCACTCGACCGCCACATTTCGCAGACGTGGCGATTGTCCGGGTTCGCGGGTGAGTACATCACCCCGGTCCCGGCCCAGCAGCGGCTCGGGCCGCGCTGGTACACCGGCAGTGCCGACGCAATCCTGCAGTCGCTCAATCTCGTTTACGACGAGGACCCCGAGTACATCGTGGTTTTCGGTGCCGACCACGTGTACCGGATGGATCCGGAACAGATGGTTCAGCACCACATCGAATCCGGGGCAGGCGTGACGGTCGCGGGTATTCGTGTACCGCGAAGTGAGGCTTTTGCTTTCGGCTGCATCGACAGTGACGAGTCCGGACGCATCACCCAGTTCCTGGAAAAGCCCGCCCATCCTCCCGGGACACCGGACGACCCCAATTCGACGTTCGCGTCCATGGGTAACTATGTGTTCACCACCAAGGTGCTCGTGGACGCCATCCGCGCTGATTCAGAGAATTCCGATTCCGATCACGACATGGGCGGAGACATCATTCCCGCCTTGGTCGCCGCGGGTGAGGCGTCGGTCTACGACTTCAAGGACAACGTCGTTCCCGGTGCCACCGATCGAGACCGCGGCTACTGGCGTGACGTCGGTACCCTCGACGCCTTCTACGACGCTCACATGGACCTGGTGTCGGTGCACCCGATCTTCAATCTCTACAACCGTCGCTGGCCCATCCGCGGCGCCACCGAGAATCTCGCGCCCGCAAAGTTCGTGAAGGGCGGACTCGCGCAGGAATCGGTCGTCGGTGCGGGGTCGATCCTGTCCGCGGCGACCGTGCGCAATTCGGTACTCAGTTCCAACGTGATGATCGAGGACGGTGCGACCGTCGAGGGCAGCGTGCTGATGCCGGGTGTGCGCATCGGCAAGGGTGCCGTCGTACGGCGAGCGATCCTCGACAAGAACGTCGTCGTCGGTGACGGCGAAATCATCGGCGTCGATCTCGAACGTGACCGCGAACGATTTGCCGTCAGTCAGGGTGGCGTCGTCGCCATCGGTAAGGGCGTCTGGATCTAGAGCTTGCTCGCGCAGAGGAGGCCGTCACCGAGGGGGAGGAGGACTCGAATGAGTCGCTCGTCCTCGGTCACGGCCTTTGCCGCTTCTCGGACCGCAACCGTTGTCGCGTCGCGTGCGGAGCTGTCTGCAACGCGGCCGTCGGCCAGGGCGTTGTGCAGAACGATGACACCGCCGGAGCGCAGCAGGCGGACACCTTCGCGGACGTAGTGCGGGTGGTCGATCGCGGCGCAGTCGACGAATACCAGGTCGTAGCCGCCGTCGGCGAGCCGGGGAAGCACGTCGAGAGCCCGTCCGTTGATCAGGCGAGTGCGTGCCGGAGCGATTCCGCTTTCGCGGAAGGTCAGCTTGGCGGCCCGCTGATGTTCGGGTTCGCTGTCGATCGTGGTCAGGACGCCGTCGTCGCGCATTCCGTGCAGAAGCCACAGGCTGCTCACGCCGGCTCCGGTACCCACCTCGACGGCCGTCTTCGCGTCGAGCATCCTCGCGAACATCGCGAGCGTCGCACCGACGGCGGGCGTCACCGGATGGGCTCCGAGATCCAGCGCTCGATCTCGCGCCGCGGTCAAAATCTCGTCCTCGGAAACTACGTCCTCGACGTGGCGGAGTATCTGTTCGGCGTGGGTCACGCTCATGAGGTTATCGGGCGGTTCGGATTGTCGCTGCAAGGCGCGCAATCACCAGGATTCTCAGGAATCCCTCAGGCTCCTCATATGGCGTGCACACCGCGATGAGAAAAGGTGTATACATCGCCGGATCGAAGATCGCACGGCGGTATCGATTTCTACCAAGTTGATCTTTCGCAGCTCGGTGATCGGGAACAAATCACAGCATCGGCTGGTTCTCCCGAATATCGCGCATCACGTGATTCGGACAACGCGGTGATCGAACTACGCGATCCCGAGCAGGAGGATCAACTTATTTACCAGGTCAACGACGAGCCTCGCCCTCGAGAGTCGGAAGTTTTGACGACGGAATCGGCTGTGGATTCCGAATTGATCGGCACTGCTGTGTTCGATGCAACTGGTGAGAAGTCCTCCATGCCGTCTTGGGACGAACTCGTGCGTCAGCACGGTGACCGGGTGTACCGCCTGGCCTACCGGTTGTCAGGCGATGCCCAGGATGCCGAGGACTTGACGCAGGACACCTTCATCCGGGTGTTCCGCTCGCTCTCCGATTATCAGCCCGGAACTTTCGAGGGCTGGTTGCACCGCATCACCACAAACCTGTTCCTCGACATGGTTCGCCGACGCAATCGCATCCGTATGGAAGCGCTGCCCGAGGACTACGACCGCGTTCCCTCGCCCGGTCCCGACCCCGAGCAGATCTACCACGACGCGCGCCTCGACGCAGGTCTGCAAGCCGCACTGGACTCACTCGCACCTGAATTTCGTGCCGCTGTCGTGCTCTGTGACATCGAAGGTCTGTCGTACGAGGAAATCGGTGCCACACTGGGAGTGAAGCTCGGAACGGTTCGTAGCCGTATCCATCGTGGGCGACAGGCGATTCGTGATCATCTGGCAGCGCAGCGCGCAGCCGAATCCGAACTCGTCGGTTTCTGACGGTCGGATTCGAGCTACAGAGCGGGACGTGGTCAATCACCTGGAGGGACGAATGACGGAGGCGCGGGCACATCGCCAGTTCGGTTCGACCGAACATCTGGCCAGCGAGGCAATCGCTGCCTACGTCGACGGAGAACTCCGAATGCAGGCCTACTTGCGGGCCTCGCATCACATCTCGATCTGCGCCGAGTGCGCTGCGGCCGTCGATGCTCAGCAGCAGGCACGTGGTGCGCTGCGTCGAAGCGGCGAGATGACGATGCCGTTGTCCCTGGTGGGACTTCTCAGCCAGATTCCTTCGTGCAACAGTCCGACTACCGGGCCGAATTCGGAAAACGCCGACAGTTCCGTCGGTAATCAACCCGCCGGCTTCTCCACCATCAGCAAGAGGTTGTCCCGTCGCTGGCGCAAATGACGCCGCGCGCCAGCTTCCCGGCGCGGATCAGTGATACTGGACCATGTGACTGACGGAAAAAGGGGGCACTCCGGAGTGAGTTCGGATTCTTCGGCAAACGGTTCGGTGGACAGACCGGCAGATGCGCCGGTTCTCGACCCCCGTCCGGTCTATCGACCCCAGATCGATCCGGCCTCGCGCCAGGTGTTCGGTCGGCCGAGTGGAGTCGAGGGCTCGTTCACTCCGGTGGCCGCGCGATCGACTCCGTCCTCCGATGTCGTGATCGGGACTCCGGACCCGGTTCTGGCCGAAGCGTTCGGTCGACCCGCAGACGCCACCGAGTCGATCGGTCGCGATCCCGAGGCGACGGCGAACAACACGCCCGACGAAGAAACGCCGCGTGATCCGTGGCGTGATCCTGAATCCGCCGTCTCGCTGGGCAAGCCCGCAGAGTCCGAGGCGCCGGTGCAGTTGCCTCCCGCCCAGAAACTCGACGTGCGTGAGCTGTTGTTCGGTCGCAAGGTCGCCCCCTCGGCACTGGCCGCTCTTGCGGGCATGGCGCTTGTCATCGCTCTCGTCGGTGGGTTGCTTGCCACTGTCATCACTGCCGATCGCAGTTCACTCACCAGCTCACGTGTCACGCTTGTTCAATCCGGCGGTGGGGAACAGCCGGAGTCTCAGGTGGCGAAAGTCGCCGACGCGGTACTGCCATCCGTGGTGTCGATTCAGGTCGCCGTCGGCGACCAGGGCAGCACGGGTTCCGGTGTGGTCATCGAAGGCGCCGGATACATCGTCACCAACAACCACGTGATCTCCTCGGCTGTTCCGCCCGCTCAGGACGCGAAGATCCAGGTGATCTTCTCCGACGGAACCAAGACCGACGCCCAGATCGTCGGACGTGACGTCAAGACAGACCTCGCAGTGCTCAAGGTGTCGGCGAACAATCTGACGGTCGCTCAGCTCGGAAAATCCGAGGATGTTCAGGTGGGCGACGACGTCGTCGCCGTCGGCTCACCGCTCGGATTGAGCAAGACTGTCACCCGCGGGATCGTCAGTGCACTGAACCGGCCTCTGCGGTTGTCGGGTGAAGGCACCGATACCAACGCCGTCATCGACGCCGTCCAGACCGACGCGGCGATCAACCACGGCAACTCCGGTGGTGCGCTCGTCGACGACGAAGCCCGCGTCATCGGCATCAACACCGCAATGCTCAGTGAGTCCGGCGGTTCGGTCGGGCTCGGCTTCGCGATTCCGATCGACACGGTGACCGAGGTGGCGCAGACCATCATTCGCGACGGCAAGGTTCATCACCCCGACATCGGCGTGAATGCCCGCACCGCGGTCAACGACGCGACCAGTGGTGCTGCGGTGGCCAACGTGCGCGACGGCAGCCCCGCTCAACGTGCGGGGATCGTCGAGGGGGACGTCATCGTCAAGGTCGGTGACCGACCGGTGACAAGTGCCGACGAATTGGTGGTTGCGGTCAACGCGACGACCGTCGATCAGCCGGTCAACGTTCAGTTGATCCGCGACGGACGGCAGGTCGACATTTCGGTCACGCCGGTGTCGGACTGATCGGACCCTGCGATCTTCCTGTGAGGTTGATCCGGACATGCGCGCACCGAGCGAGCACACAGTAGGCTGACCCTGTGTTTGGCAACATCGGTTGGGGCGAGTTCATGATCCTCCTCGTAGCGGCTCTGGTCATCTTGGGACCCGAGCGGCTTCCTGGTGCGGTCTCCTGGGTCACGAAATCCCTGAGGCAGGTGCGCGAATATGCTTCGGGCGCTTCCAATCAGCTCAAGGAAGAACTGGGCACCGATTTCGAGGATCTGCGTAAACCGCTCGCAGATCTGAACAAGCTGCGCGGAATGACGCCGCGCGCTGTGATCACCCAGCACCTCCTCGACGGCGACGACTCCATCTTCACGGGCAACTTCGACAAGAAGCCGCAGAGCGGAGTGCAGGAGCCGAAGACGCTGTCGAAGGACAAGCCACTCACCGCCGGCGAACGTCCTCCTGTGGACTTCGACGCCACCTAGATTCGA
>NZ_JBMAIQ010000029.1:0-13782 GCF_048573875.1 Rhodococcus sp. SB1D
TTGAATGCTTCGGGGAAGTTGGATCGGAAGTTGTTGCCGGAGCCGGTGTTCGAGGTTGCGGTGTTTAGGGCTCCGGTGACGGCGGTGGAGGAGATCGTTGCGTCGGTGTTTGCCGAGGTGTTGGGTGTTGATCGTGTGGGTCTCGATGACGATTTCTTCGAGCTCGGCGGCAACTCTCTCAACGCCACTCGCACGATCAAACGAATCGCCGATGCTCTCGACACCGAACTTTCGGTTCGAGTTCTGTTCGAAGCATCCACGGTGCAGGATCTCGCAGCGCACGCCGAAAGCCGGACCGGGTCGGGTGGGCGAGTCGCGCTGACCGCGGTCGAGCGGCCAGAGCGGATTCCGCTTTCGTTGGCGCAGCAGCGTATGTGGTTCCTCAACCGATTCGACGGGAGTGCAGCGGCATACAACATCCCGATGGCGCTGCGCCTTCAGGGCGATCTTGACGTCTCGGCGCTGAGCGCGGCGATTTCTGATGTGATCGGGCGGCACGAATCACTTCGAACCGTCTACCCGGAAATCGGAGACGGTCCGGTGCAGGTCGTCAAGCCCGTGTCGAGTTGGTCGGACGAAATCGTCGCAGAACCGACTGGCGTGGACGAACTCGAAGGTGAGTTGGTCGCGCTGGCGTCGACGCGCTTCGACGTCACACGCGAGATTCCGATTCGTATCCGGTTGTTCCAGTTGGCTTCCGACGAATACGTACTCGGTGTCGCGATTCATCATATTTCCGCCGACGGTTCCTCGATGGCACCGTTCGCTCGGGATGTCGTGACCGCATACGCCTCGCGGGTTGCCGGGTACACACCGTCCTGGGCTCCTCTCGACGTTCAGTACGCCGACTACAGCCTGTGGCAGCGAGAGGTGCTGGGCAGTGAGGAAGACGCGGGATCTATTGCTTCGCAGCAGATTGCGTACTGGAGCAATGCTCTTGCCGGGCTGCCTGATCAGCTTGCACTTCCCGCCGACCGGCCGCGCCCCGCGACGCAGTCCTTCCGCGGCGGTTATCTGCACTTCGATATCGATGCAGAGTTGCATGCTCGGTTGAGCGGTCTTGCCAGGGCAAATAATTCGACGCTGTTCATGCTCACGCACACTGCGTTCGCGATGTTGTTGGCTCGACTGTCCGGAACCGAGGACATCGCGGTGGGTACACCCATTGCAGGACGTGGTGAGCGGGCACTCGACGATCTCATCGGCATGTTCGTGAACACCTTGGTGTTCCGTACGCAGATCGACAGCGGCGCGCCGTTCCTCGACCTGCTCGGACGTGTCAGGGAGACCGACCTTCAAGCATTTGCACATTCGGACGTTCCTTTCGAGCGACTCGTGGAGGTGCTCAACCCACCGCGTTCGACCGCTCGTCATCCGCTCTATCAGGTCGGCTTCCTCTTCCAGAACATGGAAACCGGAGGGCTCGAGCTTCCGGGGCTCACCGTCAAGGGCGTCGATATCGACAACGGGGTCGCGCAGTTCGATCTTCAGTTGATCGTCAGTGATCGGTACGACGCGAACGGATCTGCAGCCGGCATCACGTCGATGTTCAGCTACGCGCATGATCTGTTCGACGAGTCGACCGTGCAGGACTTCGCCGATCGATTCGTGCGATTGCTCGCGGAGATCGCGTCCGATCCGTCGTTGACCGTCGGCGACTTCGCGCTGCTGGATTCGTCCGAGAGCGACCGGATCCTGAACCGCTGGAACGAGACCGATCACTCCGTCCCGGGAGTCACTCTGGTCGAACTGTTCGACGAGCAGGTCGGTTCGAACCCGGGTGCGGTGGCAGTGATCGCAGGGAACACGTCGCTGACCTACGCCGAGTTCGATGCACGTGTGAACCGTCTCGCACGCCATCTGATTGCAACCGGTGTCGGTCCGGAGTCGTTGGTCGCGTTGGCAATCGAGCGATCGGTCGAACTGCTGGTCGCCATGTACGCGGTGGTGAAGGCAGGTGGTGGATACGTACCGATCGATCCGAACCACCCGGCGGACCGCATCGAGTACGTGTTGACCATGGCAGATCCGGTCTGCGTCCTCACTGCCTCGACCACTGCGAAGAATCCGGCGTTCGGTGATTCCGTGATCGAGGTGGACACGATCGATCTCGCGTCCTACGCGGAAGCGACGGTTACCGATGCGGATCGGATTGCTCCACTGCGAGTGGGCAACACCGCCTACGTGATCTTCACGTCGGGATCGACGGGGCGACCGAAGGGCGTCGCGATCTCGCATCAGGCGGTGGTCAACCAGATTCTCTGGAAGCGCGATCAGTACAGCCTGGACCGATCCGATGCGATGGTGCTCAAGACCGCGGCAACGTTCGACCTCTCGGTCTGGGAGTTCTGGTCGGCACTGACTTCCGGTGCACGACTGGTGATTGCCGAACCCGAAGGTCACAAGGACCCGAGCTACCTGCTCGACCTGATGACCCGGGAGAAGATCACGACGCTCCACGTGGTGCCGTCGATGCTCGCGATGTTGCAGTCGGCATCGGAAAATGGCCTTCCGGAATCACTTCGTCAGGTGCTTGCGATCGGTGAAGCGTTGCCGGCCGCGACCGCGACCGAGTTCGCAGAACTCAGCGACGCGCAGTTGGTGAATCTGTACGGTCCGACCGAGGCCGCCGTCTCGGTGACAGCGCACGTCGTCGGTTCGGACGATACGACCTCGGTGCCGATCGGTGCCCCCGAATGGAACACGCAGGTGTTCGTGCTCGACACGCGTTTGCATCCGGTCCCCGTCGGAGTCACCGGGGAGCTTTACCTCGCCGGTGCCCAGCTTGCTCGCGGCTATCACGGTCGCGCGGATCTGACGTCGGAACGATTTGTGGCCAACGTCTTCGGTGACGCGGGTTCGCGGTTGTACCGCACGGGCGACCTCGTCCGGTGGACGGAGAACGGCGAACTCGACTACGTGGAGCGCGCCGACTTCCAGGTCAAGATCCGTGGCTACCGCATCGAACTCGGTGAGATCGAAGCGCTTCTTCGCAAGCAGGCCAGCGTGGACTCCGCTGTGGTGGTGGCCAAGTCGGATGCGCGTATCGGTGATCGACTTGTCGGCTACGTCGTTCCTCAAAGCGGGGAAAGCATCGATGTCGAAACCTTGAAGCGGACTCTTGTGGCTGAGTTGCCGAGTTACATGGTGCCGGCGGCATTGATGGTCTTGGACGAACTACCGCTCAACATCAACGGCAAGGTCGATCGCAAAGCCCTGCCCGACCCCGAATTCGAGGCGACCGAATTCCGTGCGCCGACCAACCCCGTCGAAGAGATCGTGGCGGGTGTGTTCGCTGACGTACTCGGTGTGGCGAGGGTCGGACTCGACGACGACTTCTTCGAGCTCGGCGGAAACTCTCTCGTCGCGACGCAGGTCGTGTCGAGGCTGGGTGAGGCGTTGGACGCGCAGATTCCGGTCCGCGTGATCTTCGAGGCGTCGACTGTCGGGGCATTGGCGTCGAGGGTTCTCGAACACGCGGGATCTGGTGGCCGCCCACCGTTGGTGGCTCAGGTGCGTCCGCACGAGATTCCGCTGTCGTTGGCGCAGCAACGTATGTGGGTGCTCAATCAGTTCGACAAGACCTCGGGTGCGTACAACATCCCCGTCGCGATCCGGCTGTCCGGCGCACTCGATGTCGACGCACTTCACTCAGCGGTGTCGGATCTGATCGAGCGTCACGAAGTGCTCCGGACGGTATACCCGGACCGGGGCAACGGACCGGTTCAGATGATCCTGCCTCGCTCCGCAGCGGCGGTGGGACTGGAAGTGATCGCAACCGACGAAGCGTCGGTCGCCGAGCAGGTGGCTGACACAGTTCGCGAGGGCTTCGATGTCACGACAGCCGTTCCGTTGCGAATCCGTCTCTTCGAGGTCGACGAATCCGAGCGGGTCCTCGTCGTTGTCATTCACCACATCAGCGGTGACGGCTTCTCGATGGCTCCGTTGATCAGAGACACCATGGTTGCGTACACCGCACGTACCGGCGGGGAGACCCCGGAGTGGGCTCCGCTCGAGGTGCAGTACGCCGACTACACGCTGTGGCAGCGTGATGTCCTCGGATCGCCGGAGGACGCGGACAGTCAGCTGGGCCGTCAACTCGCGTACTGGGTGAACGAGCTCAAGGGCACTCCGGAGCTTCTGGAACTGCCGACCGACCGGCCGCGGCCGGCGCGGGCCAGCATGCGCGGTGCGGAATTCGAGTTTGCCGTCGATTCCGAGACCACGGACCGGCTCGCGACGATCGCACGGGAGCAGAACTCGACAGTCTTCATGGTGGTTCACACTGCCCTGGCCGTGCTGTTGGCGAAGATGAGTGGATCGAACGACATCGCAATCGGTACGCCGATCGCGGGTCGAGGTGAGCGGGCGCTCGACGATCTTGTCGGGATGTTCGTCAACACGTTGGTCTTGCGAACGGAGATCGCGCCTGCTTCGACGTTCGTCGACGTTCTGGCACACGTGAAGGACAAGGACTTGTCGGCATTCGCCAATGCCGACGTACCGTTCGAGCGGTTGGTCGACGAACTGGGGCGAGAGCGCTCTCACGCATACTCGCCGCTCTTCCAGGTCATGCTCACCTTCCAGAACATGGCTCTCGGTACGTTCCAGCTCCCGGGCCTCGAGCTCTCTGCGGTCGACAACGGTTTCGACCAGGCGATGTTCGATCTGCAGCTCACCGGTATCGAGCAATTCGACGATGCCGGGGTGCTGTCCGGGCTGAGGATGCGTTTCACCTATGCGACCGACCTGTTCGACGAATCGACCATCGCGCTTTTTGCGGCGCGATTCGGGCGGGTGCTCGAAGAACTGGTGACCGATCCCGGGGTCGTGATTCGCACGATCGACATCGTGACCGAGCAGGAACGCGAGGAAGCGAGCGCTGCCGAGCCGAAGTCCGCGGCGGACCTACCCGAACTGGCAGCCGCAGCGGCGGCCGCCGATCCTGAGGCAATTGCGTTCACCCACGGTGATCAGGCTGTCACCTTCGGTGAGTTGTCGACCAAGCTCGTTGCCATGCGTACCGCCATGGGGGCTGCTCTCGCCCCCGATGCTCTGGTTTCTGTGTCGCTCGCCGGACTTGTTCCGGGCATCCTGCCGGCACTTGGCGTCGACGGTCTCGCCACACTTGTGAGCTCGGTGATAGCTGACGCACAGTCGGTGTCAGCGGGCCGTGGGGGTACGGCCGGGTAACATTCAGTATTTGCCCAGTGAACGCCTCCGGCCGAGCAGAACGCTGTGCTCGACCGGGGCGCACTTCACGAAAGTCAGTTGGAGGAAGTGTAGATGTCCGTCGGTATTCCGGGACCGCAGTCGCTGACGATCGAAGATCTGCCGAAGTTGGTGGCTGCAGTTGCGGCGGTAGATCCTGATCGTGTGGCTCTGAGCCACGGTGGAACCGAAATCAGCTACGGACGACTCAATGACGAGTTGGTCACTCTCGACACCGCGATGGGTGGGGCATTGGGGGCGGATGCCCTGGTTCCTGTTGTCGTTTCCACGGTGCTGCCAGAGCTGATCGGCAGCGAGGCCGACGGTCTCGGCGCGGTGGTCGACCGTCTCATCACCGACGGCACTTCGATCGTGGAGGTCGCGTCGGAGTCCGATGCACACGTGACCCTCGCAGGACTCTTCGACGAGCAGGTCGAGCGGACGCCGGATGCGCTCGCGCTGGATTACGCCGGAACGCAGCTCACTTACGCGCAGTTCGACGCGCGGGCGAACCGCCTGGCCCGTGAACTCGTCGCGGCAGGTGTCGGACCGGACAGCCTCGTCGGTCTCGCGATGCGTCGATCGATCGATCTCCTCGTCTCGATGTACGCGATCGTCAAGGCCGGCGGCGCGTACGTTCCACTCGACCCGGATCATCCTGCCGACCGTCTCGCTTACGTACTCGAGATCGCGAAGCCCACGGCTGTGCTCACACGAACGTCCGATGCCGTGGTGCTGCCGCACGGTACGCCCACGCTCGACGTCGACACCCTCGACTTGTCGGGTCGTGCCGAGACAACTGTCACCGACGCCGACCGGTTGGCGCCGCTGCGCGCGGACAACACTGCGTATGTCATCTTCACGTCCGGATCGACCGGACGCCCCAAAGGCGTTGCAGTCTCTCACCGTGCCATCGTCGCGAACCTGCAATGGCGTCAGACCGAGTACGGATTCACTGCCGACGACGTGATCTTGCAGAAGACACCCTTCACTTTCGATGTGTCCGTGTGGGAGTTCTTCTGGCCGCTGCAGGTCGGTGCATCGCTGGTGATCGCGGAACCCGACGGACATCGTGATCCGGTGTACGTGGCTCGCACGATGATCGAGCGCGGAGTGACGGCGGTGCACTTCGTGCCGTCGATGCTCGCCGTGTTCGTCGCCGAACCCCTTGTTGCGCAGGTCAAAACCCTTCGCTACGTGTTCGCTTCCGGTGAGGCGTTGCCGGCTCGAACGGCGGCACGTCTGCGCGAGGTCAGCAGCGCTGGACTCCACAACCTGTACGGCCCGACCGAAGCCGCCGTCGACGTGACTTATTACGAAACCGGCGAGCAGGATCAGGTGTCGGTGCCGATCGGTGCAGCAGTTGCGGACACCGAGCTCCTGGTGCTCGACGATGCGCTGCGGCCCTCGCCGTCGGGTGTAGCAGGAGAGCTCTATCTTGCCGGGATTCAGCTGGCCAGGGGATACGTGTCGCGTCCCGATCTCACGGCAGACCGATTCGTGGCGCGGCCCGGCGCTACTGACGGATCCCGGATGTACCGAACCGGAGACCTGGTGCGCTGGCGCGGTGCCGGAGCGAACCGTCAGCTCGAATACATCGGTCGCACCGACTTTCAGGTCAAGCTCCGCGGTCTGCGCATCGAGCTCGGTGAGATCGAGGCGGCACTGCTCGATTGCGAAGGTGTTTCCCAAGCCGTGGTGATCGTCCATTCGGACGAAACGATCGGTGACAACTTGGTGGCCTACATCGTCGCCGAGGGTATCGATTCTGAGAATCTGACGTCGTCGCTTGGCGAACGGCTACCCGACTACATGATCCCTGCCATGTTCGTCGAACTGGACGAGTTTCCGCTCAACGCCAGCGGCAAACTGGATCGAAAGGCTTTGCCCACACCCGAATTCGCGTCGAAGACGGTTGAGTATCGCGAGCCCGCGACACCCACCGAAGCCGGTGTGGTCGCGATCTTTGCCGATCTACTCGGGCAGGATCGGGTAGGGGCAGATGACGGCTTCTTCGAACTGGGCGGCAACTCATTGCTCGCCACTCGCGTGGTTGCGCGGATCAATGCCGAACACGGCATCGCCATCGACATGCGCAACTTCTTCGACGCACCCACCGCCGCAGAACTTGCCGTCTTCATCGACGAAGCGAAAATCTCAGAAGACCGCAAGGCTCACGTTCCCCTGATCCCTCGCGAGCGCCCCGAGTTGGTTCCGCTGTCTTTGGCACAGCAGCGCATGTGGTTCCTCAATCGATTCGAACCAGAATCGGCAGTCGACCATATTCCGGTCGCGCTGCGGCTCAGCGGAGCGCTCGATGTCGATGCGTTGCAAGGCGCACTCGAGGATTTGATCGAGCGGCACGAGATCCTTCGGACTGTGTACCCGGAGGTCGACGGCGTCGGATATCAGCGCCTGGTCGACATTGCAGCCGTGGTACCGAACCTGACTCCCATACGGGTGGACGAGTCGGCGATCGTCGAGCGCGTGACCGACTTCGTGACTCCGGGATTCGACGTGACCACCGAGGTTCCGATTCGGGCGGCACTCTTCCAATTCGCCGCCGACGAATTCGTCCTCGTGTTCGTCGTCCATCACATCAGCGGTGACGGGTTCTCCATGGGACCGTTGACCAAGGACATCGTTTCGTCTTATGTGTCTCGGACACAGGGAATTTCGCACGATCTTGCTCCGCTGCCCGTACAGTTCGCCGACTTTGCACTGTGGCAGCGCGAGGTTCTCGGCAGTGAAGACGACCCGGATTCTCTGATCACTCGCCAGGTCGACTACTGGCGCCACGCGTTGGCCGGTATCCCCGATCAGCTCGATCTTCCGTCGGACCGCCCGCGCCCGCGCGTCGCGTCGAACCGGGGAGCCGGGCACACATTCACGATCGAGCCGGATCTCCACCAGGCTCTCAATCGAATTGCGCTCGACAACAACGCATCTCTGTTCATGGTGTTGCACAGTGCCGTGGCGATTCTGCTGGCGCGGTTGTCGGGGACTTCGGACATCGTGATCGGCACTCCGGTCGCCGGTCGAGGCGATCAAGCTCTCGACGACCTGATCGGAATGTTCGTCAACACACTCGTCCTCCGCACGGAGGTTGATCTCGAAGCTTCGGCACGGGACATGATTTCGCGGGCGCGCGAATCCGACCTCAGCGGCTTCGGGCACGCCGATGTGCCATTCGAACGACTGGTGGAGGTACTCAACCCCGCCCGGTCTCAGGCACGGAACCCGTTGTTCCAGGTGATGCTCTCGCTGCAGAACTTGGGACAGAGCATGCAGCAAAGTCTGGAGGTTCCGGGACTGCGCATTTCCGGACTGGACGTAGAGTCGTCGGCCGCGAAGTTCGACCTCCAATTCACTGTGTGGGAATCTGATACCGCGGACAAGGTCGGTGGTTTGACCGTCGCACTGGTCTATGCGACCGACCTGTTCGACGAGTCGTCTGCCAAATCAATCGGAAAGCGGTTGATTTCAGTTCTCGAAGCAGTGGTTGCCGATCCCTCGGTTCGGGTTGGTGATGTGGATATGTTCGATTCGGGTGAGCGATCTTTGGTGCTCGAGTCGTGGAATGGCACTGCGCATGAGGTTGCGGATGTGTCGTTGGTGGACGTGTTCGATGCTCAGGTTGCGGCGTCGCCGGATTCGGTAGCTGTGTCGTTCGAGGGTGTTTCGCTGTCATATGCGGAGTTCGATTCGCGGGTGAATCGTCTTGCCCGGTACCTGGTTTCGGTGGGTGTGGGACCGGAGTCGTTGGTGGGTGTGGCGGTACGTCGGTCGGTTGATTTGTTGGTTGCGGTTTACGGCGTGCTCAAGGCTGGCGGTGGGTATGTTCCGGTGGATCCGGATCAGCCTGCGGAGCGCAATGCGTACGTGTTGGAGTCGGCGTCGCCGGTATGCGTGATCAGTACCTCTGACGTTGGATTCGATGCCGGTGTGGTACCGGTGGTCGAGGTTGATGTTGTTGATGTGTCTGGTTTTTCGGATAACTCTGTTTCGGATATCGATCGGGTCTCGCCTTTGCGGTCGGGCAATGCGGCGTATGTGATTTTCACGTCGGGGTCGACGGGGCGTCCGAAGGGTGTGTCGGTTTCGCATGCGGCGATTGTGAATCGGTTGGCGTGGATGCAGGACGAGTACGGGTTGGATTCGTCGGATGTGGTGTTGCAGAAGACGCCGTTCACGTTCGATGTGTCGGTGTGGGAGCTTTTCTGGCCGTTGCAGGTTGGTGCTCGGTTGGTGGTGGCTGTGCCGGATGGGCATCGTGACCCGCGGTATTTGACGTCGGTCATTGTGGGGGAGGGTGTGACGACGGTGCATTTCGTGCCGTCGATGCTCGAGGTTTTCGTGACGGATTCGTCTGTGGCTGCGTGTGTTTCGCTGACTCGGGTGTTCGCGTCAGGTGAGGCGTTGCCGGCGAGTGTTGTTGCCGATGTGTGGGCTGTGTTGCCGGGTGTCGGGGTGCACAATTTGTATGGTCCGACCGAGGCGGCGGTGGATGTGACGTTCCACGAGGTGGTGCCGGCGGATGTTCTGGGGGTGCCGATCGGTGCTCCGGTATGGAATACGCAGGTGTTTGTTCTGGACTCTCGATTGAGTCCGGTGCCGGTAGGTGTTGCGGGTGAGCTGTATCTGGCGGGTGTTCAGCTGGCTCGTGGGTATGTGGGTCGGCCGGATTTGTCGTCGGATCGATTTGTGGCGAATCCGTTCTCGGGTGATGGTGGGCGGATGTATCGCTCCGGTGATGTGGTGCGGTGGACTGCGTCGGGCGAGTTGGAGTACATCGGGCGTAGTGACTTTCAGGTGAAGTTGCACGGTTTGCGGATCGAGCTCGGTGAGATCGAGTCGGTGATTCGTGAGCACGAGTCGGTGTCGTCGGTAGTTGTGGTTGTGCGTGAGGATGTGTTGGTTGCGTACGTTACGGCCGCTGGTGGTGTGGTGGACGTTGACGAGTTGAAGAGAGTTGTTGCGGGTCGTCTGCCGGGTTACATGGTGCCGGCGGTGGTGATGGTGCTGGAAGAGTTGCCGTTGGGTGTGTCGGGGAAGTTGGATCGGAAGCTTCTTCCGGATCCGGTGTTCGTGGCGCGCGAGTTTCGGGCACCGTCGAGTGTCGCCGAAATCGCTGTGGCCGGCGTCTTCGGAGATGTTCTCCGGTTGGAACAGGTCGGTCTGGATGACGACTTCTTCGAGCTCGGCGGAAACTCTTTGGTCGCAACGCAGTTGGTGGCTCGCGTAGGTCAAGCGCTCGACACTCAGGTTCCGGTGAGGGTGTTGTTCGATGCTTCGACTGTCGAAGGTTTGGCAGCGCAGGTTGAGTTGATCGCAGGGGCAGGAGGGAGGACCGCGCTCGTGGCCCGCCCACGGCCGGCGTTGATCCCACTCTCACTAGCTCAGCAGCGAATGTGGTTCCTCAGCCGCTTCGATCCTGATTCTGCCGTCAACAACATTCCAATCGCATTGAATATCAAAGGCGTCCTGAATGTTTCGGCGCTGAGGCATGCGATTTCTGATGTAATCGAACGCCACGAGTCGCTCCGGACCGTCTATCCGGAGCAAGGTGGACAAGGACACCAGGTAGTCCTCCCGTCGTCCGAGGTGCCGGTTGAACTGACACCGAAGGTCATCGACGCCTCGCATATTCACAACGAACTTCTGAGTTTCGCGCTCCAGGGTTTCGACGTGACGTCAACCGTTCCGGTTCGAGTCGGGTTGTTCGAACTTGCAGAGGATTCGTACGTTCTGGCCTTCGTTGTGCACCACATCGCAGCGGACGGCTTCTCGATGCGCCCGTTGACTCGGGATGTCATGGTTGCCTACACCGCTCGGGTTTCGAACGGCGTTCCGAATTGGACTCCGCTCGAGGTGCAGTACGCCGATTATGCACTCTGGCAGCGGGAGGTCCTCGGCGACGAGGACGACCCGGATTCGTTGATCTCGGCTCAGCTGGACCACTGGCGCTCCGTCCTCCGTGATTCTCCGGAAGTGCTTGCGTTACCGGCTGACCGATCCCGCCCGGTCGTCGCCTCGAATCGTGGCGCTACGTATCGCTTCTCCGTCAGCGAAGAGATTCGGTCGAGCTTGGACTCACTCGCACGCGAGCGGAACGCATCGCTGTTCATGGTGGTGCATTCGGCCCTCGCCGTGCTTCTCGCAAGGTTGTCCGGTACCAGTGACATCGTGATCGGTACTCCGGTTGCAGGGCGAGGCGAAAAGGCGCTCGACGATGTGATCGGTATGTTCGTGAATACACTGGTCCTGCGGACTCCTGTTGACCTCGCCAGTTCGTTCAGTGCGCTCGTCTCGGCAACGCGGAGGACAGACCTTCAGGCGCTCGGCAACGGCGATGTTCCGTTCGAGCGGCTGGTCGAGGTGCTCGATCCCACCCGATCGCAGGCACATCACCCGCTGTTCCAGGTCGCGTTGTTCTTCCAGAACATGTCGCAGGATGCTTTGGAGCTTTCGGGATTGGAAGTCTCAGGCGTCGAGTTCGATGCCGGTATCGCGAAATTCGATCTTCAACTTACTCTCGCTCCCCGCGTCGAAGATGCGCTCGAAGACGGCATGTTCGCCGAGTTCGCATACGCCACAGATCTGTTCGACGAGTCGACGATTCGTGGATTCGCCGATCGGTTCACCAGGATCCTCGAACAGGTGGTCGTGGATCCGTCGATCACCGTGGGTGACATCGAGCTGTTGGACGAGGCCGAGCGCGAGTCGCTGTTGACTGCGCGCAACTCCACCGCACATGACGTCGGGAACAGTGAGACATTGGCTTCGCTGTTCGACACTCGCGTTGCGTTGGCACCCGATGCTGTTGCCGTGGTGTTCGACGGCCAGTCGCTGACCTATGGCGAGTTGTCGGAACGTGTGAACAAATTGGCACGCAAGCTGATCGAAGATGGTGTCGGGCCCGAATCGTTGGTGGCCTTGGCGATGCGTCGATCGCTCGATCTGGTAGTAGGTATGTACGCGGTGATCGCCGCGGGCGGAGCCTACGTGCCCTTGGATCCCGATCACCCCGCCGAGCGAATCGGGCACATCCTCACGACGGCCGATCCAGTCTGTGTGCTGTCGACGACGAGGGACGCTTTCGTAGCGCCGAACGGCGCCGACGTGCTGTTGATCGACAATGTCGATCTTTCGAGCTACTCGGCTTCAGTCATTTCCGATGCTGATCGTCGCGGTCGTCTGCATGATGTGAATGCCGCCTACGTGATCTTCACCTCGGGTTCCACGGGCAAGCCCAAAGGCGTTGCGGTGTCGCATCACGCCATCGTGAACCAGGTCCTGTGGATGCAGGATCAGTACGCCATCGGCCCAGAAGACGTCTATTTGCAGAAGACTGCTACGACATTCGACGTCTCGTTGTGGGGATACTTCACTGCGCTTTTGTCCGGTACGAGAGTGGTGCTGGCATCTCACGACGGCCATCGAGATCCCGCGTATCTGGCTCGTCTGATCGAAGATCATCGGGTGACGCTGACGGACTTCGTTCCATCGATGTTGACCGTCTTCGCGACTTCGGTTCCGGAACACGCATTGGTGTCACTGAGGGACGTATTCGTGATCGGTGAGGCATTGCCGGTCGAGACGGTGCGTGCATTCGCTCAGGTGTCGTCTGCAGGCCTGCACAATGTGTACGGCCCAACCGAGGCTGCGGTCTCGATCACCTACTACGAGGTCGATGGATCGGAATCAACAGGGATTCCGATCGGGGTGCCCGAGTGGAACTCGCAGGTCTACGTGTTGGACAGTCGGTTGCAGCCGGTGCCGGTAGGCGTTGCGGGTGAGCTGTATCTGGCCGGTGATCAACTGGCGCGCGGTTACGTCGCGCGACCCGATCTCACCAGTGATCGTTTTGTCGCGAACCCATTTGTGGAGGCGAGCGACACGAACGGTGAAATCAATCCCGGTGGCAGTCGGATGTATCGCACCGGGGACCTGGTGTGGTGGAACACCGCAGGCGAACTCGAGTATGTCGGGCGTACCGATTTTCAGGTCAAATTCCGTGGTCAGAGGATCGAACTGGGTGAGATCGAGTCAGCTCTGCTGGCGCATTCGACGGTAGCTCAGTGTGTGGTCACTGTGGCATCCACCGATATGGGCGATCAGCTGGTCGCATATGTGATCGCGGTCCCGGATTCTGTGATCGACGTAGAAGTCTTGAGGAATGCGCTTCCTGAATCGCTACCTGTCTACATGATTCCGAACGCGATCATGGTCTTGGACGAGTTGCCTCTGAACTCGTCTGGGAAGTTGGATCGGAAGTTGTTGCCGGAGCCGGTGTTCGAGGTTGCGGTGTTCCGGGCCCCGGTCACGCCGGTAGAACAAATTGTCGCTTCTGTTTTCTCGGCGGTACTCGGGGTCGAGCGAGTGGGTCTGGATGACGACTTCTTCGCACTCGGCGGAAACTCTTTGATTGCTACTCGAATGGCCGCTCGGTTGGGGCAGGCGCTCGATGCACAGGTTCCGGTGCGGGTGTTGTTCGAGGCGTCGTCGGTGGAGTTGTTGGCTGCGCGGATGGAGTCGGAGATTGGTTCGGGTGCGCGGGCGGCGTTGACT
>NZ_JBMAIQ010000030.1:0-12274 GCF_048573875.1 Rhodococcus sp. SB1D
GAAGCGGGAGTCGGTGTCCGTGTCGCTCTGACTTGGAATAAGTTACGCGTCCGCCGAAGTCTTTGACAAATCCACAGGTCAGAGACTCAGAGGTATCCATTTCCCCAGCAAGATTGCCCATTTCAGTCGATTTTCACGAATTCGGACATCATGTGACGCCGGACACCGTGCCCGGATCGGCACGCAGCGGGAACTCACACCACTTGGACTCGGATACCTGCATCCTCGAACAACGCGACTTGCTTTGCGTCTACTGCAGCATCGGTAACCAGCACGGCCCCCGGCGGTATCGGCGCCCACGCATGGAAAGGACGTTCACCGAGCTTGGCGGAGTGGGCGAGGATGTAGACCTCGCCGGCACGTTCGATCATCATTTCCTTGAGCCGGGTCTGATCGAGCTCAGCTTCACAAATACCCAGGTCAGCCGTAACTGCATCGGCACCGAGGAATGCCTTGTCAAACGACACCCGCTGCAGCGACGCTTCCGCCAGTGGCCCGACGAATCCTTGACTGAGCTGCCGCAGCGTCCCGCCGAGACATTCGACTCGAACGCCATCAGCGTCGACTAACGCCTCGAGCGCCGTCAGCCCTGCAGCGATCACCGTCAAATTCGTCACGTGACGTAAGAACTCTCCCATCGCTCCGACGGTGGTACCTGCATCAAGAAGTACGGTTTCCCCGGGCCGAACCTGCTCAGCAGCCCATTCGGCGATGCCCCGTTTGGCGTCGAATCCCTCCATTGCGCGTTGACGCAAGGAGGATTCCGGATGAGGGTTGAGAGCAATCGCCCCGCCGTACGTTCGAGCAATTACTCCCTGGGCAGTCAACTGACTCAGGTCGCGACGAATCGTGGATGCAGTCACCCCGAATTGGGCAGACAGATCCTCGACACTGGCCAGACCGCTGGTGCGAGCGAGCCTCGCAATCTCCGACCGCCTCGCCTCCGACTCCCGGATGGCCATCGCTCCTCCCCCTACAAACCGTGGTTCTTACTTGGAAACGAATGTGCTGGTTGCCAATTCGGCCGCCTGCCGCAGCGCTTCGACCATACTACCGGCCTCGGCAATGCCCTTACCTGCAATGTCGAAAGCGGTTCCGTGATCGACGGAGGTACGGATGACAGGTAACCCGACGGTGATGTTGACGCCGGCCTCGATCCCGAGAACCTTGACCGGGCCGTGCCCCTGATCGTGGTACATCGCAACGATCAAGTCGTAGTCCCCACGTCCAGCGAGGAAGAATGCCGTGTCCGCCGGCAGTGGGCCGTGGACGTCGATTCCTTCTGCCTTCAAGAGTTCAACGGCGGGAATGATCTTCTGCTCTTCTTCTCCGTACCCGAAAAGCCCGTTCTCCCCCGCATGCGGGTTGATCCCGCACACGCCGATTTTCGGAGATGGATTGCCCGAGCGCACCAAAGCTTCGTGACCTCGACGAATGGTCCTCTCGACCAGGCCGGGCTCGATCCTGGCAACTGCATCGAGCAGTCCGATGTGAGTGGTCACGTGAATCACCTTGAGCTTGGGGGTCGACAACATCATCGACACCTCCTCGGTACCGGTCAGGTGCGCAAGCAATTCCGTGTGTCCGGGATAGATGTGTCCTGCCGCATGCAGCGCTTCCTTGTTCAGCGGCGCCGTACAGATCGACTGGACTTCACCGCGTACGGCGAGTTCGCTTGCGACGCGGATATATTGATAGGCCGCATCCCCCGCGACTGCCGACAGTTCACCCCAGGCGAGATCCTCGGGTAGCAAGTCCAGGTCGATGACGTTGATCCGTCCATCGATGAATTCAGCATCCTTGATCTCCTCGATCGCGACCACGTCGACGTCGATTCCGAGCACCGTGGCAGCCAATCGCAAACGCTTCGCGTCGCCGACAACAACAGGGCGGCAACGCTTTCTCGTTTCGGCGTCGAGGAGTGCGGGGACGATCACTTCCGGTCCGACGCCGGCGCCGTCGCCCATCGTGACAGCAATCAGCGGCAGTGGAGTGGATTCGATTGACATGGGATTGACCTCGTTGTCTGAAGGAGTAACTGAAGGTGGACTGTCCGGAGCGGCGACCGGGGTGGGGTGCGCGAGAAACTTCGTTATGGAGAAAAGACTGTGTGCATTCCCGAAACTGCCTGGCCGCGTGACGATGTACCGTCCGGTGCGATCGACGGAAAGTACCGCGCCGTGTTCAATTTCGTAAATCGGTGACAAAGTGTCGATCCGCAGGCGGTCGAGAACGCTGCGCGCGGTTTCGCCACCGGTAAGAACCAAGTCGATCGGGTACTCGCCGTGGGAGAATCCTGCATCGACGGCAGCGATCAGATCGGCGAGAGCCGAAACGAGGTGGACGGATTCTGCAGGCACGACAGGTCCACTTACCGAAACCACGACGTTTCCGCGATCCAGTGCGTTCAGAATCGGAAGCGGATCGACCGAATGCGCCAGCAGCTCAGCACTGTTCACTTCGATATGGTGCGCCCCTGAATCCCGAAGCAATGCCACTTGGTCCCCGGCAGACGCATCCGCCGTCCCCACGACGACCAAGGTAAATCGAGAAACACGAAGAGATGGGCACGCGACGGGTGACTGCACGGTTCTTCGTCGTGCCACTGCCATCGCGAGCGCCGAGGTTCCTACCAATCGAGAACCCCGAACCTCCTGTGCTGCAGCCACAATCAGTTCCAGATCACTCTCGGTCTCGACGTCGCAGATCGCCACCGACCCGGCTTCTGAGATCGACGCAAGAACCTGGCTCAAACGCCCGGAGCGAATGTCATCCAGCGATACGCCAGAAGTGATTGCCGACGGGCCGAGCGCCTCTGCAATCGACCGAGGAGTCGGCTTCGACTCCGCGCGCCACAGGTCAGTGGAGTGCAACGCAACCCCATCGACCAACACCACGCCGTCTTGCACCGTGCGCCCTTGTCTGGGCAGTCCGGCGGCGACGATGACCGGAGATCCGTCGCGGGAGAGTTCTCCAACCTCCGCTGCTATGTTGCCCCTGAGCAGGGAATCGATCTTCTTGACGATCTCGGAGCCGTCAGACGATTGCAGAACTGATCTCACGTCCCGAGAGGCTCTGGCGGGGTCGGATCGCCGTGAGTGCAGATCGAAAACCGTCACTCCTGATCCGTCGGGCGCATCTGGGCCGAGCCGAAGCGATATGCCCGAACTGCGGAGCAGAAATCCTGCGGCCGACTCCGCTGCTCCGGAAAGATCATCAGCGATGATTACCAGTGGTTTCATCGAATTCCTCGACCCCCTTTCGGTCTGAATCGAGTATGCACAGCATCGCAACCGATGCGCGAAGTACGCAATCGAAGTTACGGGACTTGCGCGAAGTGCGCAACAGTGCCATTGTGAGCTGAGTTACAAGCGAGAGCCCGACGCGATTGTTCACCAACAGTCCGCTCGGAGCGTCGCCCCCACGCTGCCCCGTCAGGATCGAAAGGTCACCGATGACCAATACTCGTTTGCGAACACCACAGCTCTCCCGGCGATCCTTTCTGCAGTTCACCGGGCTGATCGGTGGCGCAACGCTTCTGGGCACGACTGCCGCGTGCGCCGGCCCTACCGGGAAACCGACACAGGACACCCTGGTGCTCGGGCTCAACCGCTCGCTCGTCAGCCTCGACAACAAACTCAATCAATTCGACGCAGCAGTCACGGCTCAACGTGGCGTCAGACAAGGTCTCACCCGGATCGGCGACAATCTGACACCGCAACTCGTTCTCGCTGACAGGTTCGAATCGACCGGCCCGACCGAGTGGACGGTTCGACTCCGCGAGGGCATCCGTTACTCCGACGGCACACCTGTGCTGATCGACGACGTCACGACGGCAATGCAGATGTACCAGCAGGTCAGCGGATCGTTTGTCGCACCGCAGTTCCCCGAGTGGCCGACGGTCGTCCCCATCGACGATCGCACCTTCATCCTTCGGACGAATTCCCCGGTGCCGGTTCTGGACTCGCTCATGTCCAACATCTTGATCACCCCGGCCGCTGCCAACGAACCCAACGAACTGCAGAGCGGAATCGGGTCGGGACCGTTCGTCGTCAGCGAATCGAACCGGGGCACCGGCGATTACACACTTGTCGCCAATGACAACTACTGGGGCCCGGCCCCCGGCGTTCGTCGTGTTCAGGTCCGCTTCATTCCCGAAGAGGCCGGCCGCGTCGTCGCGCTTCGGAGCGGCGAGGTCGACGTCATCGACTCGATCAGTCCCGATTCCGCCGAACAACTCGCCGATCTGCCTGGTGTCCAGGTGGACACAGTACCGAGCACACGCATCAACCAACTGTTCTTCAACTTCCGCAAGCCCGCCGATCACCCACTGTCCAATCCGCGTGTCCGAGAAGCTCTCACGTATGCCATCGACGGTGAGTCACTCGCTCGGGACGTGCTGATCGGTTCCGCAGTCCCGGCCACCGGCCCCGCACCGTCGACCTTGGACGGAGCCGTGAAAACCGGCACTTACCAATATAATCCACGGAAAGCGCGGCAAATGCTCGAGGCCGAAGGCGCCGACGACCTCGAACTCACCTTCATCTGGGAAACCGGAGAGTTCACCAACGACGTCTCGGTGATGGAATCGGTACTCGAAATGATGAAGGCCGTGGGAGTACGCGTCAAACTCCAGCAGTTCGAACCGGGCGGTGACATCTCGTCCTGGCGCCAGGGCAAGACCGGCGACTGGGATGTGCTGGGCAACGGCTACGGCAACCAGACCGGACTTGCACTGACCACGTTGCAGGGGATGTACGCCGGCACAGCGGAGAAGGAAGCAACTCGCGACACCTATCACGGGTACGTCTTCCCCGAAATCACCGCGAAGATCCAAGCCGCATCCAGTGAACCAGACCCGACCAAGCGCGCCGCTCTACTCGACGCCGCACAACAAGACATCTGGAACACCTGGCCTTGCCTGTGGAGCTTCGTACCCAACGCACTCCTTGCGAAACGCACTCGTGTACAAAATGTTTCACTGACCCCAATCAACTCCTACGACCTCGGCGCCGTCCGATTGGAGGCCTGAGGCGATGACTCTCACCGCTCCGAAACCGCAAACCGCTCTCGGAATCTCTCCGCGTCGACGCACACGGATCAACCCGACCGTCAAATACGTGCTCAAACGTCTGGCACAGAGCGCCTTGACGATCTTCCTCACGCTCACAACAGTGTTCGTCCTGATCCGAATGGCACCCGGCGATCCTGCCTACGCCTTGGCCGGACCGCTGGCCAGCACCGAGGATCTCGCACAGATCCGTGCTGACATGGGCTTGGACAAGTCGGTGTTCTCCCAATACCTGATCTACCTGTGGGACCTCGTCCACCTGAATCTCGGCACGTCGTACTCGTTCCAGGCGCCGGCCATGGACGTTGTCCTCGGCCGTCTCCCGTACACCATCACCCTTGCCGTCAGCTCCATTCTGTTGACCGCCGTGCTCTCGATTCCGCTGGGCGTGTGGATGGCCCGTCACGCGGACACCAGACGTGAACTCGGTGCGAACGTCGTAGCCGTCGGCGGGCAGTCCATGCCGGAGTTCTGGAGCGGCCTGATGCTGGTGACGATCTTCGCGGTCTTGATCCCAGTACTCCCGGCAGCCGGCTTCACCACATGGCCGTCGTTGATCCTGCCTACCGTCACCATCGCCATCCTTCAGATCGCGTTGATCTCCCGGATGGTTCGACGCGAAATGGTCTCGGCCTTCGCTTCTCCGTACATCACCGTCGCACGCTCTCGCGGAGTATCGGAACGCGAACTCACCTGGCGATATGCGATGCGCAATTCGGCGATTCCGATCGTCACCGCGCTGGGCACCAGATTTGCCGGAATGCTGAACGGCGTCGTGGTGGTCGAGGTCGTGTTCGCCTGGCCTGGTGTCGGCTCGCTGGTGGTCCGCGCACTCGAGACTCGCGACTACCCGCTCATCCAGGCCACCGTACTTGTCACCGCGGTTCTCGCAGTGCTCGTGCAACTGGCAGTGGACCTCCTCTACCCCCTCCTGGATCCACGCGTGCGACTCGGAAAGGGCGCCAACTGATGACTACCGTCTTGGAACCTCCAACAACTCCACGCGCCAGCGCGGTCACCGAGGCAGACTTCGCACGCGCCGGAGCCACGCGCCGTAAGCGAGACAGCCGAGTCAAGATCTGGGCCGGCTCGATCTGCGCGCTCCTGGTGATTCTTCCTGTTGCATTGGCCGGGCTGCTCCCCCTTGCAGATCCGAACCAGACCAACCTGAGCAGTCGACGGCTACCGCCCCTCACCGACGGCCATCTGTTCGGCACCGATCAGTTGGGACGAGATCTGCTCTCACGGATCCTGCACGGCGGCCAGGTGTCTCTGACGATCGGTATTCTCGCCGTGATCGTCTCCGGCGTCATCGGCATCGTCGCCGGATCCGCCGCGGGGTACTTCGGTGGTTGGGTCGACACCGTGATCTCCCGCCTACTCGAAGCACAGCTTTCTCTGCCTCTGCTGATGATGCTGCTTCTCGTTGTTGCGCTGTTCGGCCCGTCCATTCCCGTCATCACGTTTGTCATCGCGATCGCACAGTGGCCCGAAGTCGCACGGTTGACTCGCTCATTGGTACTCGTCGAACGCGAAAAGCCTTACGTAGCTGCAGCTCGAGTCCTCGGACTTACCCGCATGGCCATCCTGCTTCGTCACGTCATTCCCAACATCGTCAAGCAGGCATCGCTCGTCGTCCTGCTGCTGCTCGCGCAGGCCGTACTGCTGGAAAGTTCGTTGAGCTACCTCGGCGCCGGACCGCAACGTCCATTCGCTACCTGGGGACGAATCATCGCCGACGGCCAGGACTACATCACCACGTCATGGTGGATCGTCACGTTGACCGGTCTGATGATCGTGCTGCTGGTCGTCGGAGTGAACCTACTCGGCGATGGTCTGCGCGATCGTCCTGCAGGTTCGAAACGACTGGGCGCAAGCCTGTTCGGGCGTGGCAGCGCCCAGAAAGCGAAGGCGTGAGACATGGGAAATCTACTACGGGTCGACGATCTCCAGATCGAACTTGTCACGGCGAACGGCGTCATCCGAGCCGTCGACGGCGTGTCCTTCTGCATCGACGCCGGTGAAACCGTCACCATCATCGGTGAATCCGGCTCCGGAAAGTCGACGACAGCCATGGGGATTCTCGGACTGCTTCCGGACGATCTTGCGGTTCTTTCCGGGAAAGCCGTGTTCAAGGGTCAGGACATTCTCGGAAACACGAAGATCCTGAACGATATTCGCGGAAAACACATCGCGCTCATCCCCCAGGACCCGATGACGGCTCTGAGTCCCGTCCACACCATCGGCAGCCAACTTCGAGAAGCAGTGCGCCACAGCGGTGTGACCGCGAAGAAGCAACAAATCGAGCGGGCAGTGCAACTGCTCGAGCAGGTACGCATTCCGTATCCGGATCAGCAACTCGACAAGTACCCGCATCAACTGTCGGGTGGAATGTTGCAGCGCGTCCTGATCGCCGGCGCTCTTGCTGCCGGCCCCGAACTGATCGTGGCCGACGAACCCACCAGCGCACTGGACGTAACCGTTCAGGCCGGGATTCTGGATCTATTGCTCGAGTTGCAGGAGCGCACCGGCATCGGAATGCTGGTCATCACTCACGATCTCGGAGTTGCGCGGTTGGTCTCCGATCGCATCTACGTGATGAAGGACGGACGTTTTGTCGAGACCGGTAGTGCCGACGTTCTCGTCGACTCACCGCAAAGCGCCTACACACAAAAGCTTCTCGACGCCATACCTCAACTGGGGCCTTGGGACGGCGACCCCGCCCGTTCAACACAGATCGGAGCCCCGGCATGACCCGCCACGAAACGCCACTTCTCGCCGTCGAAGATCTCGTGGTCGAGTATCCGGTTCCCGACGGAGTTTTCCGAGCCGTGGATGCTGTGAGCTTCTCGGTGGAAAAGGGCAAGACCTTGGCCATCGTCGGCGAATCCGGATGTGGCAAGTCGACCATCGCTCGATCGATCGTCCGACTCCTCACACCGACCAGTGGACGCATTCTCGTCGACGGCAATGACATCGCGCAGATGTCGGAGAAGTCGCTGCGCCCCTACCGCTCTCGCGTTCAAATGGTGTTCCAAGATCCGTACGGATCGCTCGACCCTCATCTGACTGCCGAGGACATCATCGGAGAACCACTGCGCCTCAAAGGTGTTCGGAGCAAGTCTGAACGTGCAAAGGCAGCAGCAGAACTCGTCGATCGCGTTGGCTTGCCCAGCTCGGCACTACACCGGCGTCCGGCGGAGTTCTCGGGAGGCCAACGTCAGCGCATCGGAATTGCTCGTGCACTTGCCAGCGGACCCGAGATCCTGGTCTGCGACGAAGCGACCAGCGCTCTCGACGTGTCGGTGCAAGCGCAGGTACTCGAGCTCCTACGTGAAATTCAGGCCGATACCGGTCTGACGTACGTTTTCATCTCACACAACTTGGGCGTCGTCCGAGAAATCAGCGGGACCGTAGTCGTGATGTCGAAAGGAACCATCGTCGAATCCGGTTCCACAGACACAGTTCTCGCCAGTCCGCGCGAGCCGTACACCCGCGCACTACGAGGCGCTGCTCTCGATCCCACCACCATGGTCGGCATCAAACCACGCCACGTGGTGGCAGCCCTGTCCAAGAACTTGCTAGCCAAGCAGACCGAATCACGAGGAGTTGCCTGATGACCGCCCCACTCGAGCTTCCGAAACTGGTGCTCGGCACCATGACATTCGGAGACACGGTCGACATATCGGGCGCCGGATCGATGCTCGACGCAGCACTAGGCGCCGGTATCTCTCACATCGACACGGCCAACGGCTATGCGGGCGGCGAGTCCGAGCGCATGCTGGCAAAGCTGCTCCACGGCCGACGCGATTCCGTCACTCTGGCCACCAAAGCGGGAATGCCGCATCCCGATGCCGGCGACAACAGCCCACTCTCGACAGAGGGGCTCCGAGCAAGCGTCGAAGGAAGCCTGCGCAGACTCGACACGGACTACGTCGACCTGTTCTATCTCCATCAGCCGGACCGAACCGTCACGCTGACCGAAACTCTCACCACCGTCGCGGAACTGGTTGCCGAGGGCAAGATCCGCACACTCGGCGTATCCAACTTCGCAGCGTGGCAAATCAGTGAAATCAACTACACCGCAGACACAGTCGGAGCTCCCCGACCGATCGTCGCACAGCAGCTCTACAACTTGCTCGCGCGTCGCATCGAAGAAGAATACGCAGAATTCGCGGACGTGACCGGACTGACCACCATGGTCTACAACCCACTCGGTGGGGGCCTGCTCACGGGGCGCCACACCTTCGACGAAAGTCCCGCCGACGGCCGATTCGGCGACTCACGTCTTGCGTCGATGTACAAGGAGCGATACTGGAACACACAGATATTCGACGCGATCGCTCAACTGACTGCAATCGCAGAGCAGTCGGGCATCTCCCTGACCGAGCTTGCGTTGCGCTGGCTGGTCAGCAAGCCCGTCGCCGGATCGCTGCTCCTCGGAGGATCCAAAGTAACGCACCTCGAATCCAATATCGCGGCCATCGGGCGAGGTCCACTCGACGCCTCGACCATCGAAGAGTGTGATCTCGTCGGTGCCGCCCTACGAGGCCCCATGCCCAACTACAACCGCTGAAACACCCGACCTTCATCAGGAAGAGTTCTTCACTATGTCAGCACAGGAATTCGCCGCACGCATCCGAGGACGCGAACGCATACTCGGATATTGGTCCGTCATCGACAGCCCGATCTCGACCGAATGGATCGCGCACGTCGGCTGGGACTACATTGCCCTCGACATGCAGCACGGCCTGATCGGCTATTCGGGGATGGTCGCCGGGCTCACCGCCATCGACTCGTCACCGTCCACCGTCGGGATGGTGCGCGTCGAGGCAAACAATCCGACGCCCATCGGCCGTGCACTCGACGCGGGCGCTGTGGGCGTCATCGTTCCGCTGATCAACAACGCCGAAGAGGCAGCGGCCGCCGTGGCAGCCGCCAAGTATCCGCCTTTCGGCATCCGCTCCTACGGACCCATGCGCTCGCAACTCCGTATCGGCCCCGTTCCCGCCGACGCGAACCGCGACACCGTTGTATTTGCGATGATCGAGACCCCACAGGGTCTGGCGAACGTCGAAGAGATCTGCGCAGTGCCCGGATTGGACGGCGTGTACGTCGGGCCGTCCGACCTACGAATCGCCGTCGGAGGTAAGCACTCCAACGATCCGGACGTCGCCGAGGAATTCGAATCAGCGCTCACCAGGGTGCGCGAAGCTGCCGCCGTCAGCGGAGTCGCTGCGGGAATCCACACACCTTCCGGTCAGGTTGCGGCACAACGGCTCGGGGAGGGCTACACGTTCGCGACCGTGGCCTCGGACCTGACACATCTGGCGAACATCTCGGCTCAGCATTTGGATGCCGCCAAGTCCTGATCCGGGTACAAAAATGGCGATGCTCCCGCACTTGGTACGGGAGCATCGCCATTCTCGAACAAACTATCTCTGAATCGCCTTGATCTCGAGGAACTCTTCGAGCCCGAACGTGCCGGCCTCGCGCCCGACGCCCGACTGCTTGTACCCACCGAACGGAGCATTCGTGTTGAAGGCGCCGCCGTTCACCTCGACCTGCCCGGCACGCAGTTGCCGTGCGACGCGATCCGCGCGATCGGGGTCACCTGACCAAACGCCACCGGCCAGTCCGTACTCGGTGCCGTTAGCGATCCGCACTGCGTCGGCCTCGTCTTTGTAGCCCATGATCGAGAGGACCGGTCCGAAGATCTCCTCGCGCGCAATGGTCATGTCTTCGGTCACGTTCGCGAACACCGTCGGACCGACGAAATATCCACTGGCCAGACCGGTTTCGCGACCGTCGACAACCGCGGTGGCACCTTCCGACACACCCTTCTCGATGTATCCGCGAACGCGTCCCAGCTGATTCGCGTTCACCAGAGGACCAAGCACCGAAGTCGGCTGAGTCGGATCACCTACCGGGAAATGAGCGGCGACCGCAGCAGCAATTGCCGCTGCCTCATCCACCTTCTCCGCGGGAACCAACATACGCGTCAGCGCCGAACAGGTCTGGCCCGAGTTGATGAAGCACTTTGCGACGCCGTCCGTGACAGCCTTTTCGAGATCGGCGTCGTCGAGAATGACGTTCGCCGACTTGCCACCCAGCTCGAGCGAGACCTTCTTGATGGTGTCCGCGGCGACGATGGCCACTCGCTTGCCTGCCCGAGTCGACCCGGTGAAGGAGACCATGTCGACTTCCGGGTGGCCGGCGATGGCTTCACCCACTACCGGGCCGTAGCCACTTACCAGGTTGAATACACCTGCAGGCAAACCAATTTCGTCGAAGATGTCAGCGAGAGCGTACGTGATGAGTGGCGCAACCTCGGTGGGCTTGAGAACCACGGTGCAGCCCGCCGCGAGCGCACCGCCAACCTTCAAGACAACTTGGTGGAGCGGGAAGTTCCAGGGAGTGATAGCGCCGACAACACCCGCAGGTTCGCGAACAATCAGCGAATTCCCGACCTCGTGAGCGTCGAAATCATAAGTGCGAGCCAATTCGGCAAATGCATTCAAATTCGCGAGCGGCATTCCGATTTGCACGGGCTTCGCGAATCCGATCGGCATGCCCATATCCTGCGAAACCAGCGCCGCAAGATCATCGGTACGTTCGGCAATAATCGCCGCGGCTTTGGAAAGATATTCGGCTCGCTCGCCGCCGGATAGTGCAGACCAAGCGGGGAAAGCCTTTCGTGCTGCCTTCGCGGCCGCATCGACATCTTCGACAGTGCCTTCGGCGACAGTTCCTATCAGCTCTTCGGTAGCCGGATTGAGAACGTCGATCCGACCGCTGCCAGTGGATTCGATCCAGGCGCCATCAACATAGATTTTGGTGCGGTCGAGAATATCGGTCATCAAAGCCTCCGTAGTCATCACGCGTGCACAGGTGAGGTGGGCCCGATCACACGGGGCACCTCTTCCGAGCCTAGCCACGCTCGACGGGTTCCGTGGCAGGTTGGTGTCGCGATTGACCGTCGACTGACGAGACCTGTGGTGAGCGCAGGCTTTTCGCGGATCGCGTGAACGTACCGTTCCCCTCGTTGAGGAGGGTGAGAGTGCCGTTCACTCCATGCCGGGGTGCCGGCGGCGTGCCCGCCCTTGATGGTGTGAACGGTACGTTGGGTCGATCTGAGGCGACGAACGTGCCGTTCGCTCGAAGTCGGGGGTGTTTTGGGTACGAGAAAGCCCCCCAACCAGT
>NZ_JBMAIQ010000031.1:0-12117 GCF_048573875.1 Rhodococcus sp. SB1D
AGTCAGAGTGCATCACGACGACGGCGTCGTTGACGTTCTCATGCGTGAGCAGGGCTGATTCGATCTCACCCAGTTCGATCCGCTGACCACGCAACTTCACCTGGAAATCGCTACGGCCGATGTACTCCAGCTCCCCCGATTTGGTCCATCGAACCAAATCTCCGGTGCGGTACAACCTGGCGCCGGCTGATCCGAATGGATCGGCGACAAATCGCAGCGCCGTCATAGCAGGCTCACCGTGATATGCACGAGCCACCTGCGGTCCACCCAAATACAGTTCACCGGCCACACCCACCGGCACTGGCGCCAACCGGCCGTCAAGCACAACAGTGGACGCGTTAGCGACGGGCGTACCGATCGGGACGACCACCGCCTCAGGAGTCGCCTCCCAAGCTGTTACCACCTCGACCTCGGCAGGTCCGTACCAGTTGTGCAGGCTCGCCGAGGCGTACCCGCTGAATCGGCGTACGGTGTCGGCGCTCAACGCCTCTCCTGCGACAAAGACTCGACGCACCGATTCCGGCAGCGGCGCGGGCACCGCGGACATGAATGCGCTCAACATCGACGGAACGAAATGCACCGTCGTGACCCGCTCTTGAGCAATGGTTTTCGCAAGATAATCTGCGTCCCGGTGTCCATCGGGAACCGCGATGACCAGTTTCGCGCCAGTTTGGAGAGTCCAGAACAATTCCCAGACCGAAATGTCGAAGGTGATCGGCGTTTTGTGTAGTACCACATCCGAGCAATCAAGCCTGTAGGTCGCCTGAGCCCACACCAACTGGTTTACCGTTGCGCTGTGTGTAATGGCAACGCCCTTGGGTCGACCTGTCGAACCTGAAGTGAAGATCAGATACGCCGTGTTTTGCGATCGCAAAGGCGAATTGCGTTCAGAGTCGGCAATCCGGCGAGATGGGAACCCGTCCAAGTTCAGAGCCTCGACAGTCACCATCCGTCGACCCGTAGACGCGAACTGATCGCGAGCGGTAGTCAGAATCAGTACCGGATCCGCCGCCTCTACGACGTACTCGGTGCGTTCTGCTGGATGATCTGGATCGATAGGAACGTAGGCGCCCCCAGCCTTCAGAACGGCGTAGATCGCAACCACGAGGTCAATGCTCCGACGCATCGCCACACCGACCAACTGCTCAGGTCCGACTCCTTCGGAAATGAGGTGACGCGCGAGTTGATTGACCTTGGCATCGAACTCCGCATACGTAAGTTCAATTGCGTCCATGGCCAACGCGACAGAGTTAGGCGTCCGCGCAACCTGCTCGTCGAACAACGAGACCAGCGTCGCATTGTCCGAGCACAAAGATCCGGCCGAAACAGCTTGTGCCAGTACCTGTTCACTCTCGCTCTGTGAGAGTACGGGAATATCACCCACCAGTACGTCCGGAGTTGCGGACACTGTGCTCAGAATTCGCAACAGACGATCGACGAATTCCAGCACCGTTGATTCGTCGAACAGGTCGGTTGCGTAGTTGAACGACCCGTGTATCCCCGAGGGTTCTCCAGACTCGCTGATGACCTCGGACAGAGTGATCTGAAGGTCGTATTTCGCCGTTCCCGAGTCCGCTTCGATCCCGGAAATCGTGAGTTCTGGCAACACGAACTGCGTTTGCGCAAAGTTCTGGAACACCAACAAAACCTGGAACAGCGGTGAGTGCGCAGTAGAACGCACGGGGTCGATCTCATCCACCAACCACTCGAACGGCACATCCGCATTGGCAAACGCCGATAGATCGATTTCACGCACCTGCTCCAGGAACGAACCGAATCCCTCCGACGCTTCGACGTTCGTGCGTAAGACCAGCGTGTTGACGAACATACCAATCAGATCGTCGAGTTCGGCCTCCCCGCGTCCTGCGACAGGAGTGCCAAGCACCACGTCCGTGGAACTGCTCAGTCTGGACATCAAAACAGCCACTGCCGCGTGAATGACCATGAAGACAGTGACGTTGTGACCCACTGCAAGCCTCGACAAGTCTGAATGAAGGCGTGCATCGATCGTGAAATTGACTGTCGCTCCGCGTAACGACTGAATCGCCGGCCTTGCACGATCCAAGGGGAGATTCAAAACGGGGGGGGACGTCAGCCAACTGAGTTCGCCAATACGCAATTTGCTTCGACGCGATCGAGTCCGGGTCACCATCTGAGCCCAACATCTCGCGTTGCCACAACGCATAGTCCGCGTACTGCACTCCGAGAGGTGCCCACCCCGGAACCACGCCCCGAGATCGGGCCTCATACGCGACCATGACATCGCGCCCGAGTGGCCCGACTGAGGAACCGTCTCCGGCAACGTGGTGGATCACGACAACCAACACGTAGTCGCCAGAGCCAAGGCTGAACAGTTTCGCTCGAACGGGGACCTCAGCACCGACGTCGAATCCTTGTCCGACAACCTCTGCTACGCGCAGCATTACAGACTCGGCGTCGACCTCGACTGGACTCAAGTCCAGCACGACCTCTTCGGGTGGAACAATTACCTGCATTGGTCCATCCGGATCGCTTGGGTACAACGTTCTGAGCGACTCGTGCCGTGCCAGGACATCGGAAACAGCAGCTTTCAGCCCCGCCACGTCCAGCTTCCCTGAAAGCCGGATCGCGAGAGGAACATTGTAGACCGGCGACTCTGGGTCGAGTTGGTTCAGAAACCACATCCGTTGCTGTGCAAGGGACAACGGCACCCGCTCCGGGCGCACCCGAGCAGTCAACGCCGCCCGAGCACCCGAACCGATCTTGGTCTGAACCCGGGCAGCCACGCGCTCGACCGAGGACACCTCGAACAGCACCCGTACCGGAACCTGCGTATCGAGCGCCTGCCCAAGGCGGGCAACCATCCGAGTCGCAATCAGCGAATTGCCACCCAAAGCAAAGAAATCATCATCAAGCCCGACCCGATCCACACCCAACACCTCGGCGAAAACCGAGGCAACCGACTCCTCCACCGGAGTCACCGGAGCCCGGAACGCTGCAGCCTCGAACACCGGCTTCGGCAACAGCTTCCGATCCAACTTCCCCGAAGCATTCAGCGGGAACGCATCCAACACCATGATCTGCGACGGCACCATATACGACGGCAACACCGACCCCAACGAATCCACAAGCGCCGCAACATCAACCACCGCTCCCGACGTCGGCACCACATACCCCACCAACTGATCACCGGTCTTGGTCGACACCACCGCCACCGACGACACCGACACCGACACATCGGCCACCAGGGCCGACTCGATCTCCCCCAACTCGATCCGCTGACCCCGGAACTTCACCTGGAAATCAGTGCGCCCGATGTACTCGAGCTCCCCCGACCAGCCCCACCGCACCAAGTCCCCCGTGCGGTACATCCGATCGCCGACACTGCCATGAGTGAACGGATTCGCGACGAAGCGATCCGCCGATAAATCCGGACGAGAAACATACCCACGAGCCAACTGATCACCCGCAAGATACAACTCTCCCGCAACACCCGCCGGCACCGGACGCAATCGCGAATCCAAGACGAAAACCTGCGAATTCCACTGCGGCACACCAATAGAAGCCACACCACCGTGGACAGCATCCGTCACATCCGCGAACGTGATCGACACCGCGGCCTCGGTCGGACCATACAAGTTGTGAACCCGCGCGCTTGAAACAACACCGAAATCGCGCACCGTCTGCGCCGGCAACGCCTCACCGATGACGAACACATCACGTAGCGAATCCAACTGGCTGGCAGAGACTTCCCCCGCGAACACCGACAGCATCGTCGGCACGAAGTCCGTCACCGTCACGCGCTGATCAGCGATCACCGACGCCAAATACCCCGGATCCCGATGACCGTCATGAGTGGCCACCACCAACCGAGCACCCACCGCCAACGGCAGGAAGAACCCCCACAAAGACACGTCGAACGTCGTCGCAGTCTTCTGCAGATACACATCCGACCCGGTCAGAACATACTGCCCCTGCATCCACGCCATCTGATTGACGATCGCCGCATGCGAAACCGCCACACCCTTCGGCTTCCCCGTCGACCCCGACGTGAAAATCACATACGCAGCATTCGAAACACGCAACGGCGCAACACGATCCACATCAGAAACAGGCGCATCCGAGAATCCGGACACATCCAGCTCGTCTATCAACACCACATCGAATTTACTCGGCAACACCACACCGTCACCAGCAGTGGACAACACACAGACCGGTGCCGCGGTCTCGAGAATATGACCATTGCGCTCGACCGGATGATCCGGATCCAACGGCACATACGCCCCACCCGCAGCAACCACTGCATACATACCAACCACAAGGTCAACCGACCGGCGCATCGCCAACGCCACCAACGACTCCGGCCCCACGCCCACCGAAATCAGATACCGTGCAAGACGGTTCACCCGAGACCCGAACTCCGCATACGTCAGAGACTGCCCCTCGAACACCACCGCCACCGCATCCGGCGTCGCCGCCACCTGCGCAACAAACCCGTCGAGCAACAAAGCACCAACAGTCAACTCGTGAACAGTGTCATTGACCGCCACCAGCACCTGCGAACGCTCGCCCTCACCGAGCAACTCCACATCCCCGACAACCGAATCAGGCTCCGCCACCATTGCTTCCAGAACACGCACCAACCGCTCCGCAAACGAAACAACTGTCGACGCGTCGAACAGATCCGTCGCATACGTCAACGACATCGGCATCCCCACACCGACGCCGTCCTCCTCCAACGGCGTCACCGTCAACTGCAGATCGAACTTCGCGATCTCGACACCGGCGTCGAAACCGGCAATCGACAGTCCCGGCAACTCCACGACATCCTGCGCCATGTTCTGAAAGAACAACGCAACCTGGAACAACGGATGATGGGCCTGCGACCGCGCCGGATCAAGCACTTCCACCAAACGCTCGAACGGCACGTCCTCGTTGCCGAACGCCCCGAGATCGACCTCACGAACCCGACCCAATAACGCCGAGAAAGACTCCGAAGAATCCACCTCGGTCCGCAACACCAACGTATTGACGAACATACCAATCAGATCGTCCAGCTCCGGCTCACCCCGCCCTGCGATCGGAGAGCCCACCACAACGTCGTCACTACCGCTCAGCCGCGCCAACAACACCGCCAACGCCGCATGCACCACCATGAACAACGACACATTACGATCAAGCGCCAACTGCTCGAGCGCTCGATGTAACCGCGCGTCTATCGAAAACTGGTAACTCGCACCCTGATTGGATGCCACCAACGGCCGCGGGCGATCCGCCGGCAGCTCGATCCGCTCCGGCAACCCCGCCAACACCGACGTCCAATACCCCAACTGCTCAGACATCAACGACGACGGATCACCCTCGGACCCCAACACCTCACGCTGCCACAACGCGTAATCCGCATACTGCACCGCCAACGGCGCCCACCCCGGAACCTGTCCACCCGCACGCGCCACATACGCCATCGACACATCACGCACCAACGGACCCATCGACACACCGTCAGCAGCGATATGGTGAATCACCAACGCCAACACAAACTCCGACGAACCCGTCTGGAACAAACGAACCCGCAATGGCACCTCGACCGTGACATCGAACCCCTCTGCCACCACTGGCGTCAGCACACCGAGCAAGTCGGCCGCGTCGACAGTTTCGGGCAATACAGTTTCCACGAATTCGTCCACCGGAAGTACTTGTTGGAACCCGATGCCCTCGAATTCCGGATAGACGGTCCGCAACACCTCGTGCCGCGCAACAACATCCGACAGCGCTGCGGACAGTGCCGAAACATCGACGGCACCGGACAACCGCAACACGATCGGAATGTTGTTCACACCAGACACAGAGTCGAATCTCGACAAGAACCACATCCGCGACTGTGCAAGGGAAAGAGGTATCCGCTCCGGACGAGAGCGAGGGGCCAAGGCAATTCGCACACGCCCCGCTGAATCTGACAAAACAGATGCAAGACCGGAGACTGTCGAGTACTCGAAGAGCGTTTTGACCTGAACCCGCACATCGAAAGCCGCACTGAGACGCCCGGCCAATTTCGCAGCAATCAACGAGTTGCCGCCAAGTTCGAAGAAGTCGTCGTCAGCGCCGACTCGGTCCACCCCCAAGAGTTCTTCGAATATGCGCGCGACCACGACCTCACCATCGGAGGATGGCGCTACAAACTCTCGGGCCTCGAATACGGGATCAGGAAGTGCTGCTGAATCCAGCTTTCCTACTGGCGTCAAGGGGATCTCGTCGATGACAACGACAGCCGCCGGAATCATGTGACGGGGAAGATCCGTCTTGACCACTGCCAGGACGTCATCCCCGGACAGCACGGCTCCAACTGCAGGAAGCACATAAGAGATGAGAGCCGTTTCACCGCTGGGCAACACTCGCCCGAGCGTTGTCACGAACTCGACCCGTTCGTCGAGTGCGATGACCGCGTCGATTTCAGTCAACTCGATGCGGAAGCCACGGATCTTGACCTGGGAATCGGACCGTCCGACGTATTCGACGCTACGATCGCCGGCAGCACTTTCCGTCCACCGCACCACGTCCCCCGTGCGGTACATTCGTTCACCCTGTGCCCCAAAGGGATTCGCGATGAATCGATCGGCCGTCATACCTGCCAAATTGTGGTATCCGCGCGCAACCTGCGGCCCTGCAAGATAGAGCTCACCCGTAGTCCCCGTCGGTACAGGCTGCAAGCGGGCATCCAATACCAAAGACGCTGCACCACGAATCGGACCACCGATCGTGACGGGATCACCCGCGCCGAGTTCCGTCATGTTCGTGACGATCGTCATCTCGGTCGGGCCGTACGCGTTGACAAAGTGGCGTCCGGGCGCCCACTTCGCGACCAACTCTGGCGGACACGCTTCACCCGCGACCACGACGACAGCAACATCGTCGAGTCCAGATGGATCCACCGATGCGAGCACCGAAGGAGTAGCGCCGACATGCGTCACTCGCTCTGTCTTGATCAGCTCGGCTAGCTCGGGCCCACCGTAGATGCTCGATGGGGCAATCACCATGACGGCGCCCGCCCCGATCGTCTCGAGTAGTTCGAAGATCGATACGTCGAAGCTTGGAGTCGTGAAGTGCAAAACCCGCGAATTGCCGTCGAGCGACAGCATGCGAATTTGCTCTCGCTGCAGGACGGCTAGCCCCGAATGCGAAACAACAACACCCTTGGGTCGCCCTGTGGAGCCGGATGTGTAGATGACGTACGCGGCGTGCTGCTCACGCAGTGTCCTTACCCGCTCGTCATACGTCACTGGCGCGCCGGAGACAGCGGCCAACGACTCGACAGTGTCCGAAGCATCGATCGAGATCCACCCGACCGAGTCGGTTAACCCGGCGCGTGCACCCTCAGTGGTCAACCCGACCGAAACTCCAGAATCGCTGATCATGTAGGCCACGCGATCGGCTGGATAGTTCGGATCCACCGGGACGAAGGCGGCGCCGGACTTGGCGACTGCCCACAGTGCCAGAACGGACTCGATGGACCGCGGTATCGAAATTGCAACCCGATCCTCTGGCCCCATGCCGCCGGCGATCAACAATCTCGCCAAACGAGACGATTGCTCGTCCAACTCTGCGTATGACAGCGAACGTCCTTCGAACCGCAACGCCTCCCGCTCGGGCCCCAGCTCGACGGCCGCCGCCAGCAGTTGCGGAAGCAACGAGGTGCTGGCACGACGGCCGCGTGCCGGACGCTCTCGACGTGCCTTGCGAGCTACCGAAGTCCCTGGCGTCACACCATCGGAGCTCATGCGGTCACGACCTGCACTCGAACGGCATGCTGGAGGAACACGTGCTGCGTCAAGACAATTTCACCTTCGCTTTGGTACTGCAGTTCGATCAGTATTCGCAGGAATCCGATCACTTCCGAGGTTCTACCCTTGACCTGGGCAAATCGCGTTCGACGTCCCGGTAAAGCCCCAATAGTTGATCGGACACACCGAACCATTGTTACAGCTGTCGCGGAGTGGACATCATCGGACTGTTCGGGATATGGGAGTCCATCAACTTCGTGAACGGCGGCGTCAGCTCAGAGTCCACGTCGCGGGATCACACGCCAGGCGTAGATCTGGCAAAGCTCCTTCGACAACACCTGTGAAGACGTCTGTCGGACCAACCGCGTGCGAAACCCACTCCTCTGCAAGTAGCTCCTGTACCTCTGCGTCCTTCGCCGCTTCCGAGTACAGCAGTACGACGCCACCGACCGCTCCGCCAAGCAGAATAGTCAGAATCGATGTTTCGTCTTCCTCGGGACCGAAGTACATCAAACGCGATTCATAGTCGACATCGTGCTTCTGCGACATCGCGTCCAACTTCGCTGCGAGCTCTCCATGGGTGATCTGGCCAGGGTGCGAACCGGCAACCACGACCGCGATGTCGTCCGCGCTCAGCGGACGAAGCCGGTCCGTGTAGTTCACGGAACGACTCGAGTACGACGCCACCAACTCGATAACATCTGGCTGGTCCAAGTCGAGGCTCGTGTCCAGCGGTACGTCAGATTCGGCCTCACCCGAAATCAACGCCAAGGCCACACTCGGAGCCGTTTCTGTCCCACGTGCTGCTCCTGTAGCTCCTACCAGAGCTGCCGCGCCGGCTTTGGACAGCGCCCAGGCCGCCACCACCAGTTCGATGCCACGCAATCCTGTGATCCCCACCGTGTCGCCCGGACCGATCCCAAGATTGATCAGGTGGCGAGCGAGGCGAGATGATCGTGCATCGACCTCGTGGTAAGTCATTTCCTCCTCATCGCACACGACTGCGACAGCATCAGGATCAGCCTCTACGGAATTTGCCAATCGCTGTGGCACGAGTCGGCCCGTCGGAGCGCCAACGGCCGGGGGCGGCGTTGTGTCCACGGAGCCGAGGACTTCTGCTCGTTCGGAGTCGGTGAGCAGTTCGATGTCACCAATCGGACGTGAAGGATCCGAGGAGACCCGATCTAGAACGCGGACGAAGCGCTCGACATGTGCGTCGGCGGTTGCTTGGTCGAAAAGGTCCGCAGCGAAAACCAAATGGCCGAGCAACCCTCCCGTTACCGGATCTGAACTGAGATTGAGTTGGAGGTCGAACTTCGCAGTCGCCTCCACACCCTCGACAGCCGTGATCTTCAAATCCGGCAGACTGAACGAGGCTCCTGCCATCGGTTCGACCGACAGTGCAACCTGGAAGAGCTCGCTCGCTGACGCCGACAAGGCGCCGGTTACTTCCTCGAACGGGATGTCTCCGTTCGCAAATGCCTCGAGATCGACGTTTCGGACGAGCGAGACCAAGTCGCCGAATCCCGCTCCGAGATCCGGAGCGGTCCTGAGTGCAAGCGTGTTGACGAACATTCCGACTATGTCGTCCAGTTGCTGCTCACCTCGCCCGGCCACTACCGTTCCGATCGCGAAATCTCGGCTTCCACTCAACCGTGCGATGAGTACTGCAAGCGCAGCGTGCACAACCATGAACAATGTGGCGTTGTGTTCGCGCGCAATCTCGTTGAGCCGCGCCGCCGTCTCCGCGTTGACGGAGAACTCCGAGACACCGGCACGTGCAGACATCTGCGCGGGTCGCTGACGGTCGGAAGGCAATCCGGGCGTCGACGACACACCGTCCAACGTCCGGCGCCAGAAGTCGAGTTGCCGTGCAGCCTGTGAGCCGACCTCGCCAGCGCTACCGAGTACTTCGCGCTGCCAGATCGCGAAGTCCGCGTACTGAACAGTCAACGGCGTCCACGACGGCGCGGTGCCGCGCACGCGAGCCTCGTAGGCGACCATCATGTCTCGGGCAAGAGGTCCCATCGATTCACCGTCAGCGGCGATGTGATGAGCGACCAAGACGAATATGAAGTCTGCCGGGCCCAACTCGAGCAACCCAGTGCGTACAGGTACCTCCTGAGCTACGTCGAATCCGGTCGTCACCAACTCCACGACGCGATTGAACGCCGCGGCCTCGTCGTCCACCTGAATCGTTTCGAGAGGCGAAAGGAGTTCGTCGATCGCGACGATTTTCTGAACCGGCCCTTCGATGTCACTCGGGTAGCTGGTCCGGAGCGACTCATGTCGAACCAAAACGTCGTGAAGAGCCTGGCGCAAAGCCGCGACATCCAAGTTCCCTGTCAATCGCAGAGCCAACGGAATGTTGTATGCCGCAGAACCGGGATCCATCTGGTTTACCAACCACATTCGCTGCTGGGCCAAGGACAGAGGAAGACGTTCTGGACGTTCCCGCGCCTCCAACTCCATCCTCGCACCGGAACCTGCGGTCTTTTGCGCTACTACAGCCAAACCTTCCACTGTCGAGTTCTCGAACAGCACGCGCACCGGGACCTGCGCATCGAGTGCCTGCCCCAATCTTGCTGCCAACCTGGTAGCGATCAACGAATTACCACCCAGCGCAAAGAAATCGTCATCCAGACCGACCCGCTCCGCGCCCAACACATCTCCGAACACCGACGCAACAATTTCCTGCACCGCTGTGACCGGCGCCCGAAACTCTGCTGCCTCGAATACCGGTGACGGGAGAGCCTTTCGATCCAATTTGCCCGACGCATTGAGTGGAAGCTCGTCGAGGACAAGAACCTTCGAGGGCACCATGTACGTCGGAAGCACGGCCCGGGCAGACTCCAGAACTTCCGACGCATCTACTGCAGTTCCCACGACATACCCGACCAGGCTGTCGCCGAACGTCGCATCGCTGTGCAGGACGACCACCGCATCTGAAACCGCCTCGTGCGAGATCAGAGCAGATTCGATCTCGCCGAGTTCGATACGCTGCCCCCGCAGTTTGACCTGGAAATCCGATCGGCCGATGTACTCGAGCTCGCCCCGACCGTTCCACCTGACGAGGTCGCCGGTTCGATACAACCTGCTGCCGCCATCTGAGGCGCCCCTTTCCCCGCCCGCAAAGGGGTTGGCGACGAAACGCTCCGCCGTCAACGCCGCTCGGTTTCCGTATCCGCGACCGACACCGACACCACCGACATACAACTCGCCGATCACGCCCGGCGGCACCATACCCAACGACCGATCCAGAACGAACAGATCCATGTTCGGCACCGGTGCACCGATCGGAACGCTGACGGTGTCATGCGCAGTCACCGCGTGGAACGAGACCACGTCCGACGCTTCCGTCGGGCCGTAACTGTTCACCACGCGTACTCCGCCTGACAACAAACTGCCAAGACGATTAAGCCGGATCGACTCGCCTCCAAGGAACACAACATCGAGAACGCTCAAAGCAGACT
Source organism: Rhodococcus sp. SB1D (assembly GCF_048573875.1). Lineage (NCBI taxonomy): Bacteria > Bacillati > Actinomycetota > Actinomycetes > Mycobacteriales > Nocardiaceae > Rhodococcus > Rhodococcus sp. SB1D. The sequence continues at coordinate 11,231 of NZ_JBMAIQ010000031.1, forward strand.
CCTCGTCGGAATCCACCACGGCTTCGAACGCGCTCGGCGACATGTTCGCCACTGCAACGTCACCGTGCCCGACGCGAGCAACGATCGCATCCGGATCGAAACCGTCCGAGGCAAGCACTACGCTCCGACCGCTGCTCAACGCTGCCCAGACGTTCTTCTGCGTCAAGTCGAAACTCGGTGACGACGCGATCAATAGACCACCAGTTTCGGGCAACTCGCTGCGGTACCAGGCCACCGTGTTCTCGATGCCGGCCATCGGCACCAACGTCGGCTTCGGACGACCCGTCGAACCGGATGTCGAAATGACATACCCCAAGCGGTCCCCCGCACCGAGTTCACGCCATCGATCCGTCGGCCTCTCCACCATCGGCGAATCACGCATGATGCTGTCGAGGACGATCACGTCCACCGCCAGATCGAGAGTCGTCGTACTCACCGCGCATCGGGCACCGGTGTCGGCGATTATCGCTTCGATCCGATCCTGTGGGTACGACGGATCGATCGGCCCGTACGCAGCACCCGCCTTCCACGCCGCCAACATACCTACGACCCACTCGACCGACCTCGGCACGATCAACGCGACGACGTCATCCGGACCGACGCCGGCCGCCGTCAATCGCTCGGCCACCACGTTTGCGTAGGCGTCGAGCTGCCCATAGGTCAGCGCCTCGCCATCGCACTCGACGGCAAGAGAATCGGGCGTCCGCCCAACCTGTTCTTCGAACATCGCAGTCAAGGACGCGCCTGCCAACGCTGTGCGCCCACCAGCGGACCAGCTGAGAAGGTTGCTGCGCTCAGCAGCGGTAAGTACGTCGATATCACCCAACCGAACTGACGGATCAACAGTGATCTCAGCAAGGATGCGCCCGAACTTGCCGGCAAAGCCT
>NZ_JBMAIQ010000032.1:0-7723 GCF_048573875.1 Rhodococcus sp. SB1D
TAAATCATCAGTCAACACAACAGGATTGAGCGTCGTCTTACCGGTGTTCGTACCTGTCACCGTATACGTGATCGTCTGACCAGCATTGACGCCGGTACCCGATGCCGGATCCGCAGTCTTCGCGACAGTGAAACCGGGAACCGAGTGATTCGTCTCCACCGGAGGAGGAGTGATATCCGGACCGGTCGGCGGCTTCGCAGTACCCGTGACCTTGTTGTTCAAGACCGTACCCGCAGCGACACCGTCGTTGACCTTCACCTCGTAGGTCAGGACAACCGACTTGCCGGCTTCGAGAACGCCAGTCCACGAGAGCGTCGTACCCGACAAAGTCGGAACAGCCACGGAAGCTCCGTCAATGGTCGCCTTCAGCGAACCAGGAACGACAGCAGCATTATTGAGGACCGCACCCAGATCGTCATTGATCTGTACCGGATCAAGCTTCGTCTTGCCGGTGTTGGTGCCGGTGACGGTGTACTTGATCGACTCGCCGGCCTGAACCGTCGAACCGGAGATCGGATCGGCAGTCTTCGCCAGCGTAAAACCTGGAACCGAGTGATTCGTTTCCACCGGAGGAGGAGTGATGTCCGGACCGGTCGGCGGCTTCGCAGTACCGGTGACTTTGTTGTTCAGAACCGTTCCCGCGGCAACGCCGGCATTGACCTTCACCTGGTATGTCAGAACAACAGACTTACCGGCCGGGAGATTCGCGGACCACGACAAAGTGCTGCCCGAAAGAGTCGGAGCAGCAACAGGAGCACCGTCGATGGTCGCCTTCAGCGAGCCCGGAACGACAGCAGCATTGTTGAGAACCGCACTCAGATCATCGGTGATCGTCGCGGGAGTCAGGGCCGTCCTGCCGGTGTTGGCACCGGTGACGGTGTACGTAATGGTGTCGCCGGCCTGAACCGTCGAACCGGAAACCGGATCAGCCGTCTTGGTCAGCGTGAAACCAGGCATGGGATGCGTCGTGCAGAGATTGGTTGCAGGATCACATGTTGTGGGGGGAGTTGTAGTCCCCGGAACCAGATAGTTGTTCAGAACTTTGTTGCCGCCGTCTTTGACAGTGACGGTGTATGTGACTGTCCCCTTGCCGCCGGCCGGCAAGGTGCCGCCGACCTTGATCTTGTCGGCGCCGTTCAATGCGGCGGTGAGTCCGCCGGTTGCAGCACCGACCGCAACTGTTCCGTCATCAATGACGTCGGCGAGGTAGTCCGTGTAGTCGATCGTTGCCGGCGCAGTGCCCGGATTCTCGAAATTCAGAGTGTAGGTGATTGATTGGCCGATATTGACCGTCTCACCGGTAGGTGGTGACGACGACTTCTTCACGAGAACCGGGGTGTTCTTGACCTTGCAATACACGTTGTCACCCGGTGTAAGTGCGGCCTGCGCAACGTCACCGACCCTGAGGGCCTGGGTCACGCCGTTTACCTGGCAATCCCACGATGTCGCATAGTTCGCGGTCTTGGTCGCCGAGGTAGTTGGCTTCTCCCAGAACGTGACAGGGGTGGGCGTGGTATCTGCGAGGAGCGTCCGCCAGCCAGTCGATGCCGTCGTATCAGTCGCACCGGTCGTGGTGCTCTTGATCTCGGTTGCTGCAGCGGCGCCTGCATCAGCGTGGTGTCCGGTGCTCATGCCGATAGTGAAATCGTCACCGGGGGTGACGCGCGTGAGGTCCTTGTCGATCTTGACCTTCGACAGCAGCACACCGAACGCCAGGCCCTGACGCGAGGTCGCCTGAACGGTATTTCCGAAAGTGGCTGCGAAACTTGTCGGAGCAGTCGATGCAACGACCAGCGTTCCGGGCGTGCGCCCCTGGCCATTGACGTTGTTCCACGAATCGCATCGGACGGTATTGGCTGGCATACCCGTCAGCCCACCGTCACAGGCCCGAATTCCGGGGTAGGCAGGATCACTGTCGTCACCGACGGTACGTGCGATCTGCCGTAGAGGCTTGTCCGAATTGAAAGTGAGGAATTCACGGTCGTTCGTAGTATTGATATTCGCGTCTGTCGACTCGGCGTCGGCTGCTACGAGCCCGTAGTTGTTGACGGCGCCATTCGGCCCCGTCATCACGATGTTCTTCAGCGAGACTGTTCCACCGGACTGACCAGCGGTGGCTGAGGTTTGGTAGATCGCCGGCTTGATCGTCGTCGGCACACCCGTGTACGCGGAAGTTCCCAACGCTGCATAGTGCAACGTGGGAAATGCCTTCGTTTCGATCCCCTGGTGTGTCTTTCCCGCTACCGAGTCGGTGAGGAAAGCCTTGAAGTTGATCTTGTAACCGTCGGTGAGCTGGATTTCCATCGACTGCCCTGCCGCAGAAGCAGCCGTTGCCGCATCGAGCGTCGACATATCGATCCAGCAGATGTTCTGCGAGAACGGACCGGTGCCGGGGGCGCTGAATGCGCAGCCTTTTGCAGGCTGTTCATCCGGAAGAACAGCGGCGCGAGCCGGCGCCTGAGCCTGAACGGGGCCGCCGAGCGTCGCGGCCGGCTGCGCTGACGCAACCACTGCCGTCGCGCCGGAGATACCGAGAATCATCGCGATGGCGGTCCATACCACCGTCCACGCTCGCACCCAGGGCGGGAGCCCTGCGGTGAATATGGCCGACCTTGTCGGCGGTATGTCGTTAGGCATTTCTTACTCCCCAGGATGTGCCTGATCGATGTTCGATGGACGGAGATGCGAGAGCGCTGGCGCGAACTCCCGGTTGATCGGTTGGTTCGGGTCGATGCGCCTGTTTTCGGCTGATCGACCTCACACCGGACGCTGTTGCCGGTCCTGTCATTCGAGCTCCTCTTCGGAAACACCTGCGTGTTGGAAGAGCCGCCCTGAACAGGACCTTGGCCCTCGAAATCCGCGCAAATCGAGAGCAACCTTCCAGTTATCAGGAACAAGATAACAGATAACCGGGAGCTTGCCCATCGAAAGTCGGACAAAGCAGACCGATCGACGTTTTTGTTCGTAGATCGGACAAGCTTCGAGGAGCAGTGTTGTCCGAGCGGACAATTCAGCCCTCGGAGTGCGGCACCGCGGCGAACGCGATGACATTCAATGTTTCCGCTGACCAGATCGGGTGACGACCAACCTCAAGGAAGGTACGGAATCTGGACAAATGCCCAATATGGATAAGGCCTGTTGGATGCGCCACAGACCCTCGAACGACGGTCGGAAACCCCGTCCTGAATGGAGTCCGATCACCCGTGCGAGCACGTCGAAATTGATCGAATTGATCCAGACCACACTCAGCGACGGCTGCCGGTAACGAAGCATCCCGAGGCTCCGATAATTGGATTGCGAGGCACCAACTTCGCCCGAAACCGGGCGGCCGCCTTCGATTCAAACCCAACTTCAAGTCCGTTTTGTAGCTTTTCAGGCAGAGCAGTTCTGCTCATTTTCTGCCATAGCTATTTTCTGATCCTGCTCAGCTAGTCGAAAGTTCAGCGACCGTGGCTACCGCCCGGCAGAATTCTCGTAACTGACGAGCAACAACCGGACTAACCAGCCAAGCGTCACAAGAGTGCCAAAAAGGGCCCTTCCGCGTGCCTCGAGGCAAATGCATCGAGGGCGAAAGGGCCCGAACCGGGCACCACGGAGCCAAGGGCCCCGCCGCAAACTAGCTGCTGCCGAACCCCACACTGTTGGCGTAGCGATCGAAATCGCCCTGGGCTCCGCTGTAGACGTTGATATCAGTGTTTCCGGTGATTCCGGGGATGCGTCCGGTGCTGGTGTACTGCCAGAAAGTCCAGTTGGACCAACCGCCGGGTAGCGGCCCCGGTGCGTTCTGCCCGTTGTAATCGGCGATCCACAGCGGGTAGTGGTTGAACTCGGTGGTGTTGGCCATCTGAGTACGCCAGAAGTTGGGATACGTGTAAATGATGGGCTGCCGCCCGGTAAGTGCCTGGACTGTATTCAAGTAGCGATGAGTCCAGTCGATGACCTGCCCGGCGGGCAGTCCCTTCGCGTCCTCGAGATCCAGAACGGGCGGGAGGTCACCAGGTCCGTTGATACCCAGGACGATCGCCGAATAGAAGGCGGCCTGGGCTTCGGGGGACTGGCGAACGTCTGCGTAGTGGTAGGCCCCGCGCGAGACGCCGGCAGCACGCATGACCAGGCAATCCTGGATGAAGTACGGATTGACGTAGTTGAGCGACTCGGTGGCCTTGACCATCGCGAACTCGTGCCCTGACGCCTTGACCTGGAACCAGTCGATTCCGGTTCCGTCCACGTGCTGCCACGAAGAGACGTCCGGGCCGCGGGGAGCGTCGGCAGCGGCGAGGCCAGGTGCCGTGATCGCGATGGCAGCTGCCATCGCGATCGGGGTGAGCTTGCCCAGTGTCCTGACGATCCGTCGCTCGACCATTTCCCGAGACTAAGGTCGACTAGTCCGTTTTGTCCCCTAATTCAGGGAATGTTCACTCAACCGAGCCAATCGAGAACAGCCGCAGCGGTCCACGACTGTTGCATACTGCCCAGCGGCTCACCGGTGAAAGGCTCGTAGTATTCGGCAAAACTGCCATCGCTGGCCTGCCGCAACCCCTCCGAACGCAAGACGTGCGATCTCTCGGCCCACCCCCGACGCGCGAAGGCCCACGAGAACAACCACGTGATCACCGGCCACACCGGGCCACGCCAATACTCCCGAGGACGGAAATCGCCGGAAACCGGAGACGTCGACGGTGGGACAGCAAACCGCATGTCCGGGTGACCACAGAATTTGGGCCCCTCGAAAGTGCGCAACAGAGCGCGCTCGGCATCGCGGCTCAGGCCGCCGCACAGCAACGGCGCAAACATCGCGATGGTTTCGGTATGAACCCATCGCCCGGTGCGAAGATCGAAATCCTTTGCTGCACCTGATCGTTCATCGGTGGTGGCAATCACGCCCTGCCGGAATCGATCTGCCCAACCGCGCAGATCACGGACGTCGGAGTTCGGCCGCGAATGCTCCTCACCGATAGTTGCCAAGACGTCGCATGCCATCGAGAAAACCGCACTGACAAACACGTCCTCGACGGCAAAACTCATGGCAGTGGCGAGTTGAGAATCCTCGTACCGCACGGCCTTCATCTCTTCGAGAAGCCAAAGGTAGCGGTCGTATTCGTTATCCGTGGGCCGCTGAGACAGGTCCGTCACCACAGCGAGATCAGCACGCTGATACGCAGGCACTTGTCCCGCAACAACATTCGCGTACGCCAGATCCCAACGCGGAGAGTTGTCCATCCCAGATTCCCACCCGTGATAGAGCGCGATACGGCCGTTGCCGTCGAGATCGCGGGCCTCCGCCAACCACCGGTGCCACCGAACCAGATCGCTCCAGCGCCGGTCGAGGAACTCTTCCGCGACCGCACGCGTCGTACGTCCGTGCCGACGCGAATGATCGAGAATCCGCTGCACCGCGATCGCGTGAACGGGGGGTTGGGTGATTCCCGATGTAGCGGTACCCAAAGGAGCATGCGCTGCCAACGCATTGACATCCCACCGCGTCGGTCCGGGGAAGTAGCCGTCGACACCGTTCGCGAACACGATGTGCGGAATCATTCCGTTCTTCCACTGAGCCGAGAGCAAGGTATCGAGCTCTACTACCGCCCGTTCGACGCTGAGCGGCGCCAGACCTACCGCCACGAACGCGGCGTCCCAGCTCCACATGTGGGGATACAGCTTCGGGGCAGCGCTGGTCATCGTGCCCAGGTCGTTTCCGCGCAGCAAGTAGGCAGCTCGGGCGGCGAGCTGAGTCGGGGTAAATCCGCGGTCGGCCATAGATGTCTATTTTGCGACGCGTCGAGCCTTTGCGCTCACCGAGCACGAATCCGGCGCTGCAGCCGCAATAATGAAGGAAGTCCGTCGGGTGATCTCGGAGTGGAGGCCTAGTGCGCGAGAAGATCAAAGCACTGCTGTTCGACGTCCAGGGCACAGCGACCGATTTTCACAGCACACTGTGCCGAGAGGCCCGTCGAATCACCGACGCCGACGTGGACTGGCCAAGATTCGTCAATCTCTGGCGCGCTGAGTACTTCGCGAACACCTCCGAGGCCGACGATTCCACAGGCGAATGGGTGACAGTACATTCGGTGTACCGCGAGGCTCTGCGCAAGCTGTTGGCCCGCGAGAGCATCGAACTTTCCGATGCCGAACAGGAAGAACTCACCACCGCCTGGAAATTCCTGGACCCGTGGCCCGACACTGTCGCCGGCCTGACAACCCTGCGCCAGCAGTACACAATCGCTGCCTTGTCCAACGCCGACGTGAATGCCGGAGTCAGCATCTCCCGGCACGGAAATCTGCCATGGCATGCCGTCTTCACTGCCGAAATGGCCGGCGTCTTCAAACCAGATCCGAAGATCTACCACCTGGCTGCTCGATATCTCGGGTACGACCCGGCCGAGATCATGATGGTTGCCAGTCACAAATATGACATCCGGGCGGCCAAAGCTCTCGGATTCCGCACAGCCTTCATAGCTCGACCACTCGAATTCGGAGCCAGGGGCAATCCCGATGTGTCCTTCTCCGACGAGTTCGACATCAACGCCGAGGACTTTCTCGATCTGGCAGCGCAATTGGTCCACTGATCCCGTGCCTGCGCGTCGTTGCTGGTATTCCTACGTGGAGGAATATCGAAACGGACAGGCGGTTTGGAATTCATGGGCACCAAGGAAGACAGCGCTACCCGCGAACGCAAGGCCCTGCGGTACTCGCTCGTGGTCGCAACGGCGTTGGCTGTGCTCGCCGCATTCTGGGGCTGGATCTCGCAGTCCCAGGTGATCCTGCTCGACGGTGTGTACGCCCTCATCGGAATGGTGTTGACGGCGCTCTCACTGCGGGTCTCGCGGATAGCCGACTCGGGCCCCACCGCACGCTTCCCGTTCGGTAAGGAGGCATTGATCCCGGTCGTCATCGCTGTCCAGGGCATGGCATTACTGGCGACGCTCGCCTACGCTGCAGTCGAGGCAGTTCGTGTCATCCTCGCGGGCGGAGCCGACGTCACCGCGGGGTCTCTGGTGGCATACGGCGCTGTCAGCGCGGTGGTGTCGATCATCATCTGGCGCTACGTCCGACAAGTCGACCGCACATCTGATCTGCTCGTCGCCGAAGCCAGGCAATGGGGAGCGTCGACTGCCTTCAGCGCGCTGGTCGCAGTCGGTGCTGTCGTCGCAATGATCCTGGGCCGCACCGATTTCTCCGACGCCGACCGATATGTCGACTCCGTCTTGGTCCTCCTCGGCTGCGCGATGCTGGTCCCGCAACCGTACGCACTTCTGCGAACCGCACTGATCGAACTCCTCGAAGGTGCTCCCGGCGAAAACGTTCAGGCCCGCGTGCACGATGCCATCGCCGTCGTCCGCGACGAATTCGGCTTGGACGAACCGACTCTCACCATGAGCAAGGTGGGTCGCAAGCTGTATGTCGAAGCGACGTTCATGGTCGCGCCACACAGCTGGGACATCGACGGTGAAGACGCAGTACGACGCTCGTTCGCCACCAGCCTCGCCGATCTCCCCTACGAACCGTGGCTGAACATCGAACTGACTACAGATCCGGCGCTGATGCTCTAGCGACGGAATCTGCTCTCGAACAACAGAATCACGACGGCCGGGCCCACCTCACCTTCCCGAAAACGCCCTTGACTCGAAAGTATGTTCGAGTATGATGGAAGGTAGAACGGGGGGTTCTCATGACGATCAACATCACCGAAGATGCTGTCACCGACGTGGTCAACAGCTCCGCC
>NZ_JBMAIQ010000033.1:0-5442 GCF_048573875.1 Rhodococcus sp. SB1D
GCCTCTTGGGGTTTGGTTGGTTTGTGTGTGGTGTGAGTATTTTTCGTCGGTGATTGTTCATTCTTCCGTCTGAATGGTTGCCGACACATTTTTTGCTAGTTGAGTTTTTTTGCTAGTGATTTGACTCTTTTTGTCTATGACTGATTAGCCGGCCTTCGGGTTGGTGATATCTAGAGTCTTCAACGGAGAGTTTGATCCTGGCTCAGGACGAACGCTGGCGGCGTGCTTAACACATGCAAGTCGAGCGGTAAGGCCTTTCGGGGTACACGAGCGGCGAACGGGTGAGTAACACGTGGGTGATCTGCCCTGCACTTCGGGATAAGCCTGGGAAACTGGGTCTAATACCGGATATGACCTCCTATCGCATGGTGGGTGGTGGAAAGATTTATCGGTGCAGGATGGGCCCGCGGCCTATCAGCTTGTTGGTGGGGTAATGGCCTACCAAGGCGACGACGGGTAGCCGACCTGAGAGGGTGACCGGCCACACTGGGACTGAGACACGGCCCAGACTCCTACGGGAGGCAGCAGTGGGGAATATTGCACAATGGGCGAAAGCCTGATGCAGCGACGCCGCGTGAGGGATGACGGCCTTCGGGTTGTAAACCTCTTTCAGCAGGGACGAAGCGCAAGTGACGGTACCTGCAGAAGAAGCACCGGCTAACTACGTGCCAGCAGCCGCGGTAATACGTAGGGTGCAAGCGTTGTCCGGAATTACTGGGCGTAAAGAGTTCGTAGGCGGTTTGTCGCGTCGTTTGTGAAAACCAGCAGCTCAACTGCTGGCTTGCAGGCGATACGGGCAGACTTGAGTACTGCAGGGGAGACTGGAATTCCTGGTGTAGCGGTGAAATGCGCAGATATCAGGAGGAACACCGGTGGCGAAGGCGGGTCTCTGGGCAGTAACTGACGCTGAGGAACGAAAGCGTGGGTAGCGAACAGGATTAGATACCCTGGTAGTCCACGCCGTAAACGGTGGGCGCTAGGTGTGGGTTCCTTCCACGGAATCCGTGCCGTAGCTAACGCATTAAGCGCCCCGCCTGGGGAGTACGGCCGCAAGGCTAAAACTCAAAGGAATTGACGGGGGCCCGCACAAGCGGCGGAGCATGTGGATTAATTCGATGCAACGCGAAGAACCTTACCTGGGTTTGACATATACCGGAAAGCTGCAGAGATGTGGCCCCCCTTGTGGTCGGTATACAGGTGGTGCATGGCTGTCGTCAGCTCGTGTCGTGAGATGTTGGGTTAAGTCCCGCAACGAGCGCAACCCCTATCTTATGTTGCCAGCACGTTATGGTGGGGACTCGTAAGAGACTGCCGGGGTCAACTCGGAGGAAGGTGGGGACGACGTCAAGTCATCATGCCCCTTATGTCCAGGGCTTCACACATGCTACAATGGCCAGTACAGAGGGCTGCGAGACCGTGAGGTGGAGCGAATCCCTTAAAGCTGGTCTCAGTTCGGATCGGGGTCTGCAACTCGACCCCGTGAAGTCGGAGTCGCTAGTAATCGCAGATCAGCAACGCTGCGGTGAATACGTTCCCGGGCCTTGTACACACCGCCCGTCACGTCATGAAAGTCGGTAACACCCGAAGCCGGTGGCTTAACCCCTTGTGGGAGGGAGCCGTCGAAGGTGGGATCGGCGATTGGGACGAAGTCGTAACAAGGTAGCCGTACCGGAAGGTGCGGCTGGATCACCTCCTTTCTAAGGAGCATTCTCCAGTCCAATATCCACACAGGTGGATGGTTGGTTGGCAGAGCCTGTTTCGGACCCACTTGTGGTCCGGCAGGAGCTCATGGGTGGACGCTGACAAACTTGATCGTCGTACGGTTTCTCCTCTGTGGGAAACCGACGAACAATATATCGACATACTGTTGGGTCCTGAGAGAACACGCGAGTGTTTCCTCTCTAGGAAGTAACGACAAATGACTGCTGCAGTCATACCGCAAGAATTATTCGTGAGAGTGGTTTTTGTTGGTGTCTGCGTGAGGTGGTTGTTTGTGTGTTGTTTGAGAACTGCACAGTGGACGCGAGCATCTTTGTTGTAAGTAATGAAGAGCGTACGGTGGATGCCTTGGCACCAGGAGCCGATGAAGGACGTAGGAGGCTGCGATAAGCCTCGGGGAGCTGTCAACCGAGCTGTGATCCGAGGATGTCCGAATGGGGAAACCCAGCACGAGTGATGTCGTGTTACCCGCGCCTGAATATATAGGGCGTGTGGAGGGAACGTGGGGAAGTGAAACATCTCAGTACCCACAGGAAGAGAAAACAACCGTGATTCCGTGAGTAGTGGCGAGCGAAAGCGGAAGAGGCTAAACCATGGGTGTGTGATAGCCGGCAGGTGTTGCATTCGTGGGGTTGTGGGGTTCATTTTGTCTGTTCTGCCGAGCAGGCCAACAGTAAGAAATCACAGGGTTAGTGGAAGTGGTCTGGAACGGCCTGTCGTAGAGGGTGAGAATCCCGTACACGAAAACTTTGTGACTGTTGTAATGGAAACCCAAGTAGCACCGGGCCCGTGAAATCTGGTGTGAATCTGTCGGGACCACCCGATAAGCCTGAATACTCCCTGGTGACCGATAGCGGACTAGTACCGTGAGGGAAAGGTGAAAAGTACCCCGGGAGGGGAGTGAAATAGTACCTGAAACCGTGCGCTTACAATCCGTCAGAGCCTTCGAGCAGTTTACTGCTGGGGGTGATGGCGTGCCTTTTGAAGAATGAGCCTGCGAGTTAGTGGCATGTCGCGAGGTTAACCCGTGTGGGGTAGCCGTAGCGAAAGCGAGTCCGAATAGGGCGAGTCAGTGGCATGCTCTAGACCCGAAGCGGAGTGATCTACCCATGGCCAGGTTGAAGCGACGGTAAGACGTCGTGGAGGACCGAACCCACTTAGGTTGAAAACTGAGGGGATGAGTTGTGGGTAGGGGTGAAAGGCCAATCAAACTCCGTGATAGCTGGTTCTCCCCGAAATGCATTTAGGTGCAGCGTCGCGTGTTTCTCACCGGAGGTAGAGCTACTGGATGGTCTAGGGGGCCCACAAGCTTACCGAAATCAGCCAAACTCCGAATGCCGGTGAGTGAGAGCGCGGCAGTGAGACTGCGGGCGATAAGGTTCGTAGTCGAGAGGGAAACAGCCCAGATCGCCAGCTAAGGTCCCTAAGCGTGTACTAAGTGGAAAAGGATGTGGGGTCGCGAAGACAACCAGGAGGTTGGCTTAGAAGCAGCCACCCTTGAAAGAGTGCGTAATAGCTCACTGGTCAAGTGATCCTGCGCCGACAATGTAGCGGGGCTCAAGTACACCACCGAAGCTGCGGCATTCACGCAATAGCCCCCAGTTGATCCACGGATTTTCTGGCAGGTGTGTGGATGGGTAGGGGAGCGTCGTGTGGCCATGGAAGCGGCAGGGTGACCTAGCCGTGGAGGCCACACGAGTGAGAATGCAGGCATGAGTAGCGAAAGACGAGTGAGAAACTCGTCCGCCGAATGACCAAGGGTTCCTGGGCCAGGTTAATCCGCCCAGGGTGAGTCGGGACCTAAGACGAGGCCGACAGGCGTAGCCGATGGACAACGGGTTGATATTCCCGTACCCGTGTGAACGCGCCCATGGTGAATCAGTGATACTAACCATCCTGAAGCCACGAGAAGACCTTCGGGTCTCGAGTTGGTGGATGCATGGGACCTGATCTGGTAGTAGCCAAGCGATGGGGTGACGCAGGAAGGTAGCTGAGCCAGTCAGTGGTAATACTGGTGTAAGCGTGTAGGGCGTGACCTAGGCAAATCCGGGTCGCATACAAGCCTGAGACGTGATGCGTAGCCGATTGAGGCGAATTCAGTGATCCTATGCTGCCGAGAAAAGCCTCTAGCGAGCTTTCACACGGCCCGTACCCCAAACCGACACAGGTGGTCAGGTAGAGAATACTAAGGCGATCGAGATAACTATGGTTAAGGAACTCGGCAAAATGCCCCCGTAACTTCGGGAGAAGGGGGGCCCTGTCTGGTGACGACATTTACTGTCTGAGCTGGGTGGGGCCGCAGAGACCAGTGAGAAGCGACTGTTTACTAAAAACACAGGTCCGTGCGAAGTCGTAAGACGATGTATACGGACTGACGCCTGCCCGGTGCTGGAAGGTTAAGAGGACCGGTTAGTTCCTTCGGGAGCGAAGCTGAGAATTTAAGCCCCAGTAAACGGCGGTGGTAACTATAACCATCCTAAGGTAGCGAAATTCCTTGTCGGGTAAGTTCCGACCTGCACGAATGGCGTAACGACTTCTCAGCTGTCTCAACCGTAGACTCGGCGAAATTGCATTACGAGTAAAGATGCTCGTTACGCGCGGCAGGACGAAAAGACCCCGGGACCTTCACTACAGCTTGGTATTGGTGTTCGGTTCGGTTTGTGTAGGATAGGTGGGAGACTGTGAAACGGTGACGCCAGTTATCGTGGAGTCGTTGTTGAAATACCACTCTGATCGAATTGGACCTCTAACCTCGGACCATGATCTGGTTCAGGGACAGTGCCTGGTGGGTAGTTTAACTGGGGCGGTTGCCTCCCAAAATGTAACGGAGGCGCCCAAAGGTTCCCTCAGCCTGGTTGGCAATCAGGTGTCGAGTGCAAGTGCACAAGGGAGCTTGACTGTGAGACTGACAGGTCGAGCAGGGACGAAAGTCGGGACTAGTGATCCGGCACCGGCAAGTGGAAGCGGTGTCGCTCAACGGATAAAAGGTACCCCGGGGATAACAGGCTGATCTTCCCCAAGAGTCCATATCGACGGGATGGTTTGGCACCTCGATGTCGGCTCGTCGCATCCTGGGGCTGGAGTAGGTCCCAAGGGTTGGGCTGTTCGCCCATTAAAGCGGCACGCGAGCTGGGTTTAGAACGTCGTGAGACAGTTCGGTCTCTATCCGCCGCGCGCGTTAGAAACTTGAGGAAGGCTGTCCCTAGTACGAGAGGACCGGGACGGACGAACCTCTGGTGTGCCAGTTGTTCCGCCAGGAGCACCGCTGGTTAGCTACGTTCGGAAGGGATAACCGCTGAAAGCATCTAAGCGGGAAGCCTGTTCCAAGATGAGGTTTCTCACCCCCTCGAGGGGGTAAGGCCCCCGGCAGACCACCGGGTTGATAGGCCAGAACTGGAAGTGCAGTAATGCATGCAGGTGACTGGTACTAATAGGCCGAGGACTTACCACAAAGAAGCTACGCGTCCACTGTGCGGTATCTGAAACAACACACAGATACTGATGAGAAACCCTGTTTTCTCCATCCCCCAACACCAGAAACGGGTGTTGACGGGTGGTGAAACCAGGTGATCAGAAGAAGGTTACTGTGACAGTTTCATAGAGTTACGGCGGTCATAGCGAAGGGGAAACGCCCGGTCCCATTCCGAACCCGGAAGCTAAGCCCTTCAGCGCCGATGGTACTGCACTCGACAGGGTGTGGGAGAGTAGGACACCGCCGAACAC
>NZ_JBMAIQ010000034.1:0-5381 GCF_048573875.1 Rhodococcus sp. SB1D
GATGGTTGGGGGGCTTTCTCGTACCCAAAACACCCCCGCCGGCCCCCGACTTCGAGCGAACGGCCCTTTCGTCGCCTCAGATCGACCGAACGCACCGTTCGCACGATCGAAGGGGGGAGCATCCCCGCCGGCATCCCCGCATCGAGTGAACGGTACTCTCACCGCCTCCAACGAGGGGAACGGTACGTTCACACCATCAGGGGCGGGAACACGACTGAGGACGACAGGCGCTTTGCCCGGATCAGTCGATGCCGTCGGCGGTGGCAGTCGCATACTTCGGCCGGCCAGCCGGCAGATACCTCTGAATCGTCACGCCCTTTGATGTGGCTCGCGATTCGGCCAGCTCGAGTGCGATGTCCGGTCCGGTGTCGGGAAACAGTCGTGTGCCCTGGCCTACCACCACCGGAACGATCAGCAGGATCATCTCGTCGACCAGATCGTTCGCGAGAAGCCAGCGGCACAGGTTGCCACTGCCGTGCACCTGAAGCTCACCGCCGGGTCTGGCTTTCAGTGCGCCGAGAGCTGTGGCGGTGTCACCTGAAAGGGCCGTGGTGTTCTTCCATTGCGGATCGGTGACCGTTGTCGAGGCAAGATACTTGGGCCGCGAATTCAGGGCGCTTGCAATGGGGTTGACGTCGGGATTCTCGAACGCGCCCCAATAGCCGGCGAAGATCTCGTACGTGTGTCGCCCGAACAGGAACGCGTCAGCTCGCTGGTAGACCTGGACGAGATAGTCCATGGCTTCGGTGTCCACCAATGGCGCGGACCAGCCGCCCCGCTCGAATCCGCCACGGCGATCTTCGTCCGGCCCACCGAGTCCTTGCATCACCCCGTCGAGAGTGACGATGGTAAAGGTCGTCAGTTTCATAGTCGTACCCATCTCCCAGGCGTCGTCGGATTTTCGCTGTGCCGATATAGACCGTCGAGAAGCGGGAAAGTCATCGAGCGAACGTGGCGTTGATCGCCTTGGACCGACCGAACGTGCCGTTCGCTCAGGGGGGGTGTTGGGGTCAGGGCTGAACCGGCACGGAGTCTGACGGGCTGGTCTCGGACTTTAGGGCGTCGCACGGAATCGCGAGCTCGGTCTGTTCGAGGCGGCCGCGAAGGGTGATGCTCTCGGTGATCGACCACTGTGCAGCCTCGGCGCTGTCAGCGGCAGCCACAGCCCGTCCGGATGCGGCGACGTTACCCGGAACCGTCTTGGCAACTTCGGACAGTCGCGCCGCTTCGTTGACGGGATCACCGATGACGGTGTACTCGAATCTTTCTCGCGCACCGACGTTCCCGGCTACGGCAACACCTGCGGCGACGCCGATTCCCGCGCTCACTTCCGGAACCTCGGCACGCAGGCGCTGCTGAATCTTGCGGGCAGCGGCGAGTGCGCTGCCGGCGTGATCGTCGAGTGTCGTCGGCGCTCCGAAGATCGCCAGCGCTGCGTCGCCCTCGAACTTGTTGACGAATCCGCCGTGTGCGTCGACCTCGTCGACTATGACGTCGAAGAAACGGTTGAGTAGAGCGACCACCGCCGTAGGGGAGTTGGTGGCCGCGATGGTGGTCGATCCGATGACGTCGACGAAGAGTACGGCAACGTCACGTTCTTCACCGCCGAGTTCCGGGTTTCGGCGAACCGCGTTTGCGGCAACCTCGTGTCCGACGTGGCGCCCGAAGAGGTCGCGTATTCGCTCTCGCTCGCGCAGACCCTCGGCCATGCGATTGAAGCCGGCCTGCAGTAGTCCCAGTTCCGTTCCGTCGTACACGACGACGGACGCGGTGAGGTCGCCACGGGTGACTTGTTCCATTCCTCGTCGCACGGACCGAATGGGGGCCGCGGCGGACCGAATGTTGATGTATGTCAGCCCGAGTCCGACGCACAGGGTGATTCCGCCAATGACGAGGATGGCGATCGCGAGGGCTTGCCACGATGCAGGCCGGATGAAGCTGAAGACCGCCACGAGCATCAAGCCGGTGACGGGGACTCCGCTTCCGAGCAGCCAGACGAGGATTGTCCGGCCGGTCAGTCCGAGAACGGCAGCCTTGCGGGGTGCTCCGGATTCGAGTGCACGCGCAGCAATCGGGCGGAGTGCGAACTCGCTGAGCAGGTAGCAGAAAGCGCACGTGGTGATACCGCTGAAAGCCACGGTGAACAGAACTTTCGGAATAGTGTCGGGGTCGACGATTCCGTACATGGTCGTGAAGGTGATGAGCGCGGCCGTCCACAGGACGGCTTGCACTCGGGTCAGTCGCCACGGCCCGCGCAGCGCCGCGCGTTGATTCTGCTCTGTCGGTGGGTGATCCTCGGTGGCCCATCGAAGATCCCGCATCAGCCGTTTGGTGCCCCACAGCAGTCCGATGAGAAAGACACACCCGATGAAGACGGGCACGGCAATGAAGTTGATCCATGCGAATTCGGGGTGGATGATCTCGGGTCCGGGAACCACGAATCCGATGAGCACGATCGCCAGTACCGCTCCGATCAGGTTTGTGACCAGGAGGGGCGCGGTGAGTAGTGCCTGGACACGGATTCGGCGGCGCCTGGGGCTTTCGTCGGTGGATCCGAGCAGCCACGACCCCAGGGGCGCACTCGGGACACGGCTTCGCTGCATAGTGTGTCGAGAGTAGTCGTAATGATCGCTTAGGGTGGTCCGGTGCGCCTAGTTATTGCTCGTTGCCGTGTCGACTATGTGGGACGCCTGACCTCCCACCTCCCTACCGCAAGACGACTGCTGTTGGTCAAAGCCGACGGCTCGGTCAGTATCCATGCCGACGATCGGGCGTACAAGCCGCTCAACTGGATGAGTCCGCCGTGCTGGTTGGTCGAGACCACCGGGGACAGCGACGACATCCTGTGGGTCGTCACCAACAAGGCAGGCGAGGAACTCCGGATCACTCTCGAAGAGGTCGAGCACGATTCGTCGTATGAACTCGGTCTCGATCCGGGATTGATCAAGGACGGTGTCGAGGCACACCTTCAAGAACTTCTGGCGGAGCATGTCGAGACACTCGGCCCCGGCTACACGTTGGTGCGACGTGAGTACATGACGGCCATCGGGCCGGTCGATCTTCTGGTCCGAGACGCGGACGGTGCATCGGTGGCGGTGGAGATCAAGCGTCGCGGCGAGATCGACGGCGTCGAGCAGTTGACGCGCTACCTCGAGTTGCTCAACCGCGATCCGCTGCTCGCGCCGGTCACGGGAGTTTTTGCAGCGCAACAGATCAAGCCGCAGGCAAAGACTTTGGCCAACGACCGTGGGATCCGTTGCCTGGTCCTTGACTACGAGGCCTTGCGGGGCACCGAAAGCACCGAGTTCCGTCTCTTCTGACGCTGTTTAGACTCGAACCATGCCGCGCCGCAAACCTTCGCCGAAGCAAACCCGTCGAACGGATACTCGGCGTGCTCGGGATTCGAGCGCGGAGTCGGCGTCACCAAGCGGCGTGTTGTTCGGCGGAGCGCTGGTCCGGCAGGAACCCGGGCCGGGCGGTGAAATGTACATGGTGAGGCCGATACCCGGCTCCAACGCGACGAAGTTCTATCGATGCCCCGGTTGTGATCACGACATCAGACCCGGCGTCGCTCACGTGGTGACGTGGCCTTCGGAACCGGGCGGCGCGAACGAGCGTCGACACTGGCATACCGGATGCTGGTCAGGCCGCGGTACGCGCAGCCTGACCAGACGGTGGTCCTGAGCGTCGATCAGTTCCTGGACTGGGCTCGCTGCTCGACGGCGCGGGTGTCGATCTCGGCGGTGTTCGTCTCGTCCGAGTCCTCGAGAACGTCGTCTTCGTCGATACTCGGTTCTGATTTGACCGGATCTGCGTCGACCTTATCTGCGTCGGCCTTCTTGTCTTCGATCTCGAGATCTTCCTCGGCTTCGACGATGACCGGAGCGGGCGGTGCATCGAGGAGTTCGCTCTCCCGGTTGACCGATGCGAGCATGGCCGGAACCGAATCGAGTTGTCCGCGAATGCCCAAGAGCTGAGCCAGGATTCGGCCTCGGAGAACGCGCAGTTCTTCGGTGAGTTCCTTCGCGTGAGCGATCTTGCGCTCGGACTGATCAGTGGCGGCCTGCAGCCTGCGCTGAGCCTCGTGCGACGCATCGGCGAGTCGACGCTCGGCCTCTGCTTTGCTCGACGACTCCAGCTCGTTGACGGCGGCGACGACCTTGGCGCGGCGCTCCGACATCGAGATGTCGAAGTCTTCGCGGATCTGAGTGCGCTTGGCCTCGGACTCGGCAGCCAGTCGATCCCGCTCGGCCTGCGCGGCTTCGACGATCCGGGCGGCTTCGGTACGGGCCTGCGCCATGGTCTGCTCGTGCATGGTTTCCATCGCGTTGCGACGGTCCTCGAGTTCGGCGATCAGCGACTCGTAGTGACCACGAAGGCGGGCGCCGTCCTGTTCGGCGATGGAGGTCATCTCGGCTGCGTCGGCCTCGGCCTTCGCGCGCACCTCCGAGGCCTCGTCGGAGGCAAGGCGCAGCATGCGGCTGATGCGATCGCTCATGCCCTCCGCAGTGGTGGGCGGTACCGAGAGGCGGTCGACGTCCTTGCGGAGGTCGTCGATGTCGTCGCGTGCATCGTCGAGCTGCTTGGCGAGGTCACGGGCCTGCGCAGCGGCAGCATCACGATCAGCCGCGGTAACTCGCAGCTCCGCGTCGAATCGCTCGAAGTAGTTGCGTACCTCGTCGCGGTCGTATCCCTTCCGTGCGATCTGGAACGGAAGTTGGATCGAACCGCGGTCCTGCTCGTATGCCATGGCGACAATCTACCTGGCATACGAGCTGGAGTCGGGTCTGCTAGTGGCTCGCGTCGGGTTCGACCAGTTCCACCAGGACGCCGCCGGCGTCCTTCGGGTGAATGAAGTTGATGCGCGAGTTGGCCGTACCGCGTCGGGGAGCGTCGTACAGCAACCGAACCCCGCGGTCGCGAAGTTCGGCGGAGATGGCGTCGATGTCGGTGACCCGGTAGGCGAGCTGCTGGAGGCCGGGGCCGCTTCGGTCGATGAACTTGGCGATGGTCGAGTTCTCGTCCAGAGGCGCGAGCAGCTGAACGGCAGTGGATCCGGCGGGGGAGCCGACGACGGAGAGCATGGCCTCACGCACGCCCTGCGATTCGTTGATTTCCTCGTGGGTCGACACCATGCCCAGGTGCTGCGTGTACCACTCGATTGCCACGTCGAGATCGGGCACCGCGATTCCGACGTGATCGATCGCGACGACGAGGTCGGACGACAAAGGTGCGAGTGCAGAACTGGGGGAGGTCTGTGTCATACCTTTCACGGTAGCGCTACCGTTTGAGGAGTACACGTCGGGATGTGACTTGGCTCTTAGGCCGCACGGAACCGACGACTATCTCTCTTTTGCAGCCGGAGGAAATCGTGACCAGTT
>NZ_JBMAIQ010000035.1:0-4735 GCF_048573875.1 Rhodococcus sp. SB1D
CTCGCAGGAACCATGGGTGAGGAACCGTCCGAGGAGGACATCGAACGCGTTACCCGTCGGCTCGACGACGTGGATTGGCCGTTGGCGACGTCCGAGTCGTATGACGGCGACGACGATGACGGTGCAGTCGATTCCACTGCCCACGAGAGGCTTCCGAAGTAGTGGTGGTGCAGGCATTCGCCGAAAGAAGGCGCCAACAGAGCAACGTCATCGGAAGGTGCATTTTCGGTGGTTGCCGGTTAATGGGGATGCCGTGTGCTTCGGTGGACCCCGCTGCCGTTTACATGCTGATCCAGCGGTCGCGGTTGGACTGATGTGACCGGTTATGTGCCGCCACCACTGCCGTGAGTGAGCAGCGTGTTGGTGGGCGCCTGTGTGCGACTCAGCCGAACCGTTCGCCCGCGGGCTGAAACATCATGGTAGGGCATTCAGTTGGTGGTTGAGGGATGTCTTTTCGTGGGTATTCACCGATCCGAACGAGTGCGGGTGCGGGTGCGGATCGGAGGGAGTGCGCGGTGCAGGATGTCAGGCGCGGGATGAGCGATGAGGACCTGGCGACGGAGTGTTGTCGGTTGGAGGGTCTGGACGAGCTGAGCCGCTGTGAGGAGATGCGGCTCGAGATCGTTCAGGACGAGTTGGAGTGTCGGCAGGCGGCTCGTCGACTCTGAGTGTTCGGTATTTCGGAGTTCGTTGTCGTTCAAGAGCGCCTGCGGGGCAGGAACTAGCCGATAGTTTCGACTGTTACATCGGTTGGAGCGGGTCGGATCTCGTTGCGGTGCGGACTCGCCAAGACGTGCGATGCGGTTGGGACTCTTTACGGGCGGGGTGAGTCTGGGGGATCGTGCCGGTCACCGCCCACCACCGACCCCATATGCGCGGTCGCGCTTCCCGCTTTCGGCAGTGAGTGCGCCCAGCTGCGTCGGCGGCCACGTCGTGCGCGGCGCTCCGCGTGATCGCGCCACGTTGGAAGTGAAGTGTTCGGTTGGTAACGGTTCACCTTCTCCGTAGACCAAACCTGATGGACTGTTTTAGGGTGGAGATGCAGGGTTGAGTAGTGAACCCGGCGCGGAAAGTGGGTCCCCGCGCTGTGTGCTCAACACGGGGACGTCTCACCTCGTGGAGTCCCTGCCGCTAACAGTTGGGTAGGGGCTCCACTTCGACGGTACGCCGAGTTGGTGTATCTGGAGGTGACGGAAATATTTGTCTTCGGCGTTGCCATTCTTTTACCGCTGCTCAAGGCATCGCACAGGGCGTTCACGCGAATTGAGCGCCCTGCACGCTGCTTGTGTGTCCGTATTGAGCGTCCCGACGAGTGCGCGGGCGTGGTGAAAGTGATATCCGGTATCGGATTACCCGGGGATGAGGAACCGATGCGGATGCTTGCCGACGGTCTGGGTTACTCGGTGGCGAAAGTGGAGCAGTCGTGACGGCGACGGCGACGGCGGTGGCGCTGAGCGAGATCGCCACTTTGATCGCGTGGCCATGCGCGCGCTGAGGAACGCGCGTCAAGGAGTATTGCACGTTTCGAATGCTGCACATCCGCCAGTCGACCTCGCCGGTCGTCACTGATCTGGATCAGGAACGTATTCGAGGAGGCTTTCAGATGATCGCAGGTGGTTGGATCTGGTGGCTTCCATTGCCGTGGGAATGGCGGATAGCTCTCTCCGAGGTGACTCCGTGCGAGTTGGGAGGCACACAGTGTTACTGAAGCCCGGGCAGATATGACGAAACCGCCGGAACCTGACGGTGTCCAGCGGCTTCACAGGGTCGGTGCCCGTCTTGCGCCTCTCGGCAAGTGGCCGCTCGAAGCGGCATTTCTGGGGTGGTACCCGGGGCAAAGAACCGAACACCGACAGCCTTTACAACGAACCAAGGCAGAGAGTTATTCCGGTGTACTGACCTGCATCGCGGTCAGTCGTCACTGCCTGCCACGAAGGTCGATGTCGACAAAAATACGGGGGTGATCTGCGCGCCGGTGTAGTTCGCGGCCAGCGCAAAAGATGCTTCGACGAAGTGGAATTTCCAGTCAGGAGTCGGTCCTTCACCGTCGGGGTCGAGCCCGACCTCTCTCATCCGCGACTGCTACGCCTCCGGTATCGGGTCCAGGCGCAGGTGAGGGTCGAAGTGCACAGCGCGAATGCCGTCCTGCCACAGGATGAACGAGGCGGCAGCTGCGACATTGCTCGAGTGTGTAAGCGTCTCACGTCCCGCCGACAGCGGCGCTATCAGTGCGTCGTCCGTGCCGGCGGAAGCCATCGGAGCGAGCGCGATCGTCCAGTTCTCCAAGGCCGCGGCGCCGACGATCGAAAACTCTTCCCAGCCGAGTTCGTTGATGCCCTGGAGTCCGCGTACTTCCCCCAGTTCGCGCACGGTCATCGCCTCGATCACGGCAGCCGGCGTTGCGTCGCGCACATAGGTCACGTACAGGCCGTTCTCGGTCCACGGATAGTCGCGGAAGAGCCACTCGGAGTCGCGATACGTTTTCATGCGTAGGCTCTCCCGAACGATTCCGTCATTTCCTGGTGATGATCGTCCGCAATACGAAACGGAACACCACCGCGGTACCGGCCCCGACCGCGACACCGGCCATCACGTCGGCGAGGAGAACCCCGACCGTGACACCGAGAACCGTGGCCGCTGCGATCGCCAATGCCACATCAGCAGATGCCGGCCGAGGACCGTTGATCGCAGAACCCCTCTCCATGCTGCCGACGTAGTCACGGAGATCATCACACGCCGCTGGAAGCGGAAGTCGGATCCACGCTGTTCAATGGGACAGGAACCGACTACGAGGAGGTCAGGCCATGTGCGGGCGCTACGCCAATCGAAGCTCAGATAAGGAATTGCAGTCGTTTTTCGACACGATGCAGACTGTCGGCGACGAACTGCCCCCGTCCTACAACGTCGCTCCCACACAGCCTGTCCGGGTGATCCTCGAACGAGCCCTGCACGAGGAACCCGACTCCGAGCCCCAGCGCCAGCTCCGGACCGTCCGCTGGGGTTTGCTCCCTGCCTGGGCCAAGGATCGGAAGATGGCATCCAAGCTGATCAACGCCCGCAGTGAAAGCGTCACGGAGAAGCCGTCATTCAGGAGTAGTGCTGCCAAAAGGCGGGCCATCGTTCCCGCGAACGGTTACTGCGAATGGATGAAAAGTGAAGAGGGAAAGAAGATTCCGTACTTCTTGCACGGAGAGAACGACGTGATCGCGATGGCTGGACTCTACGAGTTGTGGCCCGATCCTGAACTGCCCGAAGAGGATCCGAACAAATGGGTATGGACCTGCACCATTCTCACCCGGCCAGCTACTGATGCCACGGGACACATACACGACAGATCCCCGCTGATCCTGCCCGAATCGTTCTGGGAACACTGGCTCGACCCGAACCTCACCGACAAAGGCGAAGTCCAGGCGATGATCAATTCCGTTCCGTAGCCGCATCTCGAACCGTACGAGGTCTCGACCGCTGTGAACTCTCCAAGGAACAACGACCCGAGCTTGCTCGAACCGGTCGGACACTGACAGTCCCGGTGCCCTTGAGGAGCCCGAGGGGTCCGTGCCGCCGAACATGTTGCCCCGCTTTACGTATCGGGTTCCGGTGACGCGGCCTCGGGCTACCCAACGCTCCCCTCCGCAAGGTTAGGGGGCGTGGGCGGGTTTCTCGTTGTCCGGCCCCCGACGACGCAGCGAGAAGCCCGTGAATGCGCCAGCGGACGCCTCGCGAACGCTGACTTGCGGGGGTGAGTCCGAGAGCTGATGTCGGCGGCAGATGTGACGCCCCGAACTTCGTCGTCACAAGACTTGAGATTCGAACACAGTCGTTACGGGAACATGGTGGTTACGAGTTTTTTCGACTGACGGCGAGGTCGTGTGATGGAACGGTACAGGTTCACGTTCGCGGATGGATCGAGCACCGAAGAGTCTTTCGATTCGGACAACGAGGCGATCGTCGCGGCGACAGCCGCTAACGGTGGCAGTAGTTGGGGGTTGTATGTCCAGCGCTACGACGATCGCGGAGCGTTGTTGCCTACGAAACTTCCTCCGGGTGGGCATCGGGGCACGTGGTGCCCGAAGATCGGCGTGCCGAGTCCGGCGCTGGTAGTGGAGTCGGCGGTTGATCCGGCTTCGAAGCGGTGAGGCGTTTACAGGACCGCGGGCGGGGTAACTGGCGGTCAGATGGCATGAAGGAGTACTTGCATGGATGTCGATGACCTCGATGTGGTGGTGTGGCCGGAATCCGAGGAACGTGAAGCGTGGTGGCGTCAGATCGTCGGA
Source organism: Rhodococcus sp. SB1D (assembly GCF_048573875.1). Classification (NCBI taxonomy): domain Bacteria; kingdom Bacillati; phylum Actinomycetota; class Actinomycetes; order Mycobacteriales; family Nocardiaceae; genus Rhodococcus; species Rhodococcus sp. SB1D. Next base: position 4,275 of record NZ_JBMAIQ010000035.1, read on the forward strand.
GCGAGCCGAGATGGGTTGTCGGCGACGATGACACCGAATCGGAGTGTGCAGGACACCTCTTCTCGGCTTCTGCACGCCGCGTAGATTCGTCGCGAGCGCAACCCCGCCCGCCCTTGGCGGTGGCGTACCGTGTGTCCGCCGTGGAGGTCGAAAGTTCCATTCCGCGATCAGTCGACACCGTTGGCGGCGGGTGAGTTGTGCGTCCTTCCCGTGGGGAGGGCGTGCAGGGTCCGTCTGGTCGTTACTGACGAACGGCCAGGCGGGCCGTTCGCCCTTTTGTCGGAGTCCGCGATTCTTGACGGGCCGAACAACCTCGCCGGTGAGGGATGTCTGTCGTAGCGTTTGGGGAGAGGTGGTGGCGGGTGCGTCATCCGTTGAAAGCGGTGCTGGACTGGCTTCGTAGTGGTTACCCGGAGGGTATTCCGGAGAAGGATCACTTCGCAGTGTTGGCCCTCCTGCGC
>NZ_JBMAIQ010000036.1:0-3252 GCF_048573875.1 Rhodococcus sp. SB1D
ACTCCGGCGGCGTGGGTGTTGCTCACCAGGATTGCCGGCTGCACCCTCGACCCCGGCTTGGTGGCCCCGCCGATCATGGTGTCCCGGTATACGTATCGGGTTCCGGTGATGCGGCCTCGGGCGACCCAACGCTCCCCTCCGCAGGGTTAGGGGCGTGGGCGGGTTTCTCGTTGCCCGGCCCTCGACGGCGCAGCGGGGGACCCTCGGGTGTGAGGACTTGCGGGCAGGGTCCGTGGGTTCTTGTGCGGTGGTTGCCGAGACGCTCACACACTGTGACGTCTTGTGCGAGTACCGAGCAGCAGCGGGTACAGGCCTTGGACGGTGAAGAGTGCGAGAAGTGTGACCGGCTCGGCAATCACCTTTTCCGGCGCGCAGCGTGAACGCACACCGTGCAGAGTTTCGTCCGAACACACTGTCTACGAGTTGTTTTCGGCCTACCAGCTTTTTCGACAGACGGCGAGGTGGCGTGATGGAACGGTACAGGTTCACGTTCGCGGATGGATCGAGCGCCGAAGAGTTCTTCGAGTCGGACAACGAGGCGATCGTGGCGGCGACGGCCGCCAACGGCGGTAGTAGTTGGGGGTTGTATGTCCAGCGCTACGACGATCGCGGGGCGTTGTTGCCTACGAAACTGCCGCCCGGCGGGCACCGCGGCACATGGTGCCCGAAGATCGGCATGCCGAGTCCGGCACTGGCACCGCAGTCGGTGGTTGATCCGGCTTCGACGCCGTGAGGTGTTTACAGGTCGGCGGGCGGGGTAACAGGTGGTCAGAGGACATGAAGGAGTACTCGCATGGATGTCGATGACCTCGATGTGGTGGTGTGGCCCGAATCCGAGGAACGTGAAGCGTGGTGGCGTCAGGTCGTCACGGTCGGCTGCGCGGATGCGGCGTCGGCGCCGATGGCACCGAATCGGAGTGTGCAGGACGCCTCTTCTCGGATTCTGCACGCCGCGTAGATTTCCTGCCAACAAGGTGTCTGCCTGTGGGGGTTGGTAATTCCCGTCCGGAATTTGTCGACGCCGTTGGCGGAGTGAGTTGTGCGTCCTTCCCTGTGGGCGAGGGCGTGCAGGGTCCGTCTGGTCGTTACTGACGAACGATCAGACGGACCCTACCCGGCTCACGTCGCATGGTCTGACGCCGTTCGCGTACTGCTACGAATCTTCAATCATCAATGTGTGAAGGGCTTTTCCGATGAACGTCCTGACTTCGAGGTCGAACTCGTGGCCGGCTGTGCGCAGCGGTTCGATGAGTACTGCCGAGATCAAGGCTCGGATCGAGGCGATGTACGCCGACCGAGGCACTCTCGTTCCGAAAGGCACCGGAACAAAGTCCTGAATATTCGCTGGGGCCGATTGGGGAGATATTCGCTGGGGCCGATTGGGGAGCGGCAGCGGGGCCGTCCGTAGCCGCTTACGGAAATTAGTGGGTCAGGTTTCGGTGGGGAAGCCGTAGCGGCGGCGCATGCGGGCGAGGGCGGCGATGTCGTCGTCGGTGCACGCGGTGGCGGCGATCCATCGGCAGGCCTGCTGGTAGTCGGCGTGCGGGCGGGCCCGGCTCTCACCGGTGATGCCGACGTAGGGGCAGTGTTCTGCGTAGTCGGTGTCGTCGGTCTCGAATTGGGAGAGGTAGGCGGCGAGGACGGCTGCTTCCCGCCGGAATCTATTGAGCACGCAAACCTCCGCCACGGCAATGCGGGGAGGGACCTGCCACGTGGCGCGATGCCGAAGATGGGTGTTCTGGCATCGGTTGAGGTGCTCCACTCGGCCCCGACCTGAGGAAGTGCGTGCATGATCAACAATCGAGATTGACCGTAGCATCATCCGCCCGTGGCTATCAACAAGCTACCGGGCGCCGCGTTCGGGGTTCTGGGGTGTGCAGAAGGATGGCGGCGATGGAACCGGCGACGGAGTGCGGTTTTCGGTTGCGTCTTGCGCGAGCGGGCCGCGGCGTGTGCGGTGTTCACGGTCGGGGTGGCCCGCCGACGTCGGTGGTGAACTGTCGTCGGCGGGCCGTGCGCGCCTGACCCTGGCAGGTGAGGCGGGCAGTCTTTTGCAGACCGCGGGTCCGGGCGATGGTGGCGATGGACTCGCTCCGGGTGCAACCTGTGCGCGGTGTGTGCTGCGCCCGATGATGGTATCCAATCGCAGTTGCTGATTATCCGCGGGACGAAGTGGTCGCAGGGAACCTGGGTGCGGAGTTTTCGGTCAGCGATGTGTGACCAGTGGCGATCGGAGACTCTTTCGCGGGCGATTCGCCGGCTGCTGGTGACGGCAGCCGGCGAATCGGGCGTATCCCGTTGGCTCGCGTTGTGTGGGATGCGCGCGGGCCGTTGCCGGTTGGTGCTTGCCGGGGAAGGCCCTGTTCGGCGACTCGTTGCTTGTGCAGCGTTCCGCCGTCAGGGCGGATTACCCGGTAAGGCGGGTGGTGAAACCGGTGCGGGGTGCGGGATGTGCACGTCACGTTTTGTCGGTGGCCGCGGGGTTTCTCTCTTAGGTGTGGGGTGTGTGTTCGTTGACGATTTGCTGATGCTGCGCGTGCGGTGTGGTGCGTGGACGTCGTCTGTGCGGGGTATGGCCATGGAGAGGGGCAGTTCGGTGGGAATCGAGAAGGAGAGAGGGCCATGAGTGGGCAGGAATCCGGTGCGGCGACGGGTACGCGGGACAAGGACTACAACTTGATCTGGTTCGTCGAAGCGTCGTTGAGTAATGCGTTGCGTATGCAGACCTACATCGATGATGCCGAGCGTGACGGGGACGGTGAAGTGGCCGATCTGTTCCGTAAAGCCCAGAGCGAGAGCCGCAAGGGCGCGGAGATCGGGAAGAAGTTGCTTCTCGACAGGCTCGCCCAGACTGCCGTATGAGTCTGGTTCGCCGTGCGTTGGGGACTGACCCCGCAGGGTTGCCGGAGGGGAGATCGTGATGATCAATGTTGCAGTGCTGGTGCTTGTGTTGTGTATAGCGTTGGCTGTCGTTGCGCGCCTTGACTTTCGCGAGCGTTGATTTGCTGGGCGGTGGCAGTTCGGAATTTCCGGTGTGCGGTGGTGACGGTGGGGTCTTCGGGGATGTGGCACCGCACATGACTCGCGGCTGAACAATGTTTCGCCGGTTGCGGGATGTCTGTCGTATGGTTCGGCGATGAGAGTAGGTGTCGGGTGCGTCATCCGTTGAAAGCGGTGTTGGACTGGCTTCGTAGTGGTTACCCGGAGGGTATTCCGGAGAAGGATCATTTCGCGGTGTTGGCCCTCCTGCGT
>NZ_JBMAIQ010000037.1:0-1555 GCF_048573875.1 Rhodococcus sp. SB1D
TGTTGGTGACGTTGATATTTTGGATTCTGTTGAGCGTTCGTTGGTGCTCGAGGGGTGGAATGACACGGCTCGTGAGGTTGCGGGTGTGTCGGTGTTGGACGGGTTCGATGCGCAGGTGGCGGCGTCTCCGGATGCGGTAGCGCTCTCGTTCGAGGGTGTGTCTCTGTCGTATGCGGAGTTCGATGCTCGGGTGAATCGTTTTGCCAGGTATTTGGTTTCGGTGGGTGTGGGGCCGGAGTCGTTGGTGGGTGTTGCGGTTCGTCGGTCGGTTGATTTGTTGGTTGCGGTTTACGGTGTGCTCAGGGCTGGTGGTGGGTATGTTCCGGTGGATCCGGATCAGCCTGCGGAGCGTAATGGGTATGTGTTGGCGGCGGCGTCGCCGGTGTGTGTGGTCAGTACTTCTGATGTTGGTTTCGATGCTGGTGTGGTGCCGGTGGTCGAGGTTGATGTTGTTGATGTGTCTGGTTTTTCGGATGCTCCTGTTTCGGATGTGGATCGGGTTTCGCCGTTGCGGTCGGGGAATACGGCGTATGTGATTTTCACGTCGGGGTCGACGGGTCGGCCGAAGGGTGTGGCGGTCAGTCATCGCAGTGTGGTCAATCAGGTGTCGTGGTTGGCGGAGCGTTATGCGGTGTCGGGTTCTGATGTGGTGTTGTTCAAGACTCCGGTGACGTTCGATGTGTCGGTGTGGGAGTTGTTTGTTCCGTTGGCGGTGGGTGCTCGGTTGGTGGTGGCTACTCATGACGGTCATCGGGATCCGGGGTATTTGGCGTCGGTGGTGGCGGCGGAGTCGGTGTCGATGGTCTCGTTTGTGCCGTCGATGTTGGAGGTGTTCGTCGATCAGTTGGTCGACACGTCGGAGGCGACGATTTCGCGTCTCGGTGGTGGTGGGTTGGGTTCGTTGCGGGTGATTTTCGCGGCGGGTGAGGCGTTGCCGGCGTCGGTGGTGGGTCGGGTGTTGTCGGTGTTGCCGTCGGTTGAGGTTCATAATTTGTATGGTCCGACGGAGTTCACGGTGCATGCGACGGCGGCGGGTCCGCTCGATGGTGTGGGTGTGGTGGTGCCGATGGGTGCTCCGGTGTGGAATTCGTCGGTGTTGGTGTTGGATTCGCGGTTGCGTCCGGTGCCGGTGGGTGTTGCGGGTGAGTTGTATTTGTCGGGTGTGCAGGTCGCTCGTGGGTATTTCGGGCGGGTGGATTTGTCGGCGGAGCGGTTTGTGGCGAATCCGTTCGGTGGGGTGGGTTCGCGGATGTATCGCACGGGGGATGTGGTGCGGTGGATCGGTGTGTCGGGTGAGCTCGAGTATGTCGGTCGTAGTGATTTTCAGGTGAAGTTGCGTGGTCAGCGGATCGAGTTGGGGGAGATCGAGGCTGCGGTTCGGGATCAGGTGGGTGTGGGTTCTGTTGTGGTGGTGGTGTGGCGTGATCAGTTGGTTGCGTATGTCACTGCTGCGGTGGGGTCTTCGGTTGATGTTGATGTGGTGAAGGTGGGTGTGGGGGAGCGGTTGGCGTCGTATATGGTGCCGTCGCAGTTTGTGGTGTTGGATGCGTTGCCG
>NZ_JBMAIQ010000038.1:0-1534 GCF_048573875.1 Rhodococcus sp. SB1D
TCCGGTGCCCCGGCCGGGATGGCGGCGACGTTCACGTACGCGACGGATCTGTTCGACGAGTCGACGGTGGCCTCGATGGCAACCCGATTCGAACGCATCCTGCGCACAGTTCTCGACGATTCATCGGCGCTGGTGGGAGAAGTCGATCTTCTTGATGGTGTTGAACGAATTGAGATCTACAACAGATCGCGCGCCAGTCGTCGGGATCTGCCCGCGACGCGATTGGTGGATGTCGTCGGTACGGCTCAGCGCGCTATGGATGTTGCGCTGATTTACGGTGACGAAAGCTTGACCTATGGCGAATTCGATTCGCGCGTCAATCGATTGGCCCGACATCTGATTTCGCAAGGTGTTGGACCTGAGGTTCTGGTCGGCGTGCTCATGGGGCGGTCTATATCTTGGGTGATCGCAGCCCATGCGGTGATTCGTGCAGGTGGCGGATATGTACCCCTGGACCCATCGCATCCGACTGAACGCGTCTCTTATGTTTTGCGAACGGCGGCGCCGGCCGTTGTCTTGTACTCGCGTGACTTTACGGTTGATGGTCGACTCGACGCGAAGTTGCCGACTTCCTGGGTTGATGTTGACAGTCTTGACCTGCATACGTATTCGACTGATCCGATCACCGATTCAGAGCGACTGTCTGCTCTTCGGGGAGATCACCCTGCGTATGTGATTTTCACTTCCGGTTCTACCGGGACGCCGAAAGGCGTCCTGGTATCGCATATCGCCGTAGTAAACCAGATGCTTTGGCGCCAGGATCGATACAATTTGGACCCGTCGGACGTGGTGCTGGTCAAGACTCCGTCCACATTTGACGTTTCACTTTGGGAGTTGTTCTGGCCGTGCCAAGTAGGCGCGCGCATGGTGATCGCCGAACCGGATGGCCATCGTGACCCTCAGTACATAGCGAAGTTGATCCGGGAGCATGCGGTCACGGTCGCGCACTTCGTGCCTGCAATGATGGCCCTATTCATTTCAGCCGAATATGCCAGCAATATTCCTTCCTTGAGGCTGGTGTTTTCCGGTGGCGAGGCCTTGAAAGTTGGCACTGCCGCGGAAGTTTTCGGAGTGATGCCATCAGCACGCTTGGAGAATTTGTACGGTCCTGCCGAGGCTGCAATTGATGTGACCTTCCATGAAGTCACATCGGACGAGACCGTGTCGATCCCGATTGGTTCTGCTGTGTGGAATACAGGGCTGCTAGTCCTGGATTCCAGGCTGCACCCGGTTTCAAGGGGTGTTGTCGGCGAGCTTTATCTATCGGGCATTCAGTTGGCGCGCGGGTATATCGGGCGGGCCGCAATGTCGTCGGATCGGTTTGTTGCGAACCCGTTTGCCGATGGCAGCGGGGGCGGTCGGATGTATCGCACGGGCGATTTGGTGCGGTGGGATGCGTCGGGGGAGCTGGAGTACATCGGCCGTAGTGATTTCCAGGTGAAGTTGCGTGGTCAGCGGATCGAGTTGGGGGAGATCGAGTCGGCTTTGGTGGCTGATGCATCGGTATCCGCATCTGCAGTGACTGTTGTTTCGG
>NZ_JBMAIQ010000039.1:0-1194 GCF_048573875.1 Rhodococcus sp. SB1D
GCTCGGGTGCGTCCGGAGCGGGTGCCGTTGTCGTTGGCGCAGCAGCGGATGTGGTTCTTGAACCGTTTCGATACGTTGTCGTCGGCGAACAATATTCCGGTGGCGATTCGGTTGTCGGGGTTGTTGGATGTGGCGGCGTTGGACGCTGCGGTGTCGGATGTTGTTGTGCGGCATGAGATTTTGCGGACGGTGTATCCGGAGGTCGACGGTGTCGGGTTCCAGGAGGTGTTGTCTGCGGATCGGGTGCGGTTGGATTTGTCGCCGGTGGCGGTGTCGGAGTCCGATGTCGTTGGTGCGGTGACGGAGTTCTTGTCGGCTGGTTTCGATGTGGCGGTGGAGGTTCCGGTTCGGGCGCGGTTGTTCGCGGTGTCGGAGTCGGAGTTCGTGTTGGCGATGGTGGTTCATCACATCAGTGGTGATGGTGTGTCGATGGGGCCGTTGACGCGTGATGTGATGGTGGCGTACGAGGCTCGTTCTCGGGGTGAGGTGCCGGGGTGGACGCCGTTGGCGGTGCAGTATGCGGATTACGCGTTGTGGCAGCGGGAGACTCTCGGTTCGGAAGATGATCCGTCGTCGTTGATTTCGCGTCAGATCGGGTTCTGGGAGTCGGCGTTGGCGGGGTTGCCGGATCAGTTGGATTTGCCGGCTGATCGTCCGCGGCCGGCGGTGGCGTCCAATCGTGGTGCTGCGTATTCGTTCGTGATTGATCGTGATGTGCATGTGTCGTTGAGTGACGCTGCGCGTGAGTCGAATTCGTCGTTGTTCATGGTGGTGCATGCGGCGTTGGCGGTGTTGTTGTCGCGGTTGTCGGGGACGTCCGATATTGCGATCGGTACTCCGGTGGCGGGTCGTGGTGAGCAGGTTCTCGATGATTTGATCGGGATGTTCGTCAATACGTTGGTGTTGCGGACCGAGGTGGATTCTTCGGAGTCGTTCTCGGGGTTGTTGGGTCGGGTTCGTGAGGGCGATCTGGGTGCGTTTGCGCATGCGGATGTGCCGTTCGAGCGGTTGGTGGAGGTGCTCAATCCGGCGCGGTCGCAGGCTCGTAATCCGTTGTTCCAGGTGATGCTGTCGTTCCAGAGCGCACGCCAGACCGGGTTGCAGTTGGGCGATCTGACGGTTGCGGGCGTCGATACCGGCGCGGTGGCGGCGAAGTTCGATCTGCAGTTGACCATGGTCGAGCAGTTCGACGAG
>NZ_JBMAIQ010000040.1:0-1144 GCF_048573875.1 Rhodococcus sp. SB1D
CCGCCGCCGCCGCAGAGTGCGGCTGCGCCGATGCCGCCGCCGCGGCGTTGCAGTTCGAGGGCGAGGTGCAGGGCGATGCGGGCGCCGGACATGCCGAGGGGGTGGCCGACGGCGATGGCGCCGCCGTTGACGTTGACCTTGGCGGGGTCGAGGCCGAGTTCGCGGGTGGAGGCGATCCCGACGGCGGCGAATGCTTCGTTGATTTCGACGAGGTCGAGGTCGGTGGGGTCGATGCCTTCCTTCGCGCAGGCTTTGGCGATGGCCCGGGCGGGTTGGGACTGGAGGGTGGAGTCGGGTCCGGCGACGACGCCGTGGGCGCCGATTTCCGCGATCCAGGTCAGGCCGAGTTCTTCGGCTTTGGTTTTGCTCATCACGATCACGGCGGCGGCGCCGTCGGAGATCGGGGAGGCGGAGCCGGCGGTGATGGTGCCGTCCTTGCTGAACGCGGGACGCAGTTTGCCGAGGGATTCGGTGGTGGTGTCGGCGCGGATGCCTTCGTCCTGGGCGAAGACGATGGGCTCGCCCTTGCGTTGGGGGATGGAGACGGGGACGACTTCGTTGTCGAAGAGGCCGTCTTTCCAGGCGCGGGCCGCGTTCTGGTGTGAGGCGGCGGCGAAGGCGTCCTGCTCGGCGCGGGTGATGTGGGCGGTTTCTTGTTGGTTGACTTGTTCGGTGAGCAGGCCCATGGCCTGGTCGGTGAAGATGTCGTGGAGGCCGTCGTAGGCCATGTGGTCGCGGAGGGTGACGTCGCCGTATTTGAAGCCTTCGCGGCTTTTTTCGAGCATGTGGGGTGCGCGGGACATCGATTCCTGCCCGCCGGCGACGACGATGTCGAATTCGCCGGCGCGGATCATCTGGTCGGCGAGGGCGATGGCGTCGATGCCGGAGAGGCACACTTTGTTGATGCTCAGGGCGGGGACGTTCATGGGGATGCCGGCGGCGACGGCGGCTTGGCGGGCGGGCATCTGGCCGGCGCCGGCGGTGAGGACCTGTCCCATGATGACGTACTCGACCTGGTCGGGTGCGACTGAGGACTTGTCGAGGGCGCCCTTGATGGCGATGCCGCCGAGGTCGGACCCGGAGAGGTCTTTCAACGATCCGAGGAGTCGACCCATCGGGGTACGAGCTCCCGCAACAATCACAG
>NZ_JBMAIQ010000041.1:0-1067 GCF_048573875.1 Rhodococcus sp. SB1D
CCGGGGAAGGCGCAGCCTTTGTCGCGGGCGATCAGGGCGGTGCGTTGTGCTGCGGTGACAAGCCTTTTGAGTGGGGTGACGTCGAGTGGGGCACCGTTTTCGTCGAGGAGGACGCTGGAGAGCATGCAGTCGCAGGCGATCATGCGGGTGCGGCCGACGCTCAGTGGTCCCATCCAGGGCATGTGGCCGACATCGAGATCTTGTTTGTCGAGATCGTGAAAGTCGAGATCGAGCATGCCGGGATCGTCGTCCTCGGAGGGGACAGGTGTTGAGCCATCACTCGTTGTGGCGCATTCACGGTGGTAGGCCAGGTCTTTGGCGTTGATGTGCACGTTCAGGTGTGGGCGTTGGCCGCCGTCGATGCCGGTGGCAGCGTTGTCGAGGTAGCGCCGGATGAGTTCTGCCATGGCGTCTGCGTTGCGTGTGGCGGCGGGTCGTTTGTCGGGTGTGCCGTCTTCGGCGGGGGTGGGCATGGAGAGGTTGGAGAGGGCGGAGAGAAGCATTTCGCCGGTCACTCCGTCGAAATCGCCTCGGACGGCGACTCTTCCGTTGAGGGTGGGGGAGATGCGCAGTTCGTTGCGGTCGGTGTCTTCGCTTGGTGGTGGGTCGTCGGATTCGAACATGTGCTCGAGGACGCTGATGGCGTAGCGCAGTTTGACGGTGGTTGCTTCGGTTCCCGATGCTGCGGCGAGGAGTGTGTCGCGGCAGTACGGTAGTGCGGCGTCGGGCATTGCCTTGGGTGGGGATTCGCAGAACGCCACGATCAGTGCTGCGTGCTCGAAAGTGAGGTCACCGGCATCGAATTGGTCTTCGATCTCGGGAAACGACCGTAGCGCTTTGCCCAGGGCTGCGATTCTTCTGCCGGTGGAGATCTGCAGCATGGTGTGGTTCGCGAGCCATTGTCCGGTGCCGCGGTAGCAGAGTACTTGTTCGTCCGGGTTCAACGTCAGGGTGTCGACAGCGGCCACTCGAATGGCTTCCAGGCGAAGGATTTCCGCTGACGCGGTGATGGCGATCTCGCGGACGTCGCTGGGGTGAAGCCGCCACAATCGTCCGCGCACACCCAC
>NZ_JBMAIQ010000042.1:0-942 GCF_048573875.1 Rhodococcus sp. SB1D
GAGCGCATCGGCGAGAATCCGATCCGAATCCTCCACCACGGCAGCATATTCCAGTTCGTGCCAGAGGTGGATACCCAGCCTCTCCCACTCCGAGTCACCGCGCCGACCCTCGCCGGCTACTTCACACTCGTCCTCGGCGATGCGGTCGATCTCGACGTCATCGACCCCAGTCATTGTCGCTGCACCCTCTCGAAACATGCTGTTGTGGACTGCGGACTGTTCCGGCGTGCTGTTCACGCATCGATCTGCTTGCTCTCCTGCTTGCGGCCCACCTCCTTGCTGCTCCCGTTGCTGTTCCCGGCGCTGCTGATCTCGATCTTGCGGGGCTTGGCCCGCTCCGCGAGCGGGATCGTCAACCTCAGCACCCCAGCGTCGTAGCCGGCCTCGATATTGTCGGTGTCGAGGTTCTCGCCCAGGAACAGTTGACGACTGAATACCCCGCGCGGGCGCTCAGCCGCAATCATCTCCGCCTCGCCGGCGCGAACCGGCCGCTCGGCGTGCACCGTCACCACGTTGCGGTCCACATCGAGGTCGAGTGAATCCGGGTCCATGCCGGGAAGATCGAACTCGACGACGAACTGCTCACCTTCCTGCCATGCATCCATCGGCATCACCGCTGGCTGCGAAGCAGTACCCAACAGCTGTCGGGTCAGGCGGTCAAGGTCACGGAAAGGATCGGTGCGCATCAACATTTTCGGTCACCTCCAGGAAAAGTCACTGGAACCGTTCACTGACTACCACCACCGCATCCACCGAACTTCTACAGTAGATGCTGTAGATTTGGTATATCATCAAACACACATCGGATCAAGAGCTTGCCCGCAGATATCGAAATTTCTTTGATGGGAGGACCATCATGGCGCGCAACCCCGCTATCGCCGAACCCCCTGGCCTGTACGCGATCTCGGTGACATCGGAGCTCTCCGGATTCACCGCCGGCAC
>NZ_JBMAIQ010000043.1:0-649 GCF_048573875.1 Rhodococcus sp. SB1D
TGGTAAGTCGGTTGTTCTGACCTACCAGGTCAAGGTCAATGCCGGTGTTGCCGGTGGCACGTTGATCAACAACAAGGTCACCGGTACTGCGAAGCCGCCGACGGGTCCGGAGATCACTCCTCCGCCGGTGACGACGGAGCATCCGGTTCTGTCTCCGAAGATTGCTGTGGTGAAGTCTTCTGATCCGGTGTCGGGTTCGAATGTTGTTGCCGGTCAGGACATCAAGTACACGCTTACGTTCACGAACACCGGTAACGGTGCGGGTGAGGTGGCGTACTTCGATGATTTGCGTCAGGTTGTGGACAAGGGTGCATTGAGTGGTTTGACTGCTGATGCTCCGTTGGTTGCGACGATGGTCGGCACGGATGGTTTCTCGGTGACGGGAACCTTGGCGGCCGGCGAAACGAAGACGGTGACGTATTCGGTGAAGGTCAATGCCGATGTGGTCGGTGGGGTGTTCGTGAACAACTTCGTTGTTCCGGGGACGACTCCTCCGGTTGATCCTCCGGAGGTGTGTGATCCGGTGACGCAGCTGTGCACGACGCATCCGGTGAAGGTTCCGGGGTTCACGGTCGCGAAGACTGCTGATCCGGTGTCGGGCACCAATGTTGCTGCTGGTCAGACGATCACGTACACCGTGACGGGTGCG
>NZ_JBMAIQ010000044.1:0-467 GCF_048573875.1 Rhodococcus sp. SB1D
CCAAGTCGGGTGACAGCTTGGTTGGGTATGTGGTGCCGGCGTCGGGTGCGGTGGTTGATGTTGTAGCGCTTACGGATTCGCTGCGTGCGGTGTTGCCGTCGTACATGGTTCCGTCGTTGATCATGGTGTTGGATGCGTTGCCGCTGAATGCGTCGGGGAAGTTGGATCGGAAGTTGTTGCCGGAGCCGGTGTTCGAGGTTGCGGTGTTCCGGGCTCCGGTGACGGCGGTGGAGGAGATCGTCGCGTCGGTGTTCGGGGATGTTCTCGGGGTCGAGCGTGTCGGGTTGGATGATGATTTCTTTGCTTTGGGTGGTAATTCTTTGATTGCTACTCGGGTGGCGGCTCGGTTGGGGCAGGCGCTCGATGCGCAGGTTCCGGTGCGGGTGTTGTTCGAGGCGTCGTCGGTGGAGTTGTTGGCTGCTCGGGTGGAGTCGGAGGTTGGTTCGGGTGCGCGGGCGGCGTTGACG
>NZ_JBMAIQ010000045.1:0-383 GCF_048573875.1 Rhodococcus sp. SB1D
CAGATCATCGGTCAACACCACCGGATCAAGAGTCGTGTTACCCGTATTCGCACCCGTCACCGTATACGTGATCGTCTGACCCGCAGCAACATTGGTACCCGACACCGGATCAGCAGCCTTCGCGACCGTGAACCCCGGAACCTTCACCGGATGCTCGGTCGTCACCGGCGGAGGAGTGATCTCCGGACCCGTCGGCGGCTTCGCAGTACCAGTGACCTTGTTGTTGATCAGAACCCCGCCGGCAACACCGTCGTTGATCTTCACCTGATAGGTCAGGACAACCGACTTACCGGCCTCGAGCACACCAGTCCACGAGAGCGTCGTCCCCGACAGGGTCGGAGCAGCACCGTCGACACTGTCGACAGTTGCCTTGAGCGTGCCTT
>NZ_JBMAIQ010000046.1:0-355 GCF_048573875.1 Rhodococcus sp. SB1D
TCTCTCCGAAGATTGCTGTGGTGAAGTCCTCTGATCCGGTGTCGGGTTCGAATATTGTTGCCGGTCAGGACATCAAGTACACGCTCACATTTACGAACACCGGTAACGGTGCGGGTGAGGTTGCGCACTTCGATGATCTGCGTGGTCTGCTCGATGATGCTGATCTGGTTGCGGGCAGCTTGAGTGCTGATGCTCCGTTGACTGCTGCGATGGTCGGCACGGATGGTTTCTCGGTGACGGGAACCCTTGCGGCCGGCGAGAGCAAGACGGTGACGTACACCGTCACGGTCAAGGCTGATGCCGATCGCGTTGCGGCGAATGCCGACAACACGGTGCTCAACTTCGTTGTTCCGGG
>NZ_JBMAIQ010000047.1:0-339 GCF_048573875.1 Rhodococcus sp. SB1D
CTGAGGGGATTGACCAAGGTTTACGGACCGACGAAAGCGGTGGACGATTTGTCGTTCACGGTCAAGCCGGGCATCGTGACGGGCTTCCTGGGCCCGAACGGTGCAGGTAAGTCGACGACGATGCGGATGATCCTGGGTCTGGATCAGCCGACGTCGGGTGCGGCGTTGATCGAGGGCAAGCCGTACCGCGAGCTCAAGACGCCGTTGCGGACTGTCGGCGCGTTGCTGGATGCGAAGTGGGTGCACCCCAATCGCAGTGCGCGTGCACATCTGCAGTGGATGGCTGCTTCGAACGGGATCCCGAAGTCCCGCGTCGACGAGGTGCTCGGGTTGGTCGGG
>NZ_JBMAIQ010000048.1:0-338 GCF_048573875.1 Rhodococcus sp. SB1D
TGTGGGCTGCGCACGCGCACCGTCGACTCCGACGAACGATCCACGAACTCCGCGACCGTCGAATCCGAAATCAACCGACCCCGACCGATCACCACCAACTGCTCCGCCGTGAGCGCCATCTCCGACAGGAGGTGACTCGACACCAGCACCGTGCGGCCCTCGGCCGCCAACCGCTGCATGAACTTACGAATCCAGACGATGCCCTCCGGATCGAGACCGTTGACCGGCTCGTCGAACAACAACACCTTCGGATCCCCCAACAACGCACCCGCCAACCCCAGACGCTGCGACATACCGAGCGAGAACCCGCCGGCCTTCTTGCCCGCCACCTCGGACAA
>NZ_JBMAIQ010000049.1:0-322 GCF_048573875.1 Rhodococcus sp. SB1D
TTTGGGGAGGGGATCGGGGGATTCAATGAGTGTCTTGTTGTCGGACGTGGTGTCTGGTTCTGCGGTGGGGTTACGCGGACGCCTGTGGCGGTTGACTGCTGCCGAGTTGCGCGCTGCTGCTGTCGAAGCGAGTGCGGAGATTCTTCGTCTCGAAGCTGTGCGTGTGGCGGTGGTGGACGAGTTGTCGTTGCGCCCGGATGATCAGGTGATTGCCAGTCGCGGTGTGGGTGCGTGGTTGGCGGCTAACACGATGCTGCAGGTTCGGGACGGGAAGAAGATCGCCGCGTTGGGTGCTGCTTTGCGGCCGTTTCCGTCGGTGGCT